>NZ_AP025498.1:0-739175 GCF_024347535.1 Vibrio kanaloae | reverse complement strand
GTTTAAGGTCATATTTATCAAAATCAAATGCCACGCTTAAGACCTCAACATCTTCGATAATCTTCCAATCGGCACACCCTTTAATATCAACAAGTACGCCTTCTGGCGTATCAGCACAAAGGTCTCGCTGGTTTATCACACCATCGCGATCATTATCCGCTAAGTCATCAATTTGATGTCGAGTCATTGTGGTATCAGGCGTTTCCGCACATCCCATCAACAAGATAGAACTAAGTAGCGCTAGTTTAAAATATCTCATTACTTGTTCTCCCCTTGCCACTCATCTGGATGTTCAATCCTTAATGCGTAAGTCAACATGCCCATCGCATTCAGTACTCGATATGCCGCTAATGTTTGATCATATTCAGTACTGATGAAATTTCGTCGAGCCAAGAACACTTCGACCTTCGCATCCAGCACATCTAAAAGGCTCCGCCTACCAACATTGAATTGTTGGATATAGCCAAGCTCTGCGATTTTGGCAGCATCAACATTCTGTTGAAGTAGGGATTTTTGCTGTTCAAGCATCTTATATGCATTCCAAGCTAGCTGAGTACCCTCTTTAACCTCACGCTCCGTTCTTAACCGTATCGCCCTAGCCTCTTCAACTCGCCAAGCCGATGATTCAACTCTAGAATCAGTAGAGAAGCCATTAAACAAGTCATAATCCATCGTTAGCATTAGTCGAGCATCTTCATCGACACCGCCTGGCGGGTTAGACACGTTGTCGTTTTTATTAGCATGAAGCTCAAGTTTCACCTCTGGATAGTAGTCCCCTTTCTCGCGACGCATCTCTTTACGAGCTGCGTCGATATCAAGCAAAGCGGCTTTGATTTCAGGGTGATTCTCTATCGCCTGTTCAAGGGCTATCTGTGCAGAACTCGGTAACAACGCGTAATCAAAACGTGGGTAAACCATATTGACCGCAGGCTTGCCGACTAGCCGTAGATACTGAGTTTGTAAATCAAACAGATTGTTCTGAGCGGCAATTAGTGAAGATTGCGCGGTCGCGACACGCGCAGAGATCTGAGCCAGATCCGAGTTACTACTCAACCCTTTGCTCTTTTTATCTTGGATGTCTTGATAGATTTCTTGGTGCTCTTTTACGTTACGTTTAGAAAGCTCCAAAAGCGTTTCGGCTTTCAGGATATCTAAGTAGTTTCTAACTACGTCTAACGATACATTTTCAGCTCGTGAAATCAGAGTTAAACGCTCAGCTTCTGCTTCGTACGTTAGTCGATCAACATTCGACGTGGTTTTAAAGCCATCGAATAGTAACTGAGATACTTTAACGCCAATTTCCGTTCGCGTTAGGCCACGGTCATCGGTATCAAGCTTGCTGCTGCTGTTATAGCGCGTCTCTTCGTAACCTGCCGCCGCATAAAGGTTGACTTGTGGCATATATAAACCACCCGCAGCGTCTCCGTCTCTTATCACCGATTGGTATCGGGAATACTGCGCCAATATCTCTGGACTATAGTCGATAGCAAACGCCACTGACTCTTCTAATGAGGCGGCTTGAGACAGCCCACTCATTAGTAAGCAAGAAGAGAGTAAGAATTTTGAATGCATTACACTTCCTTTTATATTTATGCTCTAATTCACTTCATCGTTCGCGAAGTGAATTTGCCTTAGCTCGCAAAATAGGTTTTAACCAATAGCTCAATACTGTTTTTTCTCCGGTCAAGATATCAACCGCGACTTGCATCCCAGGGATAATGCTAAAAGCAGAGTTTTGTTGTTGGTCTTCGTTTAACTGAATATGGGCGCGATAATAAGCATTGCCGTCTTTGGTTTGTAAGGCGTCGGCACTGACATAAATCACCTCACCTTTAAGTCCGCCATAAATGACAAAATCATAGGCCGTGAATTTGACTGTGGCATCCAGCCCCTTATGAACAAATGCAATGTCTTGAGGAGAGATTCTTGCTTCAACAATCAGCTCGCTGTTTGACGGGATAATCTCAATAATAGGCTCCCCCGGACGGACGACACCACCGATAGTCCGAACAAAGATCTCTTTTACTGTGCCATCAACAGGCGCTAAAATTTGCGTTCGTTTAAGTTGGTCTGCGATCGCCTGCTGGCTTTCATTCAATTGCGCTATTTTGCTGGCCACTTCGTTCAATTGACCTTGTGCTTTGGCGCGAAAATCTAACGCTATGCTACGGTGATCCGCTATCGACTCTGAGTAAGCAGCTCTCTGCTTCTGAGCCGCCACTTTTGAGCTGGCAATATCACCTTTCAGCTTGACCACATCACGGTTCAGTTTTAGCAACTCAACTTCCGCAACCGCACCACTCGCTACCACGTCTTTCAACATGTTGCGCTCTCGAATCACAATCTCGAGGCTGCTTTCAAGAGTCTGGATATTATTCAGCGTATCGACACGTGCTTGGTCTTGTTGCTCGATGCGAAGTGCCGCCTCTTCCAGTTCCGATTTCAACTGCCCTAAACGCTCTCGGTAGTTAGCTTTCGCGTTCATTAAAGCGGGATGGCTTGATACATCGACAGCAATATCTTGCGGTACCAAGACCACTCGCTCATACCATTCTTTTGCATCATTATTTAAAACGACTGTCGACAGCTCGGCCTTTAATCTTAATTGCTGAGCAAGTAAGGTGTCAGCTTGCTGGGCTGACTCTAAAAAAGCCGCTTTAAAACGTGTCTCTTCTAGCTTGGCCAGAGGTTGCCCTTTCACCACGGGTTGGCCTTGTTGCACCAAGATTTCTTGGACCAAACCGCCCTCTAGACTTTGAATCGTTTGTACCGAAAGACTCGGCACAACTTTTCCTTCACCGATCACGACTTCCTCTAATGTTGCCCACATAGCCCAACCGATAATCGACACTATCAATAACGCACTTAGCCAGATCAGTTTACGAGAACGAAATGCCAAGTGGTTATTAGTCCATTGAATATCATTACTCATGCCGGCCTCCCTTCACCACAGAAACCGTTTTAAAACGGCTCGCTCCTTTCGGTATGCTTTTCTTCTGCAGAGAGAGAATGTCTTTCGGTTCACCCTCAGCCACGATTTGGCCTTTATCCAACACAATCACACGATCACACATCATCAAGAATGAAGACTTGTGTGAACTGATCAGCATTGAGGTTTCTCTCGGCATACTTTGCAATGCGTTGAAGAACTGTATCTCAGCTTGATTATCTAGCGCGCTGGTTGGCTCATCCATGATCAATAACTTTGGACAGCGATAAAGCGCCCTTGCAATAGCCACGGCTTGGCGCTGGCCTCCTGAAAGCAATCTACCACCTTCACCGACTGGCGTTTCTAAGCCGTTACTTAAGCGCCCCATATAGCCATTCAAACCTGATTGTTGCAGCGCTTGCCTTAGCTTTTCTTCATCAACGTTGGTTGCACCCAAAGTGACGTTGTCGTAGATACTGCCAAAGATAAGATTGGTGGTTTGCCCAACCCACCCCATGCTGCTACGCAAAACACTAGCTGGCCATAATTGCCCGTCAATGTCTTGATAGAAAGCTTGTCCTGTTGTTGGTAGATACTGGCGAGCAACAATTGATAACAGCGTGGTTTTTCCTGCACCTGCCGCACCAACAAGGCCGACACGTTCGCCCGGTTTTATCTCAAAAGAGAGTTCTTTTAACACTGGGCTTTGTGTTTCTGGGTAGGTAAACGTAACTTCATCTAACCTAACCCCGCCATCAAAGTCACCCTTATCAATTACTTGGTGCTTGGATTCTTCTTGAGGTAGCTCCATAATCTGATTCAAGCCTTCAACGGCCGAACGTGTTTGTTGGAACCTCAGCAGTAGTAGAGAAAGTTGATTCACCGAACTCGCAGCACGTCCACTCAACATCACTACAGCTATCAAACCACCCATGCTCAGCAAGCCTTCAGATATTTGATAAACACCGAAAATGATCAGAGTGATAGTGACGACCTGCTGGCTCGATTGAATGGAGTGCGTCACGATATTGGAGTAATGACGAGATTGAGTTTGCCATTGAGATAATGATGAAATTGTCTGTTCCCAACGCTTTTGGGTGCTCCCCTCAGCGTTGTTTTGCTTGATATCAGGAAGGGTTGTTAAGCAATCAAACAATTGTGCTTGTCTTTGTGTCGACAAACGCGCGGTTTCATCGAATGTTTTTTCGACTTTACCCTTCATCGCAATGCTCAACACAATTAATACCAACATAATGGCGACAGGAATGAACATCATCGCGCCACCGAGCCAACCAATAAGAAACAGGAAGAGCAAAGTGAATGGCAAATCGACTAAGGTCACCAAAGAGATGGAGGTGAAGAAATCTTTAACGCTATCAAAATCTTGAAGCTGTCTAGCAAATGCGCCTACCGATTGCGGTCGGTTTTCTAACTTCATACCAAGGACTTTAGAGAATAGTTGAGAAGACAACTTGTTATCAATATAGCGTCCAGCCATGTCTGTCACAGAGCTTCGCGAGCTTCTCAATATCCAATCAAAAATAACGACAATACCAACGCCTGCCGCCAGCACCCATAAGGTGTTAAATGCTTGATTTGGCACTACACGGTCGTATACATTCATGGTAAAAAGAGGCACGACTAGCGCGAGCAAGTTGATCAAGAATGAAGCGATAAACAGATCGCGATACCAAGGCTTCACTTCTTTGACCACCCGCCATAACCAGCGAGTGTTGGATTTGCTGTCACTGCGCTCATGTGACTGAACACGCGAATCATCAAGAGCTTGAGCACCGACTTGCCACACATACGATTCCACCCGAGCAACCAAGTCTTTTAAGGAAGTTTCTTGCCTTGAATTGATTTCGCAGTCCAATACTTGAAAATCGCCACCGGAGCCTTGAGTGACGACAATGGGACTCCCTGTGGCAGAATTAACAGCAACAACGGGGAACTGACATTGAGTCAGTAATTCTTTTTTTACGTGGCTCAGAGTTAAGCCCGATTTCTCAATCGCTCTTGGGAAAAGGGACTCATTGAGCCTTCCTTCGACTAAAGGTAGGCCAGACACTATTTTGGAAGGGTGGCTTCGAACATTAAAATGCTCACATAACCACTCAACACAACCTAGCCAGCTGTCTTTATGTTCTACCAATCTAAACTTCCTTTTATAGACCTTACATCTAACTTACAGCGTTAAATTATTGTCTTCTATCATTTTTTGTAAAATTTGTGCTTCTAATGCACTGCTACTGTCGCCTTGATACAGATCGTCGTACGTAACATCGGTTAATAAGATGTTTTGTTGAACGTCATCATCTCCACTTGGCTTAATAGAAATGGTCACGCCCTCACCAGATTCTTCTAAATCTAGATATTGTGTTGCCCCTAGCCCTGTATTAAGCCCTAGGCTTCCCAAAATACCCGAGAGGTCAATTGCATCCGTATTTGGAGATGCATCAAAATCTTGAACTACATCGTAGCTTGGTGCCTCAGCGCTGCCCAAACCTGATGATTCAAATACAAAATTATCTGAGCCGGTACCGCCAATCAGTAAGTCGTTATCGTCTGTCGCGGTAATGGTAGAGTCGCCGTCAGCAACAAATTCAACCGATACCGTTTGAGGCAACCCTACCGCTTGGTTGTTGCCTATTTCAGCAGAAGGTTCGATGGTGAGTTCAAATGGATCAACGCCATCATAACCGCCAGTAATTGCTAAATTAGACACATCCGCTAAATCCACCACATACTGACCATCAACCATCGATCCGTGTGAGAACGTCAAACCTGCAGGAATATCGTAGATGGTAATAAAACCTTCCTCAGAATCGGCAGGGTTAACTAGAGAAAGATCTAGACCAAGAGGAATCGTGCCGCTTGCTTCCGCGACTATTGATGGATATTCAACGCTCAGTAACGGAGCGTCAGGTTCTGGTGTGATAACCAAGGTCATATCTTGTGAACTTGGATCTCCAATATCTTTGACCAAGTCACCAAGCACCGTATTTTGGTCGACAGTTTGACCAGTAATCGTGATGTCGAGATTGCCCCACGCGTCGCCAGCAAAGAATTCGAGCTCATCCACTGAGCTAGCAGCAACGAGGATCGTTGCTTGTACACTACCATTACCTAAAGAAATAAATGAAGAGGTCTCAGAGCCAATTCGAATTCGATCTAGCCCGACTAAACCTGATGGATCCGAAGTTCCATTCACTATTACCGTAATCTCTAAAAACTCATCACTGTTGGTTTCAAAACTATTGGCATCGAGCGGTATAACAATGCCGTCATCCTCACTACCTGATAGTTGCTCTGGCAACTCGAATAATTCAACTTTGTCACCTATAGGATTAACACCTACAGTAAATTCAGATTGGGTATAACGGATATCCGTAGTACCAACTTCTTGAGTAATAGCCTCTAGAGACAGATTCATATCACCACTAAAGTCTCTTGGTGGCAGAATAACTAGATTAGCTAACTGACTTGGATCGAGCTGCCACTCGTAAGTAGGGCTTCCATTAAAGGTACCGCCATCGGCGCCGTTGTTTGGAACCAACTCATAGGTGTCTCCTACTTTAATCGCGACAACTGCGCCTTCAGGAACTCCCTTCAACGAAAGCGACATATTTTCAGAACCATCTTGGTCAATCAGCTCTGCTCTCAGTGATGACAATGAAATGTAATTATCTTCATCTCCGATAATATCCTCTGTTATCAAGTTCGCCGCATCAGCGATTGGCTCAACAGTAATAGTCACGACCGTCGTTTTATCTTGCGTATCCGTTTCTGTTACGCAATCCGCTTCATCGGTAATATTTGCTGTCACAGTGAGGGTGATTTCACCACTGTAATGCTCAGGTGGCGTGACTAACACATCACTCAAACGGCTAGGGTCCGTGACCGTCCAAGTCCCGTCGCCATTGTCAACTAACAGCCCGGTGTCTGTTGGAGTTTCAGACAAGGTCGCTCCATTCGAAATGCTCACCGTTAGAGAGTTAACGGTTTCTTTACCGGTAGCGCTATTGCCTTCACCTGCGATTAATTGCCCATCTTCAACGCTATCACCAAGAACCAGTTCAAGGTTAAGGTCTGTCGCGATGTCTTCTTGAATGGTTGTGGAGTCAGCTTCAACCGTAATGTCATCGACCACAGGCAAAACTTGGATACTAATGGTTTGGGCCGTCGTCACCGTATCACCGCTACATGGTGAAGTCTCAATTGTCTCTATGGTGAAATCAATACACCCTGCAAAATCTTCATCCAAGCCCGTTAACGTTAGTTTCGAGAGTCCATCTGCAGTGATTGAATAACCGACGATCTCACCAGAAGCATCGTATTCAGCAATAACACCATCACCGGAAATCTCAACGCTTTCAGGAAGTGAATCGGCAGGAATATAGAAAGAGATTTCATTGTCTGGATCACTGCCAACATCGGTGTTTAGCAAGCCAGTGAGATCAATATCTTCCCCTTCAGGTGTTTTAATTTCGCCATCGGGTTGAATCGGGCTCGGTGGGCCAACAGGGTCACAAGAACCGCCACCGCCGTCATGACCAGTAATTTGCAGCGGGAAAGTCGCATCAATATATCTGGTATCTTCACCATCAATCACACGAGCACGAACCACAATATCCAGTACCGGAGTATCACTTGGGCTGGAAATCGTCGCATTATCTAAAATGTACGCTGCAAGCTCTTGGAAAGAGTCACTCGTTAGCCCATCCGCCGATATGATCCAATTCCCAGAGCTATCTTGCGCGGCACCATTAGGGTGCTCAACAATCAACGAATAGCCGTCTGGAATTTCGATCAAAATATAATCGAGGTACTCTGACCCATCGATGTCCGCGTCGACGAACGTCACGGCGTTAGATATATCAACAGGCGAGCCATCTGTACTCTGTAATAGCTCTGTAGAGCCTTCTAATCGAGTGTCTAACTCGACGCGAGCATCTACAGTCACGCTAATGGAACCGCTAATATCTTTAATATCCGTGGCACCAGTTGGAGAGATATCCGTGACTTCATAGGTGATAGGAAGTGAGAATGTTCCGCTTAAATCTTCTGTCGCTGTAACAGAAAGCCTACCGCTGCTTAGAAGATCCGAAAGCGTTGGAGTTGTCGAATCCAGTAGAGTGTCCAAATCTAAGCCTGAAGCTGGAACCTGAATAACACTCCCATCAAAATAAAGAGTGAGACCTGCAGGTAGGCTATCAATGGTATATCCCGTCAAGGATTCGCTGCCATCGATATCCTGATTCACTGAAGGCTCAAGGTTCAGACCTATTTGACTGTCTTCGATACCTTGAGTGTTAACGATTTGACCGTCTTCTTGATCAACGACCGGCGCTACCTCTACTTTAAGAGTCATCGGAAACTCGCCCGAATCACCATCGGGCTCAGTTGAGATAGCAATAACGGTGAGTTCTAATTCACCACTAAAGTCAGGAACCGGCTTGAGATACAGGCCATTCAGTTGAGCGTTAGAGACCTGAAATACTGGGCCAGTAACATCGTCAATATAGGCGATGGTTAACGACACTGGCTCGCCGAATGAATCCACCAGCAAGGTGCCGTCAGGAATATCGGTCAGCAGTATATTAATCTCTTCTGAAACATCGTCATCTGAGGTTTGGACGACAAAATCGAGACGAATCAAACCATCTTCATTGAGAACAGATTGGTTGCTGATAACTTTGGTATCGCTGTCATATTCCCAGTGTGCATTGCCGCCATCCACAACAATAGGCTCATCGACGACACCTTTGAGGAAAATATTGATGGTTTTGGTATCGCTAAGCGCGGTCACGTTAATTGGATCTAATGAATCAACGGTCGATTCCGTCGCTACCGCCGTAACCTTAATAAACAGATCTTCGGTGAATGAACTGATGTCTTCTTTTGGTACTAAATAAGCGACATCGTTCTCAATCGCACCAGCCGACACTAAGTAAGTGTTAGGGGCAATTAGTTCAAATAGTCCGCCTTGAATAGACCAACCATCTTGCACTTCGATTTGATAGCTTAACGATTCAGAACCATCGGTATCCGTTAGCGATCCATCAATCACGTTCTTGAGGAAGATGGTTTCATCTTCTAGGCCTTTGTAGTCCTTAACCGATACATGTGGAGTATCAGCATCCGGTGAAATCTCAACCACGACGGTATTGACGATATCGGCCGTTTTATCATCTGGTTCAGCAAAGGTATTCCCCGCTTCAGTCGCAATCGCAGTAATATCAAATTCAAATCGACCCGCGAGGTTTTCATCGGCTCTAATTTCCATTTTGTCGATTTGGGGCTGAGTGTACTCTTTACCCTCTTTAACTGCATTTCCGTTCAAGGTGATATTCAGACCATCTGGAATGCCACTAATGGTGTAAGACAATTCTTCAGATGTATCTTGGTCAACCAACTGAGCGGTGATATCTAATTTAATTGGATCTGCGTCATCTTCAACAGATTGATAGGTGAAGACCGAATCAGACCAATCCGGCGCGTCAGCCACAGGCAAAACAGAAACCGCAATATCGGCTGTAAGTTCCTTTGGAACCGTATCGGTACTAATGATGGCGTTGATTGCTAGAATAACCGTTGAAGTCGTATTCGATTCATGAAGTGCAGGTCGATAAGTCAATTGACCATTTGGGCCAGTAAACTGGCTGTCAATCGCCGTTAGCTGATTACCTGAAAGCGTCACCTTGCCATCAACTACTTGAAGTAATACACCATCTAAATACAGGCTACCGCCTTGCAAAGAATCTTCTGAAAATTCAATGGCCGTAACAGTTTCACTTTGGTCAACGTCTCCAGTAGAAACGCTCACAACGATAATGGCATCGTTGTCTTCTGTGGTTTCAGAATTTTCATAACGAATAAAACCTTCGTTATCATCCAGTATAAGCTCAGCGTTACTAATGACTTCATCGCCATCCGCATCTCGCACCAGATAATCGATGTCATCAACGATCTTAGGATCAGCGGGGTCTGTCGATACGTTTGGATTGGTGATCAGCTGATAACTACCATCAGGTGAAAGCGTAAACTGCCCGTAAGTCGACCCACCATCATAATCATTAATCAAATTGATCGTAATTGGTGTACCTGCGTTATCAAAGGTATAGGTGACATTTCGATAAGTGAAACTAATGATTTCTGCGCTGTCTGCGCCTGAAAATTCTTCGGTTAAGAACTGCCCATTGAGGTTATCACCCTCAACCATTTCAATAGAACCATCTCGAGCAGTCGGAACATCATCTTTTACGTTGACAGAATAAATAGCGGGATCAGAACGGTCTCCATCCGCATCATTAACTGTAAGTTCAAAATTGAGGGCGAGATTGTTTTCACCGTTGTTACCGTAGTCGTGATCAAGTGGCGCATATAGATCAAACTCTGTCGTCCCGTCAGTATTAAAACGAATTCTAAATACGTTGCTTCCGTCAGAGTCTTGCCCGTAATACCAACCATCAGGATCAGCAGCCTGAAGGGAGATCGCTTTTCCGGCACTGCTGTAACCAAGTGCATCAAATGCATCAGTATCAATTGATACGGAAGCAATATCGTCTGAGCCTTGAATTATGGATATTGATGGACTCGGTTCTTCAGTACCGGCTTGTTCGCTGTCACCAATGAGTCCATCTTCATCAACAGATATACTACCTACAATTGAGAATGCAGGGTCCTTACCATCGTATATTTTAATGTCGGACTCTTGAGTGTCTCTCGACCCATCAGAATCGATAGTGACGATAGAAGCTGGTATGGTCAGCTCGGTATCTTTCAAACCAGATCCATGATCAATGGACTGATATAACTCAATAACAACCGTTACGTTTGTTGAACCATTTGCTTCAAGAGTAAAGTCATCTGGTAGTCGGATTTTTAAAACAGCATCACCATTGCCAAGAACAGCATCAAATGTACCATTACCGTTGTCACGCCAAGTCAATGCTTCACCATTACTGGTAACAGCAGCACCATCACTGCCTAATACAACTTGGCCATTCGCCACATCTAACCCCAAGTAAACCAGAGGGTCATTACCCGCAGTAACCGCCAAACTCACGTTTGCTGTAGAACCGACTCCCGACGGAGTGATATCAGCAACAGGAGCTTCACTGAGTTCAACGGTCCCTGAACCAATCGTTGGTTCTCCGCCATCAGTAATCGAGACGTTCAAGGTTAATTGTGTTTCGTCGTTATCATCATCTCTGGCAGTGATAACAAACGGTATTTCGTCTGTAATGTTTTTTTGGTCAAGCCCCTTAAACAGTTCAAAGGTATAAGTGACATCAGTATCTTCCTCACCTGAAGGTAACGAGAAACTCAAGGTAAACGCTTTATTTTCAACACTTTCAGAGCCGACATAACCAATCAGTTCATTTCCATCGGCCGACACCACATAAATAATTTGCTCGCCACCACTATATAACTGCGGCTGATCTCCTACATCAAAAAATACAGACTCGACAAAGTCACTTCCGACGTTGAGATTGAAGGTGCCAGTATCAGAAACACTGCCGAGAACAAGGTCTGACTCATCGATGCTGGCATTACTGATCGACGTTAAAGCAGGGTCCGCACCATCCTCAATAATCCAATCAAACCGCCCTTGTTCTAAAGAAGTACCGTCTAAATCTTCCCCATCAATAATAAGCGGTAAAGTGATGGAATCATTGCTGTTCAGGTGGTTTATAGGTTGTTCTAACACTAGGGATACATCTGCTAGAACATCAATACCACTAGCGGCTGCACTCAACGTTAGTGTGAATATCGTTTCTCCATTTGCTTGCGCGGTAATCGTTTTACCATCATTCGATAACGTATAGGTTAGAGGAGACTCCTCATCTCCAGTCGTCAAGCCCAAAGTGTCTAACTGGACCAGAGTATTAGCATTAAAGACAATCGAAGCGGGATCTGGATTATCTGAGCCAGCGGAAACGGTAAACTGACCGACTACAGTTTGGACCCCATCAGACACGTCACCTTCTGAGCTGGTCGTTGTCCCATCAACAACTAACCCCGCCTCACCATCAAAAATATCGATGACTGCAGTGCCATTTCCGAAGTCATTACTGCTATCGCCTGCGACATAGTTGAAAGTGATGTTTTGAGCTATGGTGTGATCCAAATTTCTGTTGGCGACAAACGTCCAGTGGCCATTTGAAAAAACAGTTAAAACACCTTCATCCAAAGCAAAAGAAACAGGGGTGCTACCTGATAGTGTTTGTGTCGTACCATCAACTTCGACACTTTTTATAGTTAGCTGGGTATCAAGATCGATGTCGTTGTTAAGTACGTTTCCTGATACGACTTGACCTTCAATGACTTCATAAGACTCATCAAAAATGAGTGGATCCGAGTCCTTGATAACAATAGGTAAATGACCGATGACGAGCTCAGTCGTGCCGTCCGCATCCGTCTGTAAGCCCTCAATGATCAGAGCTGTCTGAATTGAATCTAATCCTGCCTCTTGGTCGATCACCTTATAGAAGTTGATGTTTACGCTGCTGCCAGATATTGCAGCATCGAATACAATTTGGCCATCGCTTCGGGTTCCAATAAGGCTTTGCTTGTCAGCCGATACCGCGATAGTGATCGACAGGCCTTGAGAGGTTATTGACTCAGCTAAACTTTGATCATCACCAAACGAGAAGTCTGCAAAATCGATGCGAATATCAGACGTTTGTGTTTCATCTCCGAAAATACCGATGACATTCTCCGAAAACACCACAGATTCAGGAAGAATAATCGTCGGCATGTCATCAATGGCTTCGTTGCCGACTGTATTGAAAACTTTTGCGTCAACCGTCCATTCTGCAGACGAATCCAAAGTAGAGATGTCAA
This sequence comes from Vibrio kanaloae, assembly GCF_024347535.1. Classification (NCBI taxonomy): domain Bacteria; kingdom Pseudomonadati; phylum Pseudomonadota; class Gammaproteobacteria; order Vibrionales; family Vibrionaceae; genus Vibrio; species Vibrio kanaloae. The sequence continues at coordinate 726,394 of NZ_AP025498.1, read as the reverse complement.
TGTTCTCCGCCTGCCAGTTACCCGAAGAATCAACTACGCCCTCAAAGACTAGAGTCTGAGTCCCGTCGCTTACTTCAATGTAAACAGGGAGCCCTTCGGCAACATTAGTTGTCCCCTGCATGGTTGTAAGTTGGCCACTACGAAATGCCAAAATGCTAAAACCGTCTAGCGTATCAATGTCAATAACTGGAGATACGGTATCGATAACAACTACCCCTGCACTATTTGCTGCAGAAGCCGGGTTACCTGCTACATCAATCGTGTCAGCCTCGATGGTAATACTACCGTCAGCAAAACTTGTTAAGTCCACACCCTCCACAGACCAAGCGCCATTCACAACCGTTGCTGTCAGCACGATAACATTGGTGGTACTGTCTGAAATACGGATGTTGACCGATTGACCATCCTCAACATTTTGGACTGTACCGAAAAATTTGGCGGATTGAATTTCGAAGCTGTTGAGAACGCCATCACCTCCATCGTCAACACTCGCTGTAATACTTGCGAGCGTATCTTTAACAATGGTGTCAGTCGCTGTAGTGGGGTTTCCGGCCATATCGATGGTGTTAGCAACAACCGTCAACCCACCCTCTGCGAAGCTTGAGTAATCTTGAAGGGTCAGAGTCCAAGTTCCACCGGATACTGTCGTTGTATAGTCTTGTGTGAGACCTTGACTATCGGTAATTGAAATGCTTATCGTCTGACCATCTTCAACATTGGCAACCGTACCAACTAGCACCCCATTCGATATTTCAAATTGGTTGTAAAACTCATCACCAAAGCCATCAAAGTCGACATCAATCGTCGCTAGCGTATCTTTGATTGTGGAATCGTTGGCTGTAATGCTATTACCAAAATCATCAGCAATGATCGCATCGACCTGAAGATCGCCTTCAGTCAATAAAGAAAGGTCGACACCGTTTACAACATAAGTTTCGTTATTAGTAATTGCCGTTGTGGTAACCGTGTTGCCATTAACATCAGTGATGGTAAGAACAACGGTACGTCCATCTCGAACATCCGCAGCCGTGCCCGTAATCGTAACACCTGGTACTTCAAATTGGTTTTCGTATCCATCACCGCCATCGAGTATATCAACCGTGAGTTCTGTGCTAGGTAGTAGCGCATCTAGGTTACCGTCGTTTGAGGTAGTGTCTTCTTCTTCATATTCTGTAGGGCGCGTATCAAAGCCTGCTTTCGCAAGGGTTTCGTCTAATGTAGAGCGGACATAAGCAATGAAAGAGGCGCTTGCGCTGGGTTGATCATAGGCAGGACTCTGCTGTTGAGGTGCACTTTCGATGTTGTTGACAAGCTGAGTCACCACCTCTTCTAGCTCCTGCTCAACAGCGGCTATTTGTATTGCTGTGAGGGGTTGAGCCTGTTCCAAACTTTGAGGCTCAATAGTAACGACTTGCACACCTTCAACTTTAAGTTGTGATGCAGGCAGTTGAAGCCAAGTGCCATCAGGGAAGACTTGCCATACAACACCACCAACTTCGATATATAAAATAGGATCCATCCTAAACCTCTTCCTTACAAAAACGCTGACCTGAGAACATGAATAGATTCAATGAAAGGCGGGAGAATCAGCGAACTTTCCCTAGTTAATACTAGCAGCAAAACAGTTTATTAATTAGCACTCATATGCCATAAAGTAAACCGTGAGCTTGTGACTTACATTCCGTTATATGCAACATCACCGAATACATTTGATGAATTTGCCATTATCTTGAAATTCAAGCGTTGTTTTAAAGGAAGCTAAAAACTAACGAGTACCCATAAATACAAAAAAGGACGATATTCTTCGTCCTTTTTATTTTCAGCCTCAATATAAAATTGAGCGGATAATGTGGGAATAAGTCAGAGCTTAAACGTTTCCATCCTAGCTTTAAGATTATGAGCAAGGCTGCTAATTTGCTGACAAGCTACCGCGGTTTGCGATGCCCCCTCAGCCATTTCTGTAGATGTACTGTTAATCTGATCGACACTACGATTAAGCTCTTCAGAAACTGAATTTTGTTCGCTGCACGCCGTTGCAATTTGAGTGCTCATTTGAGCTATATTATCTACCGATTGTTCAATTTCTTGGATTTGACTACCGGCCTCATTGACCTGCTCGACACACTGAGCAATCCCGGCTTGGCAATCACGGCTTGAGCTCCCCATCTTGTTGGTGTTTTCTTGCAGTTGATTGACTATTTCGACAATTTGCGAGGTAGAATCTTGCGTACGTTGAGCCAATGAACGAACTTCATCAGCCACTACCGCAAATCCTCGTCCTTGCTCACCCGCACGCGCAGCTTCAATGGCCGCATTGAGTGCAAGTAGGTTTGTCTGTTCTGCGATACCACGAATCACGTCAACAACTAGGTTGATGTTATTCGAGCTAGATTCAAGCTCTTGTGCTAAATCATCAGAGTCTTGAATAGTTTGTGACACTCGCTGTATGACAGCAGTGGTACGTTGAAGAGTATCTGTTCCCTTTTTTGTCACCTCGGTAGCTGAGTAAGCAGACGTCGCACCAACCTCGGTGTTTTGTGCCACTTCCCCTACTGCTGCTTGCATTTCTGTCATTGCCGAAGCAACAGAACTCAGTTCAAGCTGTTGATTCTGCATGCCAGAAGCGGTTTGAGAGGAGATAGCACTCACTTCCTCTACCGCAGCTGTAAGCTGAATTGTGGAATCGCTGATATCAGAAACCAATGAATGCAAGTTGCCTTGCATTGTTACTAGCTCTTTCAACAAAGTACCTAACTCATCTTTAGTAAGCTCTTTCTCATCAATCGTGTTGGTCAACTGGCCTTGCGCTATCTTGGAAGCAAACGCCAATGCACGATCAACAGGGCGACAAATCGCACGAGAAAGTACGACAGAAGACAGTCCTATAACAATGAAAATCACTACTGCACCAATGCCTGCACTATATTTAGTAGCAAGCGCTTCTGCATGAACCTCTTCACCAATATGGTTGACCAACTCATTATTTAAGGCAAGCGTATCGTCCAAACTTTTAAGTGCTTTTGAATAGGTGGAAAAACTGGATAGCACGATTTTATTTGCTTCATCAGGCTTCCCCTGACTCAACAAGTCATTATAAGGCCTAGTCTCTTGTATATATTGACTCCAAGTATCCTTGAAGGTGTTAAACGACTTCTTTTCTTCAAGATTAAGAGCCAGAGATTCAAAATCAGCAATACCTGATTGTACATCTGCACGCCATTGATCTAGATCTTTCAGCCATTCACCAATTTGAGGGCTATTTCCATTTGGTAATAATGAAAACTCATCTTTTCGCACTTTAGTAATGTCTACTTGGATTCCTTTCAGAATAGCGACAGAAGGTAAACTCTTCTCTGTAAGAACTGAAATATCCTTATTAAGCGTCGATAAACTCAGTACCAACATAATCGATACTGCTGCAAATACAATAAATACGGTTAAATAGCTCAACCATATTTTTTTTACGACACTTAAGTCTTTAATACTCATAAACTTACTCCAAACAGCGTTAATAGAACATCTCGATATGACACAGGTTATATATTCCCCATTAATGTAACGACTTGGCACCTTTTTATAATTCAGGTTAACGCGATAACTTCGCTCTATCTTGGTAATGTGTTATCACTATTTTCAAAATATAATCATGAACTCTGCTCATACATCTAATTACCTTCAAGATATGGTATTGATAATCTAGAAGTTATCGTTAATTCGAGATAATAATAAGTCTGTAATATTAAAAATAGTCACGGTGAAAATGCTCAATCGCTGTCATAAGGCCACTAGCGATATCTAAACATTACTCTAATAGACTAATATTGCACCATAGTGATTAAAGTATCAACAATGTAAATACAAACATGAATGTTATAGCTGAAACTCAGTGACTTAGTGGTCTAAATGGCAATCATTAACGGATACTCAGCATACCTAGTACTCGATCTAAAAGCTTTCCCCTCGTCAACTCGCCTCATTCCCCTCACTCAATGCAAACTTGATCTCTTCGGATGAAAAGCCTTTACGACTCAACATGGCGTAAGCCTTTGAGCGTTCTTTATGATCGTTTAGGTCATAAGACTTCTTCTGCAACTGTTCTAAACACGAAGAATAGAAATCTAGCTGCTCTTCATTAATCAATCGGTCAACTAACGATGACAGCTCGCTGGTGTCGATTTTTCGTTGCCTAAGCTCTTGTTGGATAGCGGTCATGCCTTTACCTTTTCGAGCATACTTGAGCACTTCTTTCTCCAAATCGGCTTTTTCTGCCTTAATTTGGATATTACTTTTCAGTTCATACGCTTGCGGGTGCTGTTCAATGGCAACTTTCACCTGTTGATAGCTAAAACCACGTTTTTGTAATGCTGCGACAAGCTTTTCACGGCTCATACTAAAACTTGTATAGTAGTTGTTGATTCTGTCTATCAAGATGGTTTGCTCATCTATATTTTTGTCTGCAGAAACCTTATGAATCGCATCAGCAATAATTGAGTCTGTTAACCCTTTCTTTTTCAACTTTTCTACAATATATCGAGAACCAAATTCACCAGAGAATGCTTGTTCTACGAATTGTTCTGCAAACACTTGGTCAGACTTGAGATACCCAAAACCTTTCAGAGTTCCTAGAGTTTCATCGATCCAATCTTGATTGTCCGTCTTCACTCTCAGCTTCGCAATCAGCTCACTCTCTGTCATATCCCTCTGAGTTAGATGCCACATCGCAGAGTTCATAACACTTTCGATTCGTGTCGCTTTTCTTACCGTTGTATTTCTTGTATTGGTTTTTTGCTGTGAATCATTCATGTCGTTTACTCCTAGCCTCAACCTGCACTCGGTATACTGCTTTACTTTCTGTACACCATTTGCTGAACGTCTATCATCATAGCTTATTTATTATTGTCAGTGGTGCTGGCACTGCCTATCTAACACACATAAAAATAGGCACCGTTTCAGGAGCCCATTTATGATTAACTTTCCTTAGTCTTAAACTGTTCGTTTAGAGAAAAAATCAACTCTCTTCATGATTATAAATATGAACATCTCGTTGAGGGAATGGAATCGTGATGCCTTCTTCATCAAAGCGTTTCTTAACCGTTTCTGTTACGTCCCAGTACACATCCCAGTAGTCATCGGTCTTAACCCAAGGCCTTACCACGAAATCTACAGAAGAGGTATTCAAGGTATGAAGCTTGATCATATGCTCTGGTTTTTTTAGCACTAAAGGGTGTGCAATGATGATGTCGTTCAACACAGATTTTGCTTTATCGATGTCATCGGAGTAACCAATACCAAAAACCATATCAACCCGTCTCACACGTTCTGCAGTGATGTTGTTGATCACATCCCCCCAGATCTTGTTGTTTGGGATAACCAAACGTTGGTTATCGATCGTTTGAACAGTGGTAGAGACTAGGTTCATGTCTTTTACAGTACCTTGAACGCCTGATACTTTAACCATGTCTCCAACATCGTAAGGACGGTAGATCAAGATCATCAAACCCGATGCAAAATTTGACAACGTATCTTGCAACGCGAAACCAATAATGATGCCCGCGACACCAAAACCAGTGAGTAACGGAGCTAGCTCAATCCCAATTTGAGAGAGTGCGATAAGCAAACCGATAAAAACAACGGCTTTAGATGCGATTGATACAAAGAACTCCTGCATTAATAAGCTAAAGTCCATTTTTGAGTGCGACACACTTTTCCGGACTGTCTTACGAGTAATATTGGAAATTAAACGAGTCACATACAAAATGCCTAAAAATAAGGCGAGTTTGACAATAAAAGAGGGGGCGTTTTCAAAAGCCCATGAGCTCAACGAGCGAAGCCACCCATCCAACAATTCGAGCGCTACATCAACCTCTAACACATCGACATTGATATCACCTGTCGTGGTCAGTAGTACCCGCTTGTAGGAAGTCATATCCACGCCAAACGGTTCCATTAAAGTGATGGTCTTTTCTAAGCTCGCCACCATGGTACTAATACGTTCACTAAAGCGTTCAAGTTCGGTTTTAATGGCGGCTTTGTCTTCTTCACCAACAAAAGACAAACGCACCTCTAAGTCTTGACGCTGTGTGTCCGTGTATAAAATGGCATTAGTAAGATATTGAGAACGAGCGATTAACGCCGTTTTTAACTCACTTTCATGGACAGTGACATCTACACCACGATTTTTCGACCAATTTAGTGTCTTAGCCAACTGCTGATAGTAAGTGTCCATCATTCGGACTCGTCTTTGGATTTGTAATTCGAGACGCTTTTGAACATCATTTTCAGCGGAAAGGCTTTCCTTGGTCATTGAAGCAATTTTAACTTCATTCAATGCCAGCAATTTTTGTAAGAGTTCAACCTGCTTAGCAAGAGTGACATCAAGCCCCTCTTTTGTATCAGATGATAACTGGGAAATAATCTCTTCTCGTAAGCTTTGGTTCTTACGCCTTAATATATCTTCCAGAAATGGTTTCTCAGCATCATGCGCCGTTTCTAGTGTTGCTAAATCAAGCAATAACTGCTCTTGTACTGCTGCTATTTTTTCAACGCTTTGCGCAAAACTGCCAAATGCTACAAACGTCAACATTAACAATAGACAACGCCAAACCTTCATCATACTAATCCTTACCATTGTCTACATCGACCCTATCAATAGTAGTAAAAAGAAGATGAATAACAAACATTTAAACGTATATTATGTTAAAAGTTTGCAAAAAATTAGTCGGCATCTAATATTTGAGAGTTCCAATCCCTTCTTATGATCTGTAGAGTACGCCCCCACAAAGAACAACGGCCAATATCACCACTTAAACGCATGCACTAAAACGTCATCAGCTGGATGTTGGCTCACAGCAAGAGAGCATATAAATGAATAACGAACTTGATCTTATTGAGTCTCTAGAAGACCTAGAAAAATTCTTAATTTCAGTGGAAGCCGGCGGCTTAGGCCTTGAAGGGGTTGAAGGCGTAGGTATGGCAACCAATAACGCAGATGGCCGCCACTTCGTCGCTGTATTCAATAGCAGCCACAAAGTTCTACTTGCACGTTGGATCACCCAAGAAGTGTTTGATAATGGCAAAGACCTAGTACGGAACGGTCCTCGTCGTACCCACTAAGGCGCTCTAATTGTCGCGACGAAGCACTAAAAACCAATTGAAAAAGCCCAATGTGACTACTAACGAACGATTGGGCTTTTTCATGTCTGACGCTTAAAGCACCTCATGTCTATTGCACTTTAGTACATATCAATATCGCACCTCACCGCTTATATTGATGCCATTTAAATATAAACACGACTCATAGAAAAAGAACAAATTATTATGAACTTAAGTTGGACGTTGGTGCCTTAGACGTTAGGCTTTGCATCTACCTATCCTTGCCACTTTAACAATTTTATGACTTGTGGCACGAAGCAAAGTTATCTAAGCTAGCCTGCTTATAACCCGTGTTAAATACTAACTGATTCGATTACTGACTGATTTGCTGAATACACAACTGCTTTTTTTATCCCAACAGAACCGCCAACAAAGGCAATCGCTTTGGGCGCTTCTTCTTACCGGACTGGTTATCGTAACTTGTCTGGCGAGCACGCTATCGGCAAAGAAAGTAACAGTTTCCAACTTCCTTATTGGCCAATCAGTAATCGTTGGTGCAGAAACGAATGGCCCACAAGTGGTAGTCGCATCATTAGAGAGAATATCAGCACTATATGGCAGCGTGTTTGGCTCAGAAGCATCTAAAGCACTAACGGAGTCTAATTCGAACTCATGCAGTCTGAGCTCGAAACTGCTCAACTTTTCCACACCTAAAACAGGTTGGCTGACACCTTTTATTTTATTTATCGCTGTCGCATACAGCCTGTCACCTCACATATCGAGATTGTCTAGAGATAACCATCGCTCTTCTCGACCTACGAAACACCGCTTACATCTAACGCACTGTATATTTAGAGAGTAAATAACCGGGCTACTACACCCTTTTATTTATTTTTTGGAGATACATTTGTGTACAACACACTACTAACTAAGTTTGTCGATTCTTTGGCATTCTACATGCGTACATGCGCGAAAACCTTAGTCACTGCCCTTTTGGTTATGACGTCATTTACTGCTTTAGCACAGACTACGGGCTGGCTCAGCGCGCCTGAACATCCACCAGTCAAGATGCGAATGATGTCGACGGGTGAACAGTCGGACGACGGTTCTCAGATTCAAACCGTGTTAGATGTCGTGCTCGACGGCGACTGGAAAACCTATTGGCGTAGCCCTGGCGAAGGTGGTATACCACCAAGCTGGGACTGGTCTGATTCAACAAACATTGAGTCAGTAGAGTGGCATTGGCCAATACCTAAGTACTACGAGCAGCTTGGCATCATGACGCTAGGCTACAAAAAGCACGTTAGCTTTCCTGTCACGTTAACCCTGAAAGACAACACGAAGCCTGCAATATTCAGGGCGTCGTTTACCTTTCCGTCGTGTACCAATATCTGTGTGTTAACCGATTACGACATCGAACTGCCGATCGACCCACAAGCATTAGCGCTCGATGAAGAAGCCATGTTCTTGTTCAATCAAGGCATGAGCCAATCTCCACGCGAAGCTAACCGCACGTCGGTGAACGGTCTGTTCTGGGATAAGAGTAAGCAACAACTAGTGACTCAGCTCATGAGTAAAGAAGGCTGGGATAAGCCGATGGTGTTGATTGATGGGCAAGAAGTGATTGATGACTTCTTCTCTCAGCCAACCGTTCATATCAATAACAACACAATGACTGCTGTATTCGATGTAAGTAATTGGCTCGGTGACGTCGACTTAACCGATCGCACGGTTAGCGTCACGGTTTCAGATATTAACTTTGCTGAAGAGATGACGGCGCAGGTTGGCTCAGAGCCTATTGCCTATCAATCAAGTAACACCAGCTTTATTGCGATGATAGGCTTCGCTTTAATTGGTGGTTTGATTCTCAACATCATGCCATGTGTGTTGCCAGTATTAGGAATGAAGCTAAACAGCATCATTCAAAACCAAGGGGCATCTAATCGTCATATTCGACTCTCATTCTTAGCTTCTGCATCAGGTGTCATTACATCATTTGGACTGTTAGCCCTAGGTATGACCGCTCTAAAAATGGGTGGTAATGCGATTGGTTGGGGAATCCAATTCCAAAATGTTTGGTTTATCGGATTCATGCTGATCATCACTTTGCTGTTCTCAATTAACCTGATTGGGTTATTCGAATTCAGACTACCATCAGGTTTAAACACTTGGATGGCAACCAAAGGCGATGACTCACATTCAGGCCACTTTGTTCAAGGCATGTTTGCAACGCTGTTAGCAACGCCGTGTAGCGCGCCATTCCTTGGCACTGCGGTTGCTTATGCACTTGGAGCAAGCTATCAAGAGTTATGGGTTATCTTCATCGCACTTGGCATCGGCATGAGTGCACCTTGGCTTATTTTCGCCCTGTTCCCTAGCCTCACCCAACTGCTACCAAAGCCGGGCGCGTGGATGTTCAAAGTTAAGCTGTTTTTTGGCTTAATGATGTTCATTACCAGCCTTTGGTTAACAAGCCTTCTGAGCCCATTCATTGGTAAATTCTCAACTATCCTGCTGTCACTGTTTATCGTGATTTCAGTATTGGTTTGGATTGGCATGAAACTGGGTCGCAAGGTACTGATTCCTATTATGGCAACTACAACCTTGGTGTTTGGTGCTGCATTGATCGTCGGTAGTGTCACCGCTGAGAACTGGGCGACACCCATTGTTGACGATCTCGCTTGGCAAAAGCTGGATGCGAAGCAAATCCCTCAGTTAGTTGATGAAGGCAAAACGGTCTTTGTTGATGTGACTGCTGATTGGTGTATCACCTGTAAAGCCAACAAGATCGGTGTCATCCTTCAAGATCCTGTCCACAGCCACCTACAGCAAGAAGACATTGTTTTGATGAAAGGCGATTGGACAACACCAAGTGAAAGTGTCACTCAATACTTACAAAGTAATGGGCGATTTGGTGTGCCATTTAATATCGTCTATGGTCCTAGTTATAAAAGCGGTATTCCACTGCCTGTGCTCCTCGACAGTGACACTGTCGTTCAAGCCATCGACGCTGCGAGATAACTGATGAAGACTCCCAACAATGAAGAGAAATCTAGCGCGACTGAAGACAACGCTATAAAGGGTGAGGCCAAAAAGCCAAGTCGTCTTAAGAAGTGGGGAAAGGAACTGGTTTCAATGATACTGATCGTTGGCGTAGTTTCATTTGCCATGGACTTTTATCACAGCAGAAGCATGCCTCAGGGCGATGCGATTCCAATTGTGGGTCAATCGCTCCAAGGCGAAGATATTGATGTTATCGAGCTAAGCAAAAATGGTAAGCCAGTCATTGTCTATTTCTGGGCGACTTGGTGTGGTGCCTGCAAATTTGTAAGCCCAACCGTCAATAGCTTCAGCGATTCCCATCAGGTGGTTTCGGTCGCTCTATCGTCTGGTCCAGACGAACGTGTCCAGCGCTACTTGGATGCAAAAGAGTATGACTTCCCTGTTATAAATGATCTTTCTGGCTCAATCAGCAGAAGTTGGGGCGTTAATGTCACTCCAAGCATCGTCATCATCAAAGACGGAAAGATCACTAGTATCGCAACGGGCGTAACTTCACCTATTGGGCTTTGGATCAGAACCTATTTGGCATAACTCGCTTACAAAGAAAAAGCAGAGCAAAGCAAATAAATCGATTAAGCCAATTTAACAAACAATATAATTATCGCGAGCGCGACCCAATAAACGCGCACAATTATCAAGAATGAGAGAACAAATAACATGAAAAAACACCTGATAAGCACACTGATTTTGGGTTCACTAATGAGTGCTAATGCCTTTGCCGAGTTAAATAAAGAGCAAACTCAACAGCTTGAAGAAATTAATCAGTTTCTAAAAGAGAACCCTTCTACTATTTCGGGTCTGCATACCAGTTTAGAGCAATATGTCGCGAGCCAAGCACAAGTGCAGAAAGCCCAAGCGGAAAGCCACGACTGGCTGTACAGCAATGACGCGCACCCAATCACAGGAAACCCAGATGGAAAATCGGTAATCATTAACTTTACCGACTATAACTGCCCTTACTGTAAACGTTTAGAAAAAGGCCTAGTTCAATTAGCTTCTGAAAATAGTGATATCAAAATTATCAATGTATACCTGTCATTTAAACAGCAACAAATAAACGAACTTAATACTAATGCCGCTCTATACGCTATGAAGGTTTGGAAAGATAACCGCGAAGCCTTTACTGAAGTTGATAGGTTATTGATGGCGAAAAGCGGCCTCCATACAAAGGCTTCACTGCAAGCTGTGGCAAAGAAAACAGGAACAGAAGCACAACTGAACACCACTTCAGACCAAAGCAACACACTGATGACAAACCATCAAACCTTTAGCGCATTAGGTTTAACAGGCACACCAACGCTGATGATGAATGGCCAGGTCTTACCAGGCTATGTGCCTTACGACCGATTAAAAGACATCGTGGATGACGCTTTCTAATTGAGTGTAGAAAGGTTGTGAGTCTTAGCAAAAATTGAAGATGAAATTGATAAAGCCTACTTGCGTTAACCCGCAGTAGGCTTTTTTATGCGTTTCGAATGGCAAACCTAGCCACTGTCTAACTTATTACTAGCTCAATAAGCGGCACACCAACGCACCCGGCTCTCTTAGTGCATCCACGTTATAACTGAGTACACGGCCAGAAGACGGCGCGTGATAACGACGACATTCATTGCCGAACGCATCATATTGGATGGCTAACAGATCATCTTGCTCCACGCTTTGCAAAAGCTCGACTTGAGGCAGAACAAAACCACCAATATCAGCGCGAATGGACACAACGTTGTTGCCTTCAATCCAATCCATGCTTGGCAGTTGCTTTGCCTCTAACGGATGTTGTCCATCGACCTCAAGCATCTCGTAATAGGAGAGCATATTTAATACGCCATCTACCGCTCTTTGAATCATGTCTGGTTGAGTAAACTTACCCATCCCGACTTCTACAGTGATGCTCGGAATACCACTGCGATTCCAAACTGTTTCAAGAATCCCAGGGTCGCCGGGATCATTAAGAACACAATCTGGTTGCATCAGTCTTGCCATCTCCAAACATTGCTCGATTCGATAATCAGCGAAAACATAAAGTGGGTATACCGCACCACGAGTTTGGGTGTGGAGGTCAACGGCAAATGTTGCATTGTGCTTGAGTAAGCGCTCCCACAGTGACGCAACAAAGCGTTCCGCTGCTAGTCCGTGGGCATCGCCAGGAAAGAGTCGGTTGAGGTTGGCAGGGCATGAACCCGGATCGGAAGAGATGAAGTCACGACTGTGATTTAGCAAACCAGACAAGTTCACCGTAGGTACAATTGTCACCGTACCATTCAGTGTTTTACCCACCAAGTCTCTAATAATTTGTTGTGCAGCCAGTACACCATTTAGTTCATCGCCATGAATACCAGCGGTAACCATAAGCTTAGGGCCGTCTTGGCTGCCTTTGAAAACAGAAACTGGCATGTTTTTAGGTTGCCCGAGCCCATCACTGGTCACTTGGAACCAAAACTGATGCGCTCCAACGGGTAGATCTTCAACATTCAAGGAGCCTATAACCTGCCGGCCTTGTAAAACATCGCCTAAGTACTCTGTTTTCATCCAACTATCTCCGTCTTGTTGAGCAAAATATATTCTCTTTTTAAGTTTTTGCATCATAGAGGATATCGTAACCAGTACAAGCAGTTAATTGATCCGCAAGCTCTACTCGATACATAAACTCCGTTCATATTATTCTCACATATTTCAAAGTAAGCCCTTCAAAGAGACGGTTGCAAAACTTCAAGCTTGTATGTCTATTTACAAACCACTCAACCAATTGAAGTAAAAGTGCAATAAAATCAACACTTAAAAAGTTCCTCATTCACGAAAATGTAATTCTATAGAAATGAAAGCTTAATTTATCTGCTCTAAATTAGCTTCATATCGAAACGAAGGGCACATTGCTCGCGGATATTTAAAATATAAGGTAAGTGATTATGAAAAAGGCAGTTCTAGCTTCTGCAGTGGTAGCGGCACTAGTTTCAGGTTCATCTCTAGCAGCAACCGTTTACAGCTCTGATGGTACTGAACTTAAAATTGGCGGTCGTGCAGAATTCCGTGGTGATTTCATCGGTTCAGGTGGTGCTGAAATAGACGGTTCAATGAAAAACAAGAGCCGTGTTCGCTTAAATGTTGGTGGTAATACAGAAATCAACGATAGCTTATCTGGCTTTGGCTTCTACGAAGCAGAACAAAGCGTAAACTCCTCAGCTGACAATGATGAAACCGATAACTTTAAGCAACGTTACATGTATGCGGGCTTTGAAGGTGACTTCGGTGCAGTATCGGTAGGTCGCCAAGATACAGCAGCAGCTCAAATTTCAGAAATGTCGGACGTTACCATTTTCTCTGGTGATCAAAAAGCCTTCATTAATGCCGGCGACGAGCAAGTCAACAACACGTTTGTATATGCTTACGATGCTGATGCTCTTTCTTTAAAAGGAAGTTTAATTGCTGGTGAAGACAAAGATACAAACGGTTACGGTGTCTCTGGTATTTACACTCTACCTATGGGGTTAGGTTTTGGCCTTGGTTATTCAGGCAATGACAACGGGGCTGGAAATGGTTCAGCAACGGCTGTAATCGCTGGTATTAACTATAAATTGGATGCCCTGTACTTAGGTGCAACTTATACGATGGGCGACCTTGACGACAAGGCTAACACTGAATTCTCTGGTGTAGAAGTTGCCGCGAAGTACAAACTAACCAGTCAGTTTGAACTCGCAGCTCTTTACCAAAAACAAGAAGAAGATGCGTCTCAAAACGTAACCGTAGATACCGCTGACTTCTTCGAGTTAACGGGTACTTACAAATTCAACAAATCAATTCGCACATACATTGCTTACCAACTAAACAACTTAGACGAAGTGAAAGATGCGACGACAGGCCTAACCACTCAAGGCGAAGATACACTTCGTCTAGGTGTACGTTACGACTTCTAATCTAGATTCACTTTAGCTATAAATAGAAAGGTTGAGCATTTGCTCAACCTTTTTTGTTATTCAAATATTCTAACCAACTTCAGCAATGCTTTTTCTGGTTTCGTGGTGTTAAATCCGTATCATACGACAAACCATATCAAACAATTAGAAGCATCATGTCACAACACCATCCGATCCAAGGCGCTAGCTGGATGCTAACCGCTGGTTTAGCCTTTGCCGTGATTAATAGCCTGACCCAAATCGCGAGTATTCACTTCGGACTGACTTCTACCACCGTCGCCGTCATTCAATACGCCATCGCGTTGTTCGCCATTCTTCCTTACTTAAAAACGTTAGGCATTCGTCGCGCGCTCAGAACAGATAACCTCAAACTTCATGTATTTCGTGTTTTTTTATCGGTTATCGGTATTCAACTTTGGATATGGGCGTTAGCTTACCCTGTACCTATTTGGCAAGGTATTGCTCTCCTCATGACTTCTCCACTTTTTGCAACCATTGGCTCTGGACTTTTCCTCAAAGAGAAAGTGGGCGCGGCTCGTTGGGGGGCAACGTTAGCAGGCTTTACCGGTGCTATGGTTATTCTCGAACCATGGTCCGAAGATTTTAGTTGGGCAACGTTACTACCGGTTGGCGCGGCTTTCTTTTGGGCATGCTATTCACTGATGGTGAAAAAGCTCTCCTCACAAGACAGTCCTTCAACTATGGTGGTTTACCTTTTGCTATTGATCACGCCATTTAACATCTTGTTGGCCGTGCCTGATTGGCAAACGCCAAGCGGTGGGACCATTTGGGTTATCTTAATCGTTATCGGTGTTATGACGGCCCTGGCTCAATGGGCGATTGTAAAAGCATATTCCGTCGCTGACGCTTCTTTTGTTCAACCGTTTGATCATGCAAAATTACCACTCAATGTACTGGCTGGCTGGCTGGTATTCAGCTGGGTTCCACCAGGCCGCTTATGGTTAGGGGCGGCAATTATTATTGCATCTGTTGCGTTTATTACTCACTGGGAAACAAAAAAGCCGGCGAAAGTTAATAAAATTTAAGGCCAATGAAATAAATACGTCTACAGTCCGTTCTATATTGATAAGAGAATTTTAAGCGAGATCGTAACCATGAAGAAACCAGTCAAGATTACACTATACCGTTGGGCAGGCAGCTGGGGGCCATTTAAAGTAAACATCCCATGTGGAGAATGTACCCTTACCAAAGACATTCTAAAGGATACTTTTGAGAATGAATTGGCCGATGTCGATGTCGAACTGGAAGTGAAAGATTGGTTATCTCACTGGTGGGAACCGCTAAAACTCGGCTCTTGGCATGCGCCTATCCTTGTCGTTGAAGGTAAGGTCGTCAGCCAAGGTGAAGCTCTTAATCGTGGCGTGCTAGTTCAGTCAGTAATCAAAGAGTGGACCAAACGAGACAACCTAAAAGGCAACATCGTTTATGGCAAAGCAACCTGTCCATTCTGCGTTAAGGCAAAGAAAATGCTTGATGAAGCGGGGGTTGAATACCAATACCACGATGTCGTAAAAGACGGCGCCGCTCTATTTCGTATGATCCCAGAGGTGAAAGCGCACATTGGTAATAAAACACCAGTTACGGTCCCTCAGATTTGGCTTGATGGGAAATACATCGGCGGTGCAGACAATTTGGAAGCATGGATGAAAGAAAATGGTCTAAATTCCATTCCAAACAATGTTGTCGATTTATCTAATCAATCAGCAAGCTGATCTCGCTTAGAGAGAGTTAGACTTCCGATAATTAACTAACAATGTTTTGTTGTACCTATCCACAACAAAACAGAGCCATAAAAGTCATCGATAGCTAAAACGAAAAAGGCCTTAAACTGCAATGAGTTTAAGGCCTTTTAAAATTCCGTTTGGGAAAGTGCTTATTTAGCCATTTTCTTCTTCATTCGCTTAAAGAACGATGGTTTCTTTGGCTTTGGCTTGCCGTATAACGCTTCGTGCATCATGTTTTTTGCTGCAATTTGACCAAGGTATACATTGCCTAGTTCGTAGTTCATGCTTATCTCCGCACTTAATCAACTTCATTGTTCGCGGATTCTACACTTAAAACGCCCAAAAACAAGACTTAAATCACACTTTAATGTAACAGACCCATCAAGTTACAATCAAAATATTCATTTAAACATCCATAAAAAAAGCAGCTCAAGAGAGCTGCTTTAAAAATAGTTTTTCTAGAAACCTAATTGCTTAGAAACCTAGCTGCGCTTTGGCTGTCTGTAAGTTTTACCCGCAATTTGGTATGTGTCTTTTTGCTTTAATTCGAACATAGTTTCAAAGAACCAAGCTGCAAATTTGATTAAGTCATCGCCTTCATTCATAACATGTTCGATGTACTCTTGCTCTTCACCCTGTTCGTTTTCTTGAAGCGTCACGTGGTAAATACGTTTTTCACCTTCTACTTCCGCTAGCGCAAATTGACCAGTCAGTGATGCGGCAGCCTCAGCGACTTCAGTGTCCTCATTAGATTTCAATAGCTCAAGCGCTTGAGGCAGGCCATCTAGTGCGCAAATACCTTTTACCAGTACTTCAAATTCATTTTGCTGCATGTTTTTTACCTATTAAGTGGACCGAAGTATTGTAGGAAACCATCAACATAAATACAACGCTTTAACGATGAACTATGGAGTGCTCGTTGTTGAACTGTATTCAACCTCTGTTGCACCAAATTTCTTGTCCATTCTGACTGAAGACCAAAGCACTCCTCCCATAATAGTCCCAATGACCAAGTAAAATACGCCGAGTTGCAGGTGATTTGTCACCCAACTTTCAACCAAGTATCCACCTAATAAACCTGCCAAACACATCTGAATTGAGCCTGACAGAGCAGAAACTGCACCCGCTTGATTTTTATGAGGCTCCAGCAACATGCTGATAGAAAGCGGGAACGATATTCCCTGAGCTATCGCCAACCAAGTAAATGACCATACTAGATTGAAAATTGTTAGCTCATGCATAAGCAACCAACTTCCTGAAGCCATAACAATCAAAATCGCAAGGCTCATCAACTGCGGTGTACTAAACCTACGATGAAGTAAGTTTAACGTCACGCTCCCAATCAATAACCCTGCTGAAGGCACAATCATCAAAGAACCATATTCGGCCGCAGTCAAACCCAATTGCTCTTGCATTAAGAATGGAAACAACGACAACGAAACCAAACTCGCCATATAGCTCATCCAGTTATAACTGGCACTGGTCAACACTTGGCGATTGGTCAACAAGTGCCCGTAGTTCTTCACCACCTGGCAGGCATCAAAACGGCTCTTTCTGTATGGCAAAGTTTCATGCAGAACAAAGTAACCCAGCGTGAATATCGCTAATAAGTACAATAAAACGAACAGGAACACCGCCTGCCAACCGAGATGAAATGAAATCCAACCACCAAATACCGGCGCAATAATTGGCATGATCGAAGCGGTAATGGAGATATAAGACAACGCTTTGGTAAGCTGAGAACCATCATAGCTATCACGAAGCACACTTCGCCCTAGTACCGAGGCGCTACCCGCCCCTAAACCTTGAAGTAACCGGCCGACTTCCAACGCCATCATATTGTCGGAAAATACGAAACAAACAACGGTACCAATCAGATAAACCCCCTGACCCAACAAGAAGATAGGCCTTCTTCCTACCGCATCAGACATCGGCCCGTAAAATAGCTGAGACAAACCAAACCCAACCAGAAACAACGTGACGAGTAGTTGTACTTCTACCTGAGTAACACTTAAGTCAGAAGAAATTAACGGCAGTGCTGGCAAGTAGATACTCACACCTACTTGCCCCGTAGCAATGATCATCATCGCTAAAAGTAACGGCGTTTTTTTAAAGATCAATTGGCTCAAAAAATTCCCTATTCGTTCGATTTTCATTCATAAAATAAGTTTACATTCAAAACCAATAATTGATAATTAACCAAATTGGAATTTAATTAGGTCCAGATAGGAAATAATATGGATTGGATTCTTAACGTAAAAAGTTATGTAAAAGTGGTGGAAGAAGGCAGCTTCAATGGCGCGGCGCGCAAACTCAATACCACCAGCTCAGCGATCAGCAAAAGAGTAAACTGGCTAGAAGAGCGCATCGGCACCCAACTTTTAAAGCGCACCACTCGATCTATCAGCCAAACCGAGGCCGGTGCACTTTTCTATCAACGAGCGAAAGATCAGCTCGATAGTTGGCAGTCCATTATTGATGAAACTCGCTCGGTTAACCAAACCCCTGCTGGCCTATTAAAAGTTGGGGCTACCATTGCGGTTGGTTCTAAATTCTTAGTTCAGTACTTAGATGATTTTTTGGAGAAATATCCAGACATAAGAGTACAACTTATCACCACGACTCCGGGTCAATTACCTGAACTAGGCTTGGATCTCGTGATCAGTCGTGAGCTGGAACAACTCAATTCATTAAGCTTTAAGAAAACCCCGCTTTTCGAACACAAAGCCAGCTTTTATGCATCACCCGACTATCTAACAAAACATGGTCACCCTACCTGCGAGCAGGATTTAGAACGGCATAACTCATTGATCTGGGGCGAGCGCCCGATTCGAGAAGTAACGCTAACCAAAGGCCAAAGGGTTACCTTGAACGGGAACTTTGCAACCACCAACCCAGAAGCACTTTTTCATGCCGCCAAACGAGGAATGGGAATACTTCTGACCATTAACGCGATGATAAAAGAAGAGCTCAAGCAAGGGACATTAGTTCCAGTATTGCCAAATATCACGGCTGATGAAGTGATGGTTTACGCTTACTACCCTAAGCTTGATTACTCACATACACGAACCAAGCTGTTTTTGGACCATCTGAAAGATCGATTAGACAAAGAGCGCAGTACTCTGGCTCTGTGAAATAAATCACATTTAAATTTGAAAAGTTATACAACACGGCCAATAATAAACTAGACGCATAAATATTATACAAGTATGCACATATACAGCTTACAAATAGGTTCTGGTTAACTACGGATGGTGACTATGACTCAACATACGCATAACAGCATGATAGATGCAGAACGCATTGGTCGTTTACTTAAATTAGAAGGCATCGACCTTCTAGAGTCGGCCGTGCTCATTTTGCACCAAATGTTCGGCACTCAATACACCACCATCATTGAGAAAAAGTACTTTCCAGATCAGATGGTTCCTTTGGTTATAGCCCATTCGGACCATGTACTACATGATAAAATCAACGCACGTCACGGTCACATCTACCAACAAGCTGTCCATCAACAGCACCCAGACTGTTCATTCGCTCAATATATCATTCAGTCGTTGCCTACATCGGCATTTAAGCAGGAAATCACCTCACAGAACTCAATTGCAATCCCTACTCGAACTCAGAGTGGCGAGGTCATGGGTGTGCTGTTTTCTACGTTTACTTCTCCTCTTAACCCGAATCAGTTGCAAAACGTGATTAAACACCATCAACTTTTCGCAAACATCGTCATCCACACACTAAGGGAAATATGGTTCAACGAGCGTTCTGAGCAACTGGTCAATCAACTCAGTTATGAAGTATCACACGATAGCTTAACTGGGTTACTAAACCGAAGTTGCTTATCGGACACTTTGGAATCGATTACTCAACAGAGAAGCACCCCATTCACATTAGCCTTGCTCGACGTAAATAGTTTCAAAGCCATTAATGATATGCACGGTAATTATATTGGCGATAAAGTGCTTCAGTACGTAGCAGAGACCTTACGCCGAACCATACCCGAGAACAATCTGACTTTCCGGACGGCAGGAAACGAATTTGCCTTCATTACCTACCATTCAGACCCTATTTTTATCTGTGAGCAGATATTGGCCAAAATAAAAAAGGGTTACAATAGCGTCGATATGAAAGTCGCTTTCGACATCAGCATTGGTATTGCTCGCTCGGAAGGGAGCAACAAAGACGTAGAACAAATAATTTTTAACACCAGTTTGGCTCTAAAAGAGTGCAAGCAAAGACAAGATACTCACATTCAATGTTATGACACCCATCTAATATCTCGCTATCAAAGAAAAACGGAGTTGGTTGCGGCTTTACGAAATGAACTTGAAAGTGCAACTTCACCTAGCTTTACACCGAATGGAAATGACAATGAAATGTACGTGGTTGTGCAGCCAATCGTTGGTCAAAGTGAAAAGCAATGGGAATACTTCGAGGTACTCACTCGTTGGAAAACGGCTAAGCATGGCAATGTATCGCCAATGGAGTTCATCAAAGTCGCAGAAGAGTCTGGTCTTATTGTTGAACTGGGTGAACATATTATCGATCTGGTTTGTCGCGCAAAAACAACATTAGAAAAGGGGTTAGGCTATAAAATTAAGCTTGGGATAAACTGTTCGGCTCATGAGCTTAGCGATTCTAAGCGTTACATCTCCTATCTCACTCGAACCATTGAGCGACATAACTTTAAAGCAAATGAGTTTGTTATCGAGCTAACTGAAACGGTGCTGCTATCTCCCACCAAAGAGACAAAATCGGCACTCAACTATCTACGAGAGCAAGGCTTTTCGATCGCGTTAGACGATTTCGGTACTGGTTACTCGAGTTTGAATTACATCCACAGTTATCCTATCGATTGCATCAAAATTGATGCAACCTTTATTCGAAACCTGCTAACGAATTCGACATCTGAGAGTGTTGTTTGGCTGATTATTCAATTGGCTCATAGGCTTGATTTGTCATTAGTTGCAGAGGGCGTTGAGAAACGTGAGCAATTAGAAAAATTGCACGCCATGGGATGTGACAAGATCCAAGGGTACCTCTACTCACCGCCTATGCGACCAGAAGCTATCATCAGTTATGTTATTCACTCAGAATCTCTCATGACCTAAAAAGCTAGGCCAGAGCTATACCTTATCCAAAGATCAAAAAGCCACGAAGCATTACTAGATACTTACATATTTAGTAAAGAATTCGTGGCTTTTGGGAATACAAAGGAGTACATCAGTTAACTATTGTTAGACTGAGTTTCCAGAGCTTTCTTTAATAACTTATCTGCCTCATCTCTAGCGGCCACAAACGTTGCTTTTTCTTTTTGAGGTACAGAATTGGCCATCGGGATATTCGCTCTCATCGCGTCGACAGGACGACCGCGTTCGATCAATTCGTAATGTAGGTGCGGGCCAGTCACTCGGCCAGTTTTACCGGACAAACCAATACGCTGACCACGAGATACCGTTTGCCCTTTACGAACGAGGATCTTGCTCAAATGTAAATAGCGCGTTTTGTAAGTGCTGCTGTGTTGAATAACCACGTAGTTACCCGCGTATGGATGCTTACGAGTCATCACCACTTTGCCATCACCCGTTGCTTGAACTGGCGTACCAATTGGCGTCGCGAAATCCGTACCGTTATGTGGTGAAACTCGACCAGTCACTGGGTGCAAGCGCTTAGGGTTAAATTGAGAACTTTGACGCCAACCACTGCTCACAGGGTAACGTTGGAACGCGCGTTGTAAGCTATCACCATTAGCATCATAATATTGTCCGTCGGTATGTAAATACGCAGACACCACACGATTACGATTCATAATCTTAATGGCTTCAATTTCACGTTTTCCGGTAGCAACACCATCGACAAATTGTGCTTTCTGAAGCACTTCAAATTGATCGCCTGCACGTAAATCTCGGCTAAAATTCAGCTTATCCTTAAGCAGAGTAACAATATGGTCAATCTCGATACTGTTCAGGCCAGCTTTATTTGCCGACATAGAGAAACTGCCTTGAATATTACCCACGAGAGGCTTTTGCTTCCAGTCACCAGGAATAGAGATATCTTCGAATTCATAGTTGCCATCTTCAAGTCGTCGATAAACAACTTTGTCAGCAACGCTAAATTTAAGCTCCATTTTGGAAAGCTCGCCTGTTGCCTCATCACGCCAAAAGCGCAATGTGTTACCTGGGCGAAGCGTGTCCAACGCAAGAAAGTTCAAATCGGTCTCCATCACGCTCATCATAGATTTATAAGAAAATCCAAGCTGATTGAAGATGCTACTCAAGTTATCACCCGTTTGAATTTGATACTCAAACGTCGGCGGCTCAATAACAACAGCAACAGAAGAAGGTGACAGAATAGACTCAATAACGGTTGAGTCGGGTAAATCAAGATCGATCGTTTTCGTCAGATCCGATTGTGACGATTGCAGAGCAACACCAATCGCTGCAATAAGTGGCAGTCCTAAAATAGCTACTTTTTTTACAGGTGAAAGCTCAGCAAACGGAGAGGGAAATATTTTTGAATACACGGTAAACAAGTCTTTCTACGATATAAAAGCATAGGATATGCTTTTCGGACGCATAAATCATCAATACATTGCAATAATATGATGCGAATCTTGCTCTATCCCGCTAAGTCATTGAGTTATAAAAAGTGAAAAATCGTTTCACTATAAATAAAATTAACAGCTAAATTGAGAAATAAAAAAGCAGAAACGGCTAGCTACTGCTTTTTATTTATCTACGTTATTTTGTATCGAACAATTAATAAACACCGCGCATTAATTGCTGTTATTAAGCAAATCGCGACCTTAACTCACCAATCCCTTCTCACTATTAAAGTAAAACGATTTGAACCGAAAAACACAGCTTTATGCTTACAATAAGTGTCCAGAAATTAGGCTGGAATCGTCGATACCAAACAGTTATCTTGACCAAATTCGTTAGGGATATAACGGTCAGCATTCACGTCATTCACCCATTGTTGGCCATCAACTAAGTAGCGAAATTGAAACTCGCCATCTTTAGGTAGGCGAGTTTTGAATTTGTACACTTTCCCTTTCGCCATTTTTTTCATTGGCGTGGCTTTCCAATCAAGGAAGTCAGCAACGATGAATACTGAGTTCGCTTCTTGAGCTTCTAGCTCAAAAGTCACTTCAACTTCGTCTTTCGTCTTAAAAAAACGTTTACTAATCATTCGCAAGCTCCATTTGTAAAAGTAAGCAGACACAAAGAATGTCTAAATTTCATTCAATCTATTAAGATAATATGTAATTTGACTCACATAAACAACACATCCTTGTGCTCGCAAAAATGTTATTACTTACCAATTGATTGTGTATCAAAAGAAAAACTCATTAACACCTTTTCAGAAGGGGTTTCTGCAAATGATTGTTCCGCAGAATGTTGAGTAAAACCGATAAAACCTTGCCCTGTGAGTTTATTCTGTGATTTTGAATCTGACTGTTGGGCAACATCTAAAGTCTGAATTTTCACGCGATCACCCAAGAAAAGTTGGTCAACCAACACCACGCGGCTTCGTTGCTGGTCATGCTTAAAGAGGCCAAGGTAATAGAATACGCCGCTGCCTTGATTCGATATCCACATAGGTGCAACAAAGAAATTCGCTTCGCCTAGCGTCACGGCTGCCAGGCTTTTTGTATCGACGGTTGCTACACCGCGCTCAACACCAGAGTCATAACGACCAAACGCGATTGCTTTTGGCACGTCGACTTCATTAATAAAGGCGTATGCGTTGGTTTCAGGAACTTTAATTGTCCATGGGTTAGTGGTCTTCAAATCAAAAACGGTTTCAACCACGGGATCATAACTGACTTGTGAAGAAGGAAACTTCGCCAAAATCTCTTCATCACTTAAACTAAAGCGATAAACACCCGCCAATATGACCACAACTAACATGACGATAGGAATCAGTAAAATCAGAGGTATAGGTAAGATTTTCTTTTTCATGAGCAATTGTATTCTTTTGTTTTCATCCAGTTGTGCAGACCATAAAGGGCTTTAGTATAATTATCAATACAGGGTTAACCAGAAGTGAAACATAGATGGATATCAAGCATATTAAAGATAGAAATATCAGAAGTTGTGAATGCCGCTGTGGAGCAGTCAACCTAGTATGCCGAGGTGAGCCCCAGCGAACCTCTGTATGTCATTGCTATGAGTGTCAGAAACGAACTGGAAGTGTGTTCGGCGTTCAAGCTCGGTTCCCAATTGAACAGGTCACACTGAGCGGAGAAGTGACCTATTTTTCACGCATCAGCGATACGGGCAGTGAAGTCACTTATCAATTTTGCCCTCAGTGTGGCACCACCATGCTTTTACAATCCGTTGCCGCCGTCGATTTTTATGTCGTCCCACTCGGGCTATTTAAAGAACAAGATTTTCCACTTCCTAGCTTTTCCGTTTATGAAGAACGTAAATACGGCTGGGTTAAGTTTGAGCACCAAATGAGCCATTACAACTAGCTTGTAACTGATCTTTATCCTTATCTTTGTCTTTATATAACGGTGCACTTTTTATAACGACAAACTTCTTTTGAGCGACAGGCTGCGTAATAGCTACAGTATCTTAGTAGCGGCAGTCCGCATTATAACAATGCTTCATCGAAACAAACTGCAATACTGTTGCCTAAGATCAAACATGAATGCCCGACAACACTAGCGTATCTTTTTGCGAGCGTTATAATCTTGTTCCTCTATTTAACCCGGAGTGAACCACATGATTTCTAAGCTACCTCGTTGGGTTGAATACGGTGCCTTACTCTTAGCAGGCCTTGCCGGTAGCGTTAATTCTATTGGATTACTTGGCTTCCAACATCAAGCCATATCCCATGTTTCGGGCACCATGTCTTTACTAGGCAGCAGCCTGCTCACTCCAACTTCGGCTTCCGTGCACCTTTTATTGGTGATTATGAGCTTTATGTTAGGCGCTGCTTTCAGCGGGTTCTTTATTGAAAACCAAGCTCTGAAGCTAGGACGCCGCTACGGTGTCGCACTGTGTATTGAAGGTGGGTTGCTGTTTTTGGCACTTTGGGCACTATTACAAGGCTACACCTCTGGCCAATACTTCGCTTCAGCCGCATGTGGCTTACAGAATGCGATGATCACCACCTATAGTGGCGCAATCATTCGTACTACGCACATGAGCGGAATCATTACCGATCTTGGAATCATGATTGGCGCTCGCCTAAAAGGTATGCCCTTTGATCGCCGTAAAGCCAAACTGCTGATGTTCATCGTCGTCGGTTTTCTATTTGGTGGCTTAACTGGCGCTTGCTTATTCCAACACTTCGAAATATTAGCCCTGGCTTTCCCTGCCTCTTTCGCCTTTATTATTGCGTTTAGCTACTGGCTCTATTTAACTTATCGAACTGAAGCCCCAGTTAACTAATAAATATCTGGAAATATATCCTCAAGATACGTAACATTCACAACACTTTATTCCAAAGTAACGCAGAGTCGCAGAATAAGCATCCTGAATATTTAGCGATATTTGATGAATAGTATTGCAAGCGATATTAATACTGGGTAATCTTGCATCCTATAAGAAAATACGGATGTTTAGTGGATAAAAATGCCAAGGATGTGGCTTTTTTACGTGTAGAAATTCGAGAACAATAACATGTCTAACAACACGAATACTGATCCAACAGAGAAATCTAAAGGCAGTTTCTGGGTTTTCTTAATCCCATCATTGATTGGTTTATTCCTTTTCATGGCGCCAATCAGCTATCAAGGTGATCTCACCATCCCTGTCGCTATCTTGGCGAAATCAATCCAAGCGGTTTTCGGTGAATATCTAGTCTCTATTATCACTGCGATCGTTGCTTTTATGTCTGTCACTTCAGTATTGAGCACGATTTTCAAGCCTACATTCATTACATCCAGTTCATTTTTAAACGGTCTGTTCAACCCCTCTCCTTTATGGCTGTCGGTTCGCCTCATTGGTGGTGCTGCAGCGCTGATGACTTTTTTCCAAATAGGTCCCGAAATTATTTGGGAAGAAAATACGGGCGGCCTAGTCTTAGAGGGCCTGCTTCCAACACTTTTCTCCGTATTTATCTTTGCTGGTTTACTACTGCCCCTACTACTGAACTTTGGTCTATTAGAACTTTTTGGTACCTTGCTAAGTAAAGTAATGCGTCCGATCTTCAACCTACCGGGCCGCAGTGCTATCGATTGTATGGCTTCTTGGTTAGGAGACGGTAGTGTTGGTATTCTGCTGACAAGTAAACAATACGAGCAGAGATTCTATACTCAACGTGAAGCAGCAGTTGTTGGTACCACTTTCTCAGCAGTATCTATTACATTCAGCCTTGTGGTTATTGCACAAGTAGAGCTAGAACACCTATTCCTGCCTTTCTACGCAGCGATCTGTTTAGCTGGCATTGTGGCAGCTGTTATCATCCCTCGCCTTCCACCACTAAGCATGAAGAAAGATACTTTCATTGATGGTAGCAAGCCGAACAAAGATGCTGACGCGATCCCTGCTGGCCACTCAACATTCTCTTGGGGTTTTGAGTTAGCGGTAAATAAGGCATCACAGGTTAAGTCTGCTAAGTCAGTATTTTCTGAAGGTGTGCGTAACGCCGTAGATATGGTATTTGGTGTATTACCTGTTGTTATGGGTCTCGGTACCATGGCATTGGTAATTGCGGAATACACGTCTGTGTTCTCAATCCTAGGTCAGCCTTTCATTCCATTCTTAGATCTACTTGGTGTACCAGAAGCGGTAGCAGCGTCTGAAACTATCGTCGTTGGTTTTGCGGACATGTTCATTCCAGCAATCCTTGCCGCTTCTATTGACAATGAAATGACTCGCTTTGTTATTGCCGCTATGTCAGTCACTCAACTGATTTACATGTCTGAAGTGGGCGCTCTGCTTCTCGGAAGTAAGATTCCAGTGAACATCTTAGAACTGTTTATTATCTTTATTTTACGTACGTTAATTACGCTTCCAATTATCGCTGGTGTAGCTCATTTAATATTCTAAATTAGAGACTACTGATGTAAATCAGTAAAGACACAGTTTTGTAAAGCCTCACTTTTGTGAGGCTTTTTTTACTGAATATATTCATATCCCCATTTTAAATCTTATCAAAATATAAAACTGGCATATCATTTAATTTCATATGAATTGACTCATTTCCTATTTTCTTAATAAAAAATCACACGCATAAACGTCTAACTAATAAATACTCAAGTTAACTAACTCAGGCTGAACTGAGCTTTAAATCATTGAATAGAATAATAAAAATAACGATACTTTGATTGAATGATTTTCATGTTGTGTGAATTGTTATATTTTTGTAGTCTATTTTGTGAATTTACATTCAAGTAAATTTCAGTTTCGTCGATATATATAATTAGAAAAACACGATTAACTTTAGTCTTCGCAAAGCCTGTGAGAAGGGGAATATTCAATGAAATTTAGCCATAAGGTGGTTGCTGCATCATCAGCCTTGCTGCTAGTAACAGTATCATTGCTTTCAATACAACAACTTTACACCGTAAGAAGTGCTGTAGAAAACCACGTCAATGCGAGCCTAGAGGAAATGGTCTCTGGAGTCAGGAATACCGTAGTCTCAGAGATGAACGCCAAGAAAGCGTTGGCGCAATCGACGACTGAAGTCATCGAAATCAACCCTCAAGATCGTACCTACGTAAAAGAAATCTTAGAAAAGCCTAAACTTAAAAACAGTTTCCTTGCGGTTGGTTTTGGTTATGAAGCAAACGGTTTCGTCATTGAAAATGATGACGGTTGGGACGCCGGCCCTGATTACGACCCACGAATTCGCCCTTGGTACATTGATGCTAAATCCAAAAACAGTTTAGTTGTTACCGCGCCTTATGTGGATGCATCAAGTAAGAAAGTCATTATCTCAGTGGGTACGCCAGTTAAAGACAACGGCCGCTTCACTGCTGGTATGTTCTACGACCTAGAATTGACCAACCTTGCTACTTTAGTAAACCAAGTGAACTTGTTTGATGCGGGCTACCTATTCCTGGTCACAGCCGACGGCACGACAATTGCCCATCCGAATGCTAAAAACAACGGTGAAACGCTCTCGAGCTACATGCCACAAGCTAACATTCGCGAAGGCTCTCAAGAAATTGAAGTCGACGGCAAAATGTTCCTAGTGAACTTCACGCACATCCCAAGTGAAGATTGGTATATTGGCGCAATTCTTGATGAAGAGATCGCTTACCAAGCCGTTGCAGATCTCAAGAACAGCTCGATGATCTATTCGTTGATAGCGGTAATTCTCAGTATCATCGCACTGACGATTCTAATACGTGTGTTAATGCGCCCACTTGATGCACTTAACCACGCGATTCAAGATGTCGCAAGCGGACAAGGTGACTTAACCAAACGCCTAGATACGAATACAGATAAAGAGTTCTCTGACCTAGCAAAAGGTTTCAATACCTTTACTGAAAATCTGCAGAACCAAATAATTCAATCGAAAGCGATTGGTATCGAGATTAAGCGTGGTACTGAAATCACGGTTAAAGGTGCGGGCGAATCAGCAAACGCAATGAACACTCAACTGCAAGAGCTGGAACAGCTAGCAACAGCAATGAACGAAATGGCGGTTACCGCGACAGAAGTAGCAAACAACGCTCAAGGCGCGGCGGCGGCGGCTCGTGAAGCAGATGAAGCAACGTTAGACGGAACTTCTGTAGTCAGTGACACCACTCAAGCGATTGATAACTTATCAACTCGTATCGACCAAGCCGTTGCAGAAGTACAGGTACTTGAATCAGCAACCGCGAACATCGAAACAATTCTTAAAGTCATCAACGACATTGCAGACCAAACGAACCTGCTGGCATTGAACGCAGCGATTGAAGCCGCACGTGCTGGTGAATCAGGTCGTGGTTTCGCTGTCGTAGCCGACGAAGTTCGTACTCTGGCGCAACGTACCCAACAGTCGACGACTGAAATTCGCAACATGATTGAGCAGCTCCAAGCTGGTGCAAGCTCAGTATCTAACGCGATGAATCAGAGTAAAGATACGGCGACTGACGCCGTTGAACGCGCTCAACAAGCGAATTCTTCACTTGACCGCATCCGTGACGCAATTCAACGTATTTCTGATATGAATATTCAGATTGCTTCGGCAGCAGAAGAACAGAGCTTGGTCGCGGAAGAGATCAACAACAACACCGTTAAGATCAAAGACCTTTCAACGCAAGTATCAAACGCGGCTCAAGAAGCAAACACGGCAATGCAGGTACAAACTGACAATGTTCAAGCACAGGATGAACTATTGAACAAGTTCACGGTTTAATCGCCTGTCAGTTTAACTAACGCTTTGCTTAGTAACCAATAAACAGCTTCAAATAAAAAGCCCCGCTTACTGATTACCAGTAGCGGGGCTTTCTTTTCAATCTTATCTTACTTACCGGTTGGGCTTAACTCATACCAACAACAGTAAGTAAGTGATCATAAATAGCGCAGGAAAAAGGCTTGAGAACAAGGCGGCTCTATTCGACAAAGAGTTCCGATAAGTAGTTATTCTACAATCAAAATTTATAACGAAGTTATCGAGCGTTTTAACAAGCTAGGATGACCAGTTATTTACTACGATTGGTATCATAACAGGCTCGACCTAGTTAGTTGTCAACATCATGCACTGGTTAGGTTCAATCTTAATGGTTAAATCCTTGCCAACGCACTCGAACACTTCACCAGACAACAAATCGGTCACTGCACCAGTCCAAGTCAGTGATGCTGTTTTACTTCGCTTAGATTTATTAATCACAACAATGCCTTTATCACCACGGACAAATACCAACAAGTCATCATTCGCTTCAACCACACGCATCGTTTCGCCATGAACATGGTTGTGGAATTGAATCATTCTTCTCATATATGGCGCTCGCCAGTCATTAAACCAACGAGGCTGACCATTCTGATCCAGAATGCCACTGGTACTTAATTCGCTATAGACAAGCGGCACACCGCCATCTCGACCAAGAATAAAGGCGTGAGCCAAGCGTTCGTCAACTTCATCCATCACATATTCCAAAAACACTTCGTTGTTTGGAATATCATGAGTCACAGCAAAAGTGATGGCTCGCATATTCGATAGCGCCTGACCAAAACAGTAAGGATTGATCAGAGACTTAAAGCTGCCCTGCTCTTCAAAGGCTTTGAAGATGGTATTGAATAAAGGGAAATCGTAAGCGCCTAAGCGAGTGTGCTTCAGGTATGGTTCAAGGAATAGCTCATACTCTTCTTGGGTCGCACCACCATCAGTAATGATTTCACCAAAGATGTGCATTCCTTCGCAGATATCATCGGTCCACACCCTACACAGATGGGAAAGTGTCATGTGCTTTGCCGCATCGATACGAAAACCTTTCACACCTATCTCTTTCAAGGCTTTTAGATACGCTCGCTGCTGTGCAACCACATTGTCGTTGACTAACAACGTTGGTAAGCCAGGATCGCTGGCTCCGCCAGTAATACGCCCATTCTGCACTTCCCACGTATCTTTCCAGTTTTTGATACCAAACGCTTCAACGAAGTCGTTTTCATCAAATAAAGGCTTAGAAAGATCACCAAACAAGCGTATTGATTCGTAATATTCGGCGTCTTTTTGGTAAGACGCCATATCTTGAAGATTAGGATACGTTAAGTCACTGCGGATACCAGATTCGTTTGCCATGTGGTTAAACACTACGTCCACATAGGTACGAAGCCCATGCTGCTTTAACGCATCAACCATCGCTTTAAAATCTTGTGTATCACCCAACTGATTATCGATCACACGATAATCTTGTGGCTGATAGCGTTGCCACCATTGAGTGCCAGACTCTCTGTCGCAGCCTTTAGGGCTACGTAACGACTTCATTGCCGGTGAAACTAAAACAGATTTATAACCCAACTCTTGGATCTGTGGGGCGTTCTTCATTACGTCAGCATAGCACCAGTCAAAAGCATGCAATATGACATCTGTCGCTGGATTGCTTAACATAGCTGAACTCTCCATGTTGTTCTCCTACCAAACTCAGTTACAGCTTTCTAGATAAAGACAAAGACTAAAAAGGCAAAGCTGCTTAAATTTCCTTAAGAATGGCATTTATTATATGACTTACTCATTAAAACCCCTCATCCTCTTACCAATTAGTCACGGTGGATAGGCGAGGGCGTAGCCCCAATTATCTTATAACGTCAGGGATGAACGCTCAGCCATTGTGCTTTTAAGTGCACCAAACAGTCACAAAAAAGGAGCGTATATACGCTCCTTGTATTCCATCAAACACATATCTTACACTAGGTTCTGTAGAGAACCTTTACTACGTGCCAACCGAATTTTGTTTTTACAAGATGTGGTACAAGCGTCTCGCCAGAGAAACAAACCTTATCAAACTGAGGCACCATTTGACCTTTCTTGAACTCGCCTAGGTCGCCGCCCTTTTTGCCAGATGGACATGTTGAGTGCTTCTTCGCTAGTGTTTGAAATTTAGCACCTTTTTTAAGCTGTTTAATGATGTCTTCTGCTTGTTCTTTATGCTTCACCAAAATATGAAGCGCTGCTGCTGTTCTTGCCATGATAATTCTCAATTTGTTACTGTCAGTTTGTATGAGACGATTACTTCAACACTCGATTTTCGAACCATTAATTGTTCAAATAACCACCAATCACTGACGGTTGTATATCTGTTTAACGCTACCGACTTGTAGACATAAAACTATCGACAGCGAGCATTTTTCATGATTTTACCCCAAGAACTGCCATTCTTCACTCTATAACCGAAAACAGCAGAGTTAAAGCGCCTAAAAACCGCATAGCGACTTGCCGCCACCCTTATTTCCCTTTAGATTATTCCTTATAAACTAAGTACGTAGTAAAGCAGGAGCCACTTATGGCGAAACCGATCAGTAAAGCTAGCCAGTCACAGGGAATGTTGATGTTCAAATTATCCCTAACTCAGAGTTTTGCTATTGGCACGCTTAAGGTAAGAGAAATCGTGCCTTTTCAGCCGATGACTCAAATCCCTTATTCTCATCATCACGTCATCGGCACAGTGACCATCAGAGAACTTACCGTACCTGTCATTGATATGTCAGCAGCAATAGGTTTTCGTCCAATAGCACCCACTGAATACCAAAGCTGTGTACTCATCGTCACCGATTGTTTGAGGACGGTAGTCGCATTTTTGGTTCGTTCGATTGATAAAATCATTGAATGTGATTGGAAGAGCATTGAATCACCACCAGCGAGCGTTGGGCGCAATGTTTTCGTTACCGGCATTACACGCTTTGAAGATCGTATTGTTCAGATGCTCGATGTGGAGTTATTGCTTTCTAAAATCTACCCACATTACGAGAATGCGCATATTCCGATGCTTACCGATGTTGAAAGGGAACGCCTCAAAGCGCTGAATATCTTATTGGTTGATGATTCTTTGATTGCACGTAAACAGTTATCTGATGCCTTAGACAGCATCAACATCCCTTACAGCATATGTAACAACGGCTTAGATGCTATCGACCTGATGCGACGCCAAGCCAGCACTGGCAATGCCATTGATCTTCTGGTGAGTGATATCGAGATGCCAGGGTTAGATGGCTACGAGCTTGCGTTTGAAGTTCAAAATGACAACGCCCTAAGTCATGCCTACTGTATTTTGCATACCTCACTATCAAGTGAAATCTGTGTTGACCGTGCCAATCAGGTGGGTGCACATGAAGCACTTGAGAAGTTCAACGCGGGCGAATTAATCGAAGCGATGCTACGCGGAGCAAAAGTCTTAAACGACGCCTCTACACCCGCTTAAGCGCGACTTTAGAAGCTAAACCTAGCATCATGCTTAATGGTTTAGCTTCTTAGCTTAGAGATGAATCAGTGTAGAACTCTTCCTTAAGATTTCTTTGGCATAGAATAACTCTTACTCATAAACTCCACTTCTTCAACTTCATTGACATGATTGGTAAAAGAGGCCAATGCATAGAGAGTGTTCGCGACTAAGTTAGCGTATTTAAAAAGAACCGGGTCAGGTGACTTTTTACTTTCATGATGCTCAATACTCACCAATGCTCGCACGACTTTTTTAGCCTGACAGCGACATAAGTGAAGCTCGCTTGACACTCGATGCCCTCCGGGTAATACAAAACCTTTGAAACCACCTTCTAACTGCTCACGGATACGGTGGTAATCTTGCTTTAGCTCGACCAGTTCGGATTCAGTGATCGCTAATTTCCCACGTACAGATCCATTAAGGTGGTAGATGTTTGGTTGCAGGCGTTGCAAGATATCGCGAACTTGTGGTTCCAGCTCCAAAGACAACACCAACCCAACTCGGCAGCATAGTTCGTCCGACAGAATCTCAAAATCACAGATAGGACTGTCTTCATAAATAAAAGGGTAACAGAACTCGTCCCAATCTCGACTTACTGGTTTCACGTAGTGATCCTTACACATAAATAGTAATCAGACGCCAATATAGCAAACTCTTTGATTTAGTCTGCTTTTTCTGACATCTGCGCCCATTGTATTTGCAACGCTCCATATATTTACAAAGTAATTACAAAACTCTTCGACGTGCTAACGACGATTTTTAGACATAAAAAAGCCCTCACTCTGTGGAGGGCTCTTTAAGAAATAGGTTAAACGAGATTACTCGTTAGATACTTTTTTGTGGCCTTCTTGCAGGTGAACGAAATCCACCAGATCATCACCAGACACTTGGTATGCTTGACCAAAGCCTTTCACAAACAGGCCGTTCTCTGCTTTAAGGTTGAATAGAGAGAAATCTTGAAGCTGGCTCAAGCCATCGATGATTTCGCCAAAACGCTCTTGCATCTGTCCAATCACTTGAGTCCAAAGTTCCGTTTCACGCGCTACAACACTCGCTTGAGCATCAAACGTTAAACGCTTACGCGCGTAAAGCTGCTTCGAGCTCTCTTCATCTTCGATCATCATCAAAGAGACTTGAGGGTTTGCTTTCAAGTTACGAGCATGACGAGCAATATCAGAAATTAGAACAAAGTAACCTTCTTGGTTCTGAACGAAAGGGGCGTAACTTACGTTTGGGCGGCCTTCTTCATCAACCGTTGCAAGTTGAAGGGTACGGCGCTCTTGGCGAAATTCTTTAATTTCTGGACCTAGACGACCTTGTAGACGTTCTTGTTTTACTTGCTGTTCCATGGGTAATTCCTTTCTTCACTTTCTCTGATTTATTATTTTTGCCCGAGGTTGAGCGATCATTAGCGAACTCAACGATCCTCGAGCATTGATGTACTGTTTAAGCTAATAGGCAATCTTATTTAAGCTTGCTATTGATTGTATTTAAGCTTGTTCTTTTAACGTTTTGAAGCGTTCAACTTGGTCGGCAATTAGCTCACGCTTTTCATTACGGCCTAGGTAGATCTTAAAAATGTTCTCGCCCGTTTCACTGAAGAAACCGAAGTAGTGACTTTCACGCCCCATGAACGCCCTGCTCACTAAGCCAATGTGCTTAATGTTGTCGAGCTTGAGGTGGCCATGGAGCTCGCCTTCTCTGCCCATAAGGTTGTAATAACCACGCGCTACTTTACCTTTCGGGAACGGCGCTTTTACTTCGAAGATTGAGCCGAATGAATGCATGATTGTGGTCATAGGGCCCCAACCCACTAGGCCTTCTAGAATCTCCTGAGCACGGCTACCATCTAACATCACCGCCATGTCATTTGGAAAAGCAGCAACGACTTCAACCTCTGAAACGCCTAACTTCTCAGCAACCGCGGTAGGAAGCAGTTTTGGTTCTTCTTCAATAGTGCGAGCGACACGTTGTTCTAGAGTTTCTGTTAGTTCTAATGTTGTATCTGTCATTGAATATGTTTCCGTATAAACGAGTAATTTACGTAAGTTACAAACTAAAAGGTTCGATATTAAGCGAGGCTTACTGTCCAGAATTTTGTAAACGCAAAACGAAGCGGATCAGGGCTCGACACACCTAGAATTGATTCGTCCAATTTATAAACGTCAAGACTCATATAATCTCTCTAAACACTTACATAGCAAAGTCTGAAAAACGATTCGCTAAAACTGAAAGAATCATAGATAGACGCAAATGATAATGCAATTGATAATTGATCTTATTTAGATTGTAAGCAATAATCCGATACAGATTTTGGAGTGGATTAAGGATTGAATGTGAACGTTCCTAGATATGTTATTGCCAGCGGTGCATCGTTAGTGATTCATGCGGCGCTATTATTTGTTGCTCAAGAGTCCAAAGTATTTGCCATGCCTGCAGGTAGCCAATCGAACACGGTATCGATCAACTTCACTCCAAAGAGCACGCCTTCCCCGGCTCAACAAAAAACCGTTACAGAACCGGTTGAACCAGAACCACCCCAAGAAACGGTCTCACAAGCAGAACCTAAACCTGTCGAGCCAAAG
The DNA here is from genome assembly GCF_024347535.1 of Vibrio kanaloae. NCBI lineage: Bacteria > Pseudomonadati > Pseudomonadota > Gammaproteobacteria > Vibrionales > Vibrionaceae > Vibrio > Vibrio kanaloae. Next base: position 691,170 of record NZ_AP025498.1, on the reverse strand, counting down.
GCCGTTGAGACAGAGCAAGCCAAATCTACACCAAAGAAAAAAGCGATCACCAATAAGCCTCAACCCAAGAAAGTAGAGAAAAAGGTTGTGGAAAAGAAAGTCGAGAAAAAGCCGGTTCAAAAGAGACCGGTGACTGAGAAAAAGGTCGTGAAGAAAAAACGCCCACAACCAGCCACTCAACCAGAGAAGCTGGCCGACAAGAAAGTAGATAAGAATATGAACGAGTCTGCGAGCCAACCTCAGGAAGTAAACCAAGGCGTATCAAACCAAGAGCCGGTACTAGTGACTAAGCCTTCTTTCTCTGAACGCCCTACACCGCCGAACTACCCTAGACAGGCAGTACGTCGTGGTATTGAAGGCGTCGCTATCTATGAGGTCTGGTTAGATGCAGAAGGTAAACAAATTAAACAAGCATTAATCAATTCATCAGGTCTGCTAATACTCGACAACGCCGCTTTAGACGCCATTAAACAATGGAAATTTTCACCTCACACTGTCAATGGTAGAGCGATTGCTCACCGCGTACAACTACCCGTTCGTTTTAAATTGGAATAATCATGCAACAAATCAGTTATTTACAAGAACAGCTGGGCTTAATGACTTGGCCTCTTCTTATCTGTTCAGCCCTTACCGCAATGATCATCTCTGAGCGTATCTTCCAAGTGATGCTAAGTATTGGTGTTGGCAAACGCGCCATTCGTCGCGAGCTCAACCAGATCTCACCAACCAACAGCAAAGACATCGAAGCTCTCGCTCAGTCTATTTCAGCTAAACGACCGTTGCTATACAAGGGCGTCTCGATGTTGCTTGCTCACCACTCTTTTTCGAAAGGGTTACGTGAAGATGCAGCAGGGATATGGCTACAAGAAAAACGCCACCAGCTGCACGCAGGTTTAAGGCTACTTGGTTTGATTGGCGTGATCAGCCCGCTAATTGGCTTGCTTGGTACGGTGCTTGGCCTTATTGAAATGTTCAAAGGTGTAGCAGCTACGACCGGGAGTATTACGCCAAACGATCTAGCAGACGGGTTAGGCTTGGCTATGAGAACCACTGCAGCTGGCTTGATGATCGCGCTTCCGGCGATTTCAGGCGCACAGCTATTAGGCCTTTGGGCCGATCGAGTGCTCGCTCAACTAGAACATACTCTGAACTATGTGAATGTGTGGCTAGAAGGCATGTCGATTCAAGCAAACCCATCAGACGATACTAAAGGCAAGCCAATAAACAAAGTCGCTGTTGGTGATGTGAGTCAAGCATGATTAAAACGCCTCAATCGTCTTACACACAGAGTTTAGCGCCAGATTTAACACCGCTACTCGACATCATATTTATCGTCATGGTTTTTCTACTGCTTACGGCATCAGTAAAGCTGGAGTCACTAGAAGTTGAACTGCCTAGTTCTGATATTAAAAACGTTTCCGAGGTCCATAAAGATTCGATTAACGTCAATATTTTAGACCACGAACCTTATTGGGGGATTAACGGCCAAGAATATATCGACTGGGAAAACTTCAAAATTGCATTGCTAGAAGAGACGGGGTCAACGGATAAAAAGCCGATCACTATTGGCGCCGATAAGGCCGCCAACGTTGAGAACCTAGTTAAGTTACTGTCGTTCCTGCAAGAAAACGGAATAGCTGCGACCCAATTACTGACTGATGATGGTTAGACAACACTCAATTTTCACGAGATTTCACTCTTGATTGATAAGACTAAATAGCCAGAGCTAAGCCTCTCTATCGATTCGAACTCACAATGCGAACGGACTGCTCACTGAGTATCTTCGCGATACTAAAAGAAAACATAAAGAAATTATTATGAACAACTTAAACGTGCTCAACAAATTAAAGACCAAGAGACATCTCCTTTCAGCTGCCGCTATGAGCTTGGCCTTGACCGCGCCAATTGCGATGGCAAATGACGTTGAACAACCTCGAATCATCAGTGCAGGCAGTGCCATTACAGAACTAGTTTTAGCGCTTGGCGCCGAAAAACAATTGGTAGGTATTGATGTGACCAGTCGCTTCCCTCAGTCCGAAAATCTACCACAGATTGGCTACCACAGAAACCTGTCTGCTGAAGGCTTGCTAGCTCTTGAACCAACCACACTGATTGGCTCAGATGAAATGGGGCCAGACAATGCGATTTCTCAACTGAGGTCTGCAGGTGTCGATGTCGAGATTGTTAACACCGAAGCAAACGTTGAAGGGCTATTAAAGCGTATCGATCAAATCGCCAAGATTACCCATACCGAAGATCAATCAGAACAAATTAAAGCAGAAGTAAATCAGAAGATTGCGGCACTAAAAGAAAACCAAATCCCCAGCAACGAAGCAAAAAAAGTTCTGTTCCTACTACTGCATGAAGGCCGTAATGCGAACGTTGCCGGTGGTGAAACATCACCAAATACGATCATTGAATTAGCTGGTGGTGTAAACCCTGCGGCTAAAAGCCTGACGTCTTACAAACCATTGTCGATGGAATCACTGGTAGAAATGCAACCTGATATCATTTTGGTGAGTGGTCGTAGCTACCAAAAAATGGGCGGTGCAGATGCCATCCTGAAATCACTCCCTATGCTCGCGGCGACTCCTGCTGGAATGAACAAGCAAATCATTACCGTAAATGGCAGTGCTTTGGTTGGAGGGCTTGGCCTTGAAAGCCTTTCTGAAGCGAAACGATTAAACGCACTTATCTACCCGCTATAACGCGAATACCCTATTCCTATTGCTTGCTTAATACTCATCGCCAACTCACTTTTCGTAGAGCCGGTGAGGAGTATTAAAGCGGGTAATGTATATTGAGGCCCTTTATGTTGTTACGCTCCGTCCCACTGAAAACATCGATGTTAGGCCTAGGTGCTACCCTAGCCTTTGTCGCGCTGTACTCGATCACTGTTGGGCCAATGAACATTAGCTTAGCCGACAGCGCCACAAGCTTAATTCAACCAAACAATGACTTAGCACCTCACATCAACTTAGTCATTCAAGAAATTCGCTTACCTAGAACCATCTTGTGCATGCTGATTGGCGCAATCCTCGCTTTGTGTGGTGCGGTTATGCAGGGGCTATTCCGCAACCCGCTTGCTGAGCCGGGGATCATCGGTGTCTCTGCAGGCGCGGCATTAGGTGCAGCGTTGGCTATCGTTTTGTTCTCTGAGCTTTCACTGCAGTATCCTTCCTTCATGAATTTTATGGCCGTGCCTGTTTTCGCCTTTCTGGGTGGCGCATTAACCACGCTGCTGGTTTACAAACTTGGTACTGGCAAATTCGGTACTTCAGTGACCATCATGTTGCTAGCAGGTGTAGCAATAAGCGCGCTATCAGCAGCTGGTATTGGCTTTTTGAATTTCATTGCTGATGACCAAATGCTGCGTGATCTTTCGTTGTGGTCGATGGGTTCATTGGCAGGCGCAAAATGGTCAGGCATTTTACTTGCTGCTGTGGCTCTCGTTGGATTATTTGTTGTGTTCTACCGTCAAGCGATGTCGCTAAATGCTTTGTTATTAGGTGAGTCAGAAGCGCAACATCTTGGTATTCCAGTACAAAAGCTCAAACGAAAGCTGATTCTCCTCACGGCTGCTGGTGTCGGAATTACGGTTAGCTTGTCTGGTATGATTGGGTTCATTGGACTGGTGATCCCACATTTAGGTCGTATGTTAGCAGGCCCCGATCACCGAGTTCTGTTGCCACTGTCTGCAGTACTTGGTGCACTGCTATTAACCGCCGCAGATATGTTCTCACGTATGGTGCTTGCACCAGCAGAATTACCAGTGGGTATCGTCACTGCGATTATCGGCGCTCCATTCTTTTTATATCTACTATTTCAACAGAAAGGGAGAATCCTTTAATGTTTCCTTCAGCTTTAAAAGCGACCGATATCGAAGTGAAGTTCGGCAGTAAAGTGATATTAGATGGCGTTTCTATTGAGATTGAAGCGGGAAAGGTAACCACACTGCTTGGGCCAAATGGCGCAGGTAAAAGCACGCTGCTTAAAGCTTTGTGCCAAGAGATATCGAGCACGGGTGATGTCCAATATTTTGGACACACCAAAGACAAGTGGCCTTCTCACAAGCTGGCTAAACACTTGGCGATGCTTCCTCAACACAGCACGTTGACCTTCCCATTCCTGGCACATGAAGTCGTCGAACTCGGTGGCATCCCTCTGCAAGAGTCCAACAAAAAGCTCACTAGCATCGCTAGCCAAAAAATGGAGATTGCCGATGTGACTCACTTGAGTGAAAGGCTCTACCCTTCTCTGTCTGGTGGTGAAAAACAGCGTGTGCACTTGGCTCGAGTGTTAACCCAGCTTCACTATTCTGGTGACCAATGTATCTTGATGCTTGATGAACCCACATCAGCACTAGATCTTGCCCACCAGCACAACACCTTAAAGATCGCGAGAGAGTTAGCCGACAACCACAATGCCGCGGTTATCGTAGTTTTGCATGACTTAAACCTAGCCGCTCAGTATTCCGACCGACTCGTGGTATTGAAAGATGGTAACTTAGTTTGCGATGGCAGCCCTTGGGAGGCACTTCAGCCCTCGATGATTGAGGATGTCTATGGCTACAGAAGTATTGTTGAAAAACACCCAACCATGAGCTTCCCTCAGGTTCATCCAGCTCAATAACTATTGCTAATTCTCATTCCATTCCAAAGTATTGGTTCATCAAAGCCTCGACTCATTCGGGGCTTTGATTACTCACACCTGACTAAACACTTTAAATCCTAGAACAAATAGGGAAGCTCAAGAGAAGAAAACAGATTTAAGAGAGTGGCATAGGTTGAGGAATCCGAACTCAAACAACAGGCACAAAAAAAGCTCCCCAGGGAGCTTCTTTGAATCCATATGACCATTACCTACTCATACGGATCAATGATTTACCAATTAGCCACTCTAATTCTTTACCGCTAGTATCACCAAACTGAGTTTCTGTCAGCTTGTAAAGACGATCAATACCGTTTGCAGCGAACTCATGCGCACTTTCAGCAGTAACAATATGATGGAAAAGTAAACGTAAGATTGCTATAAATTCAGCGTCTTCTAGAGACTTAACCCAGCTTGCAGAGAATGCATCAAGACCATTTTCGGAATCAATATGTTCCATAAACATTTTGAAGATTCGCCCGTCTAGAGCAGCCGTAAAGTCTGTTTTCTTTGGAAAATGGTGGCTGATACCTGTACGAGAAACACCCGTTTGCTGACTCAACGTCGTGTATGACATCTTGTCGTAGCCCAACCTTAGTAACTGGTCTACGACGGCATCCATAATCTTCTGGATTGTGATTTCTGTATCTTCTTTACTACGCTTTGGCATATTCAGGTTCTTCTCTTTGTAAATCCATCTAACTCGATGAGTTGAAGTAAGAATGAAAATCGTTATCAGTATTATGTGAGCAAGGTATTTTTTCGCAAGTATTTTTCACTAAACTCACACAAATACTTTGTACGAACAATTTTACATTGATATCTCTGTAGACACTTTGTTTAATTGCTCTTCAAAAATCACCTTACTACCCTAAGTCGATAGTTTTAAATAACGACTTAGAATATGAAATACTCTACAAAAAATTCATTTTATAAATACCTATCAATCAATAGATAATCTTATAAAATCATTTCTAGCGCAACTAAGTGAATGATATTCTGACGAATTAATAACATTAATCCTCAAAAAAACATGATAAAGATCACATATGTATTTTTATCACAAATGTTTATATTTATTTACCTTCAAGTAAACAACATAGCCTACTACAACGAATTAGTTCAAAGGTTTCAATTTTTGTAGATACCATTCAAATTGCTCGCTAGAATAACCTCAGACTTTGTAAGAGGATTATTTATGAGCCAAGATATGGGCAACAACGATGTATGTGAGGCTTGCGGCTGTGCAGGCGAAATCGGGTTCATCATAAAAGAAGGCGACGATGTTGCCGAAGTAACGGTTTACGGTAACTCCAAAGACCTTATTGAAGCTGAGTTTGCTAAGTACGTTGAGTTGGCAAAGCAAGTGTCTAGTAACGTTGAGTTTGAAGCGTCAGAGATGACAGAAGATAGCACTGAATTGCAAGCGCGCTTTAAATTTGAAGTCAGCGCTGAGAAGATTATTTTCGAACTGAAGAGCCGCTCTCTAGTACGCTAATATAAGCAATTATACTCATAAAATAAAAAGGCGAGTTTATTACTCGTCTTTTTTTATTATTTCAACCCACCTAAGCGCACCATTTTGCTCAAAATCATTTTCGACCGCACATTTAATCACAACTCCGCCGATCTCTAACACAGAGCCAATACTATAAGCCTTATCATCGTAATAACAAACACGTTGCGGTTGACCGCCTTGAGTCACCAATACTGCGGCCTTTGCGGGTGTTGAAATTACTTTGTTCGCATCCACAGACATTGAACCAAACGTTGAAGCCGCGACGAGAAAAGCCTTAATTATTTGTTTTTTTACTCTAGTCATTGATTTACCTGCCATTGTTGACTTCCCCCTATTTAACCACTCGATTCAATTTAATCTACCATCAAATTGGTAAAACACTGTGCGAGAATAATTTTTCCATTATAGTGTTAACGTCTATCGTAATAAGAAGCCCGTTATGCTCAGAATAATTGCACTTATTATTGGTGCCTTAACCATAACAAATGTCAGTGCCGAACCGCTCGATCACTCTCAAATATTGAACCATCTCGATAATTACGGAAACTTATATCTACGAAACAAGCCTTATACATCACTACCAACAGGACTGATCATTGATGGCAATCTCAATATAGAAAACACGGCAATTGCGCGCCTACCTAAAGGATTGGAAGTGAACGGCAGCCTGAAAGCATCTAACAGCCAATTAGCCAGAATTCCTACCGGGGTTAAGATAAAAGGTTACGCTGATCTGATTGGTAGCCAAATAACCAGCTGGCCAAGAGGTGTAAGAGTGGGTGGGTTTATTAACCTTACTGACACCCCACTGCAAAGGCTACCGAATGGTTTTAGAGTGAAAGGAGACCTGAGTGTGATTCGTACGCCTTTAACAGAGCTACCTAACGGAATCATTATTGATGGTGACTTATATATAGGTGGCTCTGCGATTACGGCGTTTCCTGACACCATGACAGTCAAAGGCAATATTTATCTAGGTGGGAACATCATTACTACTTGGCCAACAAACTTAGAACTCGGTGGCGCAGTCGCTCGCTAACTCAGGCTAAAACTATAAAGGCTTGGTCTATACGTGAGCAAACACAGAGAACAAAAAGGGAGCTCAAAGCTCCTTTTTTCAACTCTAGCTATTAACTCATCTGCTAGAGCTATCTCTGTATACGTAAACTAACAAGAGCATTAACTAACCAATATTCTTCACTGGGTTCGCATAGCTATCAATCAAGTACTGGCGAGCACCTTTTGGTAGGCTTGATAGCTTCTCTTCAAACTCTTGCTTCACTTCAGCAGTAATCGACTCATCTTCTTTTCCAGCTGCCAACAGGTTTACTGGGAACAGTTTGTAGTTTTCGTGGATTTGACGATCGATCTCTTCAGCCAATTCTTCCGGCGTCGCAAAATCTTGGTCGATAACCTGACCGAAACCAACATGAACACGGCCTTTGTTACCAATGATGCCTTGAATGATACTTTCAATATCTTCAAACTCACCCTTTTCGTAGCTACCGTTGACGTCTTTTTCAAAAAGCTCGACGGCTTTAGCCGTGTCACACGGATCGTTTTCGTAAGAAATAGCCACAGGGACAATCTTTAATGATTTAACGTATTCAGGAAATTCGATTTTTTGCTTGCGCCCTTCAACATGGAACATCTTCAAAATTGCAGGCTCAGTAAAATCATTACCGTCTTTTGCACGGCCTTCTTTTTGAGCAATCCAGATAGAGTTACCTGTTTCTAGAGAGTGTTTGATGTAAGAAGACAGTTGGCTTAGCGCTTTCATCATTTCACGTGGCCCTTTCAAAGAACGCTTTACGATGAAGCTCTTGTTCAAGCGCATCAATTCCGTCGCACATGGCTTCTTTAGCAGATTGTCACCAATTGCGATGCGACAAGTCTGATGATTGTTTTGATGCAAAGCGTAATTTACTAACGCCGGATCCATTGCAATGTCACGATGGTTTGATACAAAAAGGTAAGCTTGATTCGTATCCAATGACTCTACACCAGTGTACGTCACACCATCTGTAGTTCTCGCTAACGTGTCTCGCAAGTACTTTTTCACTTCAATCTGAATGGTTTCAACGCTCGTCAGCTTACTCCATTTCATTTTTAAGTACACACGCAGAATGGGGCTCATTAATGCTTTGAACCAAGACGCATGGTTCGAAAAACGGTAGTGCAGAATCGCACTGATAAATTCTTCATCATTAATTAGACGGTTTAATGCCGCTGGAATTTCATTATCGCCGTAAGGACGAATATCAACATATGGATCGGTTGGAGAGGTCATTTTTTAATTCATATAATAAAAAGCTGGCTCATTCTACGCGTTGTTTTGACTTATCGCAGCTACAGAGCCCATACTTTTGACAAGGTCAGACCAGAAATATTGAAAATCCCCTGTTACTGTTGGCATTCTTTAAGATTAACGGTAATCTTGACGCCCCAAAATTAAGGTACTATCTATGAACTTCGCTATTGAATATACATCGGCTTACTTTTCACACTTGGTGATCACACCACGCAAGAAAGTACTTAAACATAGCCTTGTATCGGTTCAAAGTGGCTTGGTTTTGATTAAGCTGGGTAAACAAGAGTATGCCGTTGAGCCAGGCCAAAGCATCTGGATTCCATACGACTGCTTAACATCACTGACCTACTTTCCAAACACTCAGATTAACCGTGTTGACTTCTCTGTTCGTTTAACGGACTCATTTCCAAGACAAGCGGGTTACATCACGCAAACTAACCTCTCTTTAGCGCTACTCGAAAAGTTGGAACTGACCAAGTCCCACGCTTCAAGTGCCAACAATACCGATCAAGCATGTAAAGATATGCTTTCTGTACTGAAACAAGAGGTATTGTCGTTTAAGCCACTGCTTTATGAGAGTGCCCTGTCTCTGCGATTCAATCAATGGAGCATTGATGATTCAAACTTACCGCAAGAACACACCCTAGTAATGGTGATGCGAGAAGCAAAGAAGCGCATGCAGTCTGGCCAAAAACGTTCGCTTGTAATTGATGACTTATTTTCAGGGAAAGAAGAAGAGTTCGAACAACTGTGCATGCTAGTGTTTGGTGAATACCTATAATCAAGGGGAAGCGGGCCTACCGTTCTTCAATCGTTGAGAGTACTTATTTCCACTTCAAGCCAATCTGTAAACCAAGCCAAAAATAACAAGATACTAAAAAGCCGCTAACAGAAATGTCCACTTTATGTAGGCACTTCAGTTTTGCGGCTTTTTTAACTTTTTAATGCCTGCTCAAGATTCAGAGCAAAACTACCATATCATTCGTTAGAAAGGTAACTCAACTTGCATCATTAGGTCGGCGTCACTTGAATCATGCCAACGGTAATCAAAACGCATCCGAGGTTGCCCTTGGACTTTTTCGCCAAAACCAATACTAAGTTGTAAGCCATGATTTAGCAGCCACTCTTCGGTAGACATCTCATACTGTTCGTCTTCCAGATCTTCAGGAAACCACATACCCAAACCAACATAATTTGATTCTAGGCTTTGTGTGATAAATGGTGCCTCTTTGCTTTGAAGTACCCAGTCAGTCCAATAATCAGGTGTACTCTCCGCTTCCTCAGCGCTCAGCCCACTGATTTCCATCATACGTTGGCCAAAAGATTCGATGCTCGTAGAAAAGTCCAAACAATTGTTTTCACTATCAGAGGTCAGCATGATCGAATCTAAGCTAAAAAAATCACATTCAGCATACGCAGGCAAACTGCATGCAGCTATGATCAACGCCGCTGGTATCGTGCTCTTTAGCATAGTCCTCTGACCTCTTATTAATGAGCTCACATTATCTGATACAGCCCACCGTCTTGCAACATCTTTGTAACTGACTTAGTACTCAGGTTTGCTACATCGCTTCCACTTATCAGCGCATTACGTATGTCTGTGCTGCGGATTTTGACTTTTTCAGGACAAGCCATTACGAACCATCGCTCAGTAATCTCATCTGATTTATAAAACGATGAAAACTTGAAGAAATTATCAGGTCCAATGACAAACGTTAGCTCTGCCTCTGGGTGTTGTTTTTGGAGTTCACTAAGCACTGCATAAGTCGTCACGCTTTCACCTGGGGTAAACAAGCTCTTTTCGATCAACGATAGCTCAACTTGGTCCAGTGACAGATCGTTAATAAATGCGCTAACTAACTGACATCTAGTATCAAAGTCTAGCATCTCTTTTCCCCAAGCATGGGCAATACTTGGAACGAGTAGAATTTTGTCGAAATGGGCTAACGAATCAATCACACTTTTATGCCCTAAGCTCGGCGGATTAAACGCACTACCGAAAATGGCTATTTTTTCCATTATTTATTACTGCCTTCTCTTTCTAAGCTTGTGCAAAGAGGTTTTTAAATCAGATGATTTAGGTATGATAACACTAGATTTTTAATTTGCTTGCAGGAAAGGAATACGAATGGAACAGTTAATTCGTGACGAAATGCGCGTACTACCTTCAATTGACCCTCACTTCGAAGTGACTCGTCGTGTGGATTTTATTAAAACGAAACTTCAACAGTCAGGCTGCAAGTCTCTCATTCTTGGTATCAGTGGCGGTGTAGACTCAACGACCTGTGGCCGGTTGGCTCAAATGGCCATCGACAGCTTGAACGAGAGCACAGGCAGTAACGACTATCAATTCATTGCGGTTCGCCTGCCTTACGGCGAGCAAAAAGATGAAGATGAAGCTCAGCTTGCTCTCTCTTTCATCCAGCCTTCTCAATCCGTTTCTGTCAACATTAAAGCGGGAGTTGATGGGCTTCACACTGCATCTCACGTTGCTTTAGATGGCACAGGCTTATTACCAACAGACTCTGCAAAGATTGATTTTGTGAAAGGTAATGTGAAAGCTCGTGCTCGCATGATCGCTCAATACGAAATTGCAGGTTACGTTGGCGGCCTTGTGATTGGGACCGACCACTCGGCGGAAAACATCACGGGGTTCTACACTAAGCACGGTGACGGTGCCTGTGATTTAGCACCTTTGTTTGGTCTGAACAAACGTCAGGTTCGTGAACTTGCAGCAACGCTAGGTGCCCCAGAAACACTGGTTAAGAAAGTTCCTACTGCCGACCTAGAAGAGCTTGAACCACAGAAAGCCGACGAAGCAGCCTTGAACCTTTCTTACGATCAAATTGATGATTTCCTTGAAGGCAAAGAAGTCCCTCAAGACGTGTCAGATCGCTTAGTAAGCATCTACAAAGCGACACAGCACAAGCGTCAACCAATCCCAACGATCTACGATTAATTTTCTGAATTAGCCTCAGAATCAAAAAGGCCGGAAGTTCATTTCAGTGAACTCCCGGCCTTTTATTTAATGTGCTTTTCTTATTGAACAGAGAGGGCTTTAATCCACAACTTCGATATCAGTTTGAGGAACGCTGCAACACGCTAGTATCTGACCCATGTTCCGTTCGTGATCTTGTAGTGCTGGCACGTCGGGTTGGTGAACTTGTCCTGATTCAAGAGTCACTTTACAAGCGCCACAGAAACCCGCACGACAACTGGAAGCAATAGGTACGCCCGCCGATTCAGCTTGCTCTAGCAAAGTTGATTGGTTATTACCTTCGAATAAGTAGCCGTTCACACTTAACTGCAGTTGTTTCACCGCTTCTTCAGTTGACTGAGCGATACCAAACGCCTCTTGGTGGTAATGCTGAGGGTTTAGGCCCATTTGAATTAGCAGTTTCTTTGCGTTATCCATAAAGCCATCAGGGCCACACACAAACGCTTGGCGCTTATGCAGCTCTTCAATCTTAGCGATATGCGAAATGCTCAAACGGCCTGATAAACCATCCCACTCTTTGCTTGGCTGACTTAACGAATAAATCACACGTAGGCCTGCATGTTCGCTAGCGATCTGATCAATCTCAGCTTGATAAGGGATATCTTGTTCGTTGCTGCATTGATGATAGAAAACCACATCATCAATCTGAGCGTGGTCGGCTAAATAACGCAGCATCGACAACATTGGGGTAATGCCACTACCTGCAGACAACAGCAGTAATGGATGAGTTGGATTCTCTTCTAAGTAGAACGCACCGTCTGGGTTTTGCGCGACTAAAGTATCGCCCACTTGGAAATGATCATTTAGCCAGTTGGAGATTTGACCATCATCCACTCGCTTCACTGAAATCGCTAAACGACCCGCTCGTGACGGGCTAGAAGATAGCGTATACCGACGAGACACTTTTTTGCCATCAATCACCATTTCAATCGGTAGGTGTTGGCCAGGCTGGTAAAGTGGCAGTGAGTGGTTTTCTTTCGCAGGCTCTAACCAAAAGGTTGTAAAGTCGCGTGCGATCTCTTCGCGCTCAACACAGGTTAGATGCAGTGACTCAACCCAAGTGTCTTCATAAAGCTCTTTCTCTTTGGTCTCGAGCACCTCGACCACATCACCGGCTTTGATTAAACCTTCATTTTTAGCCACAAGATTCTGACCAAAGAAAACCCCACCGCGTTCATTAGCTCTAAATGTGGAGAAGGTATTGAGCGGCTCTTTTGTTGCTCTGAATTCGCCACGTTCAACATCAACCGTGGTTAGAATACAGCGCTCACAAGGTTTCACAGCTTCGAATTCAACCTCGCCGATTCGGATACGCTTCCAACCATCTTCAGCAAAGGCTTCGGTATTGGAAACAACAAAATTAGTGCGGAACTGATCCATCGAATGAACTTCAGAACTGCGGCGATTCAGCTCATCAAGCGATGCTTGGCTGATCACCAACATTGGATAGCCGTCAGCAAAACTTACGTTATGACCGAGCTTTTCACGAACACGATTCGATTGCTCACCAGAGAACAATAGCTCAACACGAACACCCAATACGTCACTAAACCAATCATCGGCGTCATCATTGGTGGTATATGCGGTGAAGCTATCTTTCCAAACCGTTGCTGGCGCTTCTTGCATCTTGAAATCCGCATACTTTAGGCGTAACGGCTCTTTACCTTCGTAAGTGAAAATCAAACCGTCTGGTTGCAAACTTGAAGATACCTTGACCATTTTCGGGTACTTACGTGCCGTGACCATTGAACCGTCAGCCAATGCGAGCATAAAGCGTCTGTCGAAAGTAAGGCCTTGCTTTTCGACCCAAGCAGAAGAGAGCGAGATACCGCCCACTGATTTTACCGGAAACACATTGATTTGAGATAAAGAAGGAGCTTGATCAGAAGGCTCTTGCTCCAAAGCCCTTTGATCTAACGCCCTTTGACCTGAAGATAGCTGCGACATAACGATTCCAATGTTTTGTAGTTTGTCCCAATGCTAGCAAATGGTTATAAATAGATAAACTGGCAGGTATTAAACACTTGATACTAAGCTAATATATTGAGATGTTTAAACGACTGTCTTATATACATAAAGACACCAATACACTAACTCTTTCCATACGTTCTATAATTTGAACACGTTTATCGCATTGAACTGTCATTGAATAAAAAAGGATTTATCATGAACAAACTCGTCATTATTATTTTATGTGTACTACTTCCACCTGTTGGTGTGTTCTTCGCTCGTGGTGCGGGTAAAGATTTACTAATTAACATCATCCTTACTTTCTTCTTCTGGGTACCAGGAATGATCCACGGTCTGTGGGTGGCCACCCGCTAACCCATATCCAGGAATAAATAGCGAATTAAAACCCTATAAAAACAAGCTCCTAACCATGAAGAGTTAAAAATAGGATGAAATGAAAGTGCTTTTCCACTATCATCCTGTCGCCTAAACGTAAGCGATTGCTTTCACAGATTTCGCCGAGTTTAGGCTCCAACTACATAACACTTCAATTGGTGGGAGCCTTCAATGACACAACTTACGATTACTCGTCCTGACGACTGGCATGTTCATCTACGCGATGGCGACGTACTAAAAGATACAGTTCGCGATATCAGCCGTTACAATGGTCGAGCGTTAATCATGCCAAATACCGTCCCACCGGTAACCGATACCGAAATGGCGCTTGCTTACCGTGAACGCATCATGGCAGAGCAGCCAAGTGAACAGTTCCAGCCTCTAATGGCACTTTACCTGACAGACAACACAACACCTGATGAAATTCGCAAGGCGAAAGAGTCTGGCGCTGTTGTAGCGGCGAAGCTATACCCTGCTGGCGCAACAACAAACTCTGATTCAGGCGTAACCTCTGCTAAAAACATCTACCACGTACTAGAAGCAATGCAGGAAGTGGGCATGTTGCTGCTTGTACACGGTGAAGTAACGGCTCACGATGTTGATATCTTTGACCGTGAAAAAGAGTTCCTAGACACAGTTCTAGCACCGATTGTAAACGACTTCCCTAACCTGAAGATCGTTCTAGAGCACATCACGACAGCAGATGCAGCGACTTTTGTTAAGAACGCAAACGACAACGTAGCGGCAACCATCACCGCTCACCACCTACTTTACAACCGTAACCACATGCTGGTTGGTGGCATTAAGCCACACTTCTACTGCCTTCCCATCCTGAAGCGTAACACGCACCAATTGGCGCTTATCGAAGCTGCAACAAGCGGCAGCAAGAAGTTCTTCTTGGGTACAGATTCTGCACCACACGCAAAAGGCGCAAAAGAGTCAGCATGTGGTTGTGCCGGTTCTTACACTGCGCACGCGGCGGTTGAACTGTACGCAGAAGTGTTCGACTTAGAAGGTAAAATTGAGAACCTAGAAGCGTTTGCAAGCCACAACGGTCCTGACTTCTACGGTATTCCACGCAACACAGACACAATCACTCTAGTAAAAGAAGAGTGGAATGTTGCTGAAACAATGCCTTTCGGTTCAGACATCGTGGTGCCAATTCGTGGCGGTGAGACGATTGCTTGGACAGTTAAGTAAACAGAGTTTTAAGCTGTTTCAGCTCATAAATTATATTGTTGAATTATCAAGGCCTTCACATATGTGAAGGTTTTTTGTTTTCTTAACAGCCTAAAGCTTCCAAGAATAACGACTTTTAGAAACAGTATTTAGAATACCAATCGTTCGAAGCATAAACTCACTCAATAAAAGTTGCACGATCCCGCTGCGCTGATTATTCTCACTTCATCGCAACGTCCCTGACAGAGATAAAACAATGGAAAGTACTTACACCTACCCTATTGGTGAGCCAGGAAAAAAATGGCAAGAAGCAGAGCGTCAAGCATGGTTTGCTCAAAGAACGGTTAAGCGTGAATACCAACAAGACGTCGTACCAAAGATTAAAGCACTAGCAGACCGCTTTGACATCGAGCAATACGGCGCACTGAGCTACGACGAAGCTCGCTTCCCGCTTTTCGCTATTAAGAGTAAGAACTGGGACTCATCAAAACCAACTGTTCTTGTAACGGGTGGTGTTCACGGTTACGAAACCAGTGGTGTCCATGGCGCGATCAAATTCGCTGCCACTCAAGCGGAAAAGTATACAGCGCACTTCAACATTGTTGTTGCACCTTGTGTAAGCCCTTGGGGTTACGAAGTGATCAACCGTTGGAACCCAAATGCTGTCGATCCAAACCGCTCTTTCTACGACGGTACGCCATCAGAAGAATCAGCAAACCTACGTGCATTAGTCGCTTCTTTACCAGAAGTGTTGGTTCACGTTGATCTACATGAAACGACGGATTCTGATGAAACAGAATTCCGACCAGCACTCGCAGCGCGTGATGGTATTGAGTACATTGAAGGTATGATTCCAGACGGTTTCTACACGGTTGGCGATACAGAAAACCCACAGCCTGAGTTCCAAGAGGCGGTAATTGCTTCAGTTGAAAAAGTAACGCACATTGCACCAGCAGATGCAGACGGCAAGATCATTGGTTCTAAAGTTACCCAACATGGTGTGATTAACTACCCAATGAAGAAGCTTGGCTTATGTGGCGGTGTGACTGATTGTAAGTACGGTACAACCACAGAGGTTTACCCGGACAGCGACAAAGTGACAAACGAAGAGTGTAACGACGCTCAAGTTGCTGCGGTAGTCGGTGCTTTGGATTACGTTATTCAGCACGAATTGGATGCGTAAGCGCACATTAGATAATAGCTAGAACCGCGTTCCTAAGAGTAAGAGTTAAAAGAGCCATAAGTGACTATTCACTTATGGCTCTTTTTTATCTTTATTGTTTCTTGTTTCTTGTTTCTTTGAACCATAAAAAAGCTCCCTTGCACACAGTACAAGAGAGCTTTGAAATAATGTTAAGTAAAATTAAAGCATTAGCTGCTTATTTCTGCGTCGCAGTTTACTCAGGGGCGGGGCTAACGGTTTCTTGCCCTTTACCCACTTCCGTCAGTAGGCCTTTCAACAAGCTCACACAACCAATCAGAAGAATGATCGTAAACGGCAGTGCTGCAATAATAGTAATAGATTGCAGTGCTTGGATTGATTGAGTTCCACCAATCCATAGCATTACCATCGCGATGGCACCTGAAATAACCGCCCAAACCACTTTCTGCTTCACTGGTACTTCAAGTTTACCACCCGCCGTCATACCATCAATAACGATAGAACCAGAGTCTAACGTTGTAACGAAGAATACGATAATCAACACGACAGCGATAACAGACAGAATGCTACCAAACTCATAAGCATCTAACATGTAGAACAAGCTTAGAGATACGTCTGTGATGCCTTGGTCAAGGCCAAGTTGCCCCACCTGATTAATCACTTGTTCGATAGCCACGCCACCGAAAATAGACATCCAAGCTGACGTTACCAATGTTGGGATAATCAGTACACAAAGTAAGAATTCGCGAACCGTACGGCCTTTAGAAATACGCGCTACAAACATACCGAAGAAAGGTGCATACGCTACCCACCATGCCCAGTAGAACACAGTCCAACCATGCAGCCAGGTTGTGTCTTCGCGGCCAGAGCTTTGGCTCAACGCTACGATATTTTTCACGTAACCCGTTACTGCCGTCGCCATTGAATCAAGCACAGTTGTAAAGTTCAATACTGCGATAAGGCCCAGGAATACGAACGCAATAACCATGTTCAGGTTACTTAGGAACTTAACACCACCGTCCATGCCTCGCAGAACAGAAATGATCGCCAAGCCCATAATCAACACGATAATAGCTTGCTGAAGGAAGATGTTATTTTCCAAGCCGAACACATGGCTGATACCACTTGCCGCTTGTGTACCACCTAAGCCCAATGAAGTCGCTAGGCCAAACAGAGTAACCAGTACGGTTAGCACATCGATCACATCACCGGTTTTACCCCACACTCGCTCACCCAGTATTGGATAAAACACAGAGCGCATTGATAACGGTAGGCCTTTATTGTAAACAAAATATGCTAGGCAAAGCGCCGTCATACCATAGACAGCCCACGCATGAAAGCCCCAGTGGAATACTGTCGCGCCTAGCGCTAACTCGCGGCCTGCTTCAGTGAAGGGTTCTGCATTCAATGGCGTTCCGAACCAGTTCGTGAAGAAGGCGGTTGGCTCTGCAACACCCCAGAAAATAAGTCCAATCCCCATACCTGCAGCGAATAACATCGCAATCCAAGATGGCATTGAGTAGTCCGCCGTAGCTTCTTCACCACCTAGGCGAATTTTACCCAACGGTGAAAACGCGATAACCACAGCGAACGCTAGCATGATGTTGGCTCCCCACATAAACAGGAAGTCAAACTTTGATAGAACTGCACCCTTAATAGAATCAATAGCAGCTTTAGCATCCGCAGGAGGAAGAGCAAGAAGAGTGATGATAAAGAGAAGAGATAAGCCAACCGAGGCTACGAAAACGGTGTTATGGACATCCATGCCCCATTTACTGACGTTATCTTGACCGACTTGATAGTCAGTAGAATCAATACTGTATTTTTTTGATTTAAAACTCATAAATTATGATGTTCGCATATCCGAATCAACGAATATAAGGACGTTCTCCATATCCAACTACTACTTGATTGGCTCGCCATACCACTTAAATAAACGTGATAAAAACCACCTTGAGAGGCGACAAATGGACTTAATAGCTCAATCCCAGGCCGCGCATAATAGCACAGCACGAAGTATTTTGACTGAGTTTTTGCTCAATAGTCACTCAGCGCACTGTCATCCATGGTCATTCCCGCTATAAAAAAAAGACTAGAACCTACAGATAAATCATTTAATTACAAACACTTAAACCAACAAAGATATGGGGTGAAATTTTAAAAAACTTTTGTTAGATAACTTTAAGAAGCGCTTAATTTACTTATACCTCTAATAAAAAAGCCCCGCTATAGGGGCGGGGAAATTACCAAAGGTAAAGAGAAATCGATAGTGCGATATTAGCGCCACGTATCGCAGCGCTCAGGTATTTTAATCGCCGAAGCTCAATTCAGTCGCTAAAGAGCGTTAGATCGCAAAGCAAAAACCTAGGTTGTAGTCTTCACCATTTTTTGCCGTGAATTCTTTGTCTTCACTCGATGCATTCGGTCGACCGATTTCATCGCCTTTCACCAAGCTCACCCAGTGACGGATTCCTGAAGAACAACTAGCCTCAGTTTGGCCAAACGTGGTGCATGTCTCTAGCTGAATATCTTGTATATCAACCAATTCTAGGTGACCCGTACCTTTACGAGCACCTATCGTCACTTCAACGTGCGTGCCGCTCTCGTCACGGAACAAGATTGCAGAAGGTTTAGATTTATCACCGGTGTAAGCCACAAAGTGCTTAGCGCGTTTTAGACCTGTGTGTTCACCGTTTTTGAAGTAAACCTGAACGTGTCTGTAGTCAATCTCATAGCTCACTGCGTCTTCGTGCGAGCCTGCCTCTAGAGGAAATAAAGTATCAAGCAACTGTTTTGCCATTTTCTGTTTTTCGAGTTGCTTGTCTGCTTTCACCATTTCGACGGCAAAGACAGCTTCAGCAATAAATGTTGAATGGTTTCTGTGAAGTTCTGTTTTGTCTAGTGTCAGCATATTCATAGTCTATCCCTCGTACGGCTTTGAATTTCATTTAGGTCAAACATCCTGATTGACCTTATTAAAAATTGTTCTTTACTGTGTGGCTTCCATGTATTTCATACTACCTGTATTTATAAAACAATTTCACAACAAAAATTTCACACTGTTAATTTTACTAAATTGCTTTTTTACACACACTGATATTTTGGGCCCCTAGCCCTTTATTTCACTGGGCTGAGGGCTCGCTAGAAACCATTTTACGTGTTGTTTGAATTTGTGTAATAACCGACCCCGACCAACTTATTGTCGATGACTCGATAGTAAGTATGCTTGGTTTCAACTTTACTCGACTGAGGGTTTAACCATCGGTAGCTGTAAACTCCGCGACCATTTTCTTTCGCGAGATTCAACATCTCAGTAAGAATCGGTTTATCGTCAGGGCTTAAAATCTCGCTGTGTGACCGCCCAACAAGCTCAGGAGATACGCCATGCGCCAGCAGCTTTCCAGAGAGCATATCCATCACAAACACATACAAGTCTCCTTCCACAAAACTGCCCTCGGCATCATTGAACTCTGCCAGGCTCTCTTGTTCTGATTCCACTATCGCGGTCATCGCTCTCGCCAATAACCGCTTAGCTTCTGCAGCACTGGAACGTTCTGGGTAATAACCCACCGCGACAATCACATCTCCCACTCGCTCAAAGAAAGTGGTTTTCGGCTCTCCCATGCGGTCGGTTGGATTGGTCCAGTGATACTTCACTTCACCAAAACCGTTATGTACTGCTTTGGTGATCATTTCACGGAAAAAAGGATTGCCGTAAACGTCCTGGGTATCCAACACACTGTCGCCCACCAGCACCATCGAAGAGCCGCCACTGGCAAGAAATTGGCCATCAATACCAAGAGCAAACACATAGAGCTCACCGTCTATATATTCGGCATCACTCATGAAGTCTTTCACGCTGTCATCACCTTCTTTTTGAACATGCACCACCGCTTTCGCAAGCAAGGTTTTAGCTCTTCTTTCAGCGTCACTGACCACATGTGGCTCAGAAATATCGAGCACATTGACTGGCTTAGTTTCTTTCTCGACTTCTGAATGCTCAGCACGCAATCCAATGCCACTCACTACAGCAAACAAGGCGCAGCCAATAAGGATTATTCTGGATAAATTCATCGTTGTGTCTCCTAATAGCCGACTAAGGACGGTAGCCAAAGTGTGATTTGTGGGAAGAAAGCGATAACGAAAACGCCCACGACAGATGCAAGTACAAAGGGATGGATCTTGGCGGTGATCTGCTCGACTGTAGAGCCACCGATCCCCGAGGCGACAAAGATATTTTCACCCAGCGGAGGTGTCGCAAAACCTATCGAGAGCGTACACACCACCACGATACCAACATGGGTAGGATCCGCGCCTAACATGTACATGATTGGCAGTAGAACAGGCACAATGATCATGATCGCCGCCAAGGTTTCCATGAACATGCCGATGAACAGCAGCAAGGTAATCGTTAGTGCCCACACCATGTACATGTTGTCGGTAAAACTGAGTAGAGATTCCGCCACAACAACTGGGATTTTTTGCTCGATCAACAAGCGTCCAAACACAGTAGCGGCGAAGAGGATTAACAATACACGCCCTGTGATCCATGTGGTGGTCGACAAAGATTTCATCACGCTTTTAAACGACAACTCTCGATGAATGAAAAGCCCCACAAACAACGAATAGAATATCGCCACAACCGCTGATTCTGTTGGTGTGAACATACCGCTGTAGATACCACCAAGAATCAAGAACGGTGCTAAGATCGACCATAATCCACGGCGCAAATAATGCCTTACATCACCAAACGACCACGTTTCGGTCAGCCCCTTGTAGCCTTCGCGTTTAGCAATAAAATAGTTAGTCACCACCAGCGTCGACGCCATAATGAAACCCGGCACAACCCCAGCGACAAACAGTTTTGGAATCGATAAAGAAGCAAACTGGCCGTGTTGAGCAATGGCTTCTGGTGGCGCCATTAAGCCCATTGCAGAAATACCGAAGATAACCAAAGGAATGGATGGCGGGATGATAATGCCCAAGCCCCCGGATGCAGCCGTAACTGCCGAAGCGTAGCTCTTGTCGTAGTCACGCTTAACCATCGCGGGCACCATTAACATGCCTACCGCTGCCGTTGTTGCAGGGCCAGAGCCCGAGATAGCGCCAAAGAAAAGACACGCCATAACCGTTGCCGCGCCAAGGCCACCCGTTACGGGCCCGGCTAAGCTTTCGGCGATATCCACCAGACGTTTGGAGATCCCCGCAGCCTCCATTAATGCACCCGCAAGAACAAAGGCTGGCAGAGCCATTAAGGGGAAGTTACCCACCGAGGTAAACGCGATTTGTACTAAAGCGATGGGATTTTTGTCGAGCAACATATAGGCCGCCATCGAAGCGCCGGCCAGTGATACTGTGATTGGTGCGCCTAGGATTAACAGCGTTAAAAAGCCACCAAATAAAATTAGAGTTAAATAGGATTCCATTATTACATCTCTCTATTACGACAATTCTCTGTGATGACTATTGCGCGGACTTTTGTGCCGTCATTTTGCGCAGCTCTTTGACTTCTGGATCTTCGTTGGTTGCGCCTTTGAATAAACGCTCGTAGTTATTCCAGATAATTCGAATCATCATTAGGGAAAACGCGATAGGTAAAATCATGTAGAAATACTTCATCGGGATGCCTGTTGTTTGAGATTTCCAAAACAGGTTCATTTTGTTAAACACGAAGTCGTAACTGAGGTAAACAAAGTAACCGTTAAAACAGAGCCATAAGAAGTCAGCAATGGTTTCACTCACGGTCTGCACAATTGGCGGAAAGAATTTAAAGTGGAAGCTCACTCGGTTGTGGGCTGACATTTTGGCCGCCACAACAGCGCCTAGATAGGCAAACCAAACGAACATGTAAGTCGCGACTTCGTCACCCCAAGGGATAGAGTAATCAAAGAACTGACGAGTAATAATTTGTGTGAACAGCAATAGGACAAAACTTGCGAGCAGCAGACAACAGGTATATTCCTCAATATTGTTTAAGTGCTTTTTTATTGTTTTAGCGACTGACATATAACCTCCAATGTTGATTTCCACATGACAACCAGTCGCTCACGGTCCTAAAAAGATCAGGTACTGAACAGATCAACAAGTAAAGCCATGTAAATGCCCTATCTCACTGCTCTATCGCTAGGTGATTAAGTAGCGGAGAGCAGTAAATAGGGCGTATCTAATCGTTACTTTCTACCTAGTAACTCAAGAACGTCGTCTAGCTTGTCTTTGCCCCCAATGCTTGAGTAGAACTTAGGCCAAACTGATTTCGTTACATCGCTGATCCACTCTTGCTCATTGTCTGCTGGGTCTGTAAATACCATGCCTTTTGCTTGTAGTTCTTCACGGATCTTGTTTTCAGTATTTTCCAGGTAAGCAAAGCTGTGCTCTGTCGCTTCCTGACCCGCTTCAAGAATGATCTTTTGCATTTCAGGCGTCTGTTGCTGGAACACCGTTTCACTGACTATTAGCGGCTCAAGTGAGAAGATGTAACGGAGGTTTGTTACGTACTTTTGTACTTCATTGAACTTCATGGCATGAACAGTGATATATGGGTTGTCTTGACCATCAACCACACCTTGTTGCAAGCCTGTAAAAGTCTCAGACCATGCCATTGGCGTTGGATTTACACCCCACGCTTGGTAAGAAGCAATCATGATTTCGTTACGGGGAACACGAATCACGAGCCCTTTCAAATCTTCTGGTGAAGCGACAGGCTTTTTCGAGTTAGTCAAAACCCTAAAGCCTGAATAAGCCCAACCGACAATACGAACGCCAGCATCACGAATGGTGTTATCGACTAAGTCTTGGCCAACTTGGCCTTGAGTAAGTAGAACCGCTTCTTCTGCGCTTTGAATCACATAAGGCATGGTCAGTAGACCAACAGTTGGAGAGAAAGGGGTTACGTTGTTGATCGCCAGTACAGAGAAGTCGAGAAGACCGATTGCCGCATCGTTGACAGTGTCTTGCTCATTGCCTAATTGGCCATTCGGGAAAAGATCGATTTTCACTTTACCGTCTGTTTTTTGCTCCATCAGTTCAGAAAACGAGGTCGCCAATTCCCACTGCGTACCACCAGCAGCATCGCCGATAGCCATTTTAAAATTCGCTGCTGCCGCAGTATGAGATAGCACCGCTGTTGCTACGATGGTGACACCAGCAATAATTTTATTTTTAATAAATTTCATAGTCTTAACCTTTCATATCGTACAGACTTCCTGCCTGTACTTTGCTCACAAGGTGACCTGGTACAACTTTCCTGGTCGTAGTTCTATTTCCCTATTTTGGAAACAATGTTCGAGTCGCGATTACAGCTTTTCATCCTTTAACGAATACCACTGATAAAGGAACTGTTGCCCTACTCTTCGAAATGGTGCAAACATCTCAGATTCCACCACTTCCCTCACGTTGGGGAACGGAAGTTTTGATTCAAATATTGGTAGGTCGAGCTTGTGACCTTCACCTGCTATCCACTGAGCAAGGCGTTTACCGGCTTGAGCGGAATACATCACACCATTGCCGCCATAACCCAGTGCGTAGAAGATGGATTGTTTTGGGTTTGGCTGATAAATTCTCGGCATCATGTCGTGGCTAACATCCACCCAGCCCCACCATGAATAATCGATTTGGATCTGATCGAGAGACGGGAATTTTCGGGTTAAATCCGCTCTCAACATGTCTTCATATTTCTTCTCAGGTGCGTTCTTGCCACTGATGGCACTGCGTGTACCAATCTGTACTCGGTTATCCGGTAACAAACGGTAGTAGTGGCGCAGAATTCGAGTATCAGTAATCACTTGATTGGTTTTGAAGTTACACGCGGCGATTTCACTTTGAGTTAACGGACGCGTCACCATCGAGTTAGAAAGGACTGGTAATAGGCGATTCTTAAGCTCTGAATGCAAACCTTGGCTGGTATACCCACCCGTACAAACACCAACGGAACGTGCCTTAACCACACCACCTGGCGTTTTCAGGTAGTGCACACCGTTGCGAGTTTCCCATCCCATCACAGGGCTTGCTGGGTGAACTTTTACGCCGAGAGCTCTCGCCTTTCTTAGATAACCAAACGCCAATTTCCCAGCATGAATGCCAATCCCTTCGGGCTCATGCATCGCGCCTGCCGCTTCTTGATCACCAACGTAATCACGTTTTACGGTTTCCGCATCTAAGATCTGCGCATCGTAATCGAACGTGTCACGCAGCAACTTGGCTTCTTTCTCAAGCGTTGCCATCACTTTTGGACGGTGAGCCACATATAAGTGGCCACCCGGCTGCGGGTCACAATCAATGTCTTTGATTAGAGACTTAAATGTGTTCATGCCATCGACGCATTCGCGGTGCATTTTTAGCGCCGTTTCTAAGCCCCAGCGTTCAATCCACTGAGAACGCTTCAAACGTCCTGACGCACACTGAGCCTGACCACCATTTCGGGTACTGCAGCCCCAACTCATACGGTTAGCTTCAATCACAGTCGCTTTAATGCCGTACATTTCAGCAAGGTGTATCGCGGTACTTAGGCCTGTGTAGCCTGAACCAATTATCGCCACATCAACATCCATATCCGATGTAATTGGACCATCATCTTCAGGTGGTGCGCCTGCGGTATCGACCCAATAAGTCGGAGCGTATTCCTTACCATAACCTGGGCTTTTATCTTTAAGTGGATCGTATTTTGGATCGTATCTTTCTTTTGCTTGGGTACTTTCTTGTGCTTGGGTGCTTTTCACCTTTGGCGGCACATCGGCTGCCGGTTGTTCCATTACTAAACTCATAATTCGACTCTCCTAGTCATAACACGTGAACGGGTTGTGGTTTCGTGTCTAGCTCTTGGGAGTGTTGTTAGGAGTCAAAAGAGGTCGTGTTTTACGGAAGGCATTTTTTACGCTGATTTTTCCATCTTTCAGAGTAAATACGTCGACCATGCGAGCTTCGATGACGCTGCCATCCGGGTTCGTTGCAGAAAACGTTGACTCACTCACTGCTTGGTCACCACACACAAAATGCACAGGGTCGCTCCAAGCCGCATCTGGAAAGTTCTGCCAAACCAATTCAAAGCTATTTCGAACCGCTTCGTACCCTTCGATAGTGTTTCCAAGCAAGCCTTCGCCTGCCACCGTGTGGAATACACAGTCTTCCGTCATGAAAGACATGAGCGCCTCAATATCATGGTTATTCCACGCATCACTGAAAGACTGTAAAAAAGCGGTGTCGACTTGGTTTTCCAGCACGAATGTCGGTGCATTGGTTTGCATATTCATATTCCAGAATCCTTTATGTTTTCGTTATTGGTTTAAATTTCAGTAGCTTTGCGCCACTTTTTTATTAGAGTGTTTAAACTAGACTTTTTAAAATTTAACAACCTGA
The DNA here is from genome assembly GCF_024347535.1 of Vibrio kanaloae. Classification (NCBI taxonomy): domain Bacteria; kingdom Pseudomonadati; phylum Pseudomonadota; class Gammaproteobacteria; order Vibrionales; family Vibrionaceae; genus Vibrio; species Vibrio kanaloae. The sequence continues at coordinate 665,654 of NZ_AP025498.1, read as the reverse complement.
TAACAAGGTTAGTCACTCTAACTTCGAGTTAGGTTATAAACAATCTCTAAGCTCACAGATTTCATCTTTTTATAAATTAATTAGTGTTCTAATTTTATTTTATCGGATTTTCACTCTCGATATCAAAGATATAATTAAATTGGAACGTGTTAGCCTTTAGTCGAAATCAAAGTCTTGATGATACTTTCGACCATACTGTTCAAGTTGACGATCATGAGTATTAACTTGTAATTCGATACTGCCATCACCTTTATTTATTACTTGGTTGTTATCTACATGTGCTTCATTTTTTAAATCTGTTAGTTTCTCTTCGACATATTCTTTCGGTTCATTTAAAACATTCATGGATATTAACTCCTTTATCAGGTTTACTTTCATTGATGGAAGAATATGAACGGACACTAGACCGTTTGAATATTCTTTCTCATCGTACAAAGGCTGAATGGCATCATTGCCACCTTCCTTAAATGGGTGAATGGAATACCACTTGTCCTTGCGTGGCTCTTGTTTATCGCAATCCGCCACATTAAATATCTGTGTTTTGTTGAGATCACACGGTGAAATAAAGAAACTAACCCGCTGATAATCAACAGCTTTAATTATATTTATGCAGTCTTTACTTTGGCTGTGACACACCGACCACAGCGCATTTAACAGGTTATCAGTCCATTCCAGTAAACGGGTGGGAAAGCCCAGTTTCTTGGCTAAACACATCAATAACCAGTCATTTATATCGTTAGAACTCAGCGAGTGACCACCGTAAAGTCTCACCGTAGCAAGCAGCTCTTGTTCGACACGGCGTATGTTCCTACGATTTGAACGGCCTAAACTTGGCATCAGATTACTGTTTTCATAATCACATACGTTATAAATCAAACCACGTTGATCACTGCATTCAGTCATTAATGACTCGATTATTTTATACAGTTCCTCGAGTGTGCTGATATAAAGTTTGTTGTTCATATTTGGTTCCAACCAACCGACAATATAAAAAATAAATTTTTATTTATTAAATAATACTGACATCTAATAAAACACATAGACTAAAGACTCATAACTCTATCTATTTATCGATAATTACTATTTAAAAGTCACTCATAATAATTATTGATAAGCTTATATTACTGTAATCGTCAACCTATTCATCTTAATAATTTCATTAATTCCCTAACATTTAAAACGAAATAATAAAAATATATTACCCAATATTTACATAATAAATCTATTAATAATCTTTAAAATAGACTCGGTCGTTTAACCATTCTGTTTCATCATCCAGTTTTAAATTAATACCTAGTGTTAGAACTTAATTCGTTTGCCCGACCACATTCTCGATAACTCTTTATCTTGCATTCACGAGACTGTTTTGGTCGGACAAACTTCCTATGACTTATACGTAATCTTTGTATTTATCTAGGAAACGAACCGGCGTTGATAGTGCATCTCGGCGGAACGGGTCGCCCAATTCCTGAGTACACATGATTTCAATGATGGTTGTTTTGCCTTCGTTCATTTGCATGTCGATGGCTTTTTGTAGAGTCGGACCTACATCTTCTAGCTTATCAACCGTGATGCCTTCAGCACCCATTGCTCGTGCGATTTCTGCAAAGCTTTGGTTATCCAGTTCACCAGCAACAAAGCGTCGGTTGTAGAAGTCGACTTGGTTCTTCTTCTCTGCACCCCATTGACGGTTGTGGAATACCACGGCTGTCACTGGAATGTTATGGCGAACACATGTCATGGTTTCCATCAGGCTCATGCCCCACGCACCGTCGCCTGCATAAGAGATAGCTGGACGATGAGGTGCCGCTGCTTTCGCACCAATGATGGTCGGGAATGCGTAACCACAGTTACCGAAACTCATTGCAGCAAAGAAGCTACGTGGTTTTTCAAAGCGTAAGTAGCTGTTTGCCACTGAGTTGATGTTACCGATATCCGTCGAGACCATTACGTCTTCTGGCATCGCTTTTTCTAGCTCTCGCAGTACTTGGCGTGGGTGTAGGTATTCACCACCAGAGAACGGAGTCTCGTGTGAGTTTTCTTCAATCATATCCAAGCTGAAAGAGTCACGTTCGTGTGTCCACTCATCAAGCTCTTTTTCCCAAAGTGCTTTCTCTGTAGCGACGGTGTCTTGACGAGCGCCTTTGTTGTCATCACACAACAGTGCACGGCCTTCTAATCTTTCAGATAGAGCAACCGCAGCTGCTTTCGCGTCGCCGCAGATACCAACAGAGATCTTCTTAACAAGGCCAAGCATCTTGTTGTCTGCATCAATCTGAATGATTTTCGCGTTCTTCGGCCAGTAGTCCATACCATGTTGAGGCAAAGTACCAAATGGACCAAGACGTGTACCCAAAGCGATAACCACATCCGCTTGAGCCATCAATTTCATTGCTGCTTTCGAACCTTGGTAGCCTAGAGGGCCACACCATAATGGGTGACTAGCAGGGAACGAGTCATTGTGTAGGTAGCTGTTCACAACCGGCGCACCCAGCCTTTCTGCTAATGCTGCACACTCTTGAACTGCGTCAGCCATTACCACGCCACCACCAGAGATGATGACTGGGAATTTCGCTTCTGCAATCAGGTCTGCCGCTTCATTCAAAGATTTTTCACCACCCGGACCACGGTCTAAACGCGCGGGTTTTGGGATCTCAGTTTGAGTTTCACCGTAGAAGTAGTCACGAGGAATATTCAGTTGAGTCGGACCCATTTCGCTCATCGCACGGTCGAAGCATCGGCCTGTGTATTCCGCCATACGGTCTGGGTGCGTTACGTGTCCTTGATACTTAGTAAACTCTTGGAACATTGGTAGCTGGTTACACTCTTGGAAACCACCTAAGCCCATTGTTTTAGTGCCTGTCTCTGGCGTCACAATGACGACCGGGCTATGTGCCCAGAACGCCGCTGCAATCGCAGTCACACAGTTACTGATACCCGGGCCATTTTGCCCGATAACCACACCGTGGCGACCCGATACACGAGAGTAACCATCTGCCATGTGAGCAGCACCTTGCTCGTGTACTACTGGGACCAATCGAATGCCAGCAGGAGCAAAGATATCCATTGCGTCCATAAATGCTGACCCCATGATGCCGAACATGTCGGTAACATCATTAGCAACCATAGTTTCAACGAACGCTTCTGATGGTGTCATTGTTACTGTGCCGGAAACAACCGTACGTTTTTCTTGCTCACTCATTCTTCCATTCTCCTTGAGTTAACCAAAATTTCATTTTTCGGAATGATTTGTCTCTTTTTTGAATTCATTTTCACCTTAGTTGTAGATTTTTTGCGCGTCAACTTTTTATATTAAATTGGAACGATTCATTCTAATTAACAAAACTAGATCACATTATTGATAGTTTTTCGTACAAAAAGTGCCGTTAACTTAACTGGAGCTGTTAATAATCGACGACATAGCGCAATAACATCGACAAGTAATGGGTTATATAGAGGGAAGAATGATGAAAGAGTCGGAATTGACACCAACGCGACAGGTAAGTGTTAGAGAGTGCTTTGGCATCGACAGCAACCTAACGGTGATGGCGTTTGAACATGTGGGAGAGTATGTGCCAAAAGTCGATCCTAACTACTGTTTTGATCCTGAAGTGACGCTGGCGATATTGGCGGGGTTCACCTCTAATCGCCGTACGTTGATACAAGGTACACACGGAACGGGCAAGTCGTCTCACATTGAGCAAATTGCCGCGAGATTGAATTGGCCATGTTTGAGGATCAACCTAGACGGACACTTAAGTCGATTGGATTTCATAGGTAAAGACAGCATCGTCATTAAAGACGGAATGCAGGTAACAGAGTTTAAAGAAGGCATTCTTCCTCAGAGCATTCAACAACCCATCGCACTGGTATTGGATGAGTACGACGCTGGTCGCCCTGACGTGATGTTTGTAATTCAACAACTCTTAGAGCAAGACGGCAAATACACTTCTTTAGAGCAAAATCGAGTGATCACTCCCCACCCCTCTTTCCGTCTATTTGCTACCTGTAACACACTTGGTTTGGGTAATTTCTCGGGGTTATATTCCGGCACTCAAGTGCTTAACCACAGCCAGTTAGATAGATGGAACATCATCGCTACGCTCAACTATTTAGACCCACAACATGAAACCAAGATCGTGCTATCTAAGCTGCCGGAGCTGAATAATGAAAGTGGCCGACAACTGGTTGAGAAAATGATCGCAACGGCAGGATTAACACGCAACGGGTTTCGGGCTGGCGACCTTTCGACTGTGATGTCGCCACGAACGGTGCTCACTTGGGCCGAAAACATCCAAATATTCGACGATGTAGCCACCGCATTTAGGCTGTCATTCTTAAATCGCTGCGAAGACGAAGAGAAAGAGTTGGTAAGCGAATACTATTTCCGTTGCTTTGGGGAAGCCTTGGAAACACATACTCAAAACTATTCGCACTCGGAGTCGTAAACCATGGCCAATGTCTCTTCCCAGCAGAAAAAGATCCTCGACCTTGGTGTGTCTGTCGCCAGAGCGATCAGTGGCGAGTTGAGCCTGAATTATCGAGGAGAGCGTCTCTATAAAGGCAATAAGCCCTTTTATTACCAGTCCGCGCACACCAACGATCTGACCTTTGTGTCTCGCCACGAGCTAAAAAGCAGCAAGCTATCGATGCAAGGTAAGATCGATTCATCGGCACTGCGACTATTGCTTTCTGATGCTGAACTTCATTACTCATTGCGACCGAAAAACGAAGTCGAACGTCTGCTTTACGACTTCTGCGAACAGGTGCGAATTGAATCTCAAGTTCCATCTTATCTAAAAGGTGTAACCAACAGTATTCAATTCAACTTTGCGTATTGGAGCGACCAATATCATCAGAATGGTTTCACTGAATCTCGCATTGGCATGCTGCTCTTCACATTGATGCAGGTTATCCACACTCGCTTAACCGGTGTTCCAGTTTCGGAACCGGTTGCTGAAACCATTGAATCGACACGTGCCGGCATCGTGCCTACTTTTGGGCACAGCCTGAGGCGCTTAAAGCAACATAGAAGCAACCAACAACAGTTTGCACACTGCGCCACTGAGCTAGCCTCTTTAGCACAAGAGCTTATCAACCAAGAACAAGAGAGTAATAACTCGCCGACACCTACGGTTGAAGAAGACATTAAGATCCTTGCTCAGCTTGCATTGATTGTTGATGGCGACATTCAAGATGAAGACGTCGATACCGACATCACAGGCAGTAGCAAGGTATTCGAACTGTCGGGCGCCAATTATCAGGTCTTTAATTCAGAATTTGACCACGTGGTCGCCGCAGATAAACTCGTCAGGCGCGCTCTGTTACTCGATCTGAGGCAAAAGCTCACTGATGACATCATGGCGAGACAAGTCAACACTCGCCGTTTAGCCGCGATGCTCACTCGCTTTGTTGCCACTCCACAAACGAACCGACGTCAGGATCATTTAGAAGAAGGCATTGTTAACGCCACCACCATAACCAAGCTCATCACGTCGCCATTGGATCGCACTGTCTTTTATCAACCTGACATCGGCGCATCTCATCAATGTGCCATCACGTTTTTGATGGACTGCTCAGGTTCAATGCAGAAACACAGTCACAAGCTAAGTCTACTGATAGATACAATTCTCAAATCCGTAGGATTGGCTGATATCCCATTTGAGATTATTGGCTTCACCACCAATAACTGGAACGGTGGCAAAGTTTATCGACAGTGGCTCAAGCAAGGTCAGCCGAAACACCCAGGCCGCTTAAACGAAGTTCGACATATTGTGTTTAAAGATTTTGATACACATTGGAGACGCTCTCGCCTTGGCATTGCGAGCCTTCGCAAAGCCGATATATTTAAAGAAGGGATTGATGGCGAAGCGGTGCAGTTCGCTAGTCAGCGGTTGCAACAGCACATTGCACAAAGAAAGGTTTTAATCGTGTTCTCAGACGGCTGCCCGATGGATACCGCCACCAGCACAGCCAACGATCAGTTCTATTTGGATAACCACCTCAAACAAGTCATTGAGCGTGAATCAACCAAGAACAGTATCGAAATTCATGGTGTGGGAATGGGTGTCGATTTAAGCCCGTACTACCGCAGTAACATCACTTTAGATGTACAAGAAAGCTGCCTGTTTGGTTTATCTAAGAGCATCTTCGAGATGCTAAAGCGTTGATGTGTCTGTGAGGAGGGTTTAATCAAACATTAAACGGAATCAAACCCTCCTCCTTCAAAGATAACTTTGATAAAGAAAACGTTCTAAGCCGCAAGTAACGACCATGCAGAGACAGCCATTAAATACCCACCAATCAACATCAACACAATAAACACCAACTTTCTGAGTTGATCATTGGACAACGGCGGTGGAAAACGTCGAGCAAACATCGTGACAAGCGCCACCAAGGGAACAGCGATCGCTGATAACCATAGTATGCTCGGTTCCATGTCGCCTGCAGCGTAGACATTGACAGTACGTGACATCGACGTACACGCGAACACCATCAGCAGTGTGCTTCGCACCAGATCGAGCGTAAAAGGTTGTCGATAGAGATGGTAAACAATCGGTGGGCCTGCCATACCGAATAACCCACCCGCGAGCCCAGAACTAAAACCAGATAACAAGAAAGATACCGTTGCCGAACGGTCCTTTCTGGTTTTAGGTTTGAACATAAAGCTCAAACCTGCGAATAACACCATCGCACCCAATAGTCCTCGGAGAATATTCGTGGCCGAATCGCTCAACTCGTCTAGCAAGAACACCCCCATAGACACGCCGGGGATAATACCGATAACTAACACCACCAAAATCTTGAGTTCCCCAAGCAATGGCTTACCCATCAACGCAACCAAGCAATTGAACAAGGTCACAATACTGACCACAGCGGCTATAACTGGTAAGGAAACCAAATTAAGGCTGACCGTTAAACCAATCACGATGATACCGAGGCCAAAACCCGTGACCGTTTGGAAGTAGGTACCTATCGCAATAGTGGTAAGAATGGCGAGTAAAACAGGTAACTCCATTGGTAATCCTAATTAGTTTTTTTACTTAGTATGTAGCGAGCTTTAGGTATTGAGTCTTAGTATCTAAACTCAAATTCTGATTCTTCTCTTTCTTTAGCTTCTTGAGCATCAGCTTCAACACCCGTCATTGGATTTGCCGTTTTACCTTGTTGTGCTTGCACGGCAGTCACTGCAATTACATTGAAGATATCTTCGGCGCTGCACCCTCTGGATAAGTCATTGGCAGGCTGATTCAGCCCTTGCAACAACGGACCAATCGCAACTGCCCCACCCAACCTTTCCGCAAGCTTATAACCAATATTACCAGCTTCTAAATTGGGGAATACCAACACGTTCGATTGGCCTTTGACCTCTGAATCTGGCAACTTTTTAGCCGCTATTTCGGTGACAATCGCTGCATCAAGCTGAACATCTTGGTCAACCGCAATACCGGGACAACGTTGTTTCACGAGTTGAGCGGCATTACGAACCTTATCGACCGATTCGTGTTTGGCACTGCCGTTGGTCGAAAAGGAGAGCATTGCGACTTTCGGTTCTTCCATCAACAGCGTTTGTGCACTGTTTGATGCCGCCACTGCAATCGATGCAAGTTCAGTTTCATTAGGGTTAATTACCAAACCACAATCACTGAAAATCATGCCACCTTTAAGATTATGGAAAGGTTCACACAACATCATCAGAAAAAAGCTCGAGACCAATTCACTGTCTGGTGCAGGCCCAATGATCTGCAGCGCGGCTCGCACCACATCTGATGTGGTATAAACCGCTCCATTAACCGTGCCGTCAACCAGTCCTTCCCTTACCATCAAGTTGGCAAAAATCAGTGGGTCTGTGGCCTTCTCCAATGCATCTTCATAAGTCATGCCTTTGGCTTTTCTTAACTCATAGAGCCGTTCAGCCAACACGGCTTTAAGTGCTGATGTTTGTGGTGAAACAATATGAATGCCCGCAAGGTTAATATAATGCAGCTGAGCGGCTTCGATAACCGCCTTTTCGTCGCCCACCAGCGTGATATAAGCGAGCTGTTTATCTATCGCTAATCGTGCCGCTTTGAGTACACGAGGGTCTTCAGCTTCACTCAAAACCACACGCTTACGATCTAAGTGCGCCTTATCAATAATCCGTTCAATTGCTTTCATTTTAAAATTCCACTTATTGAGATTAATTGTTCCATAATTTGTATTTATATTATTTAAATAATAAAAAAGGTCAAATTTTATTCAGATAATTGAAGAATATTGATTTGATATGTACACTCTTACACATAGACATATCGCAAGGATGAATCACTGTATGCAAACAGAAACACCACAAGTTCAAGGAGATACGCCCACTCTCCGACTTTTTGCACTATTAGAGGTGATAGCGCAAAAAGACGAGTTTATTTCTCTTCAAGGGCTCGTCGAAGAAACAGGACTACCGAAACCCACCCTACACCGCATGCTGCAACAATTAGAATCCGCAGGCATCATTCAAAGAGACGGTGATGAAAAGCATTACAGCTCTGGCATTCGACTCAGAAAGTTGGCTGAAAACTTACTGTTCAACAGCACCATGCACAGCGCGAGGCGCACGATTCTTGAAAACCTTCGAGCAGAAGTAGGAGAGAGCTGCAACCTAACCGCACTATCAAGCGGTGAGATCATCTACCTTGACCGCGCAGAAACCGAAGCGCCACTTCGCTTCCATTTGCAACCTGGCTCTCGCGTTCCTGTGCACTGCTCAGCGACAGGCAAATTGTTTTTGGCTCACATGTCGAAATCACAACGCAGAAGACTGATCGAAAACGTGCCACTGACTCAGTACACAGTGAAAACCATCACCGACTACTCAGTGTTAGAGCAAGACATCGAACAAGCTAAGATCCAAGGCTTTGCGATTGATGACGAAGAGTTTCTACCGGGTTTGGTGTGTATCGCAGTACTCATTCCATCACCAACCGGTCAATCCAATCTCGGTTTGGCAATCCAAGCACCAGTGATTCGAGTGAAACCAGACGAAGCGATCAAGTTCCTACCTGCTCTTCAAAAAGCCGCGAAAGCATTGGCGAAGATAGAAGCAGACAACTGGGCGCAAGAATAACATTGGTAGGCTAAAACGAATCATCAGCACTGCCATAGACATCAACTCAATAACCGCATCAATACGTGTTAGTAATCATCAAGAAGGAATCACATGCTAGAAATTAATAACCAGCGCTTACTCTCTTTTATGGTGACTGAAGCGGATAAAGCAGTAGCAGTAACCAACCCAGCAACGGGTGAGCTTATTGGACATGCTCCTATATCATCTGAGACAGAATTAGACAGAGCTATCGAGCGATCTCATATTGCACAGAAAGAGTGGGCAAAAATTCCGGCTAAATCTCGCGCTGCGATACTGAAAGCTTGGCATCAACTGATCCTTGAAAACAAGGACGACCTTGCTCACTTAATGACGATCGAACAAGGCAAGCCGTTGGAAGAAGCAACGGGCGAAGTGGTTTATGGTGCAAGCTTTATCGAATGGTTCGCTGAAGAAGCAAAGCGTACCTATGGTGATTCAATTCCAAGCACAGTCGCAGGAAAACACTTAGTGACGATCAAGCAGCCGATCGGAGTGGCGTGTGCCATCACACCGTGGAATTTCCCGATAGCGATGATCACACGTAAAGCCGCGCCTGCACTGGCGGCTGGCTGTAGTTTTATTGTTAAGCCTTCTGACGAAACGCCACTTTCAGCATTTGCTGTTGTTGAACTGGCCTACCAAGCGGGTATTCCTAAAAATCTGCTTCAAGTTGTATTGGGTGACAGCCCAGAACAGATTGGCGAGCTATTCACCTCACACCCATTGATCAAAAAGATCTCTTTTACAGGCTCTACCCGTGTCGGCAGTATCTTAATGGCTCAAGCTGCAAAAGGAATCAAACGCACCTCGATGGAGCTTGGCGGTAATGCTCCGTTTATTGTGTTTGACGATGCCGATATCGATGCTGCGGTTCAAGGCGCAATGGCTTCGAAATTCCGTAATGCAGGCCAAACCTGTGTTTGTGCTAATCGATTCTATATTCACAGCAAAGTACACGATGAGTTTGTGGCTAAATTCGACCAAGCGGTGCAGCAACTCAAAATTGGCAACGGCTTAGACGAAGGCATCAACATTGGCCCTGTGATCAGTGAAAGAGCGAAACAGAACATCCAAGGTTTGATTGACCGCGCCATTGAACAAGGTGCCCAGCCTGTAACCCCAACGCAAGAGCTTGCGGGCTTGTTCATTCAACCTGTCATTCTTAAAGACGTGAAGCACGACATGGACATCGTTCAACAAGAGATTTTTGGCCCTGTCGCTCCTGTTATGAAGTTCGATAGCGATGAAGAGCTGATCGAAATGGCGAACGATACGATCTATGGTTTAGCGTCTTACTTCTACAGCCAGAATATCCACCGTGTGTGGAAGGTAGCAGAAGCACTTGAATACGGTATGGTTGGCATTAATGACGGCCTCATCTCAACAGAGGTTGCACCTTTCGGTGGGGTTAAGCAGTCAGGTATTGGCCGCGAAGGCGCTAAAGAAGGCATCGACGAGTACATGGATATTAAGTATCTATGCTTTGGTGGAAAATGAGGTTAGTAGTAATACGTTTCATCACTAAGTCAGTTCTTTTCTTCCCTTTCCATTCCCCGTGAACACTCAAAAAAAAAGCCGCGCTATAAAGCGCGGCACCTTGGGCTCGGTTTAAATGGATGTTTCTTTTCTTAGTGGTTTTATTATTAAGTGACGTTGTTATTTAGTTATTCTGTAACACGGTTACGTTGCTTTGCTATTTTGTTTTCTAGCTATCTAACAATTTAGCAGCCTTGTTTTATGCAAGTGCTTTTAACTTCAGTCGCATAGCATGCAATACAGGCTCGGTGTAACCACTTGGCTGAGCACAACCTTCAAATACCAACTGGCAAGCTGCTGAGAAAGCAATGCTGTTTTCAAAATCTGGTGCCATATTGCGGTAACTCGGATCGCCTGCATTTTGCTCGTCAACGACGGCCGCCATACGTTTCATGGTTTTCATTACTTGGACTTCATCGCAAATACCATGGCGTAACCAGTTAGCGATGTGTTGGCTTGAAATACGCAGCGTCGCTCGGTCTTCCATTAGCCCTACATCGTTAATATCTGGCACTTTCGAACAACCTACTCCTTGGTCAATCCAACGAACTACGTAACCAAGAATACCTTGCGTATTGTTGTCCAATTCATTTTGGATATCTTTCGCGGTCAGCTTTTGATTGCCTAGTAGCGGAATAGTCAAAATATCGTCTACATTGGCTCTCACTCGCTCACTAAGCTCTTTCTGGCGGCTTGGTACGCTCACTTTGTGATAGTGCAAAGCATGCAAAGTCGCAGCCGTTGGCGATGGTACCCAAGCCGTATTCGCGCCCGCTTGTGGATGTCCGATTTTCGCGTCCATCATCTTCGCCATATTATCTGGCTCTGGCCACATACCTTTACCGATTTGAGCTTTACCTTGCAGGCCACAAGCTAAGCCAAGATCAACATTTTGATCTTCGTATGCGCCAATCCAAGTCATGGTTTTCAGTTGTGTTTTCGGAGCGAATGGTCCTGCTTCCATACTGGTGTGGATTTCATCACCCGTTCGGTCTAGGAAACCTGTGTTGATGAACACGACACGATCTTTGGCTGCGCGAATACACTCTTTCAAGTTCACAGAGGTACGACGCTCTTCGTCCATAATGCCGACTTTAATCGTAAAGCGATCTAAACCTAATGCATCTTCAATTCGACCAAACAACTCATTGGTGAAAGCCACTTCTTCAGGGCCGTGCATCTTAGGTTTTACAATATTAATGCTGTTCGCGGTTGAGTTTTGATACGGGCTATTACCCTTTAAATCGTGCATTGCGATGAGCGATGTCACCATGCCATCCATAATGCCTTCAGGCACTTCATTACCTTCCGCATCAATAATCGCAGGGTTGGTCATTAGGTGGCCCACATTGCGAATGAACAACATGCTACGGCCTTTCAGCGAGATCTCGCCACCCGTCACGCTGGTATACTGACGATCTGGGTTGAGGTTACGAACGATAGTTTTGCCGTTTTTCTCAAGCGACTCTTGTAAATCACCTTTCATTAAACCTAACCAGTTACGGTAAGCCAGTGCTTTGTCTTCACCATCAACCGCAGCGACAGAGTCTTCGCAATCCATAATGGTGGTGAGAGCCGATTCCACCAACACATCTTTAATTCCAGCCACATCAACGCTGCCAATTGGCGCACTCGGATCGATCTGAATTTCGATATGGAGATTATTGTGCTTCAGCAGAATGCAAGAAGGCGCGCTTGCGTCTCCTTGATAACCAATAAACTGGTTGCGATCAATGAGAGTGACTTCTTCGCCGTTATCTAACGTTGCTGTCAGCGTGTTACCAATACTCACATTACTGATGCTGTATTTGGTCACGTCTTTATGAGAAACACCATTCAACGGTGCGGCGTCATCAAGGAAGCCGCGAGCATAGCTCACTACTTTAGCGCCACGAACAGGGTTAAAGCTGCCACCTTTCTCTGCACCATCGCTTTCACTGATGACATCTGTGCCGTAGAGCGCATCGTATAAACTGCCCCAGCGCGCGTTTGCTGCGTTAAGTGCAAATCGCGCGTTCATGATAGGCACCACAAGCTGTGGGCCTGCTTGTGTCGCAATTTCAGGCTCAACGCTTGCGGTGGTTACTTGAAAGTCTTCACCTTCCGGCACTAGGTAGCCAATCTGCTGCAAGAACTGTTTGTACTCTGCTGCGTCGAGTGTTTGACCAGCACGCTCTTGGTGCCAAGCATCAATCTGATGTTGAAGATCTTCACGCTTGATAAGCAAAGCACGATTTTTTGGTGCCAGATCTTTAAGGATCGCTGCAAAAGATTGCCAAAAGTCTTCAGCGATAATGCCTGTTCCAGGAATGACCTGCTCATTAATTAATTGGTAGAGGGTGCTATCAATGTTCAAGCTTCCCTGTTGAATACGACTGCTCATAAAATCTCTCTCAAGCTAACTGATGACTACTCAATATATTTACTTAACTGACTTAAATTTAAATAACTAGTTTAAACTTACTTAACAGGTGTAAATTTAGCTAATTTATGCCTGTTATACTGAATATTCATATAAAAAATACCCTGCAAACTATGTTACTCCGTCACACCGCTTTCTATTTCATTGGCGACACTTTTAATCAAGCGACGCATCCACTGGTGGTCTGGATTGGTTTGTAACAATGGGCTCCACGCCATTTTCACCTCGAAAGGTTCAATCGCAAATGGGGCTGGTTTGATTAATAAATTAGGATTGTTGCGCTGTAATTGCGCGGCTTTAGTTGGAATAGTAAGGATAAGGTTTTTCTGCTGAGCAAAGAGAATCGCAGATAGATAATGTCGGGTAAACACCGTGATATTGCGGGTTTTACCAATGCGCATTAATGCTTCATCTATCCAACCGAGCTTTTGCGCTTCACTTGGATTGATCCCGACTCCAGTTCCCATACCCGTCTTACTTACCCAAATGTGTTGCGCCTTTAAATAAGATAAAATATCAAAGTTGTCGGCTATTGGATTGTCACAGCTAAATAGGCAAGAAAACCCGTCGTGCCAAAGGCTCATCTGATGGAAGGACTGTGGAATATCATCAAAACGGTTGATGATAATATCAACAGTACCTTGTTCTACATCCTGATAGCTCACATCACTTGGCGTCATTATATCCAGTCGTATTTTCGGCGCTATCTCACTCAGTTTTTTTAATAGCGGCTGAATAAGGGTTGATTCAGCATAATCACTCGCCATGATACGGAACACACGTTCGCTATCTTCAGCCCTAAACTCAGTGGTGGGCTGTAGCGTCTTTTCTACATTCGCCAAGATGTTGCGAACCAGCGGCTGCAACTTTTGCGCTCGCTCGGTAGGAACCATTCCTTCACTGGTTCTCACCAACAGTGGGTCTTCAAACAGATCACGTAATCGACGAAGGCCATTACTCATGGCTGGTTGAGTTATTCCCAATTGATTTGCCGCTCGTGTAACGTTTCTTTCACGTAGCAACATGTCTAAATACACAAGCAAATTAAGGTCTATACGAGCAATATTCATAAGAAAAATACCGAATATAATAACTATAAATTAACAAAATTATCACATGCGTGGTTATTCTTTGTCCATAGCAAAGTTTTAATCCAAGCCAATTTGGCAACCATACCCCACGTGAAACTAAGGAATAGTTATGTCGCAAATTACACAAGATATCGAAAAGATTGAAGTTGCAAAAAGCGCTGCAGGTGCTCCATGGGATGCAATTAACCCTGAATCTGCTGCTCGTATGCGAGCTCAAAACAAATTCAAAACAGGTCTGGATATCGCGCAATACACGGCAGATATCATGCGTGCGGATATGGAGGCTTACGATAAAGACAGCTCTCAATACACTCAGTCTTTAGGTTGCTGGCATGGTTTTATCGGTCAACAAAAGCTGATTTCTATTAAGAAGCACTTTGATGGCAAGACAGATCGCCGCTACCTTTACCTTTCAGGTTGGATGGTTGCGGCACTTCGCTCAGACTTCGGTCCACTTCCAGACCAATCGATGCATGAGAAAACATCAGTTGCAGGCCTAGTAGAAGAACTATACACATTCCTGCGCCAAGCTGATGCTCGTGAACTGGGTGGTTTATTCCGTGAGCTAGACGCTGCACGTGAAGCGGGCGACGTTAACCAACAAGACCTTATCCAAGACAAAATCGACAATCACGTAACACACGTGGTGCCAATCATCGCAGATATCGATGCGGGTTTCGGTAATGCGGAAGCAACATACCTAATGGCTAAACAGATGATTGAAGCGGGCGCTTGCTGTCTACAAATTGAAAACCAAGTTGCCGATGAGAAGCAATGTGGTCACCAAGACGGTAAAGTAACGGTGCCACACGCTGACTTCCACGCAAAACTTCGCGCACTTCGTTACGCATTCCTTGAATTAGGCATCGATAACGGCATCATTGTTGCTCGTACCGATTCACAAGGTGCTGGTCTAACAAAAGAAATCGCTGTAGTGAAAGAGCCTGGCGACCAAGGTGACATCTACAACTCATACCTAGATGTTGAAGAGGTTGATGTTGCTGATATGGCTGAAGGTGATGTTTGCTTCAACCGTGACGGCAAGCTAGTTCGACCTAAGCGTCTACCTTCAGGCTTATACCAATTCCGCCAAGGTACTGGTGAAGACCGCTGTGTATTTGACTGTATCGAAGCAATCAACGCAGGTGCTGACCTACTTTGGATTGAAACTGAGAAACCACACATCGGTCAAATCAAAGAGATGATGGACGGCGTTCGCGAAGTTCACCCTAACGCGAAACTGGTTTACAACAACTCTCCATCATTCAACTGGACGCTAAACTTCCGTCAGCAAGCTTACGATGCATTGGTTGCTGAAGGTAAAGATGTATCAGCTTACGATCGTGCGAATCTAATGAGCGCGGAATACGACGAAACTGAACTGTCTGCAAGTGCTGACGACAAGATTCGTACATTCCAAGCGGACGCATCACGTGAAGCGGGTATTTTCCACCACTTGATTACTCTACCGACTTACCACACTGCAGCGCTGTCTACTGACAACCTTGCGAAAGAGTACTTCGGCGACCAAGGCATGTTGGGTTATGTTGCGAATGTTCAGCGTAAAGAAATCCGCCAAGGCATCGCATGTGTTAAACACCAAAACATGTCTGGTTCAGATATGGGTGACGACCACAAAGAATACTTTGCTGGCGAAAATGCACTAAAAGCAGCGGGTGAAGCGAATACATCGAACCAATTTGATTAATCGCTAACACTTTGATTAGTCGCTAACGCTCTTGATTAATCGTTAACGCTAAAGCCTCCCCCGCCCTTCTCTCTTACTTAGGTAAGATCCGGGGGAAGGCTTTGAGATAAAGCTTGTACTGCCAGCTTTATCTCAAAGCCTCAGATTTGTGTTCCACACCACGGTTAACCGAACAACTTCTGTTTAAGCTAACTGTATACATATTTGTTCAGATTCCTATTTGTTGAGAGTGCCTATGACTTCAATACCTACACACCTACAAGATGCAAAAACACTGTTATCAGAGAATGGTTTCGCGACGGGTGATACTTGGTATCACGGCACATCTTCAGCTTTATTGGCTTCTATTCAAGGCCAAGGCCTAAAACGCTCTGGTGACAAAGCGCTCAACGAAGCAGCTTCAAAAACTATGGCAACCATCGGCAACAACTATTCCGAATCGGTTGAGCCAGTGTTTCTCACTCAGAGTAAAGAACTGGCGTACTACTGGGCTCAACAAACCGTTCGTGAGCGAGGCGTTCGATTCGAAGGTGAAGAACAACCTATCGTACTAGCGGTAAACCTATCTGAAAAGCAACGCACCAAAGTAAGACCGGACGTAGGCGCAATGAGCCTATTGATGATGAGCGTGGGCGAGCAATTCATGTCTCACCTCACTGAAATTTATCAAGCCAACAACATTGCAGGCCCCGACATCGAGCTTCGCACTGCAGATCGCATGGACTACCTCAATAAACTCGGTATGGCCTACATTGATGAAGACATCAGCCGAGCTTGTGTTCAGGAGTTAGCTGAGCCCGAGCTGGCCGACTGAAATCGTTCAGTGAATCAGTCTTCTTAAAACAAAAATGGCTCCCAATACGGAGCCATTTTTATTTGCTATCAGCCTATCTCACAAGGTACAGGCGTATCTAGACTATGAGCACAGAAGACCTTTCTGTGCAGGTTGCGTCATTTCGATGTCACCTTGTAGAGAACGGTAAACGATGGTATTCCACACCTCACCATTATCCATTTCAAACTCGATAGCATAGTTTAAACCAGCGACTACCTGAGTTCGAACACCTAATATTTTTTTGAGCTTAGCAGTGGTATTCATTTGCCCTAGAACCACATCTAACGCTTGCTTAGCTTCTCGCGTGATGTCACTTTGTGACCAACCGCCGGTCAGGTTCTTAGTGCTGCAAATAGGATTCATTTCCTCTTGTGATTGATCAGAAACCTCAGTTTTCTGACTACATCCAGCTAACGCAACAACACTAAACAAGGTTGCCAATAGTACTTTCTTCATAAATTCTCTCTACATCTATCATTCACGAGAGGTTACTCAAAATGATGTTTTATATGCAGGAAAGCTTAAACCTCGAATGTCATCACTTCATCAGAGATGACACTGTAACTACCCCATAAACACAGAACACTGTTAAAAAATACAAAGCCGGACACTGATGCCCGGCTTTTATCTGTCTACCTACCTGATATTTAAACCATTTAAGTAGGTGACGTTTCAGTTAATACTGTTTGTGTTAATGTCTGTTTTATTAATGAAAATACACCAACATTTCGACTTCATCCCCTTGTTGCTCTGCATCGAGCAAGAAGTGCAGATAACCCGCTTCAGTTACCGGTATTTGTAAATATTCATTGCTTCCATTGGAGTCAGACTGATATTCATGTTGCCCTGCCGTTGGCCAATATGAATTGCTTGCGTATAAGTCGACGTTGCCTGTATTTGACTGTCCATTTTCCGCATTGTTACTTTTATCGTTCAGCCACACTCGAACTTCTTGTACACCTTGCGGAACATAGACTGCAGCGTAGCGTCGTTGATGAACGGTAAGGGTTTGAGCGTGACCTGATTCCAATACTACCGGTGTTAAATCATCTTTATCTTGTGTTGGTGGTGTTAGCGTTTCTGTCTCCAGAGATGCCACCAATGTCACATTACTAAAATCAGATCGACCTGTGATACTCATGTAGTAGCGACCTGATTTAATATAACCTGACAGTTCAGGGTCAAACGTCACTAACTCATTACTGTCGTCTCGATACTGGCTAAACTCAAAGTCATAGTAATGTGCTTCTCTGTTGTAACTCATGTACAGATCCGCATCGCCGTGCCCTTCACCTTCGCGCCGAATAGCAACTTCAAAATGCGTTACGTTCTCTGGCACATCAACATAGAACAACTGCTCGCTGTACGCCTCGCCGCTCAACACCACACTTTGATTTTCAGCAAGTACTTTGACTTGTTCTGTCGGTTTTGTAGGGTCCGGCGGCTCTGTAGGATCAACCGGATCTGTTGGCTCACTTGAAACTGTGTCTAACCAACGCTCAAACTCACCATTGTATTGCGACCCAAGGAATTTCACTTGCTTCGCCCATTCAGCAAACTGACCAGAACGAGATAATACCAATAAGCTTTCTACGTCTTGCGGATGTTCTTCCAACATAAAGCGCACCGCTAAGTAACCCCAGCGATAGATACGATTAGTGTCGTGAGAGTATGTAGTCGCGAACACATCCGACAGGCTCACTTTTCCTTTGCTTATAAGGCCTAGCGCGGCATCGTAGCCTTGCTTGTAATGCATGTACTCGGCAAACCCCTCTAACCACCACACCACATAACCGTGTGCCAGATTGTCGTTAAACGATCCATATTGGTTAAAGCGTGCATCGAGATAGTGAGTGTATTCATGCTCTAAGTTGAGAATAGAAAGGTCATCGCCATTGGCGTAGCGATAAGCGATAAAACGAGCAACATTACCCACCTGTGAAGGGTCGCCTTCTAGATACTGACCACCGTTATCAGTCGTATTACCAAATAAGAAAGAGGAGTAATCTACATAACTGCCGTTGCTGCCGAACACAACGACTTCTACTCGTTCGTTATTGTCGTCAGTCACAGGTTGTTGACCTGTGTTCGCAACTTGATGGAAGTCCACCTCTTTCGCCGCGAGCACATCACACGCTTCAAGTGATTGTGCTTGCGTTAAATCTTGTGAGCGAATAATCGCAGGCCCTTGACACTCATGACGGTTAGGAAGTATACGCATTGCTAGATCACGTTTTGCTTGCTCTAGATCCAATCCATTCAAGCCGTCAGGTGCGTAATACCCCATCATCTCAACCGCCGCTAACCAAAGCTTATCGTGCTCGCTACCCAGTGGGTTTTGTGCCATCACTTGTTGCATCACTCGCAGTGCTTTGTCTCTGGTTGCTTTATCTGGACTTACCAACAAGCGACCCGTTTCACGAACTGCGTTATAAACCAGAAAGCTCGCATCCGTGTCCAAAGCCCACATGTTATCACGCGCGAATGCCGCCAACGTATCGATGTGTTGTGTATGATTAGCCATGTAATCGTAGAAGTCATCTCGAGCAACATGTCCTGCCATTGCGCGAAATAAATTGTTGAGACCATCAACCCATTGAGTGTCTTGTGCGGTTTCTCGGTTGAATTGACGAAGTGCCGCAAGTTGTGCATCCATGGTCAGTGGTAATTGCTTAACGTTATCGACCATCAACGTCAGACTTTTCATTGCCCCCACTTGTTCACGGCCTTGATCTAGCGCGTTAGGGTTAGCTAAAAAAGCGTTGGTTGATTGAGCAAATCGCTGACTCAACGCTTCGCTGAAGTCTTGTACTTGCGCGTTATAGCGGACGTAATAAGCCGCACGAATAAACTCGCCAAAGTTCTCCAGTTTACGTGCTTGCTCAGCTTCACCTCGGTAACGGGCAATTTCTAAGTCAAGTGCAATTTGAATACGGCTTAGACTCGCTTCACTGTAGATATTGTCTAGTGAATTATCCGGGGCTGAGAACCAAGAGCTATAGCAGCTGCTATCCGCAGCTGATACAGCGAGAGCGAGATCAGGAGATCGCTGAAGGTCAGGAACATCACACTGATGTTGAGCAAAAGTAAAACTGGAAATACTGGCAAGAACAAGAGCCAGTGCCAAACGACGACGTGGGAATAAACGGGTATGAGACATAACAACACTCATGAATTGATTATATATTTAAGGCCGCCGTTATATTCCTTGTAATTCATAAGGTGAATTCAGTTGCGTATTAATTATGAGGTTGGTTCAAAAAATAGATATTTCACACTCATTTATCGAACCAAAAAGTTAATGATCGACTTGAATACGTCAGGCTAAACGTACCAAAAACTCACGCAAGATACTGATAATATTGTAATTTACAAATTAAAATCCACATGATAAAGCGCTGTTGTTAAGGGTAAGCTTAAGTAGTAAACTTGGCCCGATTGTGCAGCTTATGTTCACGCAATAGACGAGAGTTGTTGTGCTCACTCTATGTAACGTTACATCAAATACTTAAAATAAATGTCCGGTGACTGGTGCCAGATCGAATAATAATCAATAAACCCAGGCTAGGCTAACTACATGAAATTAACGTCGTCTTTAGGCTCACTGTTGGCTAGCAGTCTGTCTATCGAAAAAAAACAACGAGCGCTAATAGAACTCGTTATTGGTGCTTATCAGCCACAAGAGCGCACAGTTCTTTTCCATACCGTAACAAACTATCGTAGAAACCAATTAGAATCACTCTTCTCTGAACACCAAAACAAGAGCTTCTCTGTATTATTTGATTTAATGGATTATCGAGATCTCATTCAGCGCTATCCAAGCACCTTATCATCCGAGATAATTCAACTTGAAGCAGTCGTAGGCCAGTGCTACATGCATTGGTTAGAATTTTGGTGTGAGTGTGAAATTGCCGTAATAAAAGCAAAGTCACCATTAAAAGCCCCGCTCCACTCTTCTGTAGATCTCCCCGTTGAAGATAGTGCTTACTATGGTGCGATCATTGAACAGATAGAGAATGATCAACTTATCGTACAAACACCGAGTCACCCACAAGGAATGCCAATATGCGATGCTATCGCTTTGAGCAATCTTGAGGTATTCATAAAGGGTGAAAAATGGTTTGAGATGCTGCCTTTACTGCACCTATCTCAAACGGGTAAGCACTTTATTCTACTCAAGCACCCAGCCAGCGAAGCCTTTCCGACACTGGTTTCTTCTGCGCTCATTCAAGATTGGTCAAAAAATGAAACTTGGTTAAGTTACGCACCACCGTTCAGTAATGAGCAATGGCAATACTGTTTACCAAGTCATGGTTACGATCAATTAGTAAAGTTACAGCTTTTCACGCCATCGACGCTCTCAAAATGTTACTCTTTGCCTGAATTTGATAACCAGTTCCAATTACAATTGACCGATGAGCGCGCTATTTGTGAAATCCTCCGTCTAACAGTAAGCGGGAATACCCAACAAAAGCTCTACTTCCTCTATCTCGCTCAAAAAGAGTTGATGAGCGTATTACACCAAGTTGGCTACAAAATCGGCTTCACCATTATTGAGCAACCTTTCATGCTTCAGTTTTATCAAGCTATCGACCCAAAAGCCTATTTCCACTCTGGATATTGCGAGTTAAATGGTGATGGTACAACAATTTATCGCGGGTTCTGGAATTTCGAAATGATGGTAAAAGTGTTCAGTAACACAGATTTTCGCCGTTACAAACACCGAGTTCGTGAAAGCAGAAAACTTGGCTCGATAGAAAAACAAAACTCTGTACATAAACCAAACTCGGTAAATAAGGATGAACATGTTTGATTTCGGCTTAGAAGCGGTCATCCACGCCAAAGCGATAACGCTTCTTGCGACGGTTGCTGTAGTCGTGATGTGGTTACTCTACTATTGCTATCGCCTTAAACAAAAGAACGAAGTGATCGCAGGTACACACCATGCACCTTACATCGCGTACTCGGTTTGTATTGTTGCGTGGATCAGCAGTAACGCCTACTTCCATTCCGACTTGTTGCCGGATCTTGGTACTTCAGCCGCAATATTGACCGCAAAAATTGCTAATCTTGCCTCGTTCTTTGCATTTGCCTTCGCCTACTACTTCTCGTGCCAACTCGCTGCAGAACAACGTAATGGTAAGGTCCACCTGTGGCAACAAGCTATTTTCGTTACTTTTACGGTCTACTCCTTCTTTATTAACTTAAGTCCGGGGTTAACCGTTGAAGATGTCATCATTACTGGCCCTAGCAAATTCGTTATTGAATTCGGTCCGCATACGCCATATTTTTTCATTGGAATGATTAGTTTTGTTGTTCTTACACTAAGTAACCTAATGGCCATGCGCGCCAACAGTAGCAAGCTCACATTAACTAAAACCGGCTACATGATTGCAGGTATCTTGGTATTCATGCTGTCTACCGCGACAATTCACCTCGGTATGACCTATTTTTTGCGTGATTTCTCACTCACTTGGTTGCCTCCAGCATTGTCTATTAGTGAAATGTTATTCGTTGGTTATGCCCTGCTAACCTCGCGTTTCTACAGTGTGAAGTATCTCGCCTACATGAGCCTCAACGCGCTGTTGGCTTGTGTTATTTTAGTGATACCTTTCGGCGCTATATTCATCCCATTGACCGACAACAATCAATGGCTAGTAGCAGTCCCAATCTGCGCACTTATTGGTATCACCTGGCATGTTCTCTACAAACGCGTGAGTCGCTATGCCTCTTTCTTGATTTACGGAAACCCAAAAACACCAGTCCAGCAAATCCTTGCTCTGGAAGAAGATTTCAAGCTCTCTATTGATGATGCGATGCGTCGCTTAGGCCACCTACTACAAATTCCAGAGGACAAGCTGCGACTAATTAACAGTAACTACAATGAAACCCTCTACGAGGATTACCTTTCGACAAACAAGTCAGTTTTGGTGTTCGATGAACTTTCTGAGGAGCTAGGTTACACAGCACCGATGAAACGCTCAATAAAAGCACTGTATGAAAAAATGCGTTCCAACAACACCGCCTTGGTGATGCCGTTGTTTGGCCAGGGTGAGTCGGTCACACACTTATTGGTCTCTTCACACAAGAGCAATGATCAGATGTTCTCTAATGAAGAGATCTCTGCGCTACAGACCTTATTAACTCGTGTACAAAGTACCATCGAAGCAGATAAGCGCATCCGACAAAGCCGTGCACTTGCTAATTCAATTGCTCATGAAATGCGTAACCCACTCGCCCAAGTACAATTGCATTTTGAAGTATTAAAACAGCACATTGATAATCAAGCACCAGCTAAACAAATCCAACTTGATATTGAGAGTGGTCAAGCTGCCATCCAACGTGGACGACAGTTGATTGACATCATCTTACGCGAAGTCAGTGATAGCTCACCAGAACATGAACCAATTACGGTGACCTCTATTCACAAAGCCGTAGATCAGGCTGTAAGCCACTATGGTTTCGAAAATGAGAATATTATTGAGCGGATTCGTTTGCCACAACATGATGATTTTGTTGTAAAATTGAATGAGACCTTATTTAACTTCGTTATTTTTAACTTAATACGTAATGCGATCTATTACTTTGACTCCTATCCAGATAGCCAAATTGAGATCAGCACCAAAACAGGGGCTTACGAGAACGTCCTCACATTTCGTGATACCGGCCCGGGCATTGACGAAACCATTTCTCACAAGATCTTCGATGACTTTTTTTCTCATCAAAAAAGCGGTGGTAGCGGCTTAGGCTTAGGTTATTGCCAACGCGTTATGCGCTCATTTGGTGGCAGAGTTGAATGTCAATCTAAACTTGGTGAGTTTACTGAGTTCAAGTTGTATTTCCCGGTTGTGCCTAACGCTCCCAAAGCAGCAACGCTGCGTACACCTTACTTCAATGATTGGAAACAAAACCAAACAACAGCAGAAGATAAAGCCAAAGCCGACGTTCACTTAGTAAAACAAGCCGGAAGTGGTAGCCAAGCACCGACAGTACTCATTGTCGACGACAAAGAAGTACAACGTACGCTTGTTCAAATGTATTTAACTCGACTTGGGGTTAACAGCATACAAGCAAAAAACGGTGAAAATGCCATCGAGCTGTGTAGAACGAACCAAGTAGACTTGATCTTAATGGATGTGCAAATGCCAGTCATGAATGGCTTTGACGCAAGCCAAGTAATAAAGGCTCGTTCGCCCCATGTACCTATCATTGCTCTTTCTGGAGAGTCAGGACAATACGAATTAGATATGATACGTAAATTGATGGATGGCCGCCTAGAAAAACCTACTTCATTAGGTGCACTACAACATATGCTCGACAAGTGGTTAAGCAATTACGTTAAGCCCGACGCTTTTAAAGTCACAGAAAGTGATTAGTGATGGCGCTAATCATTTGGCACAAGTAACCAATTAAATGCATGACTTAATGAACGATCCAGTGGTTAGCTAACTACACTACTTTGTTATTGACTTGATAACTTTTCAATAAAGCAGAGTCCAATTTTTTATTTTTCGCTACATACATGGCCTTATCAGCTGAATTAATAAGTTGCTCGTAGCTATCACCGTCATCGGGATAGTAGGATATACCGATACTTGCACCCACTTGGTAATCATTACTTTCAATAGAAACTGTTCGCATTATAGCGCTAACTAATTGTGTTTTTTTGTCTAAGACTGACTCTTTATCATCAAGCA
Source organism: Vibrio kanaloae (assembly GCF_024347535.1). NCBI lineage: Bacteria > Pseudomonadati > Pseudomonadota > Gammaproteobacteria > Vibrionales > Vibrionaceae > Vibrio > Vibrio kanaloae. The sequence goes on along the minus strand of NZ_AP025498.1, from coordinate 641,241 downwards.
AATCTAAACCAATAACAAATTCATCACCTCCGTATCGACTGACAAGATCGGTACATCGAGTATTTTCTCGCAAGCGTTCGGCTACCTTAACTAAAACTTGATCACCAATTCGGTGTCCGTGATTATCATTTATAGATTTGAATTTATCCAAATCTATAAACAGAACTCCTATAATTCTTCCCGTTCGTTGGGCTCTTGATATCATCGCCTTAAGGTTCTCTTCAAAGGAACGTCGATTCATCACTCCGGTTAAGGAATCGTGACCAGACAAATATTCCAGTGCAACCTTTTGCCGTTTAAGCTCTAGTGTTTGTTTATTAACTTCATTTTCCAATACAGATTTTGTCACTACATTTTGCTCTAATTCTTCACTCATGGTGTTGAAAGCTTCACCTAAAGAACTAAATTCTAGGTCAATATTGGTACATTCTATCCGATGAGAAAAATCGCGAGCCTTGATCTTCATTATCCCTTCAGATATAGCTGTCGATCCTGTCCGGAACTTTCTAAGCAAACGGTAAGAGATTGCTGTGATAGCGAAAAAAAACAGAGCGAGTACTCGCGTAATATCAATGATTGTATTTTCGGTCCTCTTCTCCGTTTGTAATAACTCTCTTTTTTGCTGGGTCGCTAAGTGTTCATGTATGTTTTGTATTAACATGTTATATCGAGCGTTTAGTAATGCACGCCTTTGCATCAGGGAGTTTGAATCTCGAATCGAATTTTTTACAACTATTTGAAACTTCTTGTCTTGCTCTATCAATTCTTCAAGTTGGGTATTTAGCAATTTGATTTTTTTTATTTGAGGTTTTGGGATATTAGATTCTTCTATACCAAGAGAAAACTTGGCCTGCTGATTAACTAAGTTATTATAACTCTTATTGTCTTGATACTCTAAGAATAGCCATAATTGCCCTTGTAGAGAACTGACTTCCCTTTGAAGCTTAACAAGCTGGTTTTGGTTATTAGTAGCAACGATATGGCTGTTGTAGAGGTCATAAAGCAACCATGCCGTCGAAAAAGCCATCACCACGCTAATACCGAGTAAAATTTTCATCTTAAATATTAAAGAATGAATCATTCAATGACTCCACTTGTTTGAAGATCAATATACGCGGTATTGTCAATAAATGACCTAACGTCTATGGGCTCTCCTTCTATTATTTTTCTCTCTGAGGCCCACCTCGCTTGTAGCTGTAGATTTGAAAGCAAAGTATAACCGTTAGTTAATTCAAATATGTAATCCCCCCACGCCCACTTAACCTGCTGAGGGTCAACTCCTAATTCATTTGAGATCAACGAAATACTTTCACTAGGATGCTTTTCAACCCATTGAGTAGCTTGGTAAATTGCAGATAAAATTTCTTTATCTGTCGAGCTTAATATGGTTCTAGGCGATTTTGCGAGTAAATTGAAAGAAAGTTGATAAATACCCTTTAATCCTAAATCAATGACAGGCGTCGTCGATAATAACGAAGCTTTATATCCATATGGCTCCCAGACGGATATGGCATCAACTTGAAAAGAAAGTAAAGCGGGTACCATTTCATGAGGTTCAAGATATACTCTTTCAACATCGAGCTCCTGAAGTGCATTTGATATTAAGAGAAAATCAAAATACAGTTCGCTGGCACTTGATTTAATAATTCCAACTTTTTTCCCTGATAATTCTTGAAGGCTATTTATCTTCAATTGATCAAGGGTCAGTAGTTTTATATCATTGCTCGAAGTAACGAAGCTTGAAAGTATTAATATATTATTGTATTGATGCTGATTAAATAGAGCAACAGTTCCAGACGCCGTCGCATAGTCCACAGCATTATTTTGAAGTAAATTTGCGCAATTTACGCCACCTTCGCATGGGATGAGTTCGACATCGATATCGTTATCAACGAAAAAGCCCAATCTTTCTGCTATAAACAAAGGTGTACTAAGCGGAGTTAAAGAAACGGCAATTTTTACCTTGGGAATATGGCCTGTTTGGATTGTTCTGCTTGCAGCAAAACTCGACCATCCACAGATTAAGGTGGCAATCACAGCAACTATAATCCCTTTCATTTTTAAAGCCCTGCAGTAACTTATCGTATAATTTCAATCTTAGACTACAAAAAACGAGGAAGCTATATCTACCCAAATCTAGATTAGATTTTGTATTGGCTATGTAGTTGTGAGAATTGATGAACATAACCCTCAATAACGTGGCGGCTTGACTTGCACATCACAGATTTCAGTTATTGAGGGTAGATGTATACCAAACACCCCAATCTCAAGACCAAATGCCGAAATCGTTCAGAAACAGAATACCGATAGTTTTCACCATACCCGCCTAGGTGAATCGCTCGAAGATGTCGATGAACTATTAGTATACGAAGTGATGACGCAAAATTATGTTACGCATACTTCAATATCAAAGAAAGCAGAAAAATATACAGTTTTAGCGAGATAAGTGAATTACAACAACCGGTTCTTATATTGTTCAGGGGTACTTCCCGAATACTTTTTGAACATTGAAATGAACGGGCTCGCTTGGTTATAACCTAAAGTTAGTGCTACTTCTTTGACTGATTGGCCGTTTCTCAACAAATCCATAGAGTACAAGTAGCGTACTCTCAATCGCCACTCCGTAAAACTCATCCCTAACTCACTCTGGCAGTGTCGTGACAAAGTACGCTCTGTCGTGTGTACTTTTTCTGCCCAATCTTTTAAGGAAATATCATCAGTCGGGTTTTCTTCTATAGCGGATAGGATCGGCGCTAAGTATTTGTTGTCTGTCGATGGTAAAAAATGATGCTCAACCTGACGCTCAGCCAATTGATCCAGTAAGACTTGGATTAGTCTTTGGTCTTGCTCGCTCTCAGCAATATTGATGCTTCTCTGACGAAAGTCATCAATGATCGAAGACACAATGGGAGTGATTGTTATTAAGCTTGTTTTTTCAGGCAAGTGATGAGTTAACTCACGAGCGATGTTCAGTGAACAGTAGTCCAATGGCTTACGGTTGTAACTACAGTGCGTCACCCCAGCAGGTACCCAAATAGCTAAATGTGGTGGTGCTAGGAAGCGAGTATTTTCAGCTTCCATTTCAAGAATTCCACCGCTAATCAACTGCACTTGTCCCCAAGGGTGGCTATGTACACGAGTTTCGGTGTTCGATAAGAACGCTTCGAAATTCATAAATACGTTGGATGGTGCCTTATCAATTGATAAGGATGGGTGAAGGTTTCTCGAGTGTTTTTTCAATCTTGTCTTCCTATCGCGCCTGATGTCTTTTTAAAGATATCTATAAGTATAACGACCTGTCAAACTAGCCACATCAAATCATTTGCAACGGAACTAACATGTATTACCTCTTACCATTTTTTACGGTCTGTATATGGGGCGCAAATGCAATCGTCAATAAACTTGCAGCAAGCGCCATTGAACCTAGTGCAATGAGTTTTTACCGCTGGTTCATCGCGATGTTAATCCTTACTCCTTTTTGTATACGTTCAGTGATAAAACAATGGGCAATAATCAAACCTAACCTACCTAAGCTTGCTTTCCTTGGCTTTTTAGGCATGGCGATGAACCAATCTCTGGGTTATTACGCGGGTTTAACGACAACCGCTTCTAACATGGCATTGATCACTTCTTTGGTACCATTGTTCAGTGTCTTCTTGAGCGTTCCTTTGCTACACAAATCGATTTCTCGCTTAAGTATTATTGGTGGTGTATTGTCATTGTCGGGTTTGGCACTCATGCTTGGTAAAGGAGACCCTCTGTTCTTCATTCACCAAGAACTCACTCAAGGTGATGGGTACATGCTGATTGCAGCACTCGTTTACGCTTCTTATTGTGTTTTGCTAAAACGTTGGAAAATGCCAGTTAGCAGCGGAGTTGTGATTTATGTTCAAGGTTTGTTTGCCGTAGCGATGTTGACTCCACTTTGGTTGACAAGTAAGCAACTAATACCATCACAGCAAGCCATCCCGCTCATAGCTTACGCTGCGGTTGCTGCTTCTATTCTCGCGCCATGGATGTGGGTGAAGGCGATTGACACCATAGGAGCAGATTCCAGTGCGATGTTTATGAACTTAATGCCTGTTGTCGCGATTGTACTGGCTGCTACATGGTTAGGTGAAGAGATTAATCAATTCCATATCATTGGCGGTGTGATGGTGATCTCTGGTGTTATTCTCGCGCAAATTAAAAGAAAACCGATACTTGAAGCGCCTTTGCCACAACAAAGCTAAGCTCGTTTTAGCTCGGTTAGATTAGTGAAAACACTTTCATCGACATTTCCTCAGTACCTGCTCCGTTAGCCACAGTGAGCTTTTGCAACAAGTTCACAAGGTGGGAGAATCAACTTGAACGTGTAACGTAATTAAGAAATCACTTAATGTACTTTTAACATGAATACCTTTACAAGATTGAAGTTAGTACCAAGTGTAAATAAGTAATTACCAATCAATATTCCGAAAGGCAAAACTCACGTAAAGGATCTATACTTTGCAAAAGAGTAAAAGATGAGCTGATTAACAAAACAACCTGACTACCACTTTAGTGGTAAATAAGCTAGAATCATTTAAACTAAACCAGACAAACAGCGGTTAGTTGGCAAATATAAAAAGGTACCAATATGAGTATCTAACGGCTTAAAAACACCTAGCATCGCGCTAGGTGTTTTTTCTTCTTCTCAGCTTACTCACAAGATAGCCACCTAGCGTTTACCTCTCGCCTCCCATCCCAATAGACATCAATATTCACCGGTTTGTCATCTGTTTGAAAAAATAGTCTTAACCGTGAAATTATCCGCTTTAATTTATGTCATCTTAAGTATATTGTTACTAGCAAGTAACAAGCATGTTATGCAGAACAATAATAATGAAGGAAGATAGATGAGCAGTAACAATAGCCAAAAAAATGGTAAACGAGACGTTATACTGCGTTTTTTAGCTGAGCCTGGGGACGTGAACTTTGGTGGTAAGGTTCATGGGGGAGCAGTAATGAAATGGGTCGATTTAGCGGCTTATGCCTGTTCTGCAGGGTGGAGTGGTAAGTATTGTATAACGGCCTATGCCGGCGGTATTCGATTTGTCGCACCAATCCATGTAGGCAACTTGGTGGAGGTCAGCGCGAAGGTAATCTACACGGGGTCATCTTCAATGCATATTGCAATAGACGTTCAAGCGAGCGATCCAAAAGACCTTAACAACCGCCTGACGACTCACTGTATTGTTATAATGGTGGCTGTAGATGAAAATGGCACTCCAACTAAAGTGCCTGAATGGGTCCCTGAAACACCAGAAGACATCGAGTTAAGAGATTCTGCTATTCGCCTAATGAAAATGCGAAAACAAATTGGCGAAGAGATGGAAGCGCACGTGAGGTACCTCAAATAAGGTCATGCTACCCTACATAGATTTATTAAAATGCCAAGCACATGCTTGGCATTTTTGTATCTAATACCCCACACAAATAAAACCGCTACAAATTCAATGTTGTCGATAAAACGTGATATTCAGCCAAAGGTTGGAATGATTTAACGCTGGTTCACTGATTTATTTTGACTGTAATAAAGTCGTCATTTTGCTCTGATTAAATACCACCACTCATAATAGATTGTATTTTATTTCCCCGGAGCCAAACTTGAGCGTGACACCCCCTACTCTTAGCGAAGCTACACTGAACAACTTGAAGGCGGTTGAGTATCAATGGGTTAGAACGTTGTACGTCGAAGGCTACGACAACAGTGAAATTAACCACTATATCCAGACTTGTTTCGGCGGTGACCCAACGTTTGCGGATTTATTTCGTCGCGTAGCACTCGATCAAGAAAGCATCTATGTGTTGTTGCAACATTTGGGTTGCGCGCCTTCGAGTCGAGAGTTTTAGCTTCGAAAGCTCAAAGTTCATATTCTATGACTATCAATCTTAAGTTGGCCTGAGCGCTGAGTTTCGGCCATTAGCCATTCACTATTGCTTTAGCTCCATTCCATAACCCTGAATTATAACTCCTTAAGATTCACAACTGCCTTCCGTCTCTATACACACTTTCTATGCAACCTAGGGATTCGTTGCATGCAAATAATTGAAGTATCACGCATTGGATTATTAGTAATATGTCAATATAACAACAGCTCCTTATACTGATGAGCCTGATTTGTGAGACTCGTTCATTTTTCAAGTAAGAAGATTGAAGTAGGAAAGAGTTGGAAGAGAGATGACTCGAAGCTTTGACGAGTAAAGCTGACATAAAAAGCAAAAAGTAGCAGGCATAAAAAAACCCAAGTAAATACCTGGGTTAGAGTTACAAAAACCACTAATCATTAATAGCGTAAGGAACCTGATTAGCAGCCAGCTATGCGTAACCTGAGGGTTATTTTTATTACTGATCGGCGGCCAAACCAAATGATGTAATAAAAATGCCAATATAGAGCGACCTAAAGGTCGCTCTTTTCTTTCTTATAGGCTACAGCTTATCCTTTTACACCACCTGCCGTCAAACCGCCAACTAACCAACGTTGAGCAAGTAAGAACACGATAGTAATCGGAAGTGCTGAAAGTACAGCCGCTGCCGCAAAGTCACCCCATAGGTAGTTCTGAGGGTATAGGTACTGCTGCATACCTACTGCTAGTGTGTAAGAGTTCACATCTGTAAGTAGGATAGACGCTACTGGCACCTCACCCACTGTCGCGATGAAAGATAGGATAAACACAACCGCTAGGATTGGCACAGACAGCGGTAGTAGAACCAGTCTGAATGCTTGCCAAGGCGTTGCACCATCAAGGGCTGCAGCCTCTTCCAGAGAGTTATCAATCGTTTCAAAGTAACCCTTAATCGTCCATACGTGCAGTGCGATACCACCTAGGTAAGAGAAGATTAGACCACCGTGTGTGTTCAAGCCTAAGAACGGAATGTATTGACCAAGTTTGTCGAACAGCGCGTAGATAGCCACAAGAGCCAGTACTGCTGGGAACATTTGAAAAATCATCATCGCTTTCAGGATAGTTTCTTTACCTTTGAAGCGCATACGAGCAAATGCGTAAGCCGATGTCGTTGACAGTGCCACGATTAAAATCGATGTCACACCCGCTACTTTAACTGAGTTCCATAACCAAGTTAGTACTGGGAATGGAGGCGGCGTTACCGAGCCATCTGCGTTCACCACTGACATACCCAATGCTAGCTTCCAGTGCTCCAATGATGGGTTATCTGGAATCAAACTACCGGTTGCGAAGTTACCTTCACGGAACGAGATCGCGATGATCATCAATAGCGGGAAGATAATCATTGCCAAGAAGCACCACAACACTGCATGCGTTGCCCACACTCGGTATTTAAGGCCTTTACCTTGTACCATAGCCATTGTCGTGCTCCTTAATCTTGAGACAGTTTAGTGAAACGAAGGTTGAGTAACGCGAGTGCACCAACCAATAGGAATATAAGCGTTGCGATTGCACTTGCTAGACCAAAGTCTTGACCGCCGCCACCTTCGAATGCAATTCGGTACGTGTAGCTTACAAGCAAGTCTGTGTAACCCGCTGGCTCAGAAGTGCCAATCATATTCGGTCCACCATTCGTCAATAGTTGAATCATTACGAAGTTGTTGAAGTTAAACGCAAACGCTGCAATCAATAGCGGTGTTAGCGGCTTAATCATCAATGGGAACGTAATGCGCTTGAAGTTATCAAGGAAGTTCGCACCATCGATTGCTGACGCTTCGTATAAATCATCAGGAATCGCTTTAAGCAGACCCATACATAGAATCATCATGTAAGGGAAACCTAGCCATGTATTAACCATCAACACCATGGTTTTCGCTAAGATAGGGTCTGAGAACCAGTTCGGGCTTAAGCCGAATATATTCTCGAGCACCATGTTGATCTCACCAAAGCTTTGGTTGAATAGACCCTTAAAGATAAGAATCGAGATGAACGCGGGTACGGCGTAAGGCAGAATCAGTAAAACACGATAGATAGAACGACCTTTCAGCTCTTCCCATTGCACGATGTTCGCAAGTACAAGCCCGATAACAAGTGTGAACGCTACGGTACATACCGAGAAGATCACCGTCCAAATAAAGATGCTGATGAATGGTTCTTTAATACCATCATCTTTCCAAACACGTTCAAAGTTATGCGTACCAATGCTAACTACAAAACCTGGAGAGATTGTATTACCTGTAAACTCACCGTTTGCATCAACAGGCTGGTAGAAACCCACATCCATATTTGGCTTGAGAACTTCACCCGTTTCATTGTTGATTAACGTTTCTTGATCGTCTTGTAGCGTGTAAAGCGGAGCAACAGAAGCAAACTTACGTAAGCCGCTCATTCGGATGTCATCACCGTTTGGTAAATTAAAATCAACACCACTGATCGCTGCTCGGTTTTGGATGATCGCCTTGATCTTCTCTTTCTCACCTTGCGCAGATTCGATGACAAATAGGTCCATCTCTGACGATGTCATATTGTCTAGAGAAAATACATCAGTCGCTAACAGCTGGTCGCCATCTTTTACGACGATCTGGTGACCATCACCTGTTTTGTACAAAGTAAATGGGTAACTCTCACCGCTTTGGAAAGAACGGTCTAAAAGAACGGTTTGAGTACGCTCCAGAGAAAGCTGGTTTTTCGCGCTGTAGTTAGTAAACGCAAGCCCTACGGTGTATGCCAAAGGGAAAAGAATGAACAAGATCATTCCGGCAATACCTGGGTAAATATAACGGTGGGCGTAAGTTTTTTTGCTGCCAAAAATGTAAAGTGCCAAAGCCGTTAAGATCACTGTAAGCAGCGCAAAAGCGAGCTCACCGCGAGAATACATAAGAATTGTAGCGTAGCCGTTTATTAAGCCAACGCTACCAAGCAACCCCCATTTGATGAAGACGCTTTTACTGCCTGGAAGGCTTGATGGTGCTGGGATAGCATCTGTACCTTGAACTGACTGCATAGAGGAACCTGCTAGCGATATAGATAAAAAATAGAAAAGTAAGGAGAGGTTACCCCCTCCTTAAAAGGTAGTGCTTAGGTGTTACTTAACCATACGACCTTCAGCAGCTTTTAGTGCTTGGTCTACTGATTGACGGCCGTCAACTACGTTGCCGATCGCTTCTTCCATGCTGTACCAGAATGTTGTGAACTGAGGGATGTTAGGCATGATTTCACCGTTCATCGCGTTGTCCATTGTTGCTGCAATACGAGTATCGCTGTCTAGTTGACGTTGGAAAGAGTTAAGAGCAACAGCGCCTAGTGGCTTGTCGTCGTTCAGGCTCTTCATACCTTCATCTGTTAGTAGGTAGTTTTCCATGAATTCAACAGCTAGGTCGCGGTTTGGAGACGCCGTGCTGATACCACCCGCCCATACACCAACGAAAGGTTTAGACGCTTTACCGTTGAACTTAGGTAAAGTTGTTACGCCGTAATCTACGCCAGCTTTCTTGATGTTTTCCCAACCCCAAGGGCCGTTGATTGTCATTGCAACGTTACCCGCTACAAATTCAGACTCAGCAACTGAGTAATCCATGTCTGCAGAGATAACTTTGTCTTGTACCATCTTCTCGATGAAACCTAGAGACTTCTGAACACCGTCAGTCGCTACGCCCGCATCTTTAATATCATAACCTTCTGCAGTCTGTTTGAATGCGTAACCACCGTCAGCTGCAAGTAGAGGCCATGTGAAGTAAGCGCCGCCACGTAGAGGCCACATGATCGCTTTTTTGCCATCTTTTTGAAGCTCAGCATCAAGTGCTGGAATTTCTTCCCAAGACTTAGGTGGGTTAGGAACAAGCGCTTTGTTATAAATTAGAGAAACTGACTCAACCGCTACAGGGTATGCGATTGTTTTACCTTCGTATGAAACAGCGTCCCATGCGAAATCTACGATACCTTCTTTCGTTTCTTTAGAAGGTTTAATATCAACAAGAAGCCCTGCTTCTGCATAGCCGCCAAAACGGTCATGTGCGTAGAAGATCATGTCTGGGCCATCACCAGCTGCTGCAACTTGAGAGAATTTCTCTTCTAGTTTGTCAGGGAAAGCCACTGTTACTTTAACACCAGTATCTTCTTCGAAGCGTTTACCTACTTCAGCCATGCCTTCATAAGCTTTGTCACCACCTACCCAGATTGTTAGTTGTCCTTCTTCGATAGCAGCATTTGCACCAAAAGAACCCAGAGCAACTAATGTACCTAGAGCTACAGCGCTTAGAGCGTTTTTCATGTGAATATCCTTTTTATATTTATACGTAGGGCACATCAACCAAGACGAGCCAGTTTTCAGCGCTTATGATCTGAGAAAATAGACTTTAACTCATCATCCTAGCCACTACGCCCTAGCTATTATGGCTTAATTTCGTGATCATCATCCGGTCAGATTAGAGACTAAAATCACAAAACACATACTCATCGTGATCACAGTCACCGTTATGCCGTGGATTTATTTGAACTGGATCGGCTATTATCAATAACCTCATTTATCTACTCCTCCCCTCCTACTCCCCCTCGTTAAATTTTCATTGGGAGGATGTACGATTGCACCAATTCACCGAAACTGCATTCATCCAAGAGTGGATAGTAAGAACCCTTTACCAGCAGATGTTATGCGTTTAAGCATTGTTCATTTAGTTGGCTTCACTGCCCGCTGGTGTCTTTATTAAGCATCGAGCTAAATCTGTGATTGAATCACGGGGGAGATTTAGCTGGATGTGGGGGAAATAGGCACCAGTTTGGCTATGACGGGTGGGCTTGGTTACAGAATCCAAGTCTCACCCACTTTTTTCTTACTCATTCAATACTTACCAATTCCTACAGTTACTGCTGACCCAAAAATTTCTTATAATGATAAGCAGTAAAACTTAAAATTTGATCGATCGAGGACTAGCTAGATGGCGAATGTCACGTTAAAAAACGTTTATAAATCATATGGTGATGTACAGATTTCTAAGGACGTAACCTTAGACATCAACGAAGGTGAGTTCGTAGTATTCGTGGGACCATCAGGTTGTGGTAAATCGACGCTATTACGCTGTATCGCAGGTCTAGAGGACATTACGTCTGGTGATTTGTACATTGGTGACCAACGCATGAATGACGTTGAACCTTCCAAACGTGGCGTAGGTATGGTGTTTCAGTCTTACGCGCTTTACCCTCACCTAAACCTTTACGACAACATGTCTTTTGGCCTGAAGCTAGCAAACGCTAACAAAGCCGAAATTGATAAGCGTGTTGAACATGCTGCTGAGATTCTTCAGCTTGGTCACTTACTAGAGCGCCAACCTAAAGCACTTTCTGGTGGTCAACGTCAACGTGTTGCGATTGGTCGTACTCTGGTTTCTCAACCAAACGTATTCCTACTTGATGAGCCGCTATCAAACCTTGATGCTGCACTACGTGTTCAAATGCGTTCGCAAATCACTAAGCTGCAACGTCAACTTGGTTGTACCATGATTTACGTGACCCACGATCAAGTCGAAGCGATGACAATGGCAGATAAGATCGTTGTTCTTGACGGTGGTTCCGTATCTCAAGTAGGTAAGCCGCTAGACCTTTATCACTACCCTCAAAACCGTTTCGTTGCTGGTTTTATTGGTTCGCCGAAGATGAACTTTATGTCTGTACACATTGAACAGGCTGAAGCAGAACGCGTATTGGTACAGCTTTCAAACGGCATGACTTTCTGGATCCCTGTTGATGGTACAACCGTTAATGCTGGTGACCGTATGTCTCTGGGTGTTCGTCCTGAACACTTGATGTCTGCTGAATCAGGTGATGCGACAATTGAAGCTGAAGTGATGATGGTTGAGAAGCTAGGTAACGAAACTCAGGTTTACCTAAACCTTGAAAGTGCCGATGCTGACGTTATCTATCGCCAGCCAGACACGTTAACAATCGAATCAGGTGACAAGTTGGCGATTGGTATCCCAGCACACCGTTGTCACCTGTTCCACAGCGATGGCCGCGGATGTCGTCGTTTGTACAAAGAGTACGGTACAGATTAACCAGTTCGCCTTTTAAGATATAACTTGCCCATATCAAATCCCTCTTACTTAGTACAAGGGGGATTTTTTCATTTTCTAAAACTCATTTCTCTTTCATTGAATAGGCGGTTTTTGATCACGGCAATAAAAAAGGTCTAGCATGTGCTAGACCTTTATCTGTTTAATTTGAGCTTCAGCACAACCAGATACTTTAAGCACTATGGTTTGTTTTGAGCTTAGTGGATTGGCGTATCACTTTTTTTATTGAACTGGCCAAAATGCTTTTCTAACACTTCAGGTGTTAGCTCGCCTTCCGCTTCTAGTCGCTTAAATTCAGCAACGATCGCTTTTTGCTCTTCAAGTGATGGCAGTTTCACTTCGGGCTCATCGCCCATCTCTTGAGTCATCTGCTCTAGTTCTTTTTCAAAATCGCTCATGATACTTACCTAAATATTAAACCTAATCAGATTTTACTCATTTACGCCCTGTGATGCTAGGGTGATTGAGTTTAAAGCCCGAAACCAGATCAAGCTAAGGCCAGTTAGAAGAAAACAAGCCCGTAAATAAAAAGAGCTGGAGTCACGATTAAATGAATCCAGCTCTTCGTCTATGTAACTATCTAAGCCATGCTATGACCTACAGTATGAAAGCTTAAAGGCATTAAAGCTTGAATGAGCCAACCATCTTATCTAGACGAGAAGAAAGGTCGCGAAGCTCTTGGCTCGCTTCTGCAAGTTGCTCAGCAGTGCCCGTCGTCACTTCGTTGATCGCATTGATCTCTTCAATGTTCTGGTTGATGGTGTGAACCACAGTCGATTGCTCTTCCGTTGCCGTAGCAACTTGCGTGTTGCGGTCGGTAATATCAACGATACGGTCTGAGATACCACCCAGCACGTCTACCGCTTCATCCGATGCAGATACACCCTCAAGAGTAATAACCTTGCCTGCACTCATTGCAGTTACCGCATCTTTCGCATCGCTTTGCAATTGGTTGATCATCTTCTGAATCTCTTCCGTTGAATCTGCAGTACGACTTGCTAGGTTTCGTACTTCATCTGCTACCACGGCAAAACCACGACCTTGCTCACCCGCACGGGCTGCTTCAATCGCTGCGTTCAGTGCAAGTAAGTTAGTTTGCTCTGAAATATCACGGATAACACCCAGAATAGAGCCAATGTCTTGCGTTGTTGAAGCAAGCTGCTCAACCACTTGACCTGTACTTTCAATGTCTTGAGCTAAACGGCTAATCGCGTCTTTTGCTTTGTTCACAACAGAACGACCCACTTCAGTATTGCCCGAAGCTTGCGTGGCTGTTTCTGCTGCTGTTGCTGCATTTGATGCAATCTCACTGATGGTCATGCCCATTTGGTTAATAGCAGCAACCACTTGAAGGGTTTGGTCGCGCTGCTCTTGGCTGTTGTCATGAGTGATATGTGCTTTGTTAGAAACGCTCTCCGCCGCCACTTGAAGTGCTTGACTGGTTGAGCATACCTCTTTCATCGACTCATGGATTTTTTCAATGAATCCATTAAAGCCAGCAGAAAGCTGTGCAATTTCATCATTGCCTTTCACTTCAATACGCTGTGCAAGATCGCCATCACCTTCACCAAGATCACCAAAACGCTTAGCCAACAGCTTAATCGGTTGAGTAATGCTGTTTGCTAGCACTACGCCCATTAGGATAAAGACTAAAGCAACGATAGCAGTCATGATCAGCATCTTTTGCGCGGTAGCATCGAGCTCAGCAAAGACTTCATCGGTTGGTACTACGCCAACAACAAACCAGTCCATTGACGACACGTATAAACTCGCAACGAACAGCTCTTGTCCCTGGCTTTCAGTGGTAATCAGGTTGAAACCCGACTTGTTCAATAATTGGCTTGATTGAGAACCGTAAAGTTGTTGGAGTGAAGAATCACTACGAGAACGTTCGCGGTGAATTTGTACGTCACCTTGACTATCCGTTAAAAACACAAAACCTGTATCTTCAATCTTAAAACTGTTAAGTAGGCTAACCATGTCATCCATCGATTTTGATAAGCCAGACATTGCCAAACCTGAAGGCTGTTGGTAGTTAGCGAACATTTTCACATCACCATTGGCTTCTTGGAACATACTGACCATTGTCTTCTGACCAGATTGTGTAAAGCCAAAGAACCAGTCATCTTGCTGTTGATTAAGTTGACGTAAAAAACCATCTTGATTCCAGTAGTAAGCCGTTTCGCGGTTAGCTACCGAGGCATCGTTCAACTGATATTGGTTACGAACATTATTCAGTTGTTTAACCAGCTTATTCTCTAATGCTGCATCGCGATCGGTCGATTCGATAGCATCAGAAACAAATTCATTTGAAGCAATTTGTTCCGCCGCCAACAACAGCTGAGAGACTTCGCGATCAACTTCACCATTGATTCGCTCTAGCATCCCTGGAAGCTCAATATCGATCAATCGATGACTCAATACATCTCTTGCTTGTTGCTGGGCCATCGCACCAACAATCACTGTCGATGCAAGAACCGCAAAGGTAATTCCAAGTACAACTTTTTGTTTGATACTCAGAGAGTTAGTTTTCAACATATTTGGACCTTTAAAAGAATCGCTCGTTATTGGTATACCCTGAACAGGACTTGTTTAGTGCACTCCAACAAGCAATGCACAACCTGAGCAATATATCGGCCAATGCCTATAAAACTAGAGAGGATTCTCGCAAAAATTTGCAAATATGATGTAACAACAGGCTCCGCTTATTCTTAAGTTATGATAACCAAGGCAAATATAATGATTTTTGTTATGAATTTCTAATCTGAACTTTAGATTTCACCTAACTCACACAACGATGCACTTTTTTGAGCTTTAGTATATAAAAAGCGATTGATATGATAAAAATCATTGCTAACGGTATTTTAGCTAACCGCGCTTAAACCACTCTAATTTTGGAAAAATAAATTCCGCAAATGTACTGGAACTTTTTCCAACAAATCAGTGACTAATACTCAAAATAAAAATCAAATGGATACCCAGAGAGTCCAAAATGCACAAAACAAATTTCGAAGTCCTTCAAAGCTATTTAGAGTCTCAAATCATTGGTCAACAAGAACTAGTGAAACAACTGATGATCGCCCTGCTGGCGGATGGTCACATCCTAGTCGAAGGGCCTCCCGGGTTAGCAAAGACCCGTGCGGTAAAATCACTGGCAGACTGTGTCGAGGGCGACTTTCACCGCATTCAATTTACCCCTGACTTACTGCCTGCTGACTTAACGGGTACCGACATTTTCCGGCCAGAGACAGGAGAGTTTACCTTCCAATCTGGCCCGATTTTTAACTCACTCATTCTAGCGGATGAGATCAACCGTGCTCCGGCGAAAGTACAAGCGGCTATGCTAGAAGCAATGGCAGAGAAACAGGTCACTGCAGGTCGAAAAACCTATGCTCTGCCTGAACTTTTTTTGGTCATGGCAACACAGAACCCGATTGAACAAGAAGGGACTTATCCGCTGCCGGAAGCTCAGTTAGACCGTTTCTTACTTCACCTAGAAGTTGAATACCCAGATATGGAAAGCGAGCTGGAGATCTTGCGCCTGAACCGAGGCGAAGCTCAAGGTGACGAATCTATTCAGCCACAACAGATATCTCAGCAAACGATCTTTGAAGCGCGCCAAGAAGTGCTCAACATTCATATGGCAGACACCATTGAGCAATACATCATCAGACTGGTTATGGCGACTCGCCAACCCAAGCAATACAGCGATCAACTTGATCAATGGTTAGATATGGGTGTCAGCCCACGCGCAACTATTGCTTTGGATCGCTGCGCGCGTGCTCACGCATGGCTTGCTGGCCGCGATTATGTAACGCCACAAGACGTTCAAGCGATGGCATACCCTGTGCTGCGTCACCGCCTACTTCGTAGCTACCACGCACAAGCTGAAGGTGTCACTGCAAACCAAGTGATCGCACACCTTATTTCACTGGTTGGTAGCGCATAGGGATACGCGCATGAATAATCAACTACCTAACCACAGTGACGGCGTGATGCTGAATCTGGATGAGCTGCTGCAATACAAGGCGCAGTCTGTTCGATGGTTGCCTCCGGCGAAGAGCCTATGGTCACAGCTCAATGGTCAACACGAAAGCAACCGCAAAGGTCGCGGGATGAATTTCTCGGAAGTTCGTCAGTACCAAGCAGGCGATGACATTCGTAGCATTGATTGGCGCGTGACAGCCAGAACGGGCAAGGCGCATACCAAATTGTTCTCTGAAGAAAGGGAGCAGCCTGTCATTTTGTTCTTGGATCTATCAAGCAGTATGATTTTTGGTTCAACCTTGTTGCTTAAATCGGTTCAACTTGCGCACTTTGCCAGTCAACTGTGTTGGCTAACTGTGGCTCAAAAAGACCGAATTGGTGCTGTGATTGATACGGGCAAAGAGGTCATTGAGATTAAGCCAAGTGCAAGCAACCATGCTCCACTGCGTATTTTGCAAAAAGTCATAGAAATCAATAATGCGGCACTATCTAATCACGACAATCATAATGACACGACCTTAGAGCATGGGCTGAAATCTCTGCACCAGCTTTGCCCTAAAGGAAGCGATATTATTATGCTCAGTGACTTTGTGCGTTACCAAGAAAGTGACTACTCACTTATCAGTCAAATTCGCCGACACAACAGAGTACGTCTGGTGCATTTCTACGATCCGCTAGAGCAAGGTGAAACCGCCTATAAAGGTTCTAAACAGGTCACCGATGGCAGCAAAACTCAATGGTTTAATTTCTCTTCTAATAAAGAAAAGCAAAAGCTCAACCATGCTTTTTCGCTTAAGAAACAGCAGCTGCAACAGATGGGGTTGTCTCTCGCGATACCTTATAGCTCGCTGTCGAGTGCGCAGTCACTCATGAGCCAGATATCAGGAGCTCAGTCATGAAACAGCCCTTAGATTTAAGTCCGGTTATTGCGCCAGACGCACCGACTTGGTGGCCTTTGGCGTGGGGTTGGTGGGCCGTGATTATCACGGCCATTTCCCTGATTGCCTTGGTGTTTTTCATTCTAAAACGTAGAAAAAACAATCAACAAGCGAAGCAAGAAGCGCTGTCTTACTTTAGTAATAGTCAGTCCCAAGATGGCTTGTCTCCGAGCAAAGCTCAAGACATCGTTCGTCAGGCTGCACTGAGCTATTTCCCACGCGAAAAAATTGCAGGTTTGTCTGGTGATGATTGGTTGAAGTTCTTAGATGCGCAATTGGCGAAGCCGTTATTTGTAGCAAAACAATCCCAGTGGCAACAAGCGCTCTATCAAGATGTAGCCCTAATGAACGACGAACAGAAAAAGGCTCAACAGCAATTGGTTAATGATTGCGAAACTTGGCTTCGTAAAGCCCTTCCTCCTAAGCGAGGTCTTTATGAGTGATTTTCTAAGCCCTATGTTTCTAAGCAGGGACTTGCTAAACATCGAGTTCGTTTGGTGGTGGATGTTCTTCATCGCGCCACTGCCGTTGCTCGTTTACTTGTTCTCACCAAAGTCAGAATCAAGCAATGCCCTAAGGCTTCCATTTCTGCCCGAAGACAGCAATACCAAAACACCGAGCAGTCGCTTACCAAAGGCGTTGTCCGTGGTTATCTGGCTTCTGCTAGTTACGGCGAGCGCACGCCCTGTATGGTATGGCGAACCGGTGGAATTTCAGCCGAAACATCGTGATTTGATGTTGGTTGTCGACCTTTCCTACTCGATGAGCCAAGAGGACATGCAGTTCAATGGAGAATACATAGACCGATTAGCAGCAGTCAAACATGTATTGAGTGACTTTATTGAGCGTCGTAAAGGCGACCGAGTGGGGTTGGTGCTCTTTGCTGATCACGCTTACTTGCAGACCCCTCTTACGCTAGATAGGGATACGCTTTCACAACAGCTCAATCAAGCGGTGTTAAAGCTTATCGGTACTCAAACTGCGATTGGTGATGGTATTGGCCTTGCCACCAAGACCTTTGTCGACAGCGATGCCCCTCAGCGTGTGATGATTCTACTCAGTGACGGCAGTAATACCGCCGGGGTATTAGACCCATTAGAAGCGGCGGATATTGCCAAGAAATACGACGCGACAATTTACACCGTGGGTGTCGGTGCAGGCGAGATGATGGTCAAAGAGTTCTTCATGACGCGTAAGGTCAATACTGCTCAAGATTTGGATGAACGCACACTAATGGAAATTGCCAAACGCACTGGCGGTCAGTACTTCCGTGCGCGAGACAGCAAAGAGCTAGCGACGATTTACGACACCATCAACCAGTTAGAGCCCGTGACGAACGCCACTAAGATCTGGCGACCGCAACAAGAGTGGTTTGTATGGCCACTGTCGGCGGCAATGTTCTTCGCATTTATGCTGTTAGCCATTAGGAGAAACAATGTCTAACTTTACTTTTATCTACCCATATTGGTTCTTGGCGCTTGCCGTGCTGCCCGCTATTTGGTGGCTGAGCAAGACACAATCCAAGCAAGGATTACTCGCGTCACACATCGCCCGTTATCTGGCTCCTGAATCGAGTAAGCCGTCGAAAAATCGCAGTACTTACTTCGGTATTTGGTGGCTGGTCGGCGTTATTGCATTAGCTGGACCAAGCTTCGAGAAAAACGAACAGCCGAGCTTTGAAAAAACGCAGGCACGAGTTGTGATAATGGATATGTCGATGTCTCTATACGCTACCGACATAAAACCAAATCGTCTGACTCAAGCGCGATACAAGGCTCTTGATCTGCTTTCGTTGTGGAAAGAAGGTTTAACTGGAATGATCGCGTACGCTGGCGATGCTTACACCATTAGCCCGCTTACGTCAGACATTAACACCATTAAGAGCCAAGTGCCGAATCTCTCCCCGGATATCATGCCTTACCAAGGCGGTAATGCCGCATCAGCCGTTAAGCTAGCGATTGATATGATGACTCGCGCTCATATCTACCAAGGCGATCTAGTGCTGATTGCTGACGATATTGATGCTCAAGAGAAGGAAGCGATCGATTCCCTACTCTCTGGCAACGATTGGACATTGTCAATTTTAGCCGTCGGTACTGAAAGCGGTGCCCCAATCTCTTTGCCAAGCGGGTCGATGCTGCTAACCGGCTCCGGGCAAACCGTGGTCGCGAGAACCCACTTAGAGAACATGAGCGACCTGACTCGCAGTTATGGTGGCACGTTCACTGAGGTGCAATTCGATAACTCAGATGTTGAGCATATCGCGAACTACCTCGATCGAGTGGCAACAACATCGGAAGTAACCAAGACCAATAACTCACTCAACACCAGAGTGAACAACGGTTTCTGGTTACTGCCTTTGCTATTACTTTCGGCTCTTGGATTATTCAGAAAAGGGGTTATTTGGTGTGCTTTAGCCGTGGTTATCTCTTTCAGCCAACCAAATACTGCGTTTGCAAATCCGTGGAAAACCGATGATCAAATAGGCTACCAGCTGTATCAGGACGAGGACTTCCAACAAGCTGCTGAACAATTTACCCAACAAGAGTGGAAAGGCATCGCACAATACAAAGCAGGAGACTTCGAAGCTGCAGAGCAAACACTACAAAGTTTGAATGGCGAAGATGCTCGCTACAACCTGGCGAATGCGCAAGCTCAGCAAGGCAAGTACGATCAAGCAATAGAAGAGTATCAACACATTTTAGAAAACAACCCTGAGCATGCCTATGCGAAGAAGAATCTAGAGATCGTCAAACAAGCCCAGAAGCAACAGCAACAGCAAGGCGATTCTGACTCCAAAGACCAGAAAGACCAAAACCAGCAAGGTCAGCAAAATGATTCTTCGCAAAGCTCTCAGGATCAACAACAAAGCCCTGCTGACAATGGCAAGTCACAAGATCAAAGCAGTAACCAAGAGCAGCGCGATAGCCAAGACCAAAACTCATCTCAAGGCCAACCTGAAAATCACTCTGACTCTGAAAAGTCTAAACAAGACGACAAGCAAGCCGCTCAACAAAGTAAGAGTGATCAGCCGAAACAGAGTGACCAAGAAAGCGCTAAACCTCAAAGTGCTAGCGCACAACAAGCTTCAAAAAAAGATGGTGAGCAAAGTGGTCAGCAAGCTATAGCACAAACCTCAGATCAACCTTTGTCGAGCGATCCGGACATGCGAAAACTTGAGCAAGTAGAAAGCGCCCGTGACCCGAGCCAACTGCTTAAAGCGCAAATGATTTTACAAGCACGACAAAAAAGTGCTCCTAACAACCAGAACAAAAAGTGGTAACCATGCGATTTCTAAACAAGCCATTTTTATCCGTACTCCTAACATTGTTGTTGGGAGCTTTCTCGTCCTTCTCAGCATTGGCTGCAAACGCCGTGGCGAGTGTTTCACATAACAGTGTCACCAAAGATGAAGTATTTCTTCTTAGAGTCGCAACCGATGAAAAGGTCTCTTCTGATGCTTTAGATCTAACGGTGCTCCAGCAGGATTTCTATGTCGGCACACCAAACTTTGGGTCATCGATGCGAATCGTCAATGGCAGCCGTTCGGTGTCAAGTGAATGGAACATCAGCCTTGCTCCTCTACGTTTAGGCAAGATCCAAATTCCTAGCTTCGATATTGAAGGGGCGAAAACTAAGCCAATCACCATCAATGTTGCCGTTAATAAAGCTGCACCCACTCAACATGACATGGCAGAGTTCCAGCTTAATCTCAGCAAGAACTCGCTGTACCCACAAGAAGTGGCTGAGCTTGATGTAAAACTCATCATCAAAGCAGACCCAAGAAGGCTGCAAGATCCTAAAATTGCGCCACCGAGCTCGCCGGGCTTAGATGTGGAACCTATTGGTGAATCGAAGCAATTTCAAGATGTTCTCAATGGACAAGAAGTCACAGTTGTTCAGCAGTCGTTCCGTATCTCTTCACAAAAGGCCGGACACTTTAAGCTAAACGGACCCAAGCTGACTGGAGCCGTTGTTTACTCAACCAACAACTCCAGTACAACGCGTCTGTTCCAGCTCGATACACCTGTTGAAACCTTAAACGTAACCGTCAAAGAGGTGCCAAAAGGCTACCAAGGTGAGTGGTTACCAACATCAAACTTTAAACTGATTCAACAATGGTCCGATAGCCAAGGCAATCAACTGGGAAATAGTAATGGTTTAGAAGGCGGTAACCCAACCATTAAAATGGAAGCCGGTGATTCGTTAACTCGAACCATCACCATGACCGCTAGCAATTTAACGCAACACCAGCTGCCAAAACTGAATATCACGTACCCTAATTCGGTACGTGTTTATGAAGAGAAGCCGCAATTTGGCACAACTCAGTCAGGTGATGCTGTCGTTGTTTACAAGCAAGTATTGATTCCGAAAGAGGCAGGAACTACCTCGCTCCCTGATGTGTCTCAAGCTTGGTTTAACACCGATTCGCAATCAGAACAAACCAGCAAAGCGCAGGGGCTAGAGTTAGCTGTCAAAGCAAGTGATCGCACAGCGTCAAGCACTCCACCAGTTACTGCTACGCCCGCCCAACAAGTAAGCCCGACGGTTGTTACTGTGGATAGCCCTGGGATATGGCCTTACCTAACCGCGCTATTTGCAGTCTTGTGGGTAATCAGCTCTGCGGTTGCTTTCTACTTCTGGTCACGCCGCGGCGCAGCAGTAAAACCAAAGCGCCCAGTTCAACATCAATCAGATACGGCAGACGCTCTTATTGAAGCGCTGAAAGCGAAAAATGGTGTGATGACCAGAACCTTGTTTGATCAATGGAAAGCAGAAAATCCAGACTTGAGTGACGAGACAATAGAAGTGATTGAAACTGAGCTAACGAAGCTCAATCAGAGCCTCTATGGTGAAGCAGGTTCACCAATTCAGTCATGGGACCCTTCTGAGGTGCTCAAAGCAGTTAAAAAACCAAAGCGAGTCACAAGCAAAACGCGTAAAAGCTCACTAGAAACGCTTTAGTTAACCAGCAATCTAAGTAAGCAGAAAATCTAAGTAAATAAAAATGAACGAAGCCGTGATGACCACCTTGTGACCATCACGGCTTCATTCGTTTTTACGCTAGGAAGAAACAAATACCGCACTAAGAAATTGAAACTGCGACCTTTTTACGTTTCAACGCAGAAACGATCCGATTTCGCCCTGAGTCTTTGGCTTGATACAAAGCTTTATCCGCCTTGCCATACAGTAAGTCGAAGTCAAACTGGTGCTGATCAGAAGTTATCGAGGCATACCCGACAGACGCAGTTAAATACTGGCTGATACTGCTTTCACAATGGAGGATCTTCGCCTCTTCAATGCATTTTCTGATCGACTCTGCTCGCCGCTTGGTCTCAGAGTGGTTGGTGCCGATCATCAACAACATAAACTCCTCTCCCCCAATACGACAGAAGGTTTCCTTGTCACTATGAACATGAGCATTAAGTATCTTGCCAATGGTGCGTAGAGCTGCGTCCCCTTCAGTATGACCATATACGCTGTTGTACAAACCAAAGTGATCGAGGTCGACTAAAACTAATCCAAATGTGACTTCGCATTGCGTGGCGAATGCGCCTTGATCGTCGCAATTTAAATCATCTAGAACCTGAGCCAACATTCG
Organism: Vibrio kanaloae; assembly: GCF_024347535.1. Taxonomy (NCBI): domain Bacteria; kingdom Pseudomonadati; phylum Pseudomonadota; class Gammaproteobacteria; order Vibrionales; family Vibrionaceae; genus Vibrio; species Vibrio kanaloae. The sequence goes on along the minus strand of NZ_AP025498.1, from coordinate 618,721 downwards.
GCGGTTGCCAAGGCGAGTCAGCGGATCAAGCTTAGAAATCACATCCAGTTGCTCATTGGCTAATTCCAGCTCTTGAGTTCGCTTACTGACTTCTTGCTCTAGCGTTTCATTGAGCTTTTTGAGCTCTTCTTGCGCCATAGTTCTTTGCAACACCTCTGCTAGGCTAGAGGCAAAGATACGAATCACTTCGCGTAGTTGAGAAGTTAAAGGGCTACGTGTTAACAAGTTATCGGCGGCAATAAACGCAATCGGCTCACCGGTGTTTGTGGTGAGCATGGTCATTGCCGTCCAACCGACTCCGACAATATTGAAATCGTGATAAATAGGCACAGACTCTTCGAACGCGACTTGATTCGGACAAGCACGAGCCGCAGCTACGATGTCACGCTCCACCAGTTCTGAACGATAATAGGATTCATCGACAATATCGCCCTTAATGTCGGTGCCCCACGTGCCTTGCATATAGCTACAGTTTTTATCCGTGAGAAAAACCGCTAATCGGTCAATGCCTAAGTGCTGAATCGCAAAACTGACGGCTGATTTACACACTTCACTGACGCTGTCGCAACGAGACAGTTCAACCATACTCGAATGCAACATGCGTATGTTCTGCTCTTGGCGTTTGCGAATGTAGATCTGAGACAACAGAGAGCCGAAGGATTCGAGCATCTGCTTTTGATAGTTAGTAATTGGCGAGCGGTGAATGTAGTTATCCATGGCGATCCAGCCGACAGGTTTGTCCCCTTCACGCAATATAAGCATCCCATTCCAGCCCTGCCCCACCACCTTGCCTTCAGTGTAGAGTGGCGCTTGTTCAATAATGACTAAGTTGGTGTGGTTGTCAGAGAGCGCCTCAATGTATTCAGCTTCTAATTGATGTAAATCGTACTGAGTATGGTGTTCGCTGTTTGTTTTACCCGTTTCGTCAGTGCCATAAGTACCACTGAAACAACGCTTCTTCATATCGAGTAGCATGAAAATGGCACGATCAAAGCCTAATCGGTCGCGAACCGCTTCAACTGAAGCCTTGTACAACGCATCCAATGACTCAGGGTTAGAAAGCTCTAATGCCACCTGATGGACTAACTTCATGTTATCGACAAATAGATCACGTAGCTTGATCTCATCGAGGTATTGAGCTTCACGAATATCTCTGTGCTTCATCTCAATCGCCGTATTTTTTTCTGCGCGAATACACTGCCAACGGGCTGCAGCTAACTGAAGAATATCAAACTTCTGCTCAAAAGCCTGATTGAGTGTTTCAGTATTGCAATTCTGAACCATTAAATAAGTTCTACAATCAGGGGCATTGTCGAGTACCATGATGAATGACTCACGACTCAATACGTCCACATGCTCCCATTGACATGGATTAGAGGCCATAGGCAACATTCCATCAGCAGTATCAAATTGTGAAATCCATGACCAAAATGGCGCGGGGTAGCTCGACAATGGAGTTAGGTTACCGCCAGAAAATAGCAGCAACGACTCACTTTCCGGTTTCGGCTCAGAAAATATTCCAATCCCTTTGGGAATAAGCACTTCAACAAGGTACTCAAAAAGAGATTCAGCCAATAAACGATGATCACGAATAGCAGATATTTGCTTTGCAAAGGCTTTTACAGACACAGCGATCGTCCATTGGCTATTAAGAATGAAGCAAAAATACCGAAGCCTTAATATGCAATCAATATAACTAAAAATGAGATGTTAAGCGGATCGCAATTTCACTTTTAACATTATTACAGACATGAGAAGCACTACAAAAATGGGATTTCTTGCCCAAAGTTACATCGACATTGGTGCTTTTTTAGAAGCACAAAAAAGCCCCAACCAAAGTGGGGCAAAACTTCCATCGCTTATAGTTATAGTGATAATTCTGTCGATCTATTCGATTATCTAGCCTGCGTTTCAGTTAGCGTGCTTGGGTATTTGACAGCGGAAACAAAAGGTCAAATACAACACTTAAATATTCAATTAACCAAAGTCACCGTTTACGTAACCTTTGGTACGATCATCTTTGGGTTCGCTGAAGATAACACTTGTTTCGTTGTGCTCTACAAGCTCTCCCATTAGGAAGAAAGCTGTACGGTCTGAAATACGACGCGCTTGCTGCATTGAGTGCGTTACGATTACGATAGTGAAATCTTTCTTCAGGTCTTCCATCAATTCTTCAATCTTGTGTGTCGCGATTGGGTCTAAAGCCGATGTTGGTTCATCCATCAGGATTACATCCGGTTCCATTGCAATGGTACGAGCGATACATAGACGCTGTTGCTGACCACCAGATAGACCGAAAGCGTGCGACTTCAGTCGGTCCTTTACTTCATCCCACAATGCTGCACCGCGAAGTGAGCTTTCAACAACTTCATCAATGTGCTTTTTATCTTTAATGCCTTGAGCACGTAACCCGTAAGCTACATTTTCATAAATGCTCATTGGGAATGGGTTTGGCTTTTGGAATACCATGCCCACTTTAATGCGTAAGTCTGCAACATCGATGTTACCGTAGATATTGGTACCGTCCATCTCAAGAAGGCCTGTAATCTTAACACCTTCAATTAGGTCATTCATGCGGTTAAGACAGCGTAATAGCGTTGATTTTCCACAACCAGACGGGCCAATAAGCGCGGTAACTTGACGCTCAGGTACGGGTAAATTGATTGACTTAAGTGCTTGGTTGTCACCATAAAAAAGGTCTAGGTCTTTAATATTAAATTTGTTCATGTTCGTAATCTCGTAATTCGTCAAAGTCTGTACTGTGTTTGTTTTATGAGCTCATTTAGCTCTAGAAAAACCTGCTTAGTAAGTTGCAGTATTAAAACGTCTTGCGATCAACTTAGTGAGTGTGTTGATCAGCAGTACAAGAACAATCAGTACTGTTGCTGTGCCGTATGCTTGATTCCATTCTTCAATGGTAAACAGTTCGGTCGTTAATTTATATAAGTGAACCGTTAGTGTACGACCAGAATCCAATAATGAATCTGGGATACGAGCAACCATACCTGCGGTCAAAAATACTGGCGCAGATTCACCAATTACACGACCAATACTAAGAATGACCGAAGTTAAGATACCTGGCATTGCGCTTGGAAGAATCAAACGCCAGATTGTATATATTTTAGAAGCTCCCAAACCATACGAACCTTCACGGTAAGTTTGAGAAACAGCCATCAACGCTTCTTCTGTGGTTCGAATAATCACCGGGAGAATCAGGATACTCAAGGTCAACGCACCCGATAGGATAGAGAAGCCTAAACCTAAAATAGCTACGAAGAATGTCATACCAAACAAACCGAAAATGATCGACGGGATACCCGCTAACGATTCTGTGCAAAAACGAATGATCTTAACCAAACGACTGCCAACTTTGGCATACTCCGTTAGATAAATTGCCGTCATAATGCCAAGTGGAGCGGCAACAGCAATCGAAGCGATAACCATATAAATCGTAGAGATTATCATCGGGAAAATACCGTGCTCATCGCCAGTACGAGTGTAGTCATCAGTAATGAACTTCCAATCTACGTGTTGTAAACCGTTAGAAAGGATGTACCACATAATCCAGAACAGGAAGCCAACTGTTAAAGCGGCTGCCGCCCAAATAAAGCCACTTAGAACGACATCTGTACGTACACGTGCTTTCTTCAATGCGACTCTATCCATCTTGCTACCTTGTGACATTATTGTTTTAGCTTGAGGTGTTACGTTATTTTCTAAAGACATAATGTTTACCTCGCCTTCTCACGGTTCAAGTAAAGGAGAATCGCATTTAGAGACATGATGAAAATAAGAAGAACAACACCCGTTGCGTATAGCGCACTTGCGTGAACACCACTTGCGTAAGACATTTCAATCGCAATATTCGCGGTAAGTGTACGAGCAGAATCCAAAATACCTTCCGGCATAGCTGGCGCATTACCCATCACCATGATGATTGCCATCGTTTCACCTAGCGCACGACCGATACCCAAAATAACACCAGTCATAATGCCTGAACGAGCAGCAGGAACGAGCAACTTAAAGATGGTAAAGATCTTTGAAGCACCTAACGCTAAAGATCCTTCTTTATATGTTCTTGGCACTGCACGAATGGACGTTTCTGACACCGTGATTACCGTCGGAAGGATCATCACGCCGAGTACAATGATTCCCGCCAAGATGGTGTTGCCCGCAGGGACTTGAAAGACGTTTTGAATCAAAGGGACAATAATGACTAGGCCGAAGAAGCCGTAAACTACCGATGGTATACCCGCTAACAATTCAACAGCAGGGCGAATGATGTCCGCGAGACGCTTTGGTGCAATTTCCGCAATAAATATTGCCGTTAGTACACCAATAGGGACACCAACAACGACCGCACCTAATGTCGACACAACAGAAGCTACAATCATGGTAGCAACGCCGTAAAGTGCAGGTGGTAACCAGTTTTGCCCTAAAACGATACCTGATAGGCCCGCTTCTTGGAATGCGGGGATACTTTCTTTAACGATGAAGTAAGCAATAACAGCAAGAGATACGATGCCGATAATTGCACTTGTAAGAAATAAGCCGTGAAAAATACGCTCTTTCCAATCTACACGCTTCTTTTGACGTAAGCTGCGTTTCAGTTGAGTCGCTTCGCTATTCATAAGCTGTTCACTATTCGTTGCGATGGTCATAACAAGTCTCACATATCGATAATCCCTAGCACGTAACATGAGCGTACCGGGTTAACTCGAAGTGGGATAGAAAAGGCTCAGCCTGAAAAGGTAGGCTGAGCAATATTATTAATTTAGGTTTAGATTAATTAATTGAGATGTAGCCGTTGCTCTCAACTAAAGACTGAGCTTCGTCTGTTAGCATCCAATCTAGGAACTTTTGAGTTTCAGAAGAAGGTTGGCCTTCTTTATAGAGAACTAAGAAAGGGCGAGCTACTTTGTAAGAGCCGTTCTTAACGTTGTCCACAGATGCTTCAGTACCGTCAATTGCAAGCGCGTTTACTGAGTTATCTACTGTACCTAGAGAGATGTAGCCGATTGCATAAGGGTTAGATGCAACCATTGTTTTTAGTGCACCGTTACCGTTAGCAACTTGAGCACGTTGAGAGATTGCTGACACTTTCTTACCAGAAATCTTCATTTTAAGAGACATGATGTCTTCGAATGCACCGCGAGTACCAGATGCTGTGTCACGAGTGATTGCTACGATTGGCTTGTCTGCACCACCAACGTCTTTCCAGTTTGTTACTTCGCCTTTGTAGATAGCTGTAACTTGCTCAGCGGTTAGACCCGGAAGGCTATTCTTAGGGTTAACGACGACTGCAATACCATCACGAGCAACCACTTCTTCAACTAAAGTTGCTTCTTTCTCGCTGTCTTTAAGGTTACGAGAAGACATGCCTAAATCTGCACTGCCGTTCTTAGCCGCTTTAACACCAGCGGAAGAACCAGGGCCTTGCACTTCAATAAATACATTTGAATTCGTTTTCATGTATGTTTCAGAGAAAACTTCCATCAGTGGAGTCACGCTGCTTGAACCAACTGCTGAAATAGTTTCTTTAGCTGAAGCTGGAGTCACTGTTAGTGCACCTAGAAGGGCGATTGCACCGATAACTGTCTTTTTCATCACAAATTTCCTTTAGTGGCGTTATTGCCGTAATGTTATGTTTTGCTTGAACGGTGCCCACTTTAGAATCTGAATGTGACAGTTGTGTTTCACTAAATTGAAGCCTATATGACAACTACAGATGAATGACTAATTTCTCCCCTACTCCACCACTTGATAGTCATAGCCATTGATTCACTTATTCCATCCACTCCTCACAAAAAATCTAAGCGCTCAACTTCAAGTAACGGCTTTACTTATCTCGAACGCTGCCACTATTTCTTACTAAACAGCCATGAATGATGGAAAGATTTACCAAACTGCCATTTAAAACGAGAAATAATAATACATATCAAATATCTATCGCATTTATCAAAGCAGAAGCCATTACTGATTGAATTATCAATCTTATTAGTTAAAATCGCCAATCAATTCTAATAAGAACAATTCTCATTTATTCGTTTATTCAAAGAGGGACAATACATGCGCCAACTACTCAGTGGCTTATCTATAAAAATACAGATTCTTATTCCAGTGCTATTTTCCGTTGTAGTACTTTTAGCGGGCGTCATTATCGGTGGTGATAAGCTGGAAAGCGCATTTAAAGATGTATCAACAGCAACGGACCAACTCATCCTACATAAAGAAGAGCTTAGCGAAATCGTCGACAACAGCTACGGTATGCGCATTAAAGCAATTTACAGTTTATTTAACGCCGATGATGTAAAAACTCTAGTAGAAACGCTTAACCAAAAGCGTGATCAGAATACTCGCCTATTGGATTCATTGGACACCGTACAAGGAATGCAAAACGAAGTCGCGGGCATGCGTAAGGCCATGGAACATTACGTTGATTTCTCACGTAATACGATGCTTCCTCTATTAAGAATGAAACACAACACCGACGCCCAGACTTCCGATTTCGATGCTCGTTATCAAGCTGCCACTGACCAATACCGTCACGCTGGCAATGAAATGGTCAAATCAATCAACCTGCTTTCAAAACAACTTAACCACCTCGCTACTCAAGCAATCAGCGTGAATGGTCAGCAACACACCAACACACTGGATACCGCGACCATAGCCCTGCCAGTGGTTCTTTCTATCGCATTAGTCATCAGTTGGACGCTTGCAGGCATCATTGTTAAGCCGCTTAGCAATATTCAAGAAACCATGCGTGAAGTAGCCAAAGGCAATCTACTGGTTAAAGCCGAAGAGTGTGGAGATAACGAAGTATCACGCCTTGCACAAAACGTAAACACATCCATTGAACAGTTAAGAGAAACCGTCAGCTCACTGTCTCGCATCAGTATCGAAGTCGCTTCTGCATCTACAGAGCTGGCTGCAGTAATGACACAATCAAGCGCCAACTCAGACCAAGAAAAGCAAGAAGTCGAACAAGTCGCTTCTGCTGTAAACCAACTTGAGAGCACAGCATCGCACGTTAACGAAAATGCGGTACAAGCCGATTCGGCTTCGAAACAAGCAGATGAAATGGCGGCTCACAGCATGAGCTTGTTCAATGAAAGCAGCCAAGCTAACGAACAAATGGCTATTCAACTTAGCGAAGCCGCTAACGTTGTAAGCACACTGAAAGAACACTCTGAACAAATTGGGAACGTCATCGAAGTGATTCAAAGCATCTCAGAACAAACCAACCTGCTTGCGCTTAATGCAGCCATCGAGGCCGCTCGCGCAGGTGAAAGTGGCCGTGGTTTTGCCGTGGTTGCAGACGAGGTACGACTGCTAGCGGCTCGTACGCAAGATTCAACCAAAGAGATACAAACAATTATCGAGGGCTTACAGGTTCAATCTGGTAACGCAAACGAGAGTATGAACAGTTCACTGTCAATGCTACAGCATAACCAACACTTAGCAGGTGAAGTTAGCTCAGCGCTTTCAGGCATTGCCAACTCAGTAACAGATATGACAGAAATTAACACTCAAGTAGCCTCTGCTGCCGAAGAGCAAAGCCAGGTGACGTCAGACATCAACCGCAATATCTCAAACATCTATAATTTGGTGAGCCAAAACGTAACCGGTATTACTCAAGCCGCAGCAGCAAGCTACGAGCTGTCTAACCTAGCTGAACAGCAGAAGCAGCAGTTAGGCTTTTTTAAAGTATAAAATTCGAGGCTCAGGTGTAGCCAAACCTATAGAACAAAAAGGCCGTGGTAAACCACGGCCTCTGTAGTAGAACATTACTCGATGATCATTCAGCTACCAACAAAACACTAAACTTATATTCCGCAGCGTTGTACTGGTAAACCTCACCATTAATTGAATCAAGCGTCACTATGTTTTGTCCATCACCCGCAGGAGTCGAACTCCATAAATAAGCGGCTAGGTTACCTGTTTCAAAATTGAACGTATCACCGAACACTTTGGTACTCATTGCAGGAGAATGGCAAGCCACTTCTTTTAAAGATACCAACTCTTTAATATTTGGCATACGCCACTCTTTCTGCCCAGCAAACTGATGCAAAGCATGATGACCGCTCTTATCATTAATAGATTCGACCATCACGAGAGCACTCTGCCAGTGATACGTTTCGGCAGTTCCTTCACAGGATAAAGACTTTGCATCCCAGGTTTTTCCCAGTTGACAACGCATCCAAGTCAACCCCGTCGATTCATCGCTAAACGTACCGTTATCATTCGCGATGTAACGCGAACTAGCCGCAGATTTCTCCATATCTAAACTGCACTCTTGTGCCATTACACCCGCAGAAAATAGACCAAGTAAAGTTATAGTTAGTAAGTTTTTCATCGCTATTTACCTTGTAGTGAAACTAGACGAGCAGGGAATTGGTACGAGTCATTATTGGCTGAAGAATCAACATCACCTGAATAGATTTCAACAGGACCAACGTTTCCTCTATCGGCTCCCTGGGTACCAATTTCGTTATAATAGAAGCCACCTTCAACGGCAGTGTTCGTATATAGGTTATAAGTAATGGATTGAGTCCATACCGAGCCAGTATAAGTCGTATTTTCAATACCAAGAGTCTGATGTGGGAAGTACTTGTAAGTTAAACCGTAAACTTCACCATCTTTATTTTTTTCGGTTTCGCCAAAATCGAGAAGGTTGTAGAACTCATGGAACTTTGGCAAACGCCAGTCTGACTTACCACACAAATTAATGGAATTAATATATTCAACATAGTCTTGGGTAGTACAAACGTGATCGCCTTTTGTGTGACACGTGGCTAGGGCAACATCTTGATCGTAAGGCGTTACTAGTCCGGGTAGCTCAAGCGCTAATATGCGATCTTTATATTGAATAGAGCTTTCGTCATCCGTTTTCGATTCCCAAATCAAGCCACTGCGTTGATCCAAAACACAAGACCACTCCGCAGCATCATCAGCAAGCACCTGACCACTTGAATCTAACTTTGCGAACTGGAAACCATTGCCGGTATTGTCATTCAGCTCTGTTTTATCAAAGCCGTATTCTGCATCTTGACCTGGGAATGAACTCTGTGGTTCAACGACATTTTGTGTGTCATCGATATCTGAGAAATAGCGTAAAACACCCGTATCATTCAATGCTGTCGCAGCTTTTAGCTCTCCTTCGAGGAAATTTGCAAAAGCAGTAACTTGGTCATTAGTGAGTACTCCACCTACATAATCGGCCGCACTCTTATCAAATTTCGCACTCAATTGAGCCAGCATGAACGCACGATTAGAGTGCTTAAACGCCTTAATTGTTGATACGATATTTTGTTCCAGACTCGCGAGTTCAGATGCAGATAAATCGTCTTGAATATCGCCAGATATAGTGATGCCACTTTTCGCCAACTGCGCTTTTAATTTTTTGTTAGCTTCAGCTACCGTCAATCCGTCAGCAACATAACCCGCCAATAGTGAACTGATACCATTAATCTGATTCCCCGTATTTTTTTGAAGACCGGGAGCGGCAATGTAAGCGTAAGACGATGCAGAACCACCTGAGCTATTGGCTGCTATACCCGAATCCACTTGAGCTAATAAAGGAACCGATAAAATCGATTTCTTAGTGCTGGTGATACTAAATTCGCCACTCGTGTTTGCCGTCGAACTTGGTTCCCCACTATCACACATGTAGTTTTGATTTAAGTCTGCGCAGACCTTACTTTGTAAATCTATATTCTGTGCTGTCACTGTACCTGACACTGTATAGGTTGGTGCTGCTGATGCAGAGGTATCGGAACCGCCTGAACCACCGCAGCCAGCAAGAGCCAAAGAGATGGCCAAAATTGTCAATTGAGGTTTCATAGAGTTATCTTCTTGTTTTGTTTTTAAAGAGCCTTGCCATTAAAGACAAGTAACGCGTACCAAATGACCTGCCGAACGAGAGCAAGGACATGAATAGAATCAATATGGGTGAAGCTGAACCACCAGAAGAGCCACTGGTAACTGTTGGTTCTTGAGGTGGAACCGTCGTTTCGCCGCATTCGTATTTCGAAATAGTGCCGAGTCCCCAACGCTTTAGGTTCCCAGTTTCACCATTCACATAATCGGCGATCTCTAAACGCCAAGACCCGTTAATAGGCTCCCCCTTAAACGAATCAAGAACCGAGTCATGCTTAAGTGTGAAATAACCATCAAAGCCAGAAAATCGCGTCGATTTATGGTTAAGTAAATCAACTCGTGTTCCCTTCGGGGAAATAAGGGTCACCACTAAATCGCTCAACCGAGGGTGGTCGATATCTAAATACAGACCGAAATTCTCGTCTGCGATCTGACCCATTCCATTTAGAATGAAATTGAATGTTTTAAAGCCAACGATCGGCTGATTGGTTGAGCTAAACCGGCTATCGGGAAGGTAGCTGTTTACTTCTTTAATATCGGATTCGAATACAGGTAAGCCATAAACAAGTGACAAATCATGTTGCCAGTTTTGTAATTTCAGTTCGTCGCTGTATCGATAGTCAACACTCGTATTCATGGTGACTGAAGAACCACACATCTCGCCTGTTGGAAGTGTCGCCTCTATCGACAATTGATCAACAGGCTCGCTAACGAACGACTTCACTAATTCTGAAATATTGATTTGGCCATCCACTTGAGCCTGTCTTAATGTCGGGTACAACTCAATCATCAACGGCTTCTTTGGATCAACATAACGGTCAAGAGCCTCTACTTTAAATGGCTCGATGATCAATCCATGCACATCAAACTTTTGCTTCAATATTTCAGCATAATCTCGATTTGGATATAGTTGTTGAGCCACAAACAGTGTGCTCTCAGCTAAATCGTGCATTTTCAAGCCACGACCTAGCCCGTACATAGACTCAAGTATGATGGAATCAAACTCTTTAAAAGCGAGATCACCATATTGTTCAACCGAGGCTTTCAGAGCCTGGAACAAAGGCGTTGACCAAAGCTCATCACCTAGTTCGCCAGCAACACTTTCATGAGGGCGATATTCCGCTTGTCTAAAGTAACGTGCTCTTTGGTTCCATAGGCTACGAGTAGTATTCCTGACGCCAAAGTACCCATCCCAGTTAAAAACAGTATCTATCTCGAACTCTTGTCCTCGAGTCTGGGCATTTTCATACTGAGTACGAAAGCTAAAACTCCCCGCCCAGTAGTCTCCAAACCCTTCACCGATGGCACCTGTATGCCCATATGCCCAATCTTTCACGATGTGATAGTGAATCCCATGCCCCAGCTCATGCAGAATCACATCACCGTCTAATGCGTCTGGAGATCCCCCTCCGATACCAAACAAGACGGCTTTAGGACCGTAATAATAGGTTGAGTTGTCTGCTGATAAGCCTCTGCCATCAAACTCAAGAGGTGAATCAAACACATCAAAACCTAAACTACTGATATAGCGTAAAGACTGGTCAAGATGAGCAAAAACCATTAATTGCGAGAATCGAGTATCTTGCCAATCCACATTTTGTAGCTCGTTCAGATCGGCAAACTTTGTGACACCTTCAGCTGCGAGAAAATTTGAAGAGTCACGGTTCGTTGTCGCACCTGAGTCTGGGTCAAGAGAATACAAGGCTGTTGCATCAACCTGAGATACACGAGCATTGGTAAGGTAGATACCATCGTTGTGGTTCAATACCTCCACATCAGTTTGTACATAATGTGGAAGACTCGGGTATTGGCTGACATCGGTTAATAAAGTTTCTGGTGGTGCCGCTCTGTCCATGGTTCTCAAATCAGGGCTGAACACATTCACGTGAGTCGACACAACTTGTCCACTGCTTAAACTTGGCGCGTGCTCTGCCTCCAATTGGCGGGGAGCTTCCAGTTCGGCGGCCGTTGTTGGCTTTCCATTCAGTAACACGGTATTTTCTAAACTTCTGAAAACTCGTGAGACCTGTTCATCTGTGTCAGTTGATAAAACAACGGACTGTTGCGGTTGATATTCACCTTCAATTAGCACATCAAAGTTATAGTGATGCCCTAATTTAGACAGGGTTTCATAGCGAAACCTAAAAGTACCCACCTCTGGGTAAGCTTGTTCTAAATAGGCTTTAGCTTCCTGTTGCGTTGTCACTACCGTATTGCCACTCGGGTAATCCCACTCAGCAGCAGAGCTGGTTACTGATGCTAATAATAGTGCTAAGTAAAGAGGACTCTTTTTCATATATCCTCCTTAAAATGCGTACTTGGCGTTGACGGTGAAGTAACGACCAGGTTCTGTGGAGTAGGTTTTATTGCTGTTCGCAATACCCGCAACGTCTTGGTAACGAATATATTCTTTGTCGAATAAGTTCATCACATTGGCGCTGATATCCAAGCCAGAGTTCCAAGAGTAACTTACGCCAAGGTCAACACTCGCCCAACCAGAAGTAGTCGCACAGTCAGTAACGATACCTAAATCATTTTCACATTGAGGCACGCTGCTCATCGCTTGCGCCCAATTAACTTGTGCATACGCTGATAATGCGTTGTCATCATAAGTAACGCTGGCATTGCCTTCCCAAGGCGTTAGTGTGCGAACTTTTTCGCCATCCTCATCTTCCCCATCAACATAGCCGGCTTTGGTCCCCACACTCCAAAACTCGCTTAAGCGGTGCGCGATAGAAGCCTCAATGCCATATGTCTCGACTCCATTTACATTTTGGTATTGCTTGTAGTAGTTACCCGTATTTGAGTCTGGGACAAATGTAACCTGCTTCACGTCGATAAAATTATCGAACTTCTGATAAAAAACGGCGGCGTATAATTGCGTCTGTCCATTGTCAAACTTACTGCCTAATTCAAATGAATCACTGGTTTCGGCCTCTAGGTCCATATTCGGCACAATGACAAATGGGGTAATTGGGACAAAATCATGGTTCTGATAACCATAAATTTTGTCATAACCCGGTGCTCTAAAGCCGTGGTTGTAAGAAAGGTATGTGTTGAGTGATTCTGTTAACTGATAACTCACCGATAAGCTAGGTGAGAACTCACTCGAATTTTGCTCCTTCACTTCATAGCCATTAATCGAGTTCTGTGATTCAGGCTTCAACTGGTGTAAATCAAAACGGGCACCTGCTGTTACAGTCCAATCATCGATCTCAATCGCATCACGGATAAAAGCAGCAAAATTGTACGAACGAGCTGGAGCAAAAGGCACATCCGCGTTAAGTGACACTCCATTCCAGTCTAAAACAGAAGATTGGCTAGGGCGCTCATGAAGGTTCGACTCCATATTCAAACCATAAGACAGCGTATGACTCATGTCGTGATGTTGAAATGCGCTAATAAAATCAGCGTTTGCACCCAGAAGTTGATCCGTAAAACCACGAAAATCAATCGTTCTACGTAACTCAGAAACGTTGTTGTTGGTTCGAGACATCAAACGATTGGTGGTATCTTCATTAGTCATATCGCGCCAATAGATCTTGGCATCTAATTCTTCAAACCAAGTATTGGCAGGTAGGTACTCAAACCCCGCATACGCAGAAAACGTCTCGGTATAAGACTGTTGGTCAAAATCTTCAGTGTCCCATTTTCCGTCTTTTTGGATCTTAGAGGATCCTTCTTTTCGACTTAGATTATCTTTGTAGTACTCAACATTGCCTTTGAGCATCAAGGCATCACTTGACCAGTAATTCAGGGTATAGCCACCACCGACGCCATCGATACTTCGGTTATATCGGTCTTCATCAAAATTACGGGTTTCTTCACCTTCCCAATAAGAAAGATTGACCAAGCTTTCGAATTTCCCCGAACGGAAGGCAAGGTTTGTCGCGCCTTTGTATTTATTACTGATACCGGTATAGGTTGCAGATACGTCGCTGTAGAAATCTTTATCTCCGAGGTAATCTCCCGGTTTTTTTGTCCTAACAACCACCACGCCACCAATAGCGCCTGAACCATATACGGATGAACTCGCCCCTTTTATAACCTCAATACTTTCCAAGTTAGACATATCAAACGAGTTACGCCCTACCTTGTCATTGATGTCGTTGGCGCCAAAGCCATCAGCAGACTTTATTCCGTCTTTCACAATCAAAATCCGGTTGCCTGTCATCCCACGGATCGTAATGTTTTGAGGTCGACCAGCTCCCCCAGAAACACTGACTCCAGGCTCGCTCTTTATTGCGTCATAAAGCTCCGTTGCGCCTTTTCTTTCTAGATCTTCACCAGTAATCACGGCAACTGAGCCCGCTACTTCAGATAATGGTTGCTCTATTTTATTGGCTGTTACAATCACTTCTTCAAAGTGATAAACCTCAGATTCAGCGTGCACGAGGTTGGCAGCAAGTACACTCAGTACTGCCGCTGATAGGGGGGAAAGCTTCATTTACTGCTCCGCTTTAATGTCTTTCAGGGTAAGTGATAAAAGAAATGCGTACTCAAACGCTTGTTGCGATTGGGACTGTCGCCTGTCTGTCGAATGCCCTTGAGTAAAGTTTGTCGACAATAGATAAGGCCCACTTCCAGTCGTTAGCTCGCTTAATCTTGCGTAATATTTAGCCCCTTCCCAATAGGGAACGCGGCGGTCGTTAAGGCCAACTTGAATCAATATCGGTGGGTAGTTTTTTTCACGAAGGTTTAAATAAGGATCGTATTGCTGCATCACTTTCAATTCGTCAGCAATGTGTGGATTTCCCCATTCACCGTACTGCTGAGCAGTTAAAGGTAACGACGAGTCAGACATGCTATTCACAACATCAACAAATGGCACTTTCAGGACCGCACCATCAAACAAGTCAGGAGCCTCATTTAATGCAGCAGCAACCAGAGTGCCTCCAGCACTTCCCCCCATCGCGTAAATAGGGCGCTTACCGAGATTGTATGCAGTCAAATCACGAGCAGCGGCGATGAAATCCAAGATGGCATTTTCTTTTTTAATTCCTTTCCCAGCTTGATACCAAGCGTCACCATAGAAGCCACCACCTCGAACATGTGCAATCGCATAAATTACACCTTCATCAAGTAGGCTAATGATTTGAGGCATAAAGTAGGGCTTCATCGTCATGCCATAAGCCCCGTATCCGTATAAAAACACTGGCGTGGTATCGGTAAGTTTATCTTTACGATAAGCCAAAGTGACCGGGATCATTACCCCATCAGAATTCACCATAGCTTGCTCTGTGTGATACTTAGATTTTTGGTATTCTGGATAACGATCCTGAGAGAAGACTTCTCGTTTTAGAGTGTCAGTGTTCAACCGTTCCCACTTTGCTGGCTGAATCAGCGACATACTACGAATGTGCAATTTATTACTTTGATAGTCACCCACTTGGCTTACCCAAGCAACTTGACCCGGCTTTGCTAAAAGCTGACTTGCTCGATGGCGGTTATCCGTATCGAAAAAGTGTAGAGACTGAATTGCTCCACTTTGACTAATAATCACGGTACCAGACTCAAACAAGTAAAAGTTACTGATTCTAGATTCGTCCGTTGGTTCAAAAACCGTTCGCCAAAAGTTGATATGTGTAGCCTGAGTAAGTGGTGCAGAGTAAAAAGCAAAATCATTGCGCTCGTGATTGCTGTTGGCAAACAACATAGAACCCGCAACATCAACGTAGTATTCCACTCCTGCTTTGCGTGGTAAAATTGGTTCAGAGACCTCACCGTTATCAAGATTTAGTAAGCGTTGCTCGCTGGAGTTTTCACTGTTTGCCTGAACCACAGCAAATTGCTTATCACTGGAAAGGTAATACGAAAGCAACCATGCGGAATTTGCCTCTTCAATTAGGCGAATTGGCTTTGACTTGTTTAAGGAGTATTTTGTTAACGCATAAGGTCTAGACGTTTGCTTATCAAGTTCAATCAAATACAGAAACTGACCGCCTTTCGACCACGCCAGTGAGCTGTCTGCATTTTGAGCAATGGGTGTCACTTGATGAGTTTCAAGATCGACAACACTCACTCGGTACTGTTCTGCACCGCTTACATCCTCTGCTATTGCAAGCTTTGTTCTGGTTGGGTCTAATGCCCAAGCACCGAGCTGGTAATAGTCGAGATCAGCAGCTCGAGCATCAATGTTAAGCAACTCGGTTGAATCTTCACTCCCAACTAATCGAGACAGTAAGGTTCTTTTACCATTCCGGTTTAGGATCGCATACTCATACCCACTGATTTCCTGCCATGGTTTATCGGCACGTACCGGACGCTTGTCTTGCCAATCTTGTTGTAGAGATTCACTCAGAGATCGAATTTTTTTTTGATACAGATGAGTCCTATCATTTTGCTTATAGAGATAATCGAGGACTTTGCTAGCGCTACGTGAATCATCCTTAAGCCAAGAGAACTCATCAGAAGCGCTAACCGTTCCCGAGAGTGCGAGAACAAAAACTAACAACACAAACGCTTTCATAAATACAACAAATCCACACGCTAATTTAATAAATTTCGCGTATACTGCACTCAAACGATAATGAGATCAATTATCATTTGCATGATTGTGTGACAGAAATCACAGAGAGTGTGTCAATTAACGATCGGTTGAGCTTGCAATGAACTGAAATATTGGGGGGTTAATGAGTCTACGTGGTTAGGAGGTTACTCCTTTTATAATCAATTAATTAGCTAACATTTAGGAAAAATAGTGGCTATTTGATTCTGGGAAAATTTTATTGGCTAAGCTCTGCTGATCTGATTCTTTCAATCGCTTCTACTCTTCTAAACTCCTGTGGCAGAAAATGTGTATTCCTAAGCTGAGTAATCCTCTCTTGTTGTTCAAGTGCCGAGAGTACTGAATCATCCAAAATCTCATTTCGTTCTGTAAGATATATTTCTAGGGTTCCTTCAAAGTTCGCTCTTTGCTTATCAAGTGCTTCAAGCCTCAGAGCAGCCTTTTCACCCACGAGTTCACTTCTCAGCAAATATTTGTCCTGCTGATCCATGGCCTCGGAATTTGATAGCTGTTGCAGTAATCTCTGGTTTGTAAAACTCGACTGCACATAATCAGGCTGATCTAACATATATAACTCAAGCCGCTGCTGGTACTCCTCCCCTTGCAACCCCTCTTGTTTAAGTAACAACTTTTCAAGAGCGATCTCCCTCATTCGATTATCATGCGTAAACAGGATACTTATCTCGCCCTCATTAAAAAACTGAGCTTGAAGGTCGAGCAGCGCTTGATTAAGCAGACGTAAATCCTCAACAGAAACTGAGACAATGTTAACCCCCACATCCAGTGAAGCCAGTGCCGACTTATACGCAATATATTTTGAAAATAGTGCTTCATCAACAACTGCAACTTGTGATTGCGCGTAGTGTTTCTCAACGTTAGTCCGAATATCTTCAAGGGTTAACTTTGTATTACCTGATACGAAATATTCCATCATGTCTTTGGTTGAAGCTGTATCAATATCGGTATCTTGCTGCGAAGCTATTTTCAATGAAGAGCCCTCTTGTTCCCTATTATTGTTTGATTTCAAATCGTCTTTTTCTACATATAAAAAGACCGCCGCTATACTCATCAGGGCTATCGTAGTTATCGAAAAAATGGCGGTCTTTGTCATCATGGTTTCCTTGTTACCTTAATCAATGACACTGCGAACTACAGGCCACTTAACTTCAATCGATTAGCGTGTTGACGATATAAAGTCACCGGATCGGTTTCAAACAGGTGATGAATACCCAGCATTCCATTGATCTCATCGAGGTGATTCATTTTGTAGTCATCCCCTATCACTTTGCCTAAATGCGCGCTGCATGCTCCCACTAGTCCGTCATTCGGTTCATTGAAGGCTAAGCCAAGGATTGTCATCGCTCCGTCGGTAGGATCAAGAAGGTTGGTAAAAGTGGATGACCCTGTCCACGAATAGTAATAAACGCCATTACTCGCCTGCCACTCACCATCACCACATTCAGAGGTAGGAACCCCCTCAGGGTAAAACTGATTAAACGCCAATGAGCCCTCTGTCGTTAGGGCTTCTAGGGAAGCAAGCCCGTCTTGGTCTAGGTCTGAACCACCAGACAACAAGTTAATAAGTGTCGTTAACCCACCAGCTAGCTTAACGGCAATATCTTCTGTTGGTGAGCCTTCTGCGACAGTTCCACGTACTAGGTCGGCCACTTTTGAGCCTTTATGGACACCACCGATACTCGTAACAGACGAAACGAGATCAGGGCGAACTGATGCCACATAACGGGCTGTCGGTCCTCCATGACTATGCCCTATCAAATTAACCTTACTCGCCCCCGTCGCTGCTATAAGCGTTTCAACTTGAGCAAGTAACTGCTCTCCTCGAACTTCAGAGCTGTTGGTCGCCGATACCTGAGCGACGTATACCCTCGCGCCATCTTTTGCTAGAGATTCTGGTATGCCATAAAAGTAATCAACACCAGCCAAGGTATCAAAACCAAATAACCCATGTACTAACACAATAGGATATTTCGTTTCAGTGTAACCGCTTGCTTCCAATGCCGAAGCACTCGTACCAGCATAGGCACTAAAGCAAAATAGGTAGGTAATTACCCAAATGAATATCTTTTTCAATGTTCTTTCCTTAAACAGATTAGACCTCTGATGAGTAAAAGAACCGTAGGTTATAATTTTGTAAAATAAAAAATAAGGGATCGATATTTGTGATTTCTAACTTAAATTAAACAGCTGCAATTAACATCGATAATTGTTACTCGTAAGACAAAAGATAAATTAGCACATTGCGTCTCTTACCTTGGTGATTGCACAACTGAAAACTCGTTGAAAATTTGATGTTTATGCCAGTTATGAATCGAAACAAGCCCGAATGCATTGACGTAAGTTATTGATTTTAGGTATAGGTCGTACCAGTTACACAGATGTTCAATTATAAACAAGCAACAACGTCTTTGTTTGGCTTACCTAAATACAACAAGAGATCCAGTGATGAAAAATACCGCTTTAATACTCGCGTTAACTATACCTTTTGGTGCTTATGCAACTGAAGATTCGGTGCCAACACCGCAATCCATCACATCTGCGCAGGTTCTCAGCACACAGGGTTCAGAAACCTATTCGTATGTTCGATGTTGGTACCGAACCGATGCATCGCACGACTCTCCAGGTACAGATTGGCAATGGGCAAAAAAAGAAAATGGCGATGATTACACGATTAACGGATATTGGTGGTCTTCTGTTTCCTTCAAAAACATGTTCTACAGCGATGTACCTCAATCCGAAATCAAAGAGCGTTGTGAACAAACTCTCGACATCCAACATGATGTCGCAGATATCACCTACTTTGCGGCAGACAATCGCTTCTCTTACAACCACTCCATCTGGACCAACGATAACGTTGTTCAATCCAATGCCATTAATCGCATTGTCACTTTTGGTGATAGCCTTTCAGATACAGGGAACCTATTTAATGGCTCTCAATGGATTTTCCCCAATGCTAACTCATGGTTTTTAGGCCATTTTTCAAACGGGCTCGTCTGGACTGAGTATTTAGCAAAAGCCAAAGATGTCCCGTTGTATAATTGGGCTGTCGGTGGAGCGGCCGGGACTAATCAATACGTTGCGCTGACTGGCGTTTATGACCAGGTAACGTCGTACTTAACCTATATGAAATTAGCGAAAAACTATCGTCCGGAGAATTCACTGTTTACTCTAGAGTTTGGCCTCAATGATTTCATGAATTACAACCGAGAAGTCGCTGATGTCAAAGCCGATTTCAGCAGCGCTTTGATCCGCTTAACAGAGTCTGGGGCAAACAATATCTTGCTGTTCACATTGCCAGATGCCACAGAGGCTCCGCAATTCAAATACTCGACAGAGCAAGAAATTATCAAAGTTCGTGGCAAGATTTTGGAGTTCAATAAATTTATCAAAACCCAAGCCGAGTATTACCAAAGCATGGGAAAAAACGTGGTACTGTTTGACGCAAATGCACTCTTCGCAAGTATTACTGATAACCCAGAGCAGCATGGATTTCGAAACGCGAGTGACGCTTGCCTGGATATTCGCAGAAGCTCATCAACCGACTATTTGCAAAGCCATAACCTAACAAACGATTGTGCTACATATGGTTCTGACAGTTATGTATTTTGGGGAGTTACACACCCAACGACAGCAACGCACAAATACATCGCAGATCATATCTTGGCGTATTCATTCTCGACGTTCGATTTCTAATCATTGAAATGACCGTCAGACGTAAATGAAAGGTTCTACTGTTTTAGTTCACTTTTTCAATTGGGGGTGCCTTCAATAGCGAAAGTCGATACAAATAAGCTTCAGATACAAAAAACCGCCATTATCGGCGGTTTTTATTTACGTCAGTTTAGCTCACACTGATTGGTTACTCGTCGTCCAATTTTGGTGCGACTTTCTTCTTAGGGATAAAGACAGTATCGCCCACAGCCACATTCTGGTGGAAGCTCTTATCGCGCTTAACCGGTTTCTTAGGTGTTTTCTTAGCTTGAGTGTTCGCTTTCTTCTTCGCTGGAGCACCTTTAGCAAAAGCAGGTTTACGTGGTTTAATGCCTTTGAATTTGCCTTTTAGGCCTTCTAGCACAGAGAAAGTCAGGTCTTGTTGCAAATATAGTTCAACACGCTTAAAGCTATCCCAATCTTTTGGGCCAACCAAAGAAATCGCGTCACCTTTATTGCCAGCACGACCAGTACGGCCAACACGGTGAACATACTCTTCCGTGTGCTTAGGCATATCAAAGTTGATAACGTGGCTTACATTTGGAATATCAATACCACGTGAAGCAACGTCTGTTGTTACTAAGATCTTATAAACCGCACGCTCGAACTGGCTCATGATGGCATTTCGTTGCGTTTGGTTTAGATTACCACTCAGGGCCACCGCTTTAAGCTTCTTCTCGTTCAATTTTTCTGTTAGACGATCAGTATCGGCACGAGTTGCTGTAAAGATCATCACTTGACGGTACTCAGCTTCTTCTAATACACGATCTAAAATAGCTTCTTTGTGGTCGAGGTGATCACACAGGTAAAACTTCTGAGTAATATCAAGGTGCTGCTCGTTAGAAACACCTACAGAGATTCGCTTAGGTGCGTCTAGCATTTCATTTGCAATGCCATTCACTTCCGCGTGATCAAGCGTCGCAGAGAACATCAACGTTTGACGACGACGGTGCTTAGCTGCATTCGCAATGCGACGCAATTCAGGTGCGAAACCTAAATCCAGCATACGGTCAGCTTCATCAAGGATTAGCGTTTCAACACCATCGAGGAACAATGAGCGATGTTCTAGGTGATCAGCAAGACGGCCTGGAGTCGCCACGATAAAGCGAGGGTATTTACGCAATGCTTTAACTTGGTCGTTGAAGTTTTCACCACCTAAGATCAGTGCCGCTTCATAAGACAAGCCACCAAGCATGCTACGTAATTCGCCGTAGACTTGCTTCGCTAATTCACGAGTAGGAGCCAAAATTACACCACGAGGATCACGAGCAGAAAACGCTTTGGTTTTTAATGCTTTGTGTATCATCGGCAACACAAACGCCAATGTTTTGCCGGATCCCGTTTTTGATGAAGCCAATAGATCCTTACCGGCAATAACAACAGGGATCGCTTTCGATTGGATCTCTGTCGCTTTCTTAAAGTCATAATGTTTTAAGTTCTTCAGTAAGCGATTATCTAAGCCTA
Source organism: Vibrio kanaloae (assembly GCF_024347535.1). Taxonomy (NCBI): domain Bacteria; kingdom Pseudomonadati; phylum Pseudomonadota; class Gammaproteobacteria; order Vibrionales; family Vibrionaceae; genus Vibrio; species Vibrio kanaloae. The sequence goes on along the minus strand of NZ_AP025498.1, from coordinate 597,141 downwards.
AATCTTTAAAGTGCAAAGGACTCTCCAGTCATGATGGTATTGAATAAAATTATTTTAACGTGACATGATACCGCGAAAGTACTTTCTAAGGATAGAGATCACAGTAAATTTATCCCGTTATCTATAAGTTCACTAGAGCATTGTATACATTGCTAACAAAGGGATAGCTCTACTAAATGAGACAAAAATTGATTCCAATACCGCCATCTCAAAAATGAAACAGACTGTGATAGCTAGCTAATTACCTCAAAAATTTAACAATTTCTTTAGTTATTGATTTTGCGCTTAAAAAATTAGTCGCTACAATCATTAATGAAGCGACTATATGATAAAAAATGTATAGCGCATCTTTTGATGATAAATAAGCAAGGAGTTCTTATGAATAAGACATTAATCGCAGCTGCAGCCTCAGTTTTCATTCTAGCTGGTTGTTCTTCTGAGCCAGAAGAGGCTGCAATGTCAGAAATGGATCAATTGACTAACCAAGTTGCTGAACTAAGCAACGAAGTTGAAGCGCTTAAGAGTGACAAAGCTGCCGCTGAAATGAAGGCTCAAGAAGCATCTGCAGCCGCTATGGCAGCAAAAGAAGAAGCGGATCGTGCTAACGACCGTATCGACAACATTGCAGAGTCTTACACGAAGTAATTGAGATACAAGCGCTATTGCGCTTTAAATCAAATAAGTCGTAGAAATAAAAAGCAGTAATTAGATAGCACCACCTCTTGACGGAAGTGGTGCTTTTATTTGAAATAAGAAAAATGAAGGTCAAGGAGAGAGAAGCCGTATCGCTTTCCACAGGAGTCATCGAATTAAAACTCAATCACAGGTGGTGCTATCTCAACAGGCACACCGTTTTGAGCAAAGATAACCGCTTTCGCTTTTGAGTTAGGCAGCTCTGCATCTTCCAGCCACCATTTCAATTCGACCGGAATTTGTAGAGATTTCTTAGAACCGTCACTTCTCGTCAATGGTTCGTGCGCTTCAACGAACACACTTCTGTCTGGTTCGAGAGATACTTTAATCGGCTCATCAATTATTGTGACTTGCTCACCACGGCTGACCTGCTCAAAGAGCCATTCAATATCTTTAGGTTCCATACGTATACACCCAGAACTGACTCGCAAGCCTATTCCAAAATCTTTGTTCGTGCCGTGTATCAAATAATCCCCGATACCATATGCAAGTCTCAATGCATATTCACCAAGCGGATTCTCCGGCCCTGCGGGAACCACTCGTGGTAACTCAATTCCCTTCTCTAGATACTCTTTACGAATTGAGTTGGGAGGGGTCCAAGTCGGGTTTGGTCTTTTCTGGCTTATCTTGGTGATCATTTCTGGAGTATCACGCCCCACCCGCCCGATTCCGACTGGGAAGACATGGACCAGATTTTTAGTAGGCTCAAAGTAATACAACCTTAGCTCTGCAAGGTTAATGACAATCCCTTCCCTTGGAGTGTCCGGTAAAATAAAACGGCTAGGAATACTTAATACATAACCTACCTTTGGGAGAAAAGGGTCCACACCTTTGTTTGCTGCCATCAACGAAAGAAAGCCAATATCGTACTGCTTGGCAATAATCGCTAACGTTTCACCCTCAACGACTTCATGTTGCTGTATTCTGCCTACTATGCGACTTTCAGCAGAAGGTAACTCAAAAGTCGCCGCTGATACCCACGATGAAGCCGTCGTCACTCCGACAAGCAAAGTCGTTTTCACGGCAAACAGCGCGATCTTACGTAGTTGTGTTTTCATAGAGATCAAAAGCGTCGAGTTAGCGCAATAGGACATACAATTCCTTGGTTTGTCTTTTATCAAAGTTTAGATTATCGCTGATAAAACGTCTCTACAATGATTAGTTGACGTAAATGCATATCCATCTTGCTCTTAATATGCGTGTTCTTCTTTTGATTCCAAGCGATTTAACCACACAAAATCGATTGCCTTTACGATTTCAACATATTTAGTTATCTATAATAATAAAACTGTAAGTGCAGAACCATTTTGTGACAAACATCTCATGGAGCCTCGTTTTAACTCGCTAATATTGCCTCAACAAAATGAATTCAATTCAACAGAATCGGTAATTTACTCAATCTAGTTCCTATCATTACCGTTTAAACTTTGGAGAACGACCATGGCTACACCTCATATTAACGCGCAAGCTGGTGATTTCGCAGAAACAGTACTTATGCCGGGCGATCCGCTTCGCGCAAAATACATTGCTGAAACATTCCTTGATGATGTGAAGCAAGTTTGTGACGTTCGTAACATGTTTGGTTACACAGGCACTTACAAAGGTAAAAAAGTTTCTGTAATGGGTCACGGTATGGGTATTCCATCATGTTGCATCTACGTACACGAGCTTATTGCTGAGTACGGCGTCAAAAATGTTATTCGTGTTGGTAGCTGTGGCGCAGTACGTGACGACGTTAAACTAATGGACGTTGTTATTGGCATGGGTGCATCTACCGATTCAAAAGTTAACCGAATTCGTTTCAACAACCACGACTTCGCAGCTATCGCTGATTTCGATCTTCTAGAAGAAGCGGTAAATCAAGCACGAGCGCAGGAAGTTCCAGTAAAAGTAGGTAACGTATTTTCTGCAGACCTTTTCTACACACCAGAAGCTGACCTTTTCGAAAAAATGGAAAAACTAGGCATTCTTGGTGTTGATATGGAAGCGGCTGGTATTTACGGTGTTGCTGCGGATCTAGGTGCTAAAGCACTGACTATTCTGACAGTTTCTGATCATATAATTCGTGGTGAGAAACTAAGCTCAGAAGAGCGTCAAAAGTCGTTCAACGACATGATGAAAGTCGCTTTAGAGACTGCAATCAACATCTAATCATTAGACAATAGATGCATTTCTAACACTAACTGTATTTTTGCTAATAGATAGTTTGAAACGCAATACCACGCAGCCAAGTTCGCTTGGCTGCCTAAATAACCCCGAGGGGGCGATTGTGTCCAACGACAAGCTGCCAAAAGATGCGGATGGATTACAACTCAACTTTTGTAAAACATTGGCGTGTGACAACTTTGGCTTGAGCGATGCAAAACGATATGTTTTGCAACATGCGAATCCTAAGCGTCCAGCGATGGTTTGTCGTGAGTGTGGAGCTTTCCCCCCCTTACTTAACAATCGTGAAGTGTTAAGCGAACTTCATCGCCTACGACAACTTCACAGCGATGGCCTTCCTGCTTGTCGCAATGATGATTGCGATAATTTCGGCTTATCGGTCCATACCCACAAGCACCTTTATCATGCCTTTGGCTATAGTGGCGACAAGCAAAGATATCGATGCAAAGACTGTCAATCCACCTTCGTTGACAAGTGGTCTGGATCCAATAAAAAACTTCAGTTTCAAGAAAACCTTATGGGCTTATTGTTCATGGGCTATTCCGTACGTGAAATCTGTAGAAAGCTTGATATCAACCCTAAGACTTTCTACGATCATGTTGACCATATCGCGAGCCGTTGTCGTCGCAAGTTAGCGATGATAGATGCACGATGGGTTAACCATGCTCAAGACTATCAATTCGCTTCCCATTATCAGCGCTTGCAGCCGCAAAGTAATAATGGCGTCGTTTGGATCGCGACTGGCGAGGCCCATTCCGGCTATATCCTTTGCCAACACGTTAATTACTCTCAAAATGAAGAACCGTCAGGGAATGTTGATCATAACCCTTATGATGATGTTGCGCGCTTTGTATCCAAAGAACACTCTTCAGAAGCTAACCTAGAAATACCTCAGCCCTCTGACAAACTGAAAGAACGCATTGAACAGCAATACCAAGTCATTCTTGCGAGAGGAAACGTTGAGGATCCTATGGGTAACCTCACCACGTTTAGCTACCCTTCGAAAGGGGCGCTAGTTCGACCACCTTACACCTCCTATGCTCACTTTCTACATGTACTTGACATGTGTGATGAGAATAAACACGTCGCTATCTATATGCCACAAGACCCATTACTAAGGTCTGCCGCCCTAAGCGTATGTTTGCCGCGCATCCAGAGTCAAAATATTGACCTTATGTATGTAGAGGAAGATTCGGGCTGGCAAGATGGTCAAAGTTTTGAAAAAATCGACATTGTTCATATGAGTTGGTGGCGTGATCGTTGGGCTATCGCAAATCAAGGTTATAATCAAAAAGGAATTTGCTACCTAACTGGTAGTAATCCCGAGCCAAAACAGTGGTTTAACATCGCCTCAATACAGCAAACTAAGTTCTATCAACAGCGTTTTCAAGTCTTATTTGATAGCTTCATTAATGAACCTAGACGTAAACTTCGTCCTGGAGGAATTCTTCCATTACTCGACATATTTAGAGCTTGGCACAATCTGTGCTACCAAGATAAGCAAGGGCTTACTGCAGCGCAACGTTTAGGTGTCGCGGAGCAACCATTGACCCTAAAGCAACTGCTTTCATAGAAATAGAACATGTAGCGATTTATTCGGGAACTCGTTGATTTAAAAGTAGCAACATGATGTATCCCCCATAATTGTAAAAGATAGATGTTCCTTTAATGCTCTAAGAAAGATAATTAGTGTTTATCCTAAATCACACTCTTATAATGGTTGTGCTATCAATATGCTCGATAATTATGGATCTAAGCCTTGGACAAAAATCAGTACCTTCTTGAAACAGAACTAGAACAACTCAAAACTCGCGTCGACTCTGAACCATTGGTGATCTTAGAGATTGCACAGCAATGCCTCGTTAGGTCAGAGCAAGTTCTGTTTGAAGAGGGCGCGATCCAGTCACTGATGTTAATGGCCAGATGCTGCTGGAACCTAATGGACTACCAGAAAGGTTTAAAGTACATCAAAGAAGCCCTCAAACGACAAAGCCGATTAGATACTGATCTTTTTCTCCCTGAAATACTCCATTTACACGCGCTCCAATTTTGGGGGCAAGCCAAGTACTACTCCGCCCAACAGTTTTGGATCAATGCATTAGAACAATCAGCGCTAGTTGATGAAGTGGAGATACAAATTGAATGTCTCATTGGCCTAGGTAATATTTGGCGAATGACCCATGAATATAAGCTAGCACGCTCAACCCACCAGCTCGCCGTGAAAGTCGCTAACAACAGCCGTATTGGTTGGTTAGAAGGTAAAGCCAGGATACTGCTCGCTTGGGATTACTATCTGCTCAACAACTATGTTGAAATGCTGTCGGTACTCGACGGTGCAGAAGAAGCATTAAAAGATCATAAAGACAATACTTGGCATGCAGAGGTATGGGATTTTAGAGGTCTAGCACTACTTGGCCTTGAACGTATAGATGACGCAGAACGCGCGACAGCCAAAGCACATAATTTGGCAGTAAAACACAATCTAGTATGGATGAAGGCACACTCCTACATCAGTCGAGCTCGATTAGAGCTCCTAAGAAAAAGGCCAGAGCAAGCGGCAGAACTACTCAGACTCGCCGAACAATCTGCGAACGAATTCGATAACGGTGAGTTACTTAGTCAAATTTGTTACCAACAGTCTCTAGTTGCAGAAGAAAACCAAGAGTTTAAAGTGGCGTTAATCGCTTTTAAAAAGTATCGCCAGTATTCTATCGATATGCTTCGAGAGCAAACTACCCGAGTCGGTTTAGATAAAGCACGCAGTTCAAAGCGTCAATTAGAGCAGAGAGCTCGAAAGCTGATTAATCGTATTCGTGGTCAACATGAGTATGACCCCGAAAAACACCTTTCTCATGTCGTTTCTGAAACCTTTTGGTGGGAGCAACTGGTTCTCTTTAAAACAGAGCTCAAACGTTCAAACCACAGCATTATTATGTTTCAGCACATCGATACCGATTACTTAGATGTCTGCACCGAAATTGCTCACACTTTATGTAACCAAAACGATTTCATTTCAAGGTTAAGTTCAGAACGTGTTGCTCTTATGCTTTCCGAAAAAGGAGAGGCCGCAGAGAAAACTTTTCAAACCCTTACCACCATGCTTGATATATACCCATGGCACAGAAAAGGGCTAAAAGGTTCGAAACCTACCGTTAGTCTCAACGACATATTGACGTTCCCGTTTACTCTTGAACAACTTGAAGAAGACGATGCAAAGGTAAGATTATGATGGAAATCCTATTAAGCAAGATCACGGATGCTGGTTTAGACCCATCATCAGTTTCTGGTGAAGAGGCGATCATATTCTGGAATCATATTCGTCAGCACGTTTCAACAACAAAAACAGAACAAGCACACTGTTATATTATCAGCTCTGAATATCGAGCTGAGTTGCAACAAAATCAAACCAGTATAGAAGAATTGAAACTTGCTCTCGACTTACTGCATTTACCCACTGATATAGAAGACATTCTTACGGTCAAGACTAGCCTAAGTGATCGCTTAGTTGAAATAGGTAATTACACCTCTGCACTGAATGAATTCGTAAGTTCTTCGTCCATCGCTGTTGAATACGGCTACATCGATGAGTACGTGATGGCCATTTTAGGTATGGGCAACCTGTGTGATGCCTATGGTGATCACAACCGAGCTTTACGTTATTACCAAAAAATAAATAGCATTGACCATGCGATAAGTAGTCGTTCACTGCGACTCAAATTCAAACTGCATATGGTGGCTAGCCTCTTGTTGCTCAACCGTATTACAGCGGCCAATGATTTACTGAACGAATGTGAAGAACTGAGTATTTTGGTAAGTGACAAGCTACTCACGGCTCAGATACTGCTTTATCAAGCAAAAGTGCTCCGCGCCAAGAAAAAATATCACGATGCACTACGCTGCCTATCTAAAGTTCACTATTCTGCTAACAACACCCAAGCGAGTTGGCTTTCTATCATGACGCGTCTAGAACTCGCGCATTGCTTCAGCGCGAATGGCAAACAAGAATACGCCAGCATGATTCTTTCGAATACAAGCAAACGTGTGAATGAATACTCATCCCCCGTTCTTGCAAAGCGTTTCTACGACTCCTTGAGCGATGTGTGTATGAATCAAGGTCGCTTTCAAGAAGCACTGAACTATGAGAAAAAGGGCTACCGGATTGAAACGGATCTCATGAAACAGATCCCGATCAGCGAACTCGGGTCGAGCCAACTGCGCCGTCTTTCGCGTTTTGAGCTACAACTAAAGCTAATTCTGTCTGAGCAAGAAAATCGTGAGTTGAAAGAAACCACTGAACAACATAAAAATGCAGTTGCTCAACTACAACAAGATGTATTCACCGATCCACTAACAGGCCTACATAACAGACGATGGTTAGATGTAAAGCTTAAAGATATGCTGTTGCACGAAACACCTTTCGCGTTGATGGTTGTCGATATTGATCACTTCAAATCGATTAACGACGAGCTTAGCCATTTAGTCGGTGATAAAGCGATTGTCAGTGTTTCTCAAGAATTACACTCTTACTTTAAGTTTAAAGGCGCGTCATGCGTCAGGTTTGGTGGTGAAGAGTTTTTGGTCATTCTTGAGAACACCAATCTTGAAAAAGCAAAAATGCACTCTGAAAATTATCGAGAACGCATTTTCCAATTCGGCTGGCATGAGATATTGGGAGAGCGAGGCTTAACCGTCAGTATTGGTATCACTATGCATCGCGAGGGAGAAAATACTCAGCGCACCTTCTACCGAGCAGACAAAGCTCTGTACCGAGCCAAAGCTAATGGCCGAAATCAAGTATGTATAGAGTAGTATTTTTACTATGTAAATAACGGTCTGTACCTTCACTCCCTCTAAGGTCACAATGGACCGGCATGCCACTACTTATAGAAAAATACACCCATTGATAGAAAAAGAACTATTGATAGAAAAAAAGAGAGATTCCACCTAAAGCAGCAATAGTCCCAATAACACTCTGTTTTGAGACTCTTTCCCCTTGTAAGGCATAAATCACCAAAATAAAGACTGGGCTAGTCGCTATCAACGTTTGTGCGATAGCAGGGTTAGCATTTTTCAACGCAACTTGTTGAAGCCACAACGCCAAAAACGTTCCAACAAATATCGCCCCTGATAGCCAAAGTTTGTCGAGCTTCGTCATTTCCCATAAATCTCTTTTTATAGATGAGTAAGGCTTACTCTCAACAAAAGGAATAATAAACATCACAGCAAGTACACCGACGGTCAGGCGAATCAATGCCCCTAGCAATGGTGGAAGATCGCCCGCCACAAGAGCGTAATGAGAAATGACCACGCCCGAAGCCTGACACACACTCGCCACAAGCCCAAATCCAATACCTTTCCATTGTACTTTGTCATTATAAAGAGAGTCTCCGCTCGCTAGCCCAGACGGTTGAAAGACGACAAACGTCACCGCTACCGTCGTTATTACGACAGCAAACCAGCTTTGTAACGTCAATACAGCGCCAAGGAACATTAATGCCAGTACGCCAGAAAGAGGGGGAGCTAAAGACTCAAGTAATAAGGTCTTATTGGCACCGATTCTTTTCAATGCCGCAAAATAAGCACTATCTCCAATAGCGATGCCAATAACACCCGAAATAGCCAATATCCAAAAATGGTTGGCACTGAGTTCAAATTCAGGCATTGGGATAAAAGGCATCACAAGCAGCATCATGCCTGAAGCCACAATACCCTTAACAATGTTAAGTTGCATAGCTGAAAAGCGATGTCCGAATTGCCCATAAATCCATGTCGCGCAGGCCCATACAATCGCAGCACCTATGGCCGCTAATTCCCCTATATACATCCGTGTTTATCCTCAGTAATTATGCATTTCACTAAAAATAGTAATCTTCATCACCTCAATTTCTGGTTGTGAGCAATTATGAGTGAATAGGCTTACGACAAAATTTCGTTCTGACAACTCCAACCAAGATAACAGTAGCTTCCTAACTTAACGTGAATAGGATTCAATAAGATTTCACAAGGGTAGTACTCGTGTTAAAAGCAAACACATTTATTTTCAACTTGGTAAATCATTTCTATAACAATTACTTGGATCATAGCGTAATATATTTATAACTAATATCTATCATTGGAAGGATCTGTTATGTTTTTAGACTACTTTGCACTAGGTTTACTTGTATTCGTAGCATTAGTAATCTTTTACGGCATCATCGTTATTCACGATATTCCTTATGAAATAGCAAAAGAACGTAACCACCCTCATCAAGATGCTATTCACGTCTCTGGTTGGGTTAGCCTATTCACCTTACATGCAATATGGCCGTTTCTCTGGATTTGGGCCACTCTATGGCGCAAAGATCGTGGTTGGGGCTTCGCTAAGCTTGAAGAAGAACAGCACGACATTCATCATCGCGTCGATATTCTCATCGATCAAGTGAGTACCCTTCAGGAAGAAATCGTACAACTCAAGCAAGCGAGTACAAAGCAAAGCAGTCTAGAGAAAGAGACAAATAACGTTCAAGATCAGGAGGCTAAATAATGGATTTACTGCTGATAATGACCTATGCGGCACTTTGTATCACCATATTCAAAGTATTTAAGATCCCGCTAAACAAGTGGACTGTACCAACGGCTGTTCTTGGTGGTGTTATCATCATTGGTACTTTGATCCTGCTGATGAACTACAACCACCCTTTCACGCAAATTGGTAACCAAGTTTACTCAACAACGCCAGTCGTTTCAGGCGTTAGGGGCAAAGTTATCGAAGTGCCTGTAAAGGCAAACAAGCCTCTTAAACAAGGGGATATACTTTTCAAAATCGATCCTGTTCCATTCGAAGCTGAAGTCGCAAGATTAGAGGCTAAAGTAAAAGAAGCAAGCCAAGGTGCTCTTGGGATGGAATCAGAAGTAGCCGAAGCAGAGGCCGCAAGAATCAAAGCGATAGCAGAGAGAGATAAAGCCCAGCGTGAATTCTCTCGTTATAAGCGTGGTTATGACAGCGGGGCCTTTACCGAGCAACAACTCGACACTCGCAGGCAAGCGTACAAGGCATCGGAAGCTGCGGTAAAAGTGGCCAACGCTAGCCTAGAACAAACAAAAATAGCCTTAGATTCTGAAATAGGTGGCGAGAACACAGCCGTTTTAAGCTTGTTAGCTGAATTGCGCAAAGCTAAGTTCGACCTTGAGCAAACCGTAGTTAGAGCACCAACCGATGGTTACGTGACTCAATTAGCTCTCCGCCCTGGCGTAATGTCAGTCCCGCTGCCTCTCGCTCCAGTTATGACTTTTGTTCATACCGAAGATAAATTCTATACCGCAGCATTCAGACAAAATTCATTACAACGTCTAAAGCCTGGCTACGAAGCTGAATTTTTATTCAGAGCGCTACCAGGGAAAGTCTTTAAAGGACGTATTGACGAAGTAATTCCAGCAATTGGAGAGAGTCAATTCCAAGCCAGAGGCGCACTATTAGGTACTGATGCCCTACGCACTAACGGCCGTGTATTTGTTAAGTTATCCATAACGGACGATCTGTCGGAATACCACTTGCCTATGGGTACCGCGGTTGAGGTTGCTGTTTATTCAGACAGCTTCACTCACGTGTCTATCATGCGTAAGGTCCTTATTCGCATGAAGAGCTGGCAGAATTATTTATACCTAGATCACTAAGTCACTGCTCTCTAGGTCACTAAATTAACGGCACTTGGCCCTCAAGTGGACCTAACATATTGTTAATATAAGTAAAAAAGCCGGACCTGTTCTGGCTTTTTTGTTGCTCAATTAACCGTAAAATCACGCATTTTTTATGATATTTGGGCGTTCAGACGGAATTTTAGACATCTAGACACTTACCTTCCCTTATGGAAGGATTCTACTGTATAATGCGCGCCTTATTTTTCATATTTGCCTAAAAAACGTTCTCATTGAGACGCATATTAATAATGGCGAATATTCGTTCTTTATCATGCTTTATCTTTCAGTATTCGAGGTTATCTATGAACTTTTCAGCGAAAACAGTCGTCGTTATCGCCATTGGCGCGGCACTGTACGGCATTGGTGGTCTACCTATGTTTGGTGTCCCAGTGTTTGCTAACACGACATTGAAACCAGCAATGGCAGTCCTAGCACTGTTTTCTGTTTTGTTCGGCCCGATTGTTGGCTTCCTGGTTGGTTTTATCGGTCACTGGGTAACAGACTTATTCGCAGGTTGGGGCGTATGGCTAACGTGGGTATTAGGTTCAGGTATCGTAGGGTTGGTTATTGGTCTATTCCCTATGATGACTAAAAACCGTCTTCAAAAAGGCGAACTACCAATGAAAGATTTCGCGCTATTTGTCGTGCTTGCTCTCGCAGGTAACGTTGTCGGCTACGGCTGTTCCGCATTCCTAGATACCATTCTATACGCAGAACCGTTTACCAAAGTCTTTACTCAACTGTCTATCATCGCAGCGGGTAATACCGTTCTGATCGCAGTTGTTGGCTTCCTGATCCTAAAATCAGTCGCTAAGCGTAACAAACAAAGCCGTAACCTGACTGAGGCATAGGCGATAATGACTATAGCATTTTCGAACTTCTCTTTTAGATATGAGTCGCTGGATAAACCGACGCTAAAAAATATCAATCTAAGGATAGAGAAAGGAGAGAAAATCGTCATTATTGGACCAAGTGGTAGTGGTAAATCTACCCTAGGCCAGTGTCTGAATGGTTTGATACCTCATGCTATTAAAGGTGAGGTCACCGGTTCTTTAGAGATCAACGGCAATAACATCTCTGAATTTTCAATGCACGACTATACCGAGCAAATCGGCACGGTATTGCAAGATACGGACAGCCAATTTGTGGGTTTAAGTATCGGCGAAGACATCGCATTCGCATTGGAAAACCAGCTGATGTCGAACATAGATATGTATCCGTTGGTTAAGTCGACAGCAAAAATGGTCGACTTGGTGGATATGCTTGATCGTTCTCCACATGACCTTTCTGGTGGTCAAAAACAACGAGTATCGTTAGCGGGTATCTTAGTTGATGATGTCGATATCTTACTGTTTGATGAGCCTTTAGCAAGCCTTGACCCTAAAACAGGCAAGGCAACGATTGAGATCATCGACCAACTTCATAAAGAAACCAACAAGACTATTGTGATTATCGAACACCGCCTTGAGGATGTTCTGCATCGCGATATTGATCGTGTGATCTTAATGGAACGCGGCGAAATCGTTGCCGACATGACACCCGATGAAATCTTGGCTTCTGAACTGCTTGAGACACACGGTATTCGTGAGCCGCTTTACCTATCAGCACTTAAAGCAGCCAAAGCACCTTTAACAAGCGAAGACAAGCTGTCCAACCTAAAAGCTTTGGATTACAAAAGGTTCCGTCCTGCGGTTCAAGATTGGTTTGCAAAGCGCCCTGCCCCGATAGCAGAGAAGCAATACACTCCCTTACTCGAAGTTCATGGACTAACTTACTCTTATGACGGTGATAAAAACGCACTCGAAGATGTCAGCTTTAAGATTGGCAAGGGTGAGTTTGTTTCAATACTGGGTAAAAACGGCTCCGGTAAATCGACCATTACCAAGATTATCATGGGTGTGATTGACGCGGATTCTGGCTCTTCGTATCTGAACGGCGAAGACTTATCTGAGCTTTCCATCTTCGAAAGAAGTCAGAAAGTCGGTGTGGTAATGCAGAACCCAAACCATATGATCTCGCATCATATGATTTTTGACGAGGTTGCATTTGGCCTTCGTAACCGTGGCGTTACAGAAGACGAAATAAAAGAGAAAGTAGAAAACGTTCTTGAGCTTTGTGGCTTGAGCAAATTCCGCCACTGGCCAATCGAAGCACTGAGCTACGGCCAGAAAAAGCGCGTTACAATTGCGTCTATCTTGGTTCTAGAACCAGAACTTCTGATCTTAGATGAGCCGACCGCTGGTCAAGATTACCGGAACTACACATCGATGCTGGCGTTTATTCAAAAACTCAACCGCGACTTGGGAATCACCGTTGTGATCATTTCACACGATATGCATCTCGTTCTAGAGTACACCACACGCTCAATCGTGATTGCCGACAGCAAGCTGATTGCCAATGCCGCGATGACGGAAGTATTCAGTCAGCCATCACTTCTAGAACGCGCAAACCTATGTACCACTAGCATTTATGAACTCGCGACTATGATGAAAATCGACGACACTAATGCATTTATGCAGTACTTCATCGACTACGAGAGAAGCGCTCAATGAATGCATCAAAAGTAAAATTCGGCATCAATTATATTGATACCAAATCTCCGCTACACGATCTAAATGGCATCACCAAGTTTGCGTTGTTTTTAGCTTGGGTAACCGTTGTACTTACAACGTTCGATCTCAGACTCATCGTTGTTTTGATCCTGACGGGCTTATATCTATTAAAGCTCACCAATGTGCCAATGCGCGTATATAAGCCTTTGTTAGTGGGTACGGCGAGTGTATTAAGCCTAAATGCTTTGTTCATGTACCTGCTTGCGCCGCAGCAGGGTACTGAACTTATCGGCAGTGAAACGCTATTACTGACGCTTCCTGGCAATTACTCATTGAGCCAAGAGACCCTGTTTTACTTAGTCACTGTGACGCTCAAATACATGAGCATGTTCCCGATAGCGTTGATTTTTGTCTTCACAACGCATCCGACTGAGTTTGCAGCTAGCCTCAACCGTATGGGTGTTCCCTACAAGATCGCCTACGCGGTGAGCTTAACACTGCGTTACTTGCCAGAAGTTAAAAAAGACTTCATCAATATCATGCATGCTCAACAGGCTCGTGGTGTAGAGCTTTCAAAGAAGGCTCCCCTAATTACTCGAATCAAAAATGTGGCTAAGGTTCTAGGCCCGCTTATTTTCTCTAGCTTGGACCGCGCAGACGAAATTTCAAATGCGATGACGTTACGAGGCTTTGGCAGACACAAAGATCGAACTTGGTATAGCTACGCACCTTTGCAGCGTGTTGACTTCATTTGTCTCGCTGTCATTACATTAGTAGTGGTAGTCGCTATCGCAAAGCGAGTGCTCGAAGAGCAACTGTTTTGGTACCCTTTCTAGGCTCGTACAACAATATAAAATATTAATGCCTCCCTAAAGGCCGTTTGATAAAGCGGTCTTTTTTAAATAAACAATAAATTAGTCTAAAATATGTATTAATTATATTTTTTTATACGCGATTTTTTGTTTTTTTAAGGTCTATGGTTCGAGATTTTGTTAACATCCATTTTCCGTAATTTCTATACAGAATGTCACACCTAATATAGGTTTGTAATGGCTCGAATAACTCAACTACAGAAAATAGAAAACCAAAAGAAATACAACAATATTGTATTACAGCTGTTTCTATCTGAAGGACACGAAGCGCTCACCTATGCAAGGATTGCTCAAGAAACGGGCGTTAGCCTCACAACTTTACAGGGATATTTTCCTTCAACACGTGCAATAAGAGCTGTTCTACACGAACATGTTTTGTCTATTATGATGGCACCTTTAGATTTCTCTACGAAGTCTGCATTCTATGACTCTTGGAAAGCAGCGTTGAATGACAAGCCATTCAAAAACGCTATCAAGCTTATGTTTTTCCATGCCTCACAGAACCCAGCTTCTGAAGAGCTTAACCTACAGGTTAATGGCGTATTTCGTCACAAAATGATGGAAAGTTTTGGTGAAGATACTCAACAAATCATTGAGATCGTTTTAGGTAGATCCCTTCTACAACTAACGAACCTTAGAGCACCGTAAGAAAGAGTTTTTAAGCAGTAAAAATGGGAGACTAGTGCTCCCATTCTTTATTTTAACCGCTGGTTAATTTCACTTATAGGCTAATTGAGCTTGTAGAAAATCGTCGATAACGGTGGTAGGCGTAGCTCGATCGATGTGTCTAAGCCTTCGCTTTCTACGGATTCAATTTCAGCAGTCTGCTTCACTTCAAAACCACTACCAGCGTAATCAGTCGAGTCCGTATTCAACAATAGTGAGTACTTGCCTTGTGCTGGAACACCTAAACGGAAGTGCTCATGAGGAACAGGGGTAAAGTTAGATACCACCAAGACACGCTCACCAGACTCACTAATACGTTCATGAGCTAAGACACTTGCTTCTGCAGAGTCTTGAAGACGCCACTCAAATCCTTTCGGGTCAAAATCAAGGTCGTGCATAGCGGCTTCAGAGCGGTATAAGTTGTTCAAATCTTTGGTCAAGCGCTGAACACCTTGATGGCGATCATAATCTAGCAAAAACCATTGCAGCTGGTCATCATGGTTCCATTCCGCCGTCTGGCCAAATTCAGTTCCCATGAAATTCAATTTCTTACCCGGCTGTGCGTACATGTAGCCCATGTAAGCGCGTAAGTTAGCCGTTTGCTGCCATTCATCACCAGGCATCTTGTTATGGATAGAGCCTTTACCGTAAACCACCTCATCGTGAGACAGAGGCAATACGTAGTTCTCACTATGTGCGTAAACCAATGGGAACGTAATTGTATTGTGGTGGTATTTACGGTTGATTGGATCTTCTTGGATGTAAGACAAACTATCGTGCATCCAACCCATATTCCACTTAAAGCCAAAGCCTAAGCCGCCCATAAAAGTTGGGGCTGAAACACCAGGGAAAGCTGTTGATTCCTCAGCTATCGTCATCGCATTTGGGAAGTGTTTGTAAACTTCTTCGTTCATCCACTTCAGCGTTGCGATAGCGTCGTAGTTTTCGTTACCACCATCCACATTTGGAATCCATTGGTCATGACTGCGCGAGTAATCGAGGTAGAGCATTGAAGCGACGGCATCAACACGAATGCCATCAATGTGGAATTGCTCGAACCAGTAGAGAGCATTAGAAACTAAGAAGCGACGTACATGTTCACGACCTAAATCATAGATGTACGAGTTCCAATCTTGGTGCCAGCCGCGGCGAGGATCCGGGTCATGGAACAACGGCGTACCATCGAAGTTTTCTAAGCCATGATCATCACTTGGGAAGTGAGCTGGAACCCAATCAAGTACCACACCAAGACCTGCTTGGTGACATTGGTCTACGAAGTATTTAAAGTCATCTGGTGAGCCAAAACGGCTCGTTGGTGCAAATAGACCTACTGGCTGATAGCCCCAAGAGCCATAAAATGGGTGCTCTGAAACTGGCATCAATTCAACGTGCGTGTAACCAAGATCCGTTAGGTATGGAATCAGCTCTGCAGCTAGCTCACGGTAATTTAAGAATTCACCGTCAGCGTTCCGCTTCCAAGAACCAGCATGTAATTCATAGAATGAAAGCGCTTCTTTACGCTTTTGCGTGACTGGGCGATTCTGCCATTGAGTATCTTGCCACTCGTAACGAGCGTGATCATAAGTCACAGATGAGAACGATGGGTATTGTTCGGAGTAGAAACCCCATGGGTCAGCTTTGTGTGGTAAGCCTTCGCCATTTGGTCCTTTTAATTCAAATTTGTATTGAGCGCCCTCTTCCAGTTCAGGAATGAATAGGCCCCACATACCGTAGTCCAGACGTTGCATTGGGTGACGACGACCATCCCAAGCGTTGAAGTTTCCCACCAAGCTTGCCGCTGTAGCATGCGGAGCGTACACCAAGAAACGCGTACCTGAAATCGTCTGTCCATCACGCTCTAGCGTAATAAACTGAGCCCCCATGTGATGATACATATCTTTCGGTGTATGAAGATCTTCATAACTTGCGTACAGATCATGGTACTGGTACGGATCATCGATGATCTGCTCGACTCCAGCCCAATCAACTGCAAGCTTATAGTGAGTAAAGCGTAAGTCTCTTTTCTGCTTAAGAATGAAACCACTTTCACCCTCTCGCGCTAACTCTATACGAGGTTCCTTTCCAACAATCAACTCGACTTTATCTGCCCCAGGAATCCATACACGTAATGCTCCTTGATTAGAAGGTAAGTATGGCCCTAAAAATGCAAATGGGTCTGTGAAGCAAGCCTGTGATAGTTGGGCATATATTTGTTTTTGCTTTGAAATAGAACTTAGTTCCAAAACGCTTCTCCCTAACCAAACATCCAAAAAAATATAATACAAAAATGCCCGCTATTAGTGCGGGCAATATAACGACTATTTATTCTACCAGATGAGCATTGATCATTGAGTGACCGAGGTTATAGTTTCGTACGGCGTAAGCAAAAAACCACGTATATTCAAGTCACTCAATACCACTACTTAGCTGCTTTCTCTCGAACATCTGTCAGCTTAGAAGCAATACGGTTTACCCCTTCGTGAGCAAAGATTTCGTCCAAGTTCATTGATAATTTACGACGCCAGTTAGGGTACTCATCTACAGTGCCAGGAATGTTGACTGGCTTGTCCATCTCTAACCAATCTTCTAGTTGAACACTTAGTAATGTTGAACCACCAGCCGCAACGTGCAGTTGAAGTGCTTCCGCAAGGTACGAGTCCATCGGTACTTGGCTTGCATCGCGGCCAACACCTTCAGGTAGGAAACCATGCCATGCCACCGAATCTAAGATCCCTTGTTTGCACTCTAGACGGTCATCGAACAGAGTTTCTAGCTGTGCTGCATCTGGGTATAGACCAATATCTTGACCCATCTTCAAGTCATCACAGTGCCAGAAGCCACGTAGTGTTGGCATATCGTGCGTACACAGTGCCGCCATTGATTGTGATGCATAATGTTTTGGTGAAATGAAACCACCATCTTCTTCTGATGTTTCAAAGAAAAATACTTTGTAAGAGTGCACACCAGCATCTGCTAGGATGTCGACGATCTCATCTGGAACTGTACCTAAATCTTCACCGATAACGCTACATTGATAACGGTGGGATTCAAGCGCCAGAATCGACAGCATATCTTGCACTGGGTAGTAGATGTACGCACCTTTCGTTGCGTTTTCACCTTTTGGAATCCACCACAAACGCAATAAACCTAGCACGTGGTCAATACGCAGCGCACCACAGTGTTTCATGTTTGCACGAAGCAACTTAATGTATGCATCGTAGCTTGTCTCTTGAAGCACTTCAGGGTTCAGTGGTGGTAATCCCCAGTTTTGGCCTAAAGGACCAAGAATATCTGGTGGAGCACCAATGCTTGCATCCATCACTAGATTGCCTTGATCAGCCCAAGTCTCGCTGCCTGAATCCGCAACGCCTACCGCAAGATCTCGGTATAAGCCAACGGCCATGCCTTTCTCTTCAGCAAGCGATTGAACATCGTTGATTTGACAATCTGCTAACCATTGCAGGTACATGTAAAGATGTACCTGATCTAAGTTATCTTTGATGTACTTCTGTGTCGCTGGGCTGTCGAATGTACGGTACTTCTCAGGAAATACCGGCCATCCCCACATGCCAGAGTCTTCAGTATGCAATTCCCCATGCAGAGCATCAAACGCCGCCTGATGCATCAAGCTATCGCCGCCCTCTTCCACAAAAGCTAGGAAGGCTTGAGCACGGTCACTGTTCTTATCTAGATGGCGAGTCTTAAATTCTGCGAATAACAGAGGCAAGATGCCCATCTTCAGTTCAGACACCTCGGTGTAATTCACCCAATGCGCTTCACGCACTTTTTGTAGGCGTTGTTGGAACTCTGCGCTGCCTACAGTCTGTTGTGCTTCTGCACTTAGTGCGAATTCAGGTACTGAACTCACATCAATGTATAGGATGTTCAACCAGCGACGAGAAGACGGGCTATATGGGCTCGCACCTTCAGGGTTTGCAGGGAACAATGAGTGAATTGGGTTTAGACCAACGAAATCACCACCGCGAGAAGCGATATCCGCAACAAGCTGTTTTAGGTCACCGAAATCACCAATACCCCAGTTGTGCTGAGTTCTGAGTGTGTAAAGTTGAACGCTTGGGCCCCAAAGCTTTTTGCCTTGCTCGATTGGTGACTGCTTGAAACACGCTTTTGGCGTAATAATCAGTGTCATCTCATAAGGCTTCTTACGGCGCTTACGGCTTACAATTAACTTGTGGTACCCCCATGCCAAATCACTTGGCAATTCAAACACTAAAGGGCCACCTTCTGCACGCTCATCACGAATGACTTGAGATTGAAGATAGCCTTCGAGTACCTCTCCTTGCTCGGTTTCTAGACGCCAGTTGAACTCGCTCTCACGAGCACTAACACCTAAATTCAGCGCCACTTCTACTGGCTCACCGTCACGCAATACAAGAACTGGGTTTAGTACATCTTTTTTGTGTTTTCTTTCTGCTGACTTTAATAGTGCATCATCGCTGCTTGTATCGTAGCCCAATGAAGCCAATAGAGACGTAATAGTATCGTCTGATACTTGTGCTTCATCGCCCCACGCACTAACGTAACTATCGGCAATATTTGCCATTTCTGCGATTTGTTTTAATACGTTTTGTTCTTTCATCGCTCTCTCCGAAAACGCCTTAACGCTTTCAATTTTTGTAGGGTTGTTTATTTAATTTGTTACTGATCAATTAGCTTGTGACAATCAGTTTGTAAGCGACCAGTTTATAAACAAAAAATGCCTCAACCATCTATTTGCCCACAAGCTAATTGAGCCAAGGCAGAAACTGCCTTGGCTACTTTAGAAGTATTAACGGTTAACCGCTTTAAGTTTCCAGATGTTGTTCACGTAGTCGCGAATAGAGCGGTCTGATGTGAACTTACCAACCAATGCTGTGTTAAGAATCGCTTTCTTAGCCCAACCTGCTTGGTCTTTATATTGCGCGCTCATGTCTTCGTGCGCTTTCACATAAGATGCGAAGTCAGCAAGACATAGGTAAGGGTCACCACCGTCTAGCAGGCTATCAAACGTTGCACATAGAAGGCCTGGCTGGCCCGGAGTGAACTCATCGCCAGTCAATAAGTCTAGAGATGCTTTCAGTAGTGGATCTGCATTGTAGTAATCGTATGGGTTGTAACCCTGAGCTTTCAATGCCACAACACCGTCAACGTCTAGGCCGAAGATGTAGATGTTTTCATCACCCACTTCTTCACGAATTTCAACGTTTGCACCATCCATCGTACCGATAGTTAGCGCGCCGTTTAGAGCCATCTTCATGTTGCCCGTACCCGATGCTTCTTTACCAGCCAGTGAGATTTGCTGAGAAACGTCTGCTGCAGGGATGATGATTTCAGCCATGCTTACACGGTAGTCAGGGATGAATACCACTTTAAGCTTGTTACCGATGCGAGGATCGTTGTTGATCTTCTCTGCAATCTTGTTAACCGCGAAGATGATCTCTTTCGCTAGGTGGTAACCCGGCGCTGCTTTCGCGGCAAAGAAACATACGCGTGGCTCACATTCGAAACCAGGTTCGTTAAGAATACGGTGGTACAGAGATAGAATGTGTAGTAAATCTAGGTGCTGGCGCTTGTATTCGTGCAGACGTTTAATTTGAACGTCAAAGATAGCGTTAGTATCTAGCTCGATACCCATGTTCTCTTGAACCCAATCAGCAAGACGCTGTTTGTTTTCTTTCTTAACCGCCATGAATTCTTTCTGGAATTTCGCGTCTGTTGCAAACTTAGCGATGCCTTCTAGCTGCTCAAGTTTTGCTGGCCATTCAGTACCGATCTTACCAGTAATTAGCTTAGATAGGCCTGGGTTACAGAACTTCAGCCAACGACGTGGCGTGATGCCGTTCGTTACGTTAGTCAGTTTGCCTGGGAAGATTTCGTTGAACTCTGGGAACAAGTCTTTCTTAACCAATTGTGAATGAAGTGCTGCTACACCGTTTACTTTGTAAGAACCAATTACACATAGGTTTGCCATGCGAACCATGCGGTGGAAACCTTCTTGGATGATAGAAAGCTTCGCTTGCTTCTCGCCATCACCAGGCCACATCTTGCGAACTTCTTGCATGAAGCGGTGGTTGATTTCAAAGATGATTTCCATGTGACGAGGAAGAAGACGATTGATCAAAGATTCAGACCAAGTCTCTAAAGCTTCTGGAAGTAACGTGTGGTTCGTGTAAGCGAACGTATGAGCACTGATTTCCCATGCTTGATCCCAAGATAGACCTTTCTCGTCGATCAAAATGCGCATTAGTTCAGGGATCGCGATCGTTGGGTGCGTATCGTTCAGTTGAATCGTTTCTTGCTTCGGCAGATCTTCTAGAGAGAAACCTGTTGCTTCGTGGCGACGTAGAATATCGCGAACAGACGCTGCTGAGTGGAAGTACTGCTGCATTAGACGCAGAGTCTTACCTTTCTCGTGGTTGTCGTTCGGGTAAAGTACTTTAGTGATGTTGCCTGCATCGATTAGCGAGTGTTGCGCTTCGAAGTAATCACCGTTGTTAAAGCTTGCTAGTGAGAATGGTGCAATTGCCTGACATTCCCAAAGACGCAGCGGGTAAACCGTGTTTGACTCGTAACCTACGATAGGTAGATCCCAAGGCATTGCTTTTACTTCCATACCTGGAACCCAAGTACGTACTTCTTTACCGTCAATGAATTCAACGTCTACATGACCGTAAAAACCAATGTGCTGTGCTAGTTCTGGACGAGCGACTTCCCATGGGTAACCTTCAACACCACGCCATGCGTCTGGTGATTCTTGTTGGCGACCGTTTTGAAAAGACTGTTTGAATAGGCCGTATTCATAGTGAAGACCGTAGCCTACTGTTGGGTATTCTTGAGCGGCACAAGAATCCATGAAACAAGCAGCTAGTCGACCAAGACCACCATTACCTAATGACGGGTCGCGTTCTTCTTCTAGAAGGTCAGTTAGGTTTTGACCTAGCTCTTCCATTGCATGAGTGATCTGTTCGTATAGACCCATGCTGATCAAGTTGTTACCTGTTAGACGACCAATCAAAAACTCTAGTGATAGGTAGTTAACGCTCTTCGCGTTCTTAATTTTTTCGTCATTTTCAGTAGCTAGCAGGTCAAAGGTTGTCAATTCTGCTAACGCGCGGCCCATTGCTAGGTACCATGCACGGCTATCTGCGTTTTCAATTGTTGTTGCGTAGGTCGCAGACAAATGCTTCTTAACGCTCTCTTGGAACGACACTTTATCGAAAGTTTTTTGCTGAGTTGGTTTCATTTCAGAAATCTCGCTTTTAATAGTTCTAATTCATCTATGACATATCGTGCATGGTCACCATAAACTAAACATCCTCCCGGCCTTACAACTAACTAGGAGTAGATTAGAGGGCGTAGGGGGCGTACCGAGATTTGGTTAGTGATCTGACTCTCATGTTCTGAGTTAGAACAAAATCTTGGAGTGACCAAGATCACAAGCTCCCGTCGGATAACTTAACTTCAATTGATGTAACTTTTATTTACGTCTCTAAAAGTCATTGCTAAATCTGATATTCAGATCACGAAATTTGTTTAGCATCTCATTCTTTTACAGAGAAACCGGTGTAAGAGAAGGAGAAGTCACATTCACAAACCGCACCTAAGGTGACTTAAATCACAAATAAAGGGCGTAGAACATCAAAAACATGCAGGAGTGCAAGGTTTCTGTGGAGGATCATAGTCGGTATCGTTTCGCTTCACGTACCATAAACGAAGACTTAAGTAATTAGGCTAATGTCATTGGACAAGCACTCAACAATAGATTGGGATAATCCAGAACATAAGCCACGAAATAGGTGAAAAACTTCGATATGTGGATCCCTTCAAAACTGACCCGTCCCGGCCGCTTACACAATGCGATTCTACGACCTAGGGTTCTCGATCTGCTTCAGAACGCAGATTGTTACAAGCTGGTGCTATTTCGCTCCCCAGCAGGGTATGGCAAAACCACAATGGCCGCGCAATGGCTAGTAGATAAGCCTAATGTGGGTTGGTACAGCATTGATGATAGTGACAACGATCCATTTCGCTTTATTAACTATCTATTGCAATCACTCAATAAAGCGACTCAAAATATCTGTCCTAATGCCCAAAAGCTGGCAGAGAAAAGACAGTTTTCATCGCTGCATTCGTTATTAAGTGAAGTTTTCGCAGAAATGTCTGAGTTCCATCATGAATGTTTCCTTGTGTTGGACGACTACCACTTGGTTAACAATGATGACATTCATGAAGCAATGCGCTTTTTCCTCAAACATATGCCCGACAACCTGACGCTCGTTGTAACCAGCCGAGGAACACCACCACTCGGTACCGCCAACCTGCGCGTACGTGACTTAATGATAGAGCTAGGTAACGATTCACTGGCTTTTGATACTGAAGAGACCACGCGCTTTTTCAACCAACGCGTAGCCGATGGCATTGATGACATCAC
The DNA here is from genome assembly GCF_024347535.1 of Vibrio kanaloae. NCBI lineage: Bacteria > Pseudomonadati > Pseudomonadota > Gammaproteobacteria > Vibrionales > Vibrionaceae > Vibrio > Vibrio kanaloae. The sequence goes on along the minus strand of NZ_AP025498.1, from coordinate 574,084 downwards.
AGCAGACAGCATTTGTACTTATGTAGAGGGTTGGCCTTCTGCCTTGCAACTTATAGCGCTGCAAGCCCAACATCAAAAACGTACTCTAGCGCAATCAGCGGAGTCGTTCTCACACTTTAACCATGCTCATCTTTGGGACTATTTGGTGGAAGAAGTGTTCGACTTGTTAGACAAAGAAACTCGACAATTCTTAATGCAGTGCTCTGTGCTTGATCACTTCAACGACGAGCTAGTATGTGCACTCACTCAACGTGAAGACGCGCTCGGTATGATCGAGTCACTCAATCGATTTGGCCTGTTCATCTACCCTCTTGAAGGTGAGAAAAACTGGTACCGCTTCCATAACCTATTTGGTGAATTTCTCGCGCACGAACGCCAAGCACGAATTCCGCAACAAGAAGCTGAATTGCATCGAAGTGCGGCTAAAGCTTGGATCAAACAGAAAACGCCTCATCAAGCTCTTCGACATGCACAGCGTGCTGACGACCCACAATTGATTGTTCAGATCTTAAGTGATCACGGATGGCAGATGTTCAACCAAGGTGAGCTCTCTTCATTAGAGATGGCGATCAAGCAACTGACACCTGACCAACTTTACAGTGAACCTAAACTGTCAATGTTGCGCGCATGGCTGGCACAAAGTCAGCATCGATATGATCAAGTAGGCACCTTGCTGGAAGAAGCCGAAGCGCAATATCAAGCTCGAAATATTGAGCTTGATACTCAACAACAAGGGCAGTACAACTCCCTGCGTGCGCAAGTAGCCATCAACAGTAATGAACCTGAAAAAGCGCTAGAATTAGCCGAACTTTCATTAAGTCAACTAAATACAACGGTATACCGTAGCCGTATAGTAGCGACCTCTGTTGTTGGTGAAGTGAACCATGTTATGGGCAACCTTAGCCGTGCGCTACCGATGATGCAGCAAACAGAAAAACTCGCACGTCAGTATCAAGTTTACCATCAGGCGCTGTGGGCAATTCTGCAACAGAGTGAAATATTAATTGCTCAAGGTTATGTTCAGGCTGCATTTGAGCTGCAAGACAGTGCATTTAAATTGATTGAAGAACACCAACTGCAATATGTGCCACTGCATGAATTTTTACTGCGAGTTAGAGCTCAGATTTTTTGGTGTTGGAATCGATTAGATGAAGCAGAAGAGTGTTGTTATAAGGGCTTAGATATTCTTGGCCATCACGCACCAAGTAAGCACTTACATAGCTACTCAATGCTGGCTCGAATCTCATTGAGTCGGGGAGAAATTGATAAAGCGTCTAAGTTTATTGACCAGATTCAGCACTTGTTGCGCCAATCAACTTACCACGTAGATTGGACGGCGAATGCCTCACTGTCTCTGATCTTGTTCTGGCAAGTAAAAGGCAATAAAGACGCCATCCGTGACTGGTTGAGCGTTGCTGTTCGTCCTGAATCAGCAAGCAACCACTTTTGTCAACTTCAATGGCGGAACATCGTGCGTGCTCACATCATCCTTGAGCAGTATGAAGAAGCGGAACAAGCGCTAACCTTCTTGAAAAGCGAAGCCCAGCGTTCACACCTGATTACGGACACCAACAGAAATTTGATCGTCGAAGCCGTGTTACGCACACAACTCAACGATGAAGACAGTGCTCGTGTACTACTAGAAGAAGCCCTGCACATGACCAACCAAACCGGTATGGTCGGTAACTTCTTAGTCGATGGTGGCACTATAGGGCATATCTTGGACAAGCTGAGTAACAAACCTGGCTTGGGTGATTTAGAACGTCACCGAGCCCAACAGATCATGAAAGATATCTCGACGACCCAACGCAGCCGTTCGGTTCACTTTGACGAAGACTTTGTGGAGAATCTGGTTAATCATCCGAATATTCCAGAACTGGTACGCACCAGCCCACTTACACAACGTGAATGGCAGGTACTTGGTCTTATCTACTCGGGGTTCAGTAATGAACAGATCGCTCAAGAACTTGATGTTGCAGGCACGACTATCAAAACTCACATCCGTAACCTTTACCAAAAGCTAAACATTGCCAACCGTAAAGAAGCCATTAGCACAGCAGAAAATTTGTTGCAGTTGATGGGATATTAAAACGGATTCAAGATTCGAGATTCGAGATTCGAGATTCGAGATTCGAAAAAAGCATAAGCTGGTCACCCATGGTGGCTGGCTTTTTTTCGCTTGGAGAATGAGGGGTAACCGATAAAAAACTAGAGATAGCCAAACGACAGACAAAAAAATAGCCAACCGCAATAATCGCGATTGGCTCTATATATTTGTGAACAAATCAAAAGTTCACTAACAACGTCAGTTGGCTAGGTGACCCTCGGCTTAAGAAGGGTCAAGTTTATTAATGCAGTTAGCGTGCCAACTTTAATTCAGCGTTTTATAAGCTCTAAATCTCATAAAAGCCTCTAATTCAACATACTAGTTGCAAAGTGCATTTGCATAATGCGATAAAAATGCAATATTGATAAGAGATCAGTTTCATCATAGAGCACTAATGATAGATCACTAAGTGCTTGTATTTTAAATATTATGCAGATGTTCACTTCAACTTATTGCGTTGCAATTAAGAAGATAATTAAAACACCTCGCCAAAGGCATATTCATACTTTTTTTACCTTAAAGTTTGTATACTGCACAAAATCACTCTCAACTCTATGAATCAATGAACTATTTAAGTACTTTTTTTAAAGGCATGGCAATGGGCGCAGCCGACGTTGTCCCTGGCGTTTCAGGTGGAACCATCGCATTCATCACTGGTATTTACGATACGCTGCTAGAAAGCATTCGTAGAATTAACCCTAGCGTACTTGGCTTATGGAAGCGCGAAGGCTTCAAAGCCGCGTTTAACCACATCAATGGTTTCTTCCTGATTTCACTGTTCGCAGGCGTGTTCACGAGTATTGCGACATTCGCAAAGCTGATTTCTTGGTTATTGGTCACGCACCCTGTTCCACTGTGGTCTTTCTTCTTTGGGCTGATCTTGGTGTCGGTATTCCATATTCTTAAGCAGGTAGAAAAGCGCGATATGATTCGATTCGTCTTTCTATTACTTGGCGTTGCCTTCGCTTATAGCATTACGGTTCTTAAACCACTACAAATGGAACCAACCAGCATCAACATCTTGATTGCGGGTGCGATTGCGATCTGTGCGATGATTTTACCGGGTATCTCAGGCAGCTTTATTCTGCTACTGATTGGCATGTATGGCCCGATTCTTGGTGCCGTTAAAGAGTTTCAAATCGATGTGCTTGCCCTATTTTTAGGTGGCTGTGTGATCGGTCTGCTGACTTTCTCACACGTGCTCTCTTGGCTATTACGCTCATTCCGCGATTTCACATTGGTATTCTTAACCGGTTTGATGATCGGTACGCTACCTAAGATCTGGCCGTGGAAAGAAACCATCAGTTGGCGCATTAACTCGAAAGGTGAGCAAGTTCCTCTGATTCAAGAGAACCTATCGCCGTTCGACTTTGAAGCTGTGACCTCGCAACCTTCTCAGCTAGTGTTGGCAATTGTGATGATGCTTGTAGCTATTGCCTTAGTTCTAGGGCTAGAGAAATTTGCAGAGCGTAACGTTGACTAATCATTCAGCGTACTTCTGGAACATGTTCAGAACGGATAGAACTCAGAAATACTAAGCTCACCTCTCTATTAAGCAGACAAAAGCGAAGCCAATGGCTTCGCTTTTTTAGTTCTACCATACGCACAAAATTGCTTTTTGATACAAGCACGTATTGAGGGGTATGATAACATCGCCGCTCTTATAAAATTAGATGAGAACACGACATGCACCCAGCATTAAAAGTGGCTGCTCTTGGAATCGCTCTCGTGGCAGGCTTTTATGGGCCACCCGTATTTCAAAAACTCAAGTCGGTCATTGAACATTCAACGACCGAAGTCAACTTAGATGACTACTGTATGCTTTCAACAACATCGTGTGAGCAAGAATCGATTTCAATGTCGCTTGACCGTGAAACCGCGCAACCTCTTCTACCCACAAAGATAAAGGTCGTTTGGGAAGGTGCTGCATCTGAGACACTGATGTTATCGCTCACCGGTTTAGAGATGGAAATGGGATCAGCGCGTTTTCAATTAAAGAGCATTGGCAATAATACCTATGAAGGTGAAGTGATTTTACCTGTATGTACTTTAGATAAAATGACATGGGTCGGTGAACTCACTGATGGTGTCGATACTGTAAACCCTGCAATAAGGATGGCAAGATGAGTAGAAATTGGTCGTTAGCATTGGTTGTCGCTTTTGTACTTGGCTTTGGTGTCAAAAGCTATCTTGATGGGCAAAACGAAGTTCAAGAACAACACGCTGCAAAACAAGAGTTCTCCGCAACGACTCTTTTCGGCAAAGACAACCAACCAACGGAAATCTTTGACCAAACCGATGACAGAATTCGTATCGTTTACTTCGGTTTCACACGTTGCCCGGATGTATGCCCTACTTCTTTGGCTATGTTGGCCGGAGCACTTAACCAAGTTTCTGATGAAGCAAAAGCCAAGATTCGCCCAATGTTTGTTTCTCTTGACCCAGAGCGCGATGCTGCAGAAGCTTCTTATGAGTACGCACAATACTTCCACCCAATGATGGAAGGATTAAGTGGCCCATTAGATGTGACAACGACGCTTGCGCATAACTACGGTGTTATTTTCAGAAAGACCAAACTTGAAGGGTCAGAGTTGGAATACACCCTAGACCACAGCTCATATTTTTATTTTTTAAAGCCCGACGGTACTTTGATTACCAAAGTACCGCACACGTTGACGCCAGCGCCAATTGTTGAGGCCATCAACACGTTAACACGCTAGCGTATCAAGTCATCAACGACTAGGAACAACGTGTAAAAAAATAGAGAACTTAACTAATAAAGTTCGAACAAAAAGTCAGGTCCCAGACCAAAAACATAAAAATTAAGGACAACAACATGAAGTTAAAAGCACTTGCTCTAGCAGGCTTATTGCTCACCCCTTTTGCTCAGGCTAGTAGCGATATTATGGTTCATGATGCGTACGCTCGTGCAACCCCGCCTTCAGCAGTGAACAGCGCGGTGTTCACGACTCTGATGAACCACAGCGATAGAGAACGCGCTATTGTTTCTGCAACAACACCGGCAGCAGGTAAAGTAGAACTTCATGATGTAATCATGGATGGCGATGTTATGAAAATGCGCCAAGTTCAAGAGATCATCATCCCTGCGAACGGTGAAGCAGTACTTAAACCTGGTAGCCTACACATCATGTTGTTCGACCTAGCAAGCAGCCTAAAAGAAGGTGAGCAAATCGAGATGACACTGACCTTCGCCAACGGTGAAACGCAGACCTTCGATGCGCCAGTTAAGAAAGTAATGAGCGGCATGAAGAAGATGAACCACTATCATCACTAATTGCTCAGCATAGGATGCAGAATATTCGTCGGTTGCGCACTAGGCGTGCGTGAAACATTTTCCGATGTGGAAAATTTAGCCACGTACTATCGTTTTCTCATCGTAACCATGAATCAGAACCGGCGTGCGACTACGCAAAGCGATTGAAAGTGGTGAGCAGCCTGGAAGAAGGCTTACAAACTATCAAAAATAATTGAGAGGACAAGCCCTTTGTGTTCATCACATAGGGCTTATTTATTTCAATTTGCTATCTATATTGCTATTGCTGCAAGCGATGATCTTATCAAAAGCTGTTTACATTCTTATACTCACAGAATATTGGGCTTGATAAACATCAGCATGCAGGCTTATAACTCAACATATGTACATTTATTTAACATTTCAACCCAAAAACACCACGTAGCGCAAACAATCACCCTAAAAGTAAACTATTCCTAGACACCCTCTTAGATCTCGCTAATATTAGCGCCCATTCCACTAGTGTATAGTTGGAATTGGTACAGCTTTATAAAAAGATACATCACTATAATAATTTAACAATTGCAGGTATTTTATGCAAAATAGCAACATACTCGCCCGCATCGCTCGTGGGAACCTTGTCCTACAGATCCTTGCAGGTATTGTTTTCGGTGTCGTTCTCGCCATGGTTTCTCCTTCAGCAGCTCAAGATGCAGGTCTACTCGGTAGTCTGTTTGTTGGTGCTTTGAAAGCAGTTGCCCCCATTTTAGTTTTCATTCTTGTCGCTGCTTCTATCGCAAACCAAAAGAAAGGTCAGCATACCCATATGCGTCCAATCATTGTTCTATACCTGATTGGTACGTTCTCTGCTGCACTTACAGCTGTAGTGTTGAGCTTCATGTTCCCAACCACTTTGACACTGGTTGCGGGCGCTGAAGGTGCCAACCCTCCTCAAGGTATTGCTGAAGTTCTTCATACGCTTCTATTCAAACTTGTAGATAACCCAGTTAGTGCGCTAATGAACGCGAACTACATCGGTATTCTTGCTTGGGCAATCGGCCTTGGCCTTGCACTGCACCACGCATCTGCAACAACTAAAGCGGTTTTCGAAGATTTAAGCCACAGTGTTTCACACATTGTTCGCTTCATTATTCGTCTTGCACCCTTCGGTATCTTCGGTCTTGTTTCAACGACATTCGCAACAACGGGCTTCGATGCTCTAGCAAGCTACGGTCAACTACTAGCGGTTCTACTAAGCTCAATGCTGATCATCGCACTTGTGGTTAACCCTCTGCTTGTATTTGTGAAAACAAAACAGAACCCATACCCACTCGTACTGCAATGTATTCGTGAATCTGGCGTAACAGCATTCTTCACTCGTTCAAGTGCTGCAAACATCCCAGTAAACATGAACCTTTGTAAGAAGCTAAACCTAGACGAAGATACTTACTCTGTATCTATCCCTCTAGGCGCAACAATCAACATGGCGGGTGCTGCAATTACCATCACAGTGTTAACACTTGCAGCGGTACACACTATGGGTATTGAAATTGATATCTTCACTGCGATTCTACTAAGCCTTGTGGCTGCGGTATCTGCATGTGGCGCTTCTGGTGTTGCTGGCGGTTCACTACTGCTTATCCCACTAGCATGTGGCCTATTCGGTATTTCTAACGATGTGGCTATGCAGGTTGTTGCAGTAGGTTTCATTATCGGTGTGATTCAAGATTCGGCTGAAACGGCGCTTAACAGCTCAACTGACGTAGTGTTCACTGCTGCTGTATGTAAAGCTGAGCAAAACAAAGCTCAATAAGCTCTAAGCTCTAAGCTCTAAGCTCTAAGCTCTAAAAGCAAATCACACACAAATAAAAAGGGAAGCATCGGCTTCCCTTTTTTGTTGCCTAGTTTTCTTGATTAGGGTGAGAACTACAGTTAACTGATAACCAAAGAAAACTGCTTCACAGAAGCACCGTATAAAGCTACTGAACACGACTATTGATTTCTGTTCCAGTTAGACTCAACAACTGGCTGACTGAAGTCCAGAGGGTCGCTATTCTGGTTAGCTTGTTTATCTGTTAATGCTTGACCTGTATTCATCTGCTGTTGGCTGTAATCAACGTTAGAAATTGATTCACTAAGCTCTTTAGTCTTTATATGACTACCATCGACACTTAAATCGGTATCTTCTTCATCAAGCACTTCTTTCACTTTCTTTGGGATAGGTATATTACGTTTGTAGAGCTTATTGAGCGCTTTGATGATTGAGTGCTTGGTTATCGCTTCTTGAGTTAACTTAGTCATTATTGGCTTAGTCAGAGCTTGTAAGCCCACCACTGCATCCACACCAAGCTCACCACCCACTTTGTCTCTCAAATGTTTCGCATCGGAATATCCGAAATGAGCCGATAAGAAGAGCCAAATATAAGCAATAGCGTTACCGTTTTCACCATGATCGATCCAAGCCTCACCGGCTCTAAACATCGCTTCGGCACTGTTTTTTTCCGCCGCAGTCTCAAACCAATATATGGCCTCACCATGATTGGATTCAACGCCAATACCATTCAAATAACACGAACCAAGCTTAATCTTACCTTCTAAACTATTCTTGTCCGCCGCTTTGTGATACCACTCGACTGCATTCTCGGCTGAATAGTCCGGATTTTCTTTGTCTAGACACCAGTCCCCCATAAACAGCATTGCTTCGCTATTGCCACCAGCTGCTGACTCTTCGATACAGGTGTAGCCCTTGGGGATGTTTTTATCCGTTCCACGGCCAAAGACGAGCGCTTTACCCATCTCAAATTTCGCAGCCAGATCATTGTCTAATGCAGATATAGCAAGTTGCCAAAAATTGGCTTTTTCTTTTAAAATTAGGTCTTCTTTACGCTTCATACTAAGGCGTACAATACCGTACATACCGTTGACATTATCTAAGTGCGCCGCTTTATCGTACCAATACAGAGCTTCCTTGATATTGTTACGTTCGGCCTCTTTCGCCAAATACAGAATCGACGGAACATGACCGGTTTCAGCTTTGAAGTGGCGCTCTTTTTGCTCTTGTATACGCGCTTTTTCAATCGCTTTTCGGTAAGCGACTGCACGCGCTTTACGTTCCTGTTCCAAGCGCTGTTTTCTTAGCGATAGAGAGATCAGCCAAACGGCCACAAGTATTAACGAAAGAGCCGTCGCACCAATTGCGATTCCCATTGTACTCATAAAGTTTTTTAACCTAACTCGGTTGATACAAGACCCAATCCAGAGGAGTACCTAACCATAGTGAATGTTTCTAAATTACAGGGAAAAGCGCAGTAGTTAAAACGTTTCACCCTAAAATGAACTTAGTATCTCAGGAATACATAGCGTTAAACAGATTCCTGATACATCTCAGTATGCACTCCATAAATGGTGTGATCTTACTTCAATATTAGTTTGCTTATGAAGATAACCTTCCAGCAAAGTCACCTTAAAAGCGACCACGATATGGCACCTATCACTGTCATTTCGTATCGTGGTGGCTATATGATTAAGTTAACTGTCCATAAATATATGCCAACTCAGCAACCGTTTTTGCAGAAAATTTCTTCATTAAACTCGCTCGGTGTACTTCTACCGTTCTCATCGCGATACACAACTCGTCAGCGATTTTCTGGTTACGCTTGCCGTCAATGATCTGCTTAAGAATGTCGATTTCACGCTCGGTCAACGACGCATAAGCTTGGCGATACACATTCATATGAAGATTCTTTTCAGAAGCCTCTAATCCTTGCTTGATTGCCTCGGACAATTCACCACCTTTCACCGGCTTTTGGAAGAAGTTCACCGCGCCCGATTGCAAGGCTTCCACCGCCATTGGTACATCACCATGACCCGTCAGATAAATCACCGACAATGGACTCTGCGCTTTCACCATCAACTCATGGACTTGCTGCCCTCTCATCTCTGGCATTCTGCTATCCAAAATTACACACCCCGGAGCACTCAAGTCGACAGAATCTAGAAAGTTCGGGCCATCTTCATAAGCTGACACTGTAAAATCATGCTCTTTCAATAAGAACACCAATGAGTCACGCATCGACTCATCGTCATCAACCACATAAACCGGCAACGTTTGATGAAGTTCTGACATAACAAGATTCCTTATGAATCATTTGAAAGAGAAAAAGGTAACGTTACCTCAACGTGACAGCCATGAGGAGCAAGTGACACAATGGCCATTTTACCACTGTGGTCTTCAATCACGTCTTGGCAAATCGAAAGCCCTAATCCCAAGCCATTTTCTTTACTGCTCACAAAGGCTTGGGTAACTTGTTGCTCGGCAAGATCTAACCCCGTTCCGTTATCAATAACCGACAACATCATTTTATCCGGTTGATACTCGGTAATCACTTTAATTGTCGCAAGCTTGCCGTTTTTGTTATTAATATCAGACATCGCGCTGTGTTCGCGTTGCTGCTGTATGTTACACGCATCTGTCGCATTATTGATCAGGTTTACAATTACTTGTTGTATGCCCACAGGATCAATATACAAAGTAATAGGCTGTCCGACCGCGTAGCGTTTAATAGTTATATTGTGCTTCTGTAATCGAAATTGCAGCAACTCAATGGTGTCTGTGAGTAGCTGCTCGATGTCGGTCTGAGACTTCTCAGATGAGCGTTTCTTAATCATGTTTCTTAAGCGTTGAATGATCGCATCAGCACGATCCACTTGAGACTGAATTTTCTCGAACACAGGTTCAATATCGGTCAATGGTTTGTTCTTCGAAACCCGCAGTAAACCACCTTCGCTATAGTTACGAATCGCTGCCAGAGGCTGATTGATTTCGTGCGCCAAACTGCTTCCCAACTCACCGACTACCGCGATCCGTTGCGAATGCTCGAGCTGCTCACTCTTACTTTTTAACTTGTGCAACGTGGCTTCTAACTGTTTTTTACTGCGGCTAAATTTATATTCCAACCAAAAATGGTAAGCATTCAGTAATACGACAAGAATAAAGAACGCCCACGCCCACTGCTGGTTGTACTTAAGCCAGATTAACGCTTCTTTCCACCAAGGCTGTTGCAGTGGGTGCATGTCGAGTTGTTGATAGAGCTTGTCTATCGAGAGCAGGCTTGTCGGTGACGTCCAACCCGAAGCATTTGCCGCAATGGCGGGTGCACTGCTCTTTGCCATTGAAAACAGCACCTGACTCATTTGTTTAGCCAGTGCTGAAGAGGCTCTTTCTGTTTTGGCAAACGACCAGTTAGGGTACAACGGCGTAGACACTTGGCATCGGAATCCTTCAGGCGCTTGATTGCCGATAATTCGATATTGGCCAGCGACTAGCAAACCTTCGCTGATCATGCTCTCAACTAAACACACAGGTACCACAGCCGCTTCAATGTGCCCTTCTCGCAGCTGGTATAAGCTGGCATCAATAGGAAAACCTAAGAACTGAGTATTAGAGAAAAAGTGGTTGGGATTGAGCCCCTCTTGCATTATTTGATAACGCATAGTCAGGTAACCACCAAACGCATTTTCTGACACGGCAGCAATTGGCTTTCCGCTCAATTGTTCAAAAGAGATATAAGGTGACATTCTTCTCACCACCAATGCGGAACCGATACTGCGCGTGCTGCTCACACCTTGATCGTCGTAATTGTGACTGGTCATGGTTGCTATCCAAGAGAGCGCATACTGACGCCCTAATCGCACCGCCTGCCCCGGGTTGGTGACAACAAAATCGACGTTGACGTCTTTCACCGCTTCGGCCATCTCTTCCAAGTTAAATGGTTTGAGGACAAAGTGCTTACCTGGGATTCGCTCAGACAACCAATCCATTGTTGGTTGCCAGCGTTGCCGCGCCGAAAGCTTACCTCGAGTTGCTAACACGCCAACTTCGATAATCTGGTCGGGTTCAGTGAGGCTTGGGCTTGGGCTTGGGCTTGGGGCTACTATCGCTTGTTCAGATCGAGCCGCGAAACACGCACCTGAGGTTAGGCTTAACCAACAAAGGCTAACGATTGTCATTAGTTTTCGAACGCTCACTAAAATCTATTTCTCCAAACGGACTGTTTATTCAATTTATTCTCGATTCATTTTATGTCAGCAACATGTTGAACGCTCAACTTATGCTTTAGATCGCCTTAAATAAGCCTCTAAAACAAAGCATAACAGCTAGATTGGCAAAACCACATTTGTTCTAGATCAACTTTGATCTGGGTATGTGGAAATCCACAATATCCCATGAACGGTCAAAAACTGACAATGAGCCCAACAGAACGAATACCCATTTATAGGTACCAATATGGACTCATTGAAAAGACGGTTTCTCAGCCAATTCGGCAAGGTTTCCGCTGGTGCTGCGCTCATTCCCATCACCGGAATCAACACCGCAGTCGCAAGCACAGCCATTCGCAATAACAACCAACCTGACCGCAAAGGCGAAGTAGGTAAACGCTACGCCATGGCGGTTGATTTACGTAAATGCGTTGGCTGTCAGGCGTGCACTGTTGGCTGTAGCGTTGAAAACCAAGCGCCAATTGGCCAGTTCAGAACCACCGTAAAACAGTATGAAGTCTCCCTTGATGATGGTTCGACTACTCAACAAGAGGTGAAGTCATTCATGTTGCCTCGTCTGTGTAACCACTGCGACGATGCTCCGTGCATTAAGGTTTGTCCTGTTCAAGCGACCTTCCAACGCGAAGACGGCATTGTAATGGTCGACAACGAACGTTGCGTAGCTTGTGCTTACTGTGTTCAAGCCTGTCCTTACGACGCTCGCTTCATCAATAACGACACCCTTACCGCAGACAAATGTACCTTCTGTGCACACCGCCTTGAAGATGGCTTACTGCCCGCTTGTGTCGAAACCTGTGTTGGTGGTGCGCGCGTTATTGGTGACCTCAAAGACCCAAACAGCGAGATCAACCGCCTGCTTAATGAAAACCAAGACGACATCAAGGTGCTCAAGCCAGAGCAAAATACCAACCCACATGTTTTCTATATCGGCATGAACGAGCGTTTCGTTAGCCATATCGAAGGTCAGCCTGCGATTTATGATCCAGCCGCCATTGATAACTTGTCCTCTAGCAAACAAGAACTGGCAATCGCGACACAAGGTAAACAAGGAGAGACAGCATGAATATCACTGAGGTGTTAGTTCCCGCTCAAGAAATGGCTTGGCTACCGTGGGCGGTTCAATATTTTTTCTACATTGGTTCGGCTTACGCGGCCGCTATTCTGTTTTTGATTGCACTGATATTCAAAGACTCAACCAGTCACCAATTCCGATCAGCGCTTGTGCTTGTCATGGCGATTGGCGGGATTGTTGGACCACTCGCGCTAACAGGTGACTTACACCAACCGGGACGCGCATGGCATTTTTATGCTCACATCACACCTTGGTCGTGGATGTGGGTGGGTTCTCTGTTTCTGCCTCTATTTTCAGGCCTTGCTGTTGCTACCGCGTGGGTTTACCTACGTGACGACATCGCACAGCTTAAAGAGAGTGAAAATCCACTTTTAAAACGCTTGTCTTGGCTTACGCTAGGCCAATGGCAGGTTTCAACCAAGCTAATGATTGCACTCGCTGCTGTGACGGCTGTATCGGGCTTAAGCATTGCGCTTTACACCGGTGCCGAGATTGCAATTTTGGCGAGCCGACCACTTTGGCACCAACCTGCATCTCCGCTACTTTGGTTCTCCACGGCATTCTTTGCCGCAATAGGTTTAGCGCTATTGATTTGGGCTCTTTTGCCATCAAGTGAACCAAACCTAAAAACAACCGATCTATCACTGATACAGAAAACCATTACCTTAACAGGTGGCCTTGCCATCATTCTCACATCAATTTGGGCATCTAACCATGGCCACTTCAACCTATATGAGAACGACACGTGGGGCATCAATTTAGGCATTATGACCACGAGCATTTTGCTGTGCATGATTTTAGTTCTACCACTGCAGCGCCTGTCGCGAAGCAAGCTTGGAATCGTCTGTATTGCGCTTGCGACCATCCTTTCAGCATGGGCGGTACGTTGGGTCACCATGATGGAAGTTCAAACCATTCCACGTTTTGATGTGGGCCCATTCCCTTATGAACTGCCTATGGGGAGCGCAGGTTTACTCGGCATTGCTGGTATGTGTGGTCTTTGGTTAGCACTTGCGCTGTTCGCTTCTGAAATCGTATCAACAAAAGCCCTATCGGTTAAATCAGCTCATAAAGCATCGTCACCACTTAACCGCTCACATAGCTTGTAGTCTAAGGAATCATCATGGATAACAAACGTCGTCAATTTTTGAAAACAGGCCTTGCTGCCGGTGGTGTTGGAGCTTTTGCTGCAGGTTATGCGACAACCACAAAACACATGGTTCACGGTGCTATCGATGGCACCGCGGGTAAAAAAACCAACCACATCCACCACGGTAATTCATTAGAGACGGAATACAGTGTCGATGAACAAGGTAAGATCTCACCAAATCCAAACCAACGTGTTGCACCCTCTATGTGTTTTGGTTGCTGGACACTGTGTGGTCTACGTGTACGGATCGATAATCGTAATGACGAGATCTTACGTATCTCGGGCAACCCGTATCACCCGCTATCAAACGACCAACATATCCCCTTCACAACGCCTGTAAAAGACGCCTACATTGGCTTGTCTGGTGAATCGGGCATCAATAACCGCTCGACTGCCTGCGCCCGTGGTAACGGTATGTTAGAGATTCAAAACAGCCCATACCGAATCACTCAACCGCTCAAACGTGTCGGTAAACGTGGTGAAGGCAAGTGGGAGCCAATCAGTTACGAGCAGCTAATCTCTGAAATCACCGAAGGTGGTGACTTGTTCGGCGAAGGCGAAGTGGAAGGATTGCGTTCGATTCGTGACATCGAAACACCACTCGACCCGAATAACCCTGAATACGGACCAAAAGCCAACCAATTACTAGTGACGAATGCCGGTAATGAAGGCCGTGACGACATCTTGAAGCGCTTTGCATTCAACAGTTACGGTACTCGCAACTTCGGTCACCACGGCTCTTACTGTGGTTACGCGTTCCGCGCAGGTTCAGGTGCAATCATGAACGATCTAGACAAGTTCTCGCATTTAAAGCCCGACTTCAACAACGCTGAGTTCATTCTGTTCATCGGTATGTCTCCGGCTCAAGCGGGTAACCCGTTTAAGCGTCAAGCACGACAACTTGCTGAAGCTCGCACGAACGGAAAGCTAAGCTACACCATAGTGACACCAAGCCTTCCTGCAGGGTCATCAAGCCTCGCGGCGGGCGATCGCAACAACTGGCTGCCGATCAAGCCGGGCACCGATTCAGCATTAGTTCTGGGCATGATCCAATGGATCATCGAAAACCAGCGCTACAATCACGACTTCTTGTCTCGCCCAAGCGCACAAGCGATGCAGAAAGCTGGCACCACACACTGGTGTAATGCATCTCACCTTGTTATCAGCGACGAAACACACCCACAAAACGGGCGCATGCTTCGCACATCGGATATTGGTTTGCTAGAAACGGGCGAACCACTATCTGACGATGACGGATTCATCACGCTCGATGTGACAACGTCACTATTAACATCACATATTCAAGTAGATGAAGCAGCTCTGTTTGTCGATCAAGACGTAGAGATCGATGGTCAGACCGTTCGTGTTAAGTCTTCTCTACAAAGGTTGAAAGAAGAAGCCTTCAAATATGACCTTGCTTACTACAGCGAGCAGTGTGAAATCCCGCAAGACCAAATTATTGCACTAGCAAAACGCTTCACTAGCTACGGAACGAAAGCCGTTGTCGATACCCACGGTGGCAACATGCACACCAACGGCTTCTACAACTCGTTCTCTATCTTAATGTTGAACGCGCTGATCGGTAACATCAACGCAAAAGGCGGTGCGATGGCGAAAGCGGGCGGCTACCCAACTTCGGTCGCAGGTCCTCGTTACGACTTTACTAAGTTCAAGGGTAAGACTAAGCCTCAAGGCGTGTTCTTATCTCGCAGTAAATTCCCGTATCACAAAACCAGCGAATACAAACGTCGTATTGCAGCCGGAGAATCACCCTACCCGACACGCGCGCCGTGGTACCCAATCTCTGCGCCGCTTTTAACTGAGCACTTATCAGCTGCCATTGATGGCTACCCCTACCGAGCAAAAGCGTGGATCAACCACATGGCGAACCCACTTTATGGGGTTCCGGGTTTAGACAACTTGTTGGGTGAGAAGCTTAAAGATCCAAAACAGCTTGGCTTGATAGTCTCTATCGATGCCTTCATCAATGAGACCACAGCGTTATCGGATTACCTCGTGCCAGACACAGTGACCTACGAAAGCTGGGGCATGGCCACACCGTGGCATGGCGTCGCAACTAAAACGATCACCGCTCGTTGGCCGATTGTTGAACCGAAAACCTCACGCACTCAAGACGGGCGCGCCATCAACCTAGAGAATTTCTTTATTGATGTGGCGAAAACGCTTGGCTTAGGTGGCTTTGGCGACAACGCAATTAAAGATAGCCAAGGTAACTGGCACGGTATTCATAGCGCTGAAGATTTCTACCTGCGCTCAGCGGCTAACTTGGCATTCGTAAAAGGCGGCGTGCCGAATGTCGATGCTGAAGATATCGTTTGGTCTGGTTTAGAACGCCTAGTACCCGTGATGAACAAAACGCTCAAACCAGAAGAGATGCTTAAAGTGGCGTATATCTTTGCGCGTGGCGGTCGTTTTGAAGACGCAACCAATGCGTACACCAGTGAAACCATGAAGTACAAATGGACCAAACCATTGGCTATCTGGAATGAAAAGCTTGGCACCTCTCGCAACACCATTAGTGGCGAACAGTACATGGGTTGTCCGACATGGTACCCACAAAAGCTGGCAGACGGCACACCTTTGGCAGAGCAGTTCCCAGTAAAAGAGTGGCCGTTCACCCTGACTAACTTTAAATCCAACATTCACAGTGCAGTGTCTAACTTGTCACCACGCTTAGAGTCCATCAAAGGCGTGAACCCGGTTTACATTCACCCACAAGACGCCTCTTCAGCAGGCATCAAAACCGGTGACGTATTTGCCATTGAAACACCGAGCTCAACCACACAGGCATTGGCGATGGTTATTGATGGTATCAAGCCGGGCACATTAGGTTTTGAACACGGCTTTGGCCATAAAGAACTCGGTGAGCGTGCACACTGGATTGGTGACACGCAGCAACCAGTAAAAATGAAGTCGAACGATGGCGTTAACATCAATGATATAGGCTTGATTGACCCGACGAGAGAAGGCAAAGGCGTCATGCTCGATTGGGTTGTGGGCGCAGCAGCAAGGCAAGCGCTTCCGGCTAAGATCTACAAAGTGTAAGCCGAGCTATACAAGGTCGCATTATTGGGGCCACACACGCCTCGACTCATGCGTAATTATGGGTACAACAGAGCAATCCATCGTTTTGGGGTTGCTCTGCTCTTCCCCTCCTTTATATAGAAAGCAGGCAATCTTCACTTCACCACAACTTTTTTAGCCAGCCCCTATCAAGCGGCTATGCTTACACTATCGGTGCCATAAAAGAGCCTTAACAAACATTGACACTGAGGCGAACATGGCAGCTCCCTTGCGTTTCATTAACAGTAATTGGATCAGCCAATCGGACTTCACACCATTACCGCTAGGTTGAGTTATTACCACTAAGTTAAGTGAGGTTATTAATGTGAGACTTACCTCAAGTTATTAATGAATTAATGTGGAAATCCACAATAGCGCCAACAATCAATTATGCCGAAAATGCGTGCATTGTAACCAATAGCGACACCTCATGACTAAGCTGAAAATTAGAACTCAAACTTTAACGCTTTGCATCGCAGCTTTAGGAAGCCTTTCTTTAGCTGGTTTTGCACAAGCCGCGCCTAATCCAATGCCAGAAGCCGCAGAAACCTGCAGCGGCTGCCACCAAGCTGATGGAAAAGGCATGCCCAACATCGCCCCTATGCTTGCAGGGCTCAATGCTGATTACCTCGAACATCAACTGATTTTGTTTTCTAGTGGCGAGCGTCAAAGTGCAATCATGAAAGGCATGGCGGATGGTGTATCCGACCCTGCTATTCGTCGTGAAGTTGCAGAGTACTTCGCATCATTACCTTCTTACGAATTCACCGATTTAGAGCAGCGCGGCTCACAGGCTGATATTGATAACCCGTATCGCAAGCTGGTATTCCAAGGCGATTGGGATCGAAACATTCCAGCGTGTGCTACGTGTCACGGGCCAAGTGGTATGGGCGTAGACAAGTTCCCACGTCTAGCGAGCCAGCACGCCGACTACATTCAAACCCAGCTCAACGCTTGGAAAAGCGGCACTCGCAAGGGGGATGATTTGAACATGATGGGCAATATCGCTGGCAAGTTGACCGACGATGAAATCAAAAACCTATCTTACTACTTCGCATCTTTCCGATACTAAAGGGCTCGCATGAAAACATTACTCTTAATTACCGCAACCCTTGCCTCTGGAATCGCTTATGCCGAAGGTGAATTGCCCGATCGTCAAACCGAACTGCCAGCCGTTGAGAAACCTCAAGATAACAAATATCTGGTGCCACGAGATTTAGTCAATATTCCTGCAGGGGAATTTGGTGACAAAGTCAAACTGGGCTATTCGCTGTTTGTCGACTCACAGCAGATGCGTGGTACGTTCGTTGGCAATGAACAAAACTGTGTAAACTGCCACATGCAAGCGGGCATGAAACCAAATGCCGCGCCTCTTTGGGGTGCATACATGGCCTACCCTGCTTACCGTAAGAAAAACGATAAGGTAAATAGCTACGCGGAACGGATCCAAGGTTGTTTCACTTACTCTATGAATGGCTTACCACCAGCAGTTGATTCAAAAGAGATGGTCGCACTTACAGCTTATTCATACTGGTTAACCATGGGAGGAATCTTAGACAAGAATGGCCTACAAGATACGCCCGTTCCTGAGATAAGCGATGCAGACTTACAAGTCGGTGGTAAAACTGAAAGCTTCCCTCTTCCTGAGGAGCTGCTAAGCAAATACCCAATCGATGACCGCAGCAAGCTAGCAGGTCGTGGCTACCCTAAGATCGATAACCCTGAAAAAGAACCATCAATAGCACGTGGTGAAAAGGTTTACCAGGCGAGCTGTCAGACGTGTCACGGTCAAAATGGTGAAGGTATTAAAGGCGCAGACGATCACTCATATCTACCACCACTTTGGGGCGAGAACTCATTCAACTGGGGCGCAGGTATGCATCGCGTAAACACGGCTGCATACTTCATTTACGAAAACATGCCGCTTGGAAAGAGCCAACAGCTTTCGATTCAGGAAGCATGGGATGTGGCTGCTTTCGTCAACAGCCATGAACGTCCACAAGACCCTCGATATAAGGGGGATGTTGCTGGCAATGCTAAGCGTTACCACAATCACCAAGGTTACTATGGTAAAAAAGTCGACGGTCATGTCACAGGTTCAAAAGCCTACCCGAGCGGAAAGGACGTGATTCATTGATAGACATTTGTGAATACAAATAGCCGTTCACGCCAGTCATAGCTATACTTTACATTGTAAATCGGTTCTCGCGGGAATAATAAAAAGGAGCCAGATCGTATGACGATCTGGCTCCTTTTTCACGTTTGATATATTTAAAATACAACTAACCTTGCTGCATTTTCTCCCAAATCGTTGGAGATCCAATATAGTCTTGAACTGTAGTGATGAACTCTTTCACCAGTTTAGTCTGCTTGCGGTGCGGATACACAGCGTAGATAGCCGTATCTATCGTTGAGATTGGGTAATCAGGAAGTAAGGTGACCAAGCCCAGCTCTTTCATTGAGGCGTACAGATTAGATTGGTCAACAAAGCCATACCCTAAGCCATCTTTAACGCAAGACACCATAGTGCGGACATCGCTCACCTTATAATTGCCACGAATCGTTAGACTTTGGAAAGTGTTACCATGCGGCTCTTCGCTGATACTTAGATGATCGACCGTCATATCGCCATTGGTATAAATAACAGCAGGTAACGCGAGCAAGTCTTGTGGCGTCTTAGGCTCACCATGTTTTTTCACAAAGTCGTTTGACGCAACCAGCATGAAGTTACTATCGGCAATCTTCTTTGCGATCAAATTCGATTCAACAAGCTTGCTAAAGCGAAATGCGATATCAAACTGACCAGCAATAATGTTGGCTATCTTGTCGTCTAGCGACAGCACAATCTGAACATCAGGATACCTTCTCATAAACTGAGTGATGATAGGTTGCAGGTATTGCTGACCAAAATAGATCGGCGACGTAATTCGTAGCACACCTTTAGGCTCAGACTGATAGGAATCAGCAATGCCTTGTATCTGATTGATGGTATCTTTTAACACATAGGTTTGCGCGAGAATATCTTCACCCGCCGACGTTAAAGAAAACGAGCGCGTAGAACGATTGAGCAGCTGCACACCTAAGTCTTGCTCAAGCTTTTTAATCTGTTTAGAGAGGGATGAGTTATCCATATCATGTAAGGTTGCCGCTTTGGTGAACGACCCTTGTTGAACCACATCTAAGAACAATAACAACTGATTAGTATTGGGCACTGCGCCTCTCCTGACATACAACTCGACTAACGTTCGTCTTTAGGGGTATCCATGACCACCATGGTCGTTATAGATTGAACCTGAGCACACTCGCCAAGTACATTGGCATGAAACTTTTTATAGGCTGGAAGATCTTTGGTCTCTACCCTGATCAAGTACTCATTCGCACCGGTAATATTGTGGCACTCCACCACCTCTTTTTCCAAACTGACGTGCTGTTCAAATTCTAACTGAGCCGATTTGCTGTGACTAGAAAGCCCAATAGAAACATACGCAATAAAGCCCACCCCCATCAGGCCGTTATCCAAAACCGCGCGGTAACCTTGAATGATACCTTTACGTTCGAGATCTTGTACTCGTCTGAGCGTTGCTGAAGCCGACAAACCAATTCGTTCAGAGAGCTCAATGTTGGAGATTCTGCCGTCCAATTTAAGCTCTTGCAATATCCTTTCGTCAAATCTATCCATAGCTGATTATTATTGTGCATTAAGTGATAATAGAGATAATAAAAGCACATAATTGCCTCACTTTCCACATACTATGTTTCTCAACGCGTGAAAGTCATGACCGGTCAGTCACCTTCGTTCATTTTATTGCTGGAGAACCATAATGCCTTTAGAACAACTTAGCGCGCTTGCCTTGTTTGCGTTTGTCTCGACCTTCACACCAGGTCCCAATAACATCATGCTCATGACATCAGGTGCCAATGTTGGCTTTGCACGTACGATTCCGCACATGCTTGGCATTGCTCTGGGGTTTGCAGCGATGTTGTTATTGGTAGGTTTCGGCTTAATGGGTATTTTCAATGCATACCCAGTGACACACCAAATTTTGAAATACCTAAGTCTTGCTTACCTCGTGTACCTTGCGATTAAGATAGCATTGAGTGGCAAAGCTAAAAGTACCGAAGCTTATAAGCCAATGACCTTCATCGGCGCTGCAAGTTTTCAGTGGGTGAATCCAAAAGGTTGGTCAATGGCGTTGACTGCCATTTCCGTTTACAGCAGTGGCAGTTCATGGTGGGAGCTTGCGATCATCGCGGCTATTTTCACTCTCGCTAACTTACCATCAGTGACCTTCTGGACGGCAGCAGGCAAGCAACTGCAACACTGGCTAACAACACCAGTACGCATCAAAAGCTTTAATTACGGTATGGCGGGCTTGCTGTTAGCATCAACGATTCCAATGCTCTAATCGACTCACTATAGCTATTGATGGTTAGCACACAGCTGCTAACCATCATTGTTTTTAAAGAAACCCGGTAATTTCACTAACCCAACGACCAAATATCGCCTGCCCGCTCGGTGTTAACGTCCACACAAACGCCGCTACATTCATTGCTACTGTTAGCCAATAAATCGCTCTGAACGGCTGCTTTTTCGTTTTATGACGCAGTTTATCTTGAGCAATCAAAGCCCCTAGCCAACCACCAGCAAAAGAGAAGATGTGCAGAGTTTTCTCTGGCACACGCCAATTGCCATTAATTGCCGCTTTCTTGTCCTTTGCATACACAAAAAACGTCACCACTCCGACAGCTAAATACCACACTAATAGTACTTTCGAACTTTTTACAAACAACACAGACACCGCTACCATCACCAGATAAGTGATGGAGATTTGAATAGATGAAGACAACATCGACCCCTTTTTAGCTAACAGCTCACATTCTCTAGCAATTACGCCCTATCAATTGTCATAAGGATGATTAAGACAGACTACTCATTTACTATTCGACTTCGCAATCTCATAGTAAACCCCTATACCGCTTTAATAAAAGTGGCTCAATTATAAAGATACTCAATCAAAATACTCACTTTATCTATACGGATAATTTTCCAACGATATTAAAGATCTTTATTCCTATTAAAAAATAAGCACTTAACATAGTGATAATTACCTCACACAAAGAAGGATGAGTACTCCCCCTTATTGCCTACGCCTAGGCTCTACGCCCTTGATAATATACTTCTTTTTTATGTGTTATCGACCCAATAAAATTTGAAATACCCGACGCAAATTGTGATTTGCTCACTAAGTTTCTTATATTTACCCGTTGAAAATAACTTTATATATAGCGGTCACAAATAGCTGACCATAACAAACACTACGATATCCAACTAATTAAAAGTGACATATGGATATCAAACGTGAACATGAACAATAGAACTATAGATCTCAATAACACGGTCAATATTTTGAATAAAAGACGTTTCAAACGATCTACCTTGGCCAAAGCGATTTTACCTCTCTTCACTGCTACTTTAATCGCGGGATGTGGCAGTGATAATAATAACGACAACGGTACGGACGCAGCCAGCAGTGGCTTATACAAAGCTGGCGAAAACGAAGTCGTTGTTTACTACAAACGTGATATCGCGGCCGCAAGTGCGTCTCACTCGACCTACGACGGTTGGGGTCTTCATCTTTGGAATGGCGAAGGTTGTACTAGCACAGACTTAATCGGCATGGGGTTAAGCGAAACCGGAACCAACTGGGAAGCACCTTATGAATTTGACGGTATCAGCGATACCTACGGTGCCTACTACATATTGAAAGTTGACCCAGATGCCTCTGACCCACACAAATGCATGAACTTCATCTTGCACAATGGTGATGAAAAAGCATTTGGCAGTGCGAACTCGAAGGTCGAGTTAACTAAGCTTGGCGATTCACAAGGTGTATTCGGTTTCCATGGCAGCAGCGAGTTGTACTACGACCCGATCTCGGAACAACCAGTCAATATTGATGGTCAAAAAGCACACTGGCTAGATGCAACCACGATTGGTTGGGAAGCGGCAAGTAATACTGATTCTGTAAAACTCTTCTATGCGTTAGACAACAGCATCACAATGAACGATGACAAAGAGATTGTCGGCGGAACTGCAATTGAACTAAGCAAAGACGGAGATCTATCTTCTGAATTAAAAGAACGTTTCCGCCACCTTGCAAGTTTACCGGCCCTTGCTATTGACGTTGACGACAATACTTTACGTACCATCTTAAAATCTCAGATAATTCTTGTTGCCTACAACGCTAATGGCGATGTTATCTCTTCAACTGAGGTTCAAAAAGCTGGTGTACTTGATGCGGTATTTGCTAGTGAAGATGCTGGTAATGCGATGAGTGAAGAACTAGGCGCGATTGTTGAAGGCAGTGCAGCGACCTTCAAGCTTTGGGCACCAACCGCGCAAGATGTTGAGCTCGTCCTATACAGCGAAGATCTGCAAAGTTCACAAGTGCTCCAAATGACGGAAAACACTGAAACGGGTATTTGGGCGACTGACGCAGTGTCTAATGCAGTCAACAGTTACTATCGTTACCAAGTGAAGGTGTACCATCCAACCACAGGCAACATCGAGACTCGCCTTGTAACCGACCCATACTCTCTCAGTTTGTCGAAGAACTCTGCATACTCTCAAGTGATTGACCTGAATGATTCAACCTTGAAACCAGTGAACTGGGACCACTACCTACGACCAACCGTAGAGAAAGACGAAGACCACGTACTTTACGAATCACACCTACGTGACTTTAGCTTCAGCGATAAGCTCGGCACAGCTAGCCTAAATGGCAAGTACCTCGCTCTTACAGAAGCCGATCGTGAGTCGGTCAAACACCTACAAGCTCTGAAAGATGCGGGTTTAACCACGCTGCATATCTTACCGGCATTTGATATTGCTACCGTCGATGAAGATGCCGCGAGCCGTGTCGATATTACTGACACCGTTGGTAAGCTATGTGATGTAAAACCTGCTGCCGCTTTGTGTGGTAACGAAGATGAAAACAAAACCATTGAAGATGTACTCGATGGCTATGACCCTTCAACGGGTGACGCACAAGCATTAATGAATGACCTTCGTATGCTTGATAGCTTCAACTGGGGCTACGACCCATTCCATTACACGGTTCCTGAGGGAAGTTACGCGACCGATCCTAATGGCGCACAGCGTATTCTCGAATTCCGTCAAATGGTCAAAGCCACGCACGACATGGATCTTAAGCTGATCATGGACGTGGTATACAACCACACCAATGCGTCTGGTGTGAACGATAAGTCGGTACTGGATAAGATTGTCCCTGGGTACTATCACCGTCTTAACGTCAACACAGGTGGCGTGGAAAACTCGACCTGTTGTGACAACACCGCGACCGAAAACCTAATGATGGGTAAATTGATGGTCGACTCACTCAAGGTATGGGCTGACGATTATAAAGTAGATGGTTTCCGTTTTGACTTAATGGCTCACCAACCAAAAGACGTAATGGTAGAGGCATTGGAAGAAGTGCGTAAGATCGATCCGAATACCTTGTTCTATGGGGAAGGTTGGGACTTTGGTGAAGTAGCAAACAATGCCCGCTTCGACCAAGCGAACCAAATCAACATGGCAGGCACAGAGATCGGCACGTTCTCAGACCGTTTGCGTGACGCCGTACGTGGTGGTAGCCCGTTCGATGGTGGCATCGACTCTGAGGGCAACCACCCACTTCGCTTTAACCAAGGCTTTGGTAACGCAGCTATTGCCAATGAAGAAACCAAAGTTGATCAAGATTCGATCAATGGTCGTTTACATAACCAAGATCTTGTTCGTTTAGGGATGGCAGGTAACCTCGCAGAATACGTGCTGATTGATTACAAAGGCGATACCAAACTGGGTAAAAACGTTGACTATAACGGTGCACCTGCTGGTTACACCAAGGTGCCGTCAGAGAACATCTCTTACGTTTCAAAACACGATAACCAAACGCTTTGGGATAACAACGCCTACAAAATCGCTGCAGGTACGAGCTCTGCAAACCGCGCGCGTATGCAGTCTGTATCACTCTCCACTGTGATGTTGGGCCAAGGCATACCATTCATCCACATGGGTTCTGAACTACTTCGTTCTAAGTCTATGCAGCGTGACTCTTACGATTCTGGTGACTGGTACAACCGCGTCATGTTCGATGGTACTGACAACAACTGGAACGTCGGCTTGCCACGTGAAGACAAAGATAGTGCCAACTGGGAGCTGATTAAAACCATCATTGCTGACAGTACGGCTAAACCAGACGCAGACGACATTGACCTGACTAAACAGCAATTCCTAGAGCTATTAAAAATTCGTAGCTCAAGCGAACTGTTCCGCTTAGACACAGCAGACGAAGTCATGAAGCGTGTCGATTTCCGCAATGTTGGCGAAGATCAAGTCGAAGGCCTGATTGTAATGTCTATCGATGACGGCGTGTCTGCGGGCGACGATCTTGACCCTGCCAATGATGCGATTGTTGCTATTGTAAATTCAACTAATAAATCTCAATCGTTCAAAATCACCGGAGCGACAGGCTTTACGCTTCATGACGTTCAACAAAACTCGGCTGACGATACCGTGAAAGGTGCAAGCTTTGCCGCTCAAACCTTCACCGTACCTGCATTAACCACCGCTGTATTTGTGCAAGCTCAAGGTGACGCACAAGGTGTTGGCTTGCCAGTTGATAACTCAGGCAAAGATGTGTCTAGCATTCCACCATACGGTCAAACAACCGTGTATGTTCGTGGTGACATGAATGGATGGGGCACATCTGATGATTGGGCGATGAGCTTTGTGGCTAATGGGGTTTATTCTGTAACGGGTACTTTGGAAGCGGGAGACTATGGTTTCAAGTTTGCGGATGCAGGTTGGAAAACACCTAACTTTGGTTGTGATTCTGTTGAACTTTCTGATGGTTCAATCAACCTAGGTACTGACGGTAACTGTCAATTGAGCGTAGCGGAGAGTGGTGATTACACGTTCACATTGAATGCGACGCACGAGCTAGATGACAATGTAGATAAGGCCGTGGTTTCAGTCATCAAGAATTAAGCCTAAAAGCTTAGAATCTAATAAACAGATAATAAACCAGCGAAAGCTAGCCTTTGGGGAGACGTCAGTCTCCCTTTTTTATCCTCAACAAATACCAATCCAAATGCACCACACAATGGTCTTTGCCTATCATAGATAAATACTCAGAGTTAAGTGATAAACGAGCCTTCTTAGTTCTTAGTTCTTAGTAGAAAGGATGGCGGCTTCGGAGTGAACTTTTAGTTTAACTGAGGGGACATCATGAATATAATTTAAGATCAATAATTAGAGTAGCTATTAGTCTATAGAGTTCGTATCTAGTTACTCAAGATGAGTGAAAGAGGTGAAAGTAATTTTCGTCACCACCTATTGACTCAGAGCTATGAATAACTGCTAACTTACACTTATATTGATTATTTATAATTATGCGTAAGCCAGTGGTCACTTTAATTTCAATAATTAGGTGAATATATACTTGTTCATTTATCTCAAACAATAAAAAAGGCTCCCTACTAGGAGCCCTTCTCTTTTATATCAATCAGTATTTACGAACTATTCGACTACTTTTTATTTACGGCTTTGACAAACACTTCTTGTGCGCCTTCAATACCAAGTGCTTTTGCTTCATCTAATAAGCTTAGAGCTTTTGGAATATTGTCTGCATCGACTGCCGTTTGAATCGCGTTGTGATAGTAAGTTTGCGTTTCTGGTTGAACCGTTTCAACCTTGGCTGCTGCCGTTGGATTAGCATTAGAATCACTGCTAGAACCAATTGAGAAGAAGCTCGCTTTATCGATTGTAACTTCTATCTTACCCACGTTCGCATTTGGAATCGGGATATCTTTCACTTCAGGTAAATAATTACCACGGCCTTCCGCATCTAAGCGAGCCGGATGAATCACATCGGTAAAACCATCCAAATCGTTTTGATCTGTATAGATTACTAAGTAAACCGATTCAGCCGTTGTTGGCGGGTAAAAATCATTTTCAGCAACCAAACGGTTCCCCAAGTGTAATCTTGGTTTTGCGTACTCAAAGCTCTCTTTTCCATAATGCTCTAACTCACGACCGTTCTTGTCATAGATGACAGCATTAGGAACAAATGCGGTGTCACCAATTATACTAGTGATATTAATAGAGTACTCACCGCGGTTTGCAGGCAGTTCAATCGCGACTACAGGGCTGTTTATTCCTTGATAGTTTAATACTTGGCTATCGGGTGTCACATCGAAAATAGCTGAACTTGGCAGCTTCATCGGAGCAAATTGAAGACCAGCAATAGAGTTAACTTGTTCAGCTTGTGCCACTTGCACTTGCTCGACAACTTGCGCAGATTGACAACCGGCCAACGCAACACAGCCACTCAACATTAGAGCTTTAAAATACATAACCCTTCCTTCTTGTTATTTTTTTAAGAAATTTACTCACTTTAATTACCACAAAGAGAACTATTCACCTAGGGAACGATCAACTTAATCGTACATTCCTTAAAAAAATAGCCGACGCGAGCCGGCTATGAATTAGGACAGTTTAGGATTTTTTACACTAAGTGTTTACCACCAAGCTTCAACTTGGATACCAACAACGAAATCGTTGTCTGCACCTTGACCAGTCACAACACCGTTTGCATCTTTAACCTCACCGAATGAATCACCTTCTAGATCCATCAAGTAGCTACCGTATACACGGATTTCAGGACGAGCCCAGAAGCTATCACCCATTGCCCATGCTTGAGCAACAGTAAATTTAGCGCCACCAAAGTCAACGTCATCTACTTCACCAGCGTTATAGCCCGCTTCGAAGATAGTACGCATTGTGTCGTTCCACTTATACATTGGACGAGCCACGATAGAGTATTGGCTTGAATCATGCTTATCAACACCTAAGTCAGAACCTGCTAGGTATGCAAGTTGGTGACCCATTTCCCAAGATTCGCCTAGATTCATTACACCCCAGTTCAGAATACGGTAACCAAAACCATCATCTTGCTCACCAGAGCGATCATAGTACGCACCTGAACCCCAGAAGTTAGCCATTTGAACACCGTAACCAGCAGTACCTAGCTGAACAACAGTTTGGTTAAAGCCATTGCTCATATTTTGATGGATAATACCTGTAGCTAGAAGGCCATCATCGCCATCGTATTTACCATTCTTGTTTTCAGTACCGAAGTTGTAAACAACACCAAGCTCTAAACTAGCATCTTCCCATAGACCGATATTAGCCAAGCGAGCATCAGCCATGTATCCAGCGCCATTCTCATCTTCGCCGTCTTGGATAATCGCTAAAGAAAGTTTTTGGTTACCAACCGAGATATTTTCAATACCGCCACCAGTACCTGATGTATTTAGGAAGTAGAAGTCAGTGATGTGGATATCTTTACGTTGGTAGTATGTTTTACCAGCCCAAAGCGTCGCTTCTTCATCAAAAGATAGAACGCCTTTTGCTTTAACAGCGAACTGAGCGACGTTAAAGTCGCCGTCTTCCCAACCATTTGCGCCATCAGCACCAGAAGCAATCATCGACTCAACTCGCCAAGTTTGCTCACCAGTTTTTAGTTCTTCAGCTAAGCCAAACTCAGAATAGTTGTCGCTTTCATTACCTAGACGGCCAATACCGTTCTTCATGAATGCAACATCACCACCATCATTACCACTAATACCTGTACCAGCACGCATGTAACCATTAAAATCCACAGCGAACGCAGAGCCAGCAGCTAATGTAGTTGCCACTGCAGCAGCAATTAAACTTACTTTTTTCATTCTTAACTCCATTAAGGACGATTTATTTTAGGTTTTTATATTTTTGCTCTCTTGCGGCAACCAAAGGCAGTAATGGCGGACGTAAGATAGAGAGGTTTAGGGTTTCCCCTGATTCGTTTCAACGGGGTTTATATTAAGAGGGGATGACAAGTTTGGCTTCCTCCACCCTTAACTAAATTAAGGGGGATGAGAAGGGAGTAGAAAACATACAGAACGGTGTTTTAAAGAGGTAGATCACTTAATTTAGGAGGAGTAGACAGCACACAGATCTAATTATTCACCTTAAGTGAGATCTACTTCAAATATATAATTTGAACTTCATCGATGAATTATTTTTATAACCGTAATTATTTTATGAAGTTTCTTGACCTTACTGAGACAAAGCTTTTTACTTATAGTTCACTGATGTTGATCAACGAACAAGAAATCAATCAATGACTAGAACGCTCGCTCGCCCATATCCGCTAGGCGCAACGCTAGGTAACACTGGCTGCAACTTCTCTATTTATTCTCCTGAATGTGGATCCATCTCGCTCGCGCTTTTTGACGAGAACGATGAATTCACCACTTATAAATTGGAATATGAATACGCTGATATTCAATATGTATTTATTGACGGGATCAAAGCGGGACAAAAATATGGTTTCGTCGCTGAAACTGAAGATGGCCCTATCCTACTTTCAGACCCGTACGCCAAAGCAATCAGCGAACCCCTTCATTACGCAACGCCCTATACCAATGAGAAAAGCTTTGCGATGGCGAAATGCGTTGTTGTCGATGACACCTTCGATTGGCAAGGCGTAGAAAAACCTCGTATTGCACGCGAAGAGACCATTCTTTTTGAAACTCATGTAAAAGGCCTATCTCAACTTCACCCAGAAGTAGAAGCCAACACCAAAGGTCGTTATTTGGGGTTAATTAGCCCTGAAATGCTTGCGTTCTACAAGCAGCAAAACATCAACTCGCTACAACTTTTACCTATTGCGGCGTGTATGCATGAACCACACCTATTAGATATGGATAAGGTGAACTATTGGGGTTACAACCCTTATTTGTTTATGGTGCCAGACCCTCGCTACGCAGAAAAAGACGCAGTCTCTGAACTTAAGACTACGATTCGTGAGCTGCACCGAAATGGCATCGAAGTTATTCTAGACGTTGTATACAACCACACGGCTGAAGGCGGTGAAGGCGGTGCCACCTTCAACTTAAAAGCGCTAGATAGCCGCTACTACATCAAACATGGCTGCCATTATGCGAACTTCACTGGTTGTGGCAATACGGTTGACCTCACTCACCAACCAGCCTTGAACTTAGTGATGGATACGCTTCGTTACTGGGTTAATGAATTCCAAGTCGACGGCTTCCGTTTTGATTTGGCAGCAACACTAGGACGCGAAGGTGACAACTACAATCCTGAGGCTGCTTTCTTCAAAGCTGTCGCTCAAGATCCGTTACTCAAAGAAACCAAATTAATCGCAGAACCGTGGGATATCGGCCCCAATGGCTACCAAGTTGGTAATTTCCCGATGGGTTGGAATGAGTGCAACGACAAGCTCAGAGACATCACACGCAGCTTCTGGCGGGGTGACCAAGGTTACTTAAAAGAGTTTGCAACGCGCTTGATGGGGTCGCGTGACATCTACAGTGCAGCGCATTGGCCACACAGATTAACGGTCAACTACATCACTTACCATGATGGCTTCACCATGCAAGATCTTGTCTCTTACAAGCATAAGCACAATGAAGAAAATGGTGAGAATAACCGTGATGGACACGGTGACAATCGCTCTGAAAACTATGGTGTAGAGGGTGAAACCGAAAACCTCTTAGTCATTGCGACGCGTGAAAAGCAGAAACGAAACTTTATGGCGAGCTTGCTGTTTGCCTTTGGGATTCCGCATATTTTAACAGCGGACGTGTTATCTCATACTCAAAAGGGTAACAACAACGCCTACTGTCAAGACGGTGTGACAAGTTGGCTAAATTGGGAAGACTCGGAGCGCAAGACATACTTCAAGACTTGGCTATCGGAAATGATCTCCGCTCGTCAACAATACATGGTGCCATTTATTAAGGCATTCAGTGGCGAGAAACGTAACTCTAACCGTATCTTCTGGAGCCGTGTTGATGGCACTTTAATGGGACATGATGATTGGAACCGTTTAAGCTCAGTGGCATTGCATCTAGGTATTGGTAAAGATGGAGACGAATTGATTTATCTAATCAACCAAACCAATGCTCCAGCTCGTTTTTCATTACCTAACGACCGTAAACAAAGCTGGGCCACTATCTGTGATACCAACTTACGAAACGTAAAACCAGGTCATGCAGAAGGTGAAATGCTACTCTCTCCAACTTCAATGGCTATTTTGCACTATTCGCCAAACAAGACGAATCCAGCTTAGTAAAATATCGAAAACCTAAAAAGCCAGTCATATTGATCACTGGCTTTTTTAGGTTGAATATCACAAAACCCTTTTATTTATATGGAATCATTTGCATTGATGTGATTTTGAAAACTGTTTAGTATGGCCGTACTATAAAAATGAATCTATAACGTCTTTGGATATCATGGCTTTACCTAAAACACTTATTCGGCTTTTCAAACCATACATACTCTTGTTAACTGGAGGCATGTTTTACCTTGCAGTCATTCAATTGGAAAAAGTTGAGAAAACTGCAGCTAATCAATCATCATCAAATATTCGAATTGCCAACTCCATCATTCGCTCCAACATCGAAGCGGTGTTTGGCAAGCTCTACCTCCTAGAAGCCAGCTTAACCTTACCTAAAGTTACTAGCATTGATGACAAAAAATTTCGAGAACTCAGTGACAATATTCTAAAAAGCACGCCAAATTTCTCCGATATCATTCGATATCGACCTCAATCTCAGCGTTATATTTCCACTCGAGGCCTTCCTCTTTCGAATGAACGAATCGCAGCGATACAGTGGCGTTCAATAGACAGTGTCGTTGAGGAGCTTTACCTCTCTTCGGTTTATCAAAAGGCTGATGGTCGTTGGGTTTTCGCTGTCAAACACACAGTGGAAAGATTGAATGAAGAAATATGGATTGAGTTTGACCTATTGCACACCACACAAGAGTTGAGTGATCTTAAAACACTAAACAACGGCTATGTATTCATTGTCGATCGAGCAACTGAAAGGTTGGTATTCCATCCCGATCCTAAACGCATTGGTTCCAAGTCTATCAGCTACCATGCGGGAATAAGCCACCAGCTTTCACAAGGCGAAACCAACGGTCAGAGTGAATACTACTATCAAGACAGCTTCAAGATATCGGAATTTGATGCGAACAACCGCTTAAATTGGGTGTTCATTGCGAGCACTGATCGCCGCGATATTCTCACCAGCTCTCATCAGTTTACGCTGACAGGCATCGTACTTGGCTCACTGCTTCTATTATGGATTGGAGCCCACTATCTCACTTATCAACTAAACATTTCACTTTCACGACTCAACAAGGTTGATGAGCTAGCTAGCTTCAAGCGTGAAATAAAATCCATATTTGATAGCTTTACGCACCACAAAGGCATCCAATTCTGTCTGTATCAGCCTGAGAATCACTCATTCAGTACCATCGACTATCACGGAAACAAATCAACAGTACATTGTGATAATGCCCTCCCCGAACATTTTGCACCAGACACCATAGCTTACAGGTCTGGAAAATACGCCGATCCATTGGCGTGTAAACTAAAAATACACCAACGCCATTACTGCATTCCTCTGTACTCTCGTAAACAATTGATCGCGGTGATCTACGTAAACGTTAGCTTACCAATCAGCCAGTGCATTCTGAGAATGATCAGAGATTACGCAGAGGTCTCGTTATCTAACTTGCTACTTCAGCATCAACTGAACAGCAAAGACTTGATGACACAGCTAGACAACAGAAGCAGTTTCAACATTGCGATCGAGAGCTATGCAAGCGAGCCCGGTACTTATGTTGCTCTGCTTGATATCGACAACTTTGACCACGTAAACCGAGCTTACGGTGAAGCAGTTGGCGACAAGATGATCAAGCTGACGGCAGAAGCAATACACTCTTATTTTCCTATGCCAAAAGGGCTTTGTCTTGCTCGTATAGGAGGGAAAGAATTCGCCATATTGTTCCAAGCTAATGACGCCAAGGACGCGAAACTCCAGTTAGAACAATGTCGAATTGGCGTCGCAGAGAAAGCCATTGTGACACCAGACATCACATTATCACTAGGAGTCAGTATCGGATTTTCACAGATAGAAGGAGAACGAGATTCTGCTTTGGCACTTGCGGAACAAGCGAAACTAATTGCGAAACAACTTGGTAAGAATCGAGTGGAAGGCCATATCAAGGCTGTCGCCAAAGCCTCATAGGTATAGCTAACGTACTCGTATCGAACCGATTCATACGATACTGACAACACTAAAGCACCTAGGATTCATACCCTAGGTGCTTTTGTTTTTGTATAAAGTCATTACAATGCGCTTTCGATACAACAACGCCTATCACTTTCTAACGACACGAACTTATGAAGCTCAGCAACCGACTACAAACTCTCCGCTCTCTTGTCAGTAATGACTACCAACACATTTGGGATTGTTGCTGTGATCATGGCTTCTTGGGTGTTCAATTGTTGTCGGATAACAAAGCCCCTCAGATTCACTTTGTCGATATTGTCCCGTCTCTAATGAGTGAGCTGGAAGGTAAACTTACGCGTTACTTTCCTCAAGATAACAACGTTGAGCAACATAAGCAGAGTCAATGGAAAGTCTATTGTTTAGATGTCGCAGCTATTCCACTGGATAGTCACACTGGCAGACACTTGGTCATCATAGCGGGTGTAGGTGGCGATCTGACTCAAAAACTAGTCGATGATATTCACCGTCAACACCCAGACAAAGCGATCGATTTCTTGCTGTGCCCTGTGCATCAACAATTTGAGCTAAGAAGCCATTTAAAAACACTCAAGTTCAGTTTGATTGACGAAGTATTAATTGAAGAGAACCGCCGTTACTACGAGATTTTATTGGTCAGCAATAACCAAGGTGAAGCTGAAAAGAACCGAGCAGTGAGCGAAATATCAAACGTGGGTGACAAGATCTGGACACCCAGTTGTGAAACTCAGGTGAAAGTATCTCAGCAATATAAAGCCAAAACATTGCAGCACTACCTACGCATCCATCAAGGCCAAGAGAAGCAAGGTAAGCCTAGCCAAGTGAAGCACATCATCGATGCTTACCATGCGATTTAACTGTAGTAAGCACTAACTTTATCGCTTACCTCTGATAGAGCCTGATCAATAAAAAAGCCGATAGTTCAATGAACGATCGGCTTTTTTGATGCTATCGATTTGGTTTGAGCTTACTGCTATTGTTGCTTATAAACCGCATCAGGTCCATCCACCGTTTCAACCTCACGGGGCATATCACCCTCATAAATTGTATCAAGATAGGCGTCTTTCTCTTTCCACGCGTTGTTCAACCAACTGTGAAAGCGACGTTTAAACGCTTTATCTTCAAAGTAATTACCGTTTACGTTCTCATCCATTGGGTGCAGTTTAATACGCACTACCACCTTGGTCATTTTGCCTTTCAGCATATCTTCAAACGGAGAGATTTGGTTTTCTGGGTAAGCCAACGTGACATCCACGATACCATCTAAGATTGGGCCCATTGCCGAAAGAGCAAACGCCACACCACCGGTTTTCGGTTTGAGTAGGTGTCGGTACGGTGTTTTCGCTGTCGCCAATTTATCTTGGTTAGCACGCGTTCCTTCCACAAAGTTAACCAATGTTGTAGGCGCTAGCTTGAACTTAGTACATGCCTTGTTAATCGCATCGAAATCATCATTACGACGCTCAGGGTTACGCAGCAAAAACTCGCGTGAGTGACGTCGCATGAATGGCATATCCAAGCCCCAGCAGGCCAAACCGACAAATGGCACGTACAGAAGTTCATGCTTAAGGAAAAACTTCGTCATCGGCATTTTGTCTTTCAAGATAGAAGACAAAATTACAATGTCCGCCCAGCTAAGATGATTCGACATCATCAAGTACCACTGCTTGGTCGAAATATCTTCCCCACCTTCCACTTGCCACTCGATGTCATTATTCACGTTCAGCATCCAAAGGTTGAGCGAAGCCCAGCACCAAAATGTAAAATTCGCTAAACGAGTACATGACTTTTGAACAAAAGAGATTGGAAGAATCAGTTTAATGAGGCCAAAGAAACTCACAGTAAACGCAGTCATTGCGGTATTAATGGTCACGAACAATACGTTCAAGACCATACGAAGATTATCAAGCATAAAACACAGCTATATTGAGATCGAAAGCCGCCATTATACGCATCTGCAAATTATTCTCTGTAGTTATTAATGCAAACTTCAGGGGTCAAACCACTCCACAAGCTTGGTAAGAGATCACTTTAAATCCGCGTTAACAACCTATCAAAAAGACCATTTAGAGGCATATAGACTAACCCAATCATCAGTCTTTGTGACATGAATAAAATTAACATCAATCACCAACCTACAATTGATAAGCATTCTCACTATGGCATGACACATGCAACGCCAAAAAGTAAGATAGTTGAGTATCCTTAATGAGGTAGCTTATCTAAATAAAGGTGATGATATGACAGATATTCCCCATGGTTTGGTAACTGGTAAAGTCTTACACAAGACAGAATGGACAGATCAACTGTTCTCACTCCAAGTCAGTGCTCCCGTCTCACCCTATCAGGCGGGCCAATTCACGAAGCTTGGCTTACTTAACAGTGAAGGTGAGTTCGTCAGACGTGCGTACTCAATGGTAAATGCGCCAGAGCATGAGCAAGGGTACCAACATCTTGAGTTTTTAATTATTAAGGATCAGAGCGGTCTGCTCTCTCCTCAGCTTCACGAATTGAAGGTCGGCGATGACATCTTTGTCGGCAAAGACCCAAGCGGTTTTATGACATTAGATGAGATCCCAGAGATCGCCGACGATCTATGGATGCTTTCAACCGGAACTGCAGTGGGCCCATTTATTTCAATGCTTGAAAGCATGCAAATACAGCAACAGCATGGATCTAATTCAAAAAAAGCTACCTCGTTCAAAAACCTGATACTGGTTCACGCGGTAAGAACAAAACAAGACCTAACTTACCAAGATCGTATCGCTCAACTCGTTAATCACTTTCAGGGGAAACTAAAATATGTGCCAATTATTTCTAGAGAATCAGTCACCGGGACTTTGCGCGGACGAATACCAAGCTTGTTACTTAGAGGCGACCTTGAGCAAACCGCGTCTGTCGCTTTCAATCAAACCCATAGCTTCTTCTACCTTTGTGGCAATCCGCAAATGGTTCGCGACACAAGTGAAGCGTTAATCAGCTTAGGGTTCGATAAGCACTTACGCAGAAAGCCCGGCCAATTCAGTAGTGAGAACTACTGGTAAACATTGGGCCTCCACCAGTTACATAAAAGCACAAAAACATAAAAGCGCAGAAGCACAAGCTTCAAAGGACAGTTAGAACTAGAGAAGAGGTTCAACCCGCGAAAGTAAGATTCATTCATATTGATGAACTTATGAGCAAGCGACTTCGTAATGTGATTTTCGATGTTCAGAAGTGATGATAAAAGCCAAATAACCATAGTAGTTACAATAACTAATGTTGATAGACAAGGTTATAAAACTCTAGCACACTGAACAGAGTTGTTAGCTTTAACCCCACATCAAATCAAAATAGTTGGGGTATTCATTTTTTAGGTAAGAGAGGAAGCCATGCTTAACATTGCTTTTTTTAGCTCAAAGTCATACGACGAAAAATCATTCAATCTTGCGAAAGGTGAACTCAACGCTGAGTTTCATTTCCATGATTTTCGCCTCACATCAACCACAGCGAAAATGGCGCACGACAACGAGGTCGTTTGTGCATTTGTAAACGACGACCTATCGCGAGACGTGTTAAAGGTTCTTGCACAAGGCGGGACTAGGCTGATTGCGATGCGCTGTGCGGGCTTTGATAAAGTCGACCTAGACGCGGCCAAAGAGTTTGGTCTACAAGTGGTTCGCGTTCCTGCTTATTCACCAGAATCGGTAGCAGAACACACGGTTGGCATGATGATGTGCTTGAACCGTAAACTACACAAGGCATACCAACGTACTCGTGATGCGAACTTCTCTCTTGAGGGTTTGGTTGGCTTCAACTTCCACGGTAAAACGGTCGGAGTAATTGGTTCGGGTAAGATTGGCCTGGCGACCATGCGAATTCTGAAAGGTTTAGGCATGAACATTCTATGCTACGACCCATATCCAAACCCGTTAGCTGTTGAGTTAGGCGCTAAATACGTTGAACTCGACGAGCTTTACCAAGAGTCTGATGTGATTTCTCTACACTGCCCTATGAGCAAAGAGAATTACCATCTATTAGACGCGACTGCATTTGAGAAGATGAAAGATGGCGTGATGATCGTCAACACCAGTCGTGGTGAGTTACTTGATTCAACAGCCGCAATTGAAGCGCTCAAACAGAGCAAGATTGGTGCGCTTGGCCTAGATGTGTACGACAACGAGAAAGAGCTGTTCTTCCAAGACAAGTCTAACGATGTGATTGTCGATGACGTGTTCCGTCGCCTGTCTGCTTGTCATAACGTGCTGTTCACCGGTCACCAAGCCTTCTTGACTAAAGATGCTCTGTTCAACATTGCTAATACAACGCTAACCAGCGTCGATGCTTTCTTTGCAGGCAACACCAGTGGCAACGAACTGGTTTAATAACAGATTG
The DNA here is from genome assembly GCF_024347535.1 of Vibrio kanaloae. Lineage (NCBI taxonomy): Bacteria > Pseudomonadati > Pseudomonadota > Gammaproteobacteria > Vibrionales > Vibrionaceae > Vibrio > Vibrio kanaloae. The sequence goes on along the minus strand of NZ_AP025498.1, from coordinate 536,790 downwards.
GTTTAATAACAGACTCGTTTCTAAAATATGAAGCCACGCTAATTCTTGATGAACAGCGTGGCTTTTTGGTTGATACCATTATCAGGAACAGAACTAGACACAAAAGTGACAATCCTCGGTATCCAAACCATAAATGCCTTTGCGAATCGCCAGATGCTCTGCGCCAGCCTTTATACCCATCTCATAACCTGCATTCAAAATGGTTTGATCCATCGTTAAACGCTTAACTGCGAACGCTTCAGGCGGCGCAATCACCTTAATGATCGCATCCTTTGGTGGATGACGAATAAAGTCGAGGGACTGATTATAATTCTCGGCACGAACCGCCATCGACTCAGCGATGTTCGGGTATTTCTTCAGCATCTTTTTCAGCATCCACTGGTATTTCTGCGGCTTCATTCTGTAGCTTAATGGGTGAGACAGAATCACGGTAATATCACGAGCACCACGACGATAGGCTTCACGAACTGGAATCGAATCGGCGACCCCACCATCGGTATAGCAACCACCTGAGAAACAAGGTGTTTCACGGTAAGCGATTGGTAATGCGGTTGTCGCTTCAACCACATTTGAGAGGTTTTCTGGCTTAATGTGGTAGTAATCTGCACTGCCCGTATCAACATTAGTCACAGCGGCAATCAATGGGATACTTGAAAACATCTCACCACAATCAAGTGGATAGCGTTGGTTTGATTCATTCCATAGCCACTTCACATCCACCAGGTTGCCACCTTTGGCAAAGCGAGCGGGGTTGAAGAAGGTTTTGTCGGTCGCCATCGTGGTGATCACGTTATAGCTGCGTTTTGGTGCTTGAGATAAGTAACCAACCAGATTGGACACACCCGCAGATACGCCAATGGCAAAATCATAAGGACGGAAATCGTCTTCCATAAAGGCGTCCAACACTCCGGCAGCGAAGATGCCTCTCATAGCCCCACCTTCAACGATTAATGCGCTTTTACTCATCTCAAACTCTACTATTTTATAAACTGATAACGCTAGGATAATCCTGTCCATCTTATAAAGATAATGGGATAAATTTATCAATTCGATAGGTACAAACTATCAATATAAATAGTTCGATTTTTCAACATTCTAGGGGGTTTGATGAACAGCGAGATCAAAAAAGGCCATTGAGTGAGCCACTCACAGCCTTTCATTTAACTAATCAAACTTATTGATTATGACTTAAATTCACTGACATCGATTTCAAGCAATTTACCAATCCCCTCACCGTATGCAGGGTCGGCTTTGTAACAGTGTCTTAGGTGGCGTAGTTGAATCTCTTTCGGCACACCGCCTAGGTTACGAGCTGTATTATCAAATAGAATCGCTTGTTTTTCTGGGGTCATCAGACGGAATAGCTTACCCGGTTGTGAGAAGTAATCTTCATCTTCGCGGTGATCCCAGTGCGCTGCTGCTCCATCAAGGTTCAGTGCTGGTTCTGCAAAGTCTGGTTGCTCTGCCCATTGGCCTTCGTTGTTTGGCTCATAACCTAGTGTGCTACCAAAGTTACCATCAACACGCATTGCACCATCACGGTGGTAGCTGTGTACAGGGCAGCGAGGTGCGTTCACTGGAATATGCTGATGGTTAACACCCAAACGATAACGCTGCGCATCACCGTAAGCGAACAAACGACCTTGTAGCATCTTGTCTGGTGAGAAGCTAATCCCCGGAACCACGTTTGCAGGGTTGAATGCAGACTGTTCTACTTCAGCGAAGAAGTTTTGCGGGTTACGGTTCAATTCAAACTCACCCACTTCAATTAATGGGTAATCTGCGTGTGGCCAGATTTTAGTAAGGTCGAACGGGTTGTAAGGCACTTTCGCCGCATCCGCTTCTGGCATCACTTGTACTTTCAGTGTCCATTTAGGGAAGTCTTGATTATCGATACTGTCTAGCAGATCACGTTGGTGACTTTCACGGTCATCACCGATCACTTGTGCCGCTTCTGCATCAGACAAGTTCTTAATACCTTGCTGAGATTTGAAGTGGAACTTAACCCAGAAACGCTCGTTATCTGCGTTAATAAAGCTGAATGTGTGGCTGCCAAAACCGTGCATGTGACGATAAGTCGCAGGGATACCACGATCACTCATCACGATGGTGACTTGGTGAAGCGCTTCAGGTAGAGAGGTCCAGAAATCCCAGTTATTCTTCGCGCTGCGCATGTTAGTACGCGGATCACGCTTCACGGCATGGTTTAGATCTGGGAATTTAAGAGGGTCACGTAAGAAGAATACGGGCGTGTTGTTACCCACCATGTCCCAGTTACCTTCTTCGGTATAGAACTTCAATGCAAAACCACGGATATCACGTTCTGCATCAGCAGCACCACGCTCGCCCGCTACTGTCGTAAAACGTGCAAACAAGTCAGTCTTTTTACCCACTTCAGAAAACAGTTTTGCCTTGGTGTACTTTGTGATGTCGTGTGTAACGGTAAATGTGCCATAAGCACCTGAGCCTTTCGCGTGCATACGACGCTCAGGAATCACTTCACGATCAAAGTGAGCCAATTTCTCCAAAAACCAAACATCTTGAAGAAGTTGTGGACCACGTTTACCCGCAGTTTGAACATGCTGGTTATGAGCAACGGGGCAGCCTGCCGCTGTAGTTAGTTTTTTACTCATGATCTATTCCTTAGAGTTAAAGATGCAATCGTCTTACCACATCTTAGATTTGAGTGGGTTTCCCAATTAAAAACCACTAAATTACTATCAAAAAAGAATAAACCTGAGTTGGAATAAAATATAATCGTTTATATATATCGCTACTATTTATAAAACCTATCGAACTAAAATATTAAGTAAGAGCTTGTTTAACATACATTTATTCAACAATCTCCTGGCCTAATTTTAATGTTGCAGCAATATTTCTCGCGGTTCGTGTTAGGTTAATATCCGCTTCTTGCAATACCTGATTGAGAAGTTGAGGGGAACGTACTGTGCCGAACAGGCTGCTCATTTCACCGTAAAGTGCTTCAACTTCGGAGCCTAAAGAACCTGCAATTCCGATCGTTGGAATACCTTGTAAGCTCGCACGTTTAGCAATGCCATAAGGTGTTTTTCCTTGCAGGGTTTGGTTGTCCATTTGCCCTTCACCTGTAATCACAAGGTCTGCGCCCTTCAATACTTCGTCGGCTTGTAAAACATCGAGTACCATCTCGATACCGGGCTTCATCTGCATATCAAATAACAAACCAAGCCCCATAGGCGCACCACCAGCTGCACCATAACCTGTACGCTTGTTAACGGGTTCATCGCCACCAACACAACCTTGCGATTCAGCAATTTGTGCAAAATTCGCTATCGCTGTATCAAGCAGTAAGACTTGGTCAGGCGTCGCTCCTTTTTGTGGGCCGAAGATATAGCTAGCACCATTCTCACCACACAGTGGATTATCAACATCGCATGCCACAATCAACTCGACATCAGCGCAGCGCGAATCTAGGCCTGTAAGATCTATTGATGCTAGCTTTGAGAGTGCAACACCACCTCGGTTAAGTTCATGTCCTTTACCATCTAACAAACGACCACCTAGAGCTTGAACAATACCCGCACCACCATCATTAGTCGCACTGCCACCCAATCCAAGAATAATCATTTGAGCGTCCTGCTCTATCGCTTCTAAAATCAATTGCCCAGTGCCGAATGAAGAAGCCACTAGCGGATCACGCTGCTCTGGTGCTAACAAATCCAAACCTGATGCCGCAGCAATTTCAATGAGTGCGGTTTTATTGGGGTTGCTATCTGAAGCTTCAAGCATCGCCCATTCGGCATTAATCTGCTCACCCAATGGCCCCTCCACTTGATGCGTTCGTTTTTGCCCCGCCAAACCTTGCAGCAATACATCTACCGTACCTTCACCACCATCAGCCAAAGGTAAGGTCACATAATCAGCGTCTGGGAAGATTTCACGAAAGCCTTTTTCAATACACGCCGCCACCGATACCGCCGATAAAGATTCTTTAAACGAGTCTGGTGCAATAACAATTTTCATATTGATAAATCCAAAGGAATAGTAATTTTGACAATTCGCCGATCCAAAAATGCCCCAATGTCAGATTAGCAAGCCAATCAAGCAATAGGGGCAGTATATAGGCAAAAGAAGATTAGTTAGCAGTTGCTGGCTTTACTTGTGATTTCTCTTTTGATTTTAGCCATACAAATACAGCACCTAGAACCGCGATTGGGATAAGTGGGTCAATCAACGTACCACCTTTACCAAAGATAAGGTTCAAGATCATAATGATACTTGCACCGATTGCCCATGCGACGGTTGAAGATACAGACCAGATCTTAATTTGGTCAGCAAGTTCAGTAATACCTAAAGTACGGTTAATAATATGGAAGTAAGAGTCGTTTAAGTGTGAGAAACCGACAGGGCCAACAGCACAAGCAAGCGCAACAAATACGGGGTCTAGGCCTAGAGTTTCAACCAATGGCAACGTCATAGTTGCTGCAACCATCATAGAAGCTGTTGCTGACCCTTGGATTAAACGAAGCATAGATGCAATCGCCAATGGCACAAGTAGTGGTGGGATACCGCTGCTTGCAATCGCTTCAGCCACTTGGGGGCCAGCGCCAGAAGCTTTAAGTACTGCACCCATTGCGCCACCACAGCCAGTTACCACAAGAATTAGACCTGTAGTAGACAGAGCATCATCCATAGAGCTAACCATGTCTTTACGCTCGATATGACGAGTAAGACCGTATAGCGCCATAAGAACACCGATACCAACGGCAACCACAGGGTTACCAATCAACGAAATAACGCTGTGTAGTGCAGTGTCACCTTGGCCAACAAGCGTGTTGATTAGGATGAATGCGATTGGCAGCAGAATTGGACCGAATGATAAAAAGTTACTTGGTAGCTCTCTGTCATCTGTTTCTTTTACTTTTTCAAGGTTTGCCCAATCAGCTTGGTTGGTAATCCATGCTTCACCGTTTGGTACGCGGTAGTACTCGTTACTTACTCGGCGAATGTAAATCATCGAAAGTAGCATCATAGGGATCGAAACCATCAAGCCCCACATCATGTACTCACCTAGATCAACGCCTAGAATACCCGCAACAGCAACTGGCCCCGGTGTTGGCGGAACAAGTGCGTGGGTGATCAGTAGGCCAAGTGCCAGTGTCACCCCTAAACCTACCGCTGACTTACCTGTATCACGTGAAATTGCGCGAACAAGCGAGTGTAAAATGATGTACGCAGAGTCACAGAATACTGGGATAGCAACAAGTACACCAGTCAAACCAAGTGCCAAGTCTTCACGACCTTTACCACATAGCTTTACAAACGTTTTTGCCATTCTTACAGCAGCGCCAGAACGCTCAAAACATGCGCCCATGATTACGCCAAACGCGATAATTAACCCAATACCACCAAGCACGCCACCAAAGCCCGCTTTGATTGCATTAATAAGTTCTGTGGGTACCATCCCAGCAAACAGACCCATGATGATACTTGCGATAATCATCGCAAGCGCCACTGGAATTCTTGTTTTTATAATCATGCCCATCATGGCTAAAATGCCAATCACGATGCCTATCAGTGCTCCATCCATTGTGTATTCCTTTTTATGTCTATTTTTGTTGTGTAGGGGTTGCATACAAGAGACATGGGTGCGCCTCCTGCTGTACTTTCTATACAGCGGCTTATTATTCGGGCTGCTTTATTGTGTTATTACGTACTAAAGAATCAGTGCTAAAAGCTTATGCTTACTAACTGTTGCTATAAATAGGGCTTTAACCATCCCAAACCTTCTTCAGTCGAGGCTCTCGGGTTGTATTCACAGCCAATCCAGCCTTGGTAGCCTGAGTCATCCAAAACATCAAATAGATGTGAATAACTCAACTCACCTTCAGAAGGCTCATGCCTTTCAGGTACCGATGCGATTTGAATATGGCCAGTATAAGCAGCAACGTCACGAATCAATGTACTCAGATCACCATCCATGATCTGCGCGTGGTAAAGGTCTAGCTGCAGCTTTACGTTTGGACGCGCTACCAACTTAATGAGCTCAACAGCATTGCGTTGATGCGCCACAAAATAGTTAGGAACGTCACGGTTGTTAAGAGGTTCAATCATCAATTCGATACCATGCTCGGCAAATTTATCTGCGGCAAATCGAATGTTTGAAATGAAGGTTTCTACATGCTGCTGTCGAGTAAAGTTGTCATTCATCAAACCCGACATTGCATGAACTTTCTTGCAGTTCAGCACTTTAGCGTACATAAGTGCCGTATCAACGCTGGCTTTAAACTCATCTTCACGGCCAGGAATAGCAGCGAAGCCTCGTTCACCTGCGTCCCAATCACCAGGAGGCATATTGAACAGCGCCTGTTCAAAACCAAATTTCTGCATTTTGTCTGCAAGCTCTTCGGCCTCAAATGCATAAGGGAATAGGTATTCAACTGCTTTGAAGCCCTCTTGGTGTGCCTTCTCAAAACGATCTATAAATGGTACTTCTGTGAATAACATCGTTAAGTTTGCTGCGAACTTAGCCATTATTTGCCTCTCCCTTTTAAATCCATCACTTCTTCGTCCGTTAGGTAACGGATATCATTCCCTTTCAATAAGAATGCTAATTTGGCGGTCTCTTCTAGCTCTTCAGCGTTATCAACGGCATCAACAAAGTCAGTGCCTGTTACTACTGGGCCGTGATTCGCCAACAAAAATGCTCGATAGTCTCCCGCTCGCTTTGCCAATTCTTCAGCGATTTGTGGGTCACCAGGCCGTAAGTAAGGAATCACTGGTAACTCACCAATTCGCATCACGAAATACGGTGTGAAAGCCTTAATCGCGTTGTTACGATCCAACCCTTCAAGACACGACAGTGCGGTAAGATAGGTAGAGTGCAGATGAACAATCGCATTGCATACAGGATTGTTACGGTAAATAGCTAAGTGGAATTCGACCTCTTTCGAAGGCTTTTTACCTGAAATATGGTTACCATCGATATCAACAACCGACAATTCCTCAGCCACAAGACGACCAAATGAAGAGCCTGTTGGTGTTGCTAGAAAATGCCCATTTGGCAATTTTATAGATAGGTTACCAGCGCCACCTGTCGCGTAACCTCGTTCGAACATTGAACGAGCGAGCGTGACCATTTGTCCACGCAACTGCTGCTCGCTCAAAAGTGGCTGTACATTCATTAAATTATTACCCATCGAATCACCACCTATAGAAAAAATGACTGTGCTTTAGCAAAGAAGTTTTCGTCACCAAAATTGCCTGACTTAAGAGCCAGACAAAGTTCACCTTCAACCGATTTCACCCAAGGTACACCCGGTGTAATTTGAGGACCGATATGGAAACCTTTTACCCCTAAGCTTTGAGTTACGACACCAGAGGTTTCACCACCAGCAACGATGAAGTTTTTCACGCCATGTTGTTTTAGTTTGATAGCGAGTTGACTAAAAAACTGTTCAACGGCGTAGCTTGAAGTGTGTGCGCCGTATTTTTCTTGAATTGCTTTAAGTTCGGCAGCATCTGCGGTTGCATAAACCAAAGGAGCAAATTCACCTTGGTTATTGGTCATCACCCAATCGAACACTTCATTGGCGTATTGATCATTGGTTAAGCAAGCCTTCACATCGATAACAAAATGAGGAGCAAGCTGCTTGTATACCGCAACTTGTTGGTTAGTCATCAATGAACAAGAACCAGAGAACACAACGGTTGGTGCTTTGACTGGGCTACCTGCATGTTTTGCATCACTTTGGTCAGCAAGATGTTCTGTCCAATTTTTAGCGATACCAGCAGCTAAGCCTGAGCCACCTGTGATTAGTTTCAGAGATTTAGCTGCTTGACCTAACGTCACCAAGTGCTCGGCATTAAATGCGTCTACCACAGCGTAGCGACTACCTTGAGCTTTGAGTTCGTTAAAACGAGCGGTAACCGCATCAGAGCCCTGTTCAATCGTTTGAAAGTTAACTAAACCGGAAACACCTTCTGATTGTGCGTCCATCATTCGAACCACACTTGAATCCGTCATTGGTGTAACAGGGTGATTACGCATACCTGAATCACTGAGCAACTCACCAAAAACAAACAAGTGACCGTTGTAAACCGTGCGACCATTTACTGGTAATGCAGGGCAAACCATAGTGAAAGATTCTCCAAGTTCAGCCAAAAGTGCATCTGTTACGGGACCGATGTTGCCCTCAGCAGTACTGTCGAACGTTGAGCAGTATTTAAAATAAAACTGTTGGCAACCTTGAGATTGAAGCCATTTAAGCGCAGCAACAGAATCAGTTACCGCTTCGTCAACTGGGCAAGAGCGAGATTTAAGGCTGATCACCACAGCATCTGCTGATGCGTCAAACTCTCCTGTAGGAATGCCATTTAATTGAACAGTGCGCATACCGTTTTCAACCAAGAAACCTGCAATGTCTGTTGCACCAGTGAAGTCGTCTGCAATTACACCTAATAACATGATTACTTCTCCACCTTTGACGTACTTACACCAGGAAGATCAATACCTTGGAAGACTTTAATCACAGCGCTGTCGTCTTCTTGACCAAAGCCTGCATTGCTCGCGCTAACGAACATATTTAGTGCAGCACTTGATAGTGGAAGTGGGAAATTCAGGTCTTGAGCGGTATCTGATACCAAGTTCAAATCCTTCACAAAGATATCAACCATAGATTTTGGAGAGTAATCACCATCGACTACGTGCTTCATGCGGTTCTCGAACATCCAAGAGTTACCTGCTGCATTCGTCACAACGTCGTACATCAAATCAAGCGGAATGTTAGCGCGTGCGGCGAGTGCCATCGCTTCAGCGCCCGCAGCAATATGAACACCTGCTAGTAACTGGTGGATAATCTTAACGGTCGCACCAAGGCCAATGTCCTCACCGATGTTGTAGACTTTCGCGGCAGTTGCATCAAGTACCGGAGCCAGTGCTTCAAATGTGGTCGCCGCACCTGAAGCCATAATCGTCATTTCGCCTGCTTCTGCTTTTACTGCACCGCCGGACACTGGCGCATCCAGCATCACAAGCTCATATTCAGCAAGCTGAGCTTCGATTTGTTTCGCGTCTTCTGCTGAGATCGTAGCCGAGACCATAACTGGCGTGTTAGGTCTTAGTGCCGCCGCAAGACCAGTCTTAAACAGTACCGTGTTAACTTGAGCAGCATTCACAACTAATACCAAAACAGAATCAAGTTTGTCTGCAAACTCGACAGCATTCGTCGATACCGCTTTTGCACCAAACGAACCCAGCTCTTCTAATGCTTGTGCATTTAGGTCAAAACCATAGACATCAAGGCCAGCACGCACACATGATTTCGCTGCGCCCATTCCCATTGAACCTAAACCGATCACTCCGACAGATTGAACTTCACTCATAATATCAATGCCTTCTTGGTAATTTCGTAAACTTTAAGCTTGTTAATTCTTGTTTATGTTTGTGATTATATGTGAAGTAGATACCAACGACTTAGTGATAAGTCACATTTTTAACAAAAATTAACACAACCACTCAATTTAGTCCTTTAGAGGCAGCAAAAATTCACGTAAAAGGCGGATATCACACTTTAAAGCCCAAATAGGGAACATAAGTTCACAGATCTTCACAAATGAGGTAAAGGTTGTTAGGATGATGAAAAACAAGAACATAGAAGAAAACCATGATTCCAGCAGAGCGTCAGAGAACCATTTTGTCACTGTTATCACACCAAGAAGTGATTAGTATTTCTGAGTTAGTCGAACAGCTCGACGTGTCACACATGACCATTCGTCGAGACATAGTAAAGCTGGAAGCTTCTGGAAAAGTCGTTTCAGTATCTGGAGGGGTCCAATTAGCTCAAGCCTTGCATCGCGAGCTGTCTCATGATGCTAAAGTAGAACAACAAGCAAACGAAAAGGTCCAAATCGGTAAGCTTGCTGCCCAACTTATCGAAAAAGATGCCACTGTCTATTTAGATGCAGGAACGACCTCATTGGAAATCGCCCATCAGTTAACAACACGTGAAGATCTGTTAATCATCACCAATGACTTCTCAATCGCGGCTTATTTAATGAACCACTCACCATGCGAGATTTATCATACGGGTGGTAAAGTCGATCGAGAGAACCAATCGAGTGTTGGTGGGAAAGTCGCTGAGTTCTTGGCAGGGATGAATATTGATATTGCGTTTATTTCCTCTTCTTCTTGGAGTTTAAAAGGCTTATCGACACCAAACGAAAATAAAGTGTTGGTTAAAAAGGCCATTGTAAAAGCAGCACAAGCCAACTACCTAATATCTGACTCTACTAAGTATGGTCGAATTGCAACCTTTCACGCCTTAGACCTGGATACACTTGATGGTGTCATTACTGACAAAAACTTATCCACTAGTGTTATTGAAGAACTTGAAGAAAAAGGCATTCAAGCTATCTGTTAATGATAAGCAAATTTTCCAAATAGCATTCGTCGAGTCCCGATTATCAGTATTGGGAAAGCATCATCACGAGGGCCACCACTTGTGAGCCCCCACCAAAACGCTTACAACCTCTTACTCCATTTCCCTTGGTGATCACGGTCACAGTTTTCCTGTGTATCGTAACTGACATGCTTATCGATATTCTTCAGTTGGATCCCAACCTGATTAAACGCCTTTTGGGTTGCCTCAGAAACACTCTGCTTGCCTTCGCCATTCAAAAAGTTAGTTCTATCCTGATTGGTATCGAATACGCAGATGATTTTTAAGCTTTGCGGGAAAGAGGAAAAGTTGACCACGTGCGTTACCCACAAAAAACCGTCATAGCTTTTCAACGTGTCTTCGCAAACGTCCGTTAGTACGTCTCTGATTTGATTCTCTATTTTCTTATCTGATTTTCGCATGAAGCGAGATTCCTATTTAACACCTTAAAAAGTAAGGTTTTTCGGTCAATATTGTCTTAACCGACATTGGACACTGTGACTATTGCAAATGCAAAGTATTTATCAAATCAGATATATCGAGATTAAGCATTAAGACTTAACGGCGACCACTATGCCAATGCTCCATCAAGCCTTGACCAAAGTTTGTGGGCGTGGTGGTGGTGGAAACAATCATCTCATCACACTGATTGAACACCATAAAATGCTTAAGTTCATTGCATAAAGCGTGAATCAATGACTCATGACTTTTAACTCTGTCTTCAACAACCAAGTTACGGATATGAAATATTCGACTCTTCCTGTCAACCTTACAATCCATTCGTGCCACCAGCCCACTTTGCCACAGAATTGGTAAACTAAAGTAACCAAACTGACGCTTGGCTTCAGGAACATAGCACTCAAGAAGGTAGTTAAAATTGAACAGTGATTGTATTCGCTTGCGTTGAATCAACAGATTATCGAACGGAGAAAGTATCTTTAACCTAGTTCGAGAAAGAGGCTGATTCAGCAGTTCAAACGCATCAGGCAACACATAATATTCAGAACCCTGAATATCCACCTTCACGACTTGTTTATCTTCAAACATCTGTTGGAGTGTTTTCTGAATCAGTGGTTTCGTATTCTTAAGGAGATAGCTCATTTCCGACGCTATTCCAACTCCGTTAGCCTCTAAATAACGTGTTATCAGATGCTCGATGTACTCTTGTTCTGTCGGCTCAGAGGTATCAATTCCGCTTGGTAAAACTCGCTCGGTTAGGTCATACACCTTATGAAAGTTCACTCGGCTCGGCACCATTAAGTTACCTGCATAAACAAAGTCTCTAGCGCCTGTTTGGCAGGTTTTCCGCCCCATCCACCAGGGTTTGGTCTATCCCCTTCAAAGTCTTTGGCCATTAATGGCCCTTCACTCTCAATACGTTTGAGAACATGCGCCATGAGTGCGTCGTCTTTTTTATACCAATGCTTGAGCTTACCGCTCGCAAACCCATTCTTTCGATGCAGGCTGAAACGGTAATCTCGCATGGGTAAATACGCGGCGGCGTGCGACCAATACTCAAACACCTCTCGACGCTCTAGCAGCTTATCAAGATGGTTCAATTGGTAGTCTTGATTACGATTCCACAACGTATGATGGTGGGCTCGCTGAATCACAGAGATGGTATCGATTTGCACATACCCAAGGTTTTCAATCGCAGACAGGGTATTCGCCAAAGCGCTGCCATTGCGTTGCTTCTTTGGGGGGAGCTTTTGCGAAAGCAATACAATTTTTTGCGCTTGAGCGAGTGACAATGATTCCATGTAATTCAGACTCTAATTGATACCAATGATCCGTTTATGATTCAGCAATAAGCTCTTGAAGAATCTGCTTGTACGTTTCTACCGTCTGCGCGCCCGTTACTGCACTCTTACGGTTGAACACCACAGTAGGAACAGCTGAGATGCCCATGCGTTGCCATTCAAACTCTTGCGCTTCAATTTGCTTCAAGTTGTCGGTGTTCTTTAGGCGCTTCAGTGCCTTCGTTGAGTTTAGCCCAACCGCTTCAAGTTCTTGTGCCATGACTTCAAGGTCAGACAGGTCTTTCTGCTCTGTGAAGTGAGCAGTAAAAAAGCGTAGCTTTAACTCAGTCTGTTTACCGTGCGCTAGTGCAAAATCGAGAAGCACATGTAGATGACGTGAATTGACCATTCTCATGCTGTCATAGAAATTGAAATCGAACCCAACCGCTTTTCCACGAGCCGCAAGCTGTTCACGTGAACGTTGACTCTCTTCTGCGCTAGAACCGTACTTTCTCATGATGTGATCACGCAGGTTTTCACCCTCTTGTGGCATATCAGGGTTGAGCTCAAACGGCTGCCATTCAAGTTCAACCTGTTGTTCTAAGCCAAGTTCTGAAACGGCTTGCTCTAAGTTTTTGTAACCGACCACGCACCACGGGCACATTACGTCAGAAATAATATCAAGTTGAAGTTTGTTGCTCATAATCATTCCAATTATCGTTACTAAGGCGTATCCAATTCAAAGTGGATACCCATCTTTGTCACTAAGACTACAATGATTTGAACAAGCGTTCAAATTAAACTCGATGAACCAGTAACCAACAAAAAAGCCAACTCATATTACCGAGTTGGCTTTGATAACAATCTGATTGAGCTTTACCACGTTACGCTAGCAGCTTCTCTAGTACTTGGAACACACCCGCATCAACGTTACTTGGCGCGCCAAAACGTGCGATCTCTTTTAGCTTAGGATGTGCGTTTTCCATTGCGTAAGAGTGGTAGCTCTCTTTAAGCATTTCCAAGTCATTTAGATAATCACCAAAACTCATTGTCTGCTCGTAAGTGAAGCCGAGTGTGTTTTGTAGATGTTTAATCGCCGCACCTTTTGATGCCTCTGCGTTCATCACATCCAGCCAAATTTTCGCACTTACCACCACTTGGTAATTGTCACCAAACTTGGCGTTGATGCTTGGATTCACTTTCTCTTGTGAACCATCAAAATGGCAGATAGCTACCTTAATAAAATCATCTTCTACCGCCAGCAAGTCTTCGACTTGCTCACGGCGGTGATAGTACTTGGAGATCTCAGCTAGAGCACGCTCATCTTTAGTTTCGATGTATGCTGATTTCTTACCGCATAGCACCACATGCGCGCCTTCAATAGCACGAGCTTCTTTAATGATCTCTTTGATGGCATCGGTATCAAGCAAGCAGCTATAAAGCTCTTGGCCTTTGTGCATCACCAATGTGCCGTTTTCAGCAACGAACATCATGCGATCTTTAAGTGGAGCAAAGGTTTCCATCAAGCTGTAGTACTGACGACCCGATGCCGCAGCAAAAATAATGTCTTGGGCTTCTAAGCGCTCATAAAGCTTGAAAAATTCCGGGTCTAACTTCCCGTGTTCATTAAGCAGAGTGCCGTCCATATCAGCAGCGATAAATTTGATGTTCTGTTGTGGCATTTCCGGGCTTACCTATAAGTAATACCAATCGTAGTAAATAACTGTTCATCCTAGCTGGTTAAAATACTCGATAACTGCGTTAGAATTTTTGATTGTAGAATAACTACTTATCAAAAAATTCCGCCTTGTTCTCAAGTCTTTTTCCTGCGCTATTTCTGATCATTTACTTACTGTGATTGGTATGAAAATTAAATAGCAAATTATGATTTTTCGTTATCTTGTGTAACGGTTCTGCGTTCGATTATATCGTTAGATCAGCCAATGCATGCAAAGCTTTTCGATAAGGTTCTCTATTTAAACCTAATTTCCCAAACTCACTCCTCACGATAAGACCTTCAATAAAGGTCATCACCGATTCACTACACAATTCCAGTAACGCATCATCTCCATTTTTATCATGATTAATCACACGAAGAATCGTGTTTTTAAGCCACGCTTTATGTTGCTGGGATAGCATCGCTATATCATCCTCAGACGCTTTAAACTCCGCTAAAGCGTGCATGAACATGCATCCTTTGAAATCAGGTTGCTCAAACCAAGCAAAGTGCCAGTCTAATAACGCGTCAAGTTGACCCTCAGCACCAGCACCAGCACCCGATATAAGAAACGTTTCTAGGCTCAATTCAAACCGCTGATGACGCCTAGTCAATACCGCCTCAATTAGTCTGGTTTTGGACCCAAAGTGGCGGTACATCGATGTCTTAGAAACTCCAGCTTCATCTCGGATCATATCTACACCAACCGCGGTATAGCCAAATTGGTTAAACAAAGACTCAGCTACATCCAAGATCTGCTCTTTCTTACTCATGCCTGCCCCCCATCTCAAATCCGATAAAATTTAGTATTGCTAAATTTTCTGTTGCCAATAGTGTACAGATCTGTATCATTTAACTCAACATGTACAGATCTGTACACTTTATATTCTTAATCTTAAATGAAGGAAATCGTGATGATTAAAAAGCTAACCGGCGGAGGTGAACTTCCTCCACGCGCGACGATCAGTCAGCTGTTAAAAGGCTTTATCGGAGGGACCGCAGGGATATTCGTATTGTGCATGCTCGCAGAGCAATCTGAAGTACCTTGGTTAATGGCTCCGTTTGGAGCAACGTGTGTTCTATTATTCGCAGTTCCAACATCGCCGCTAGCTCAACCCAGAAACATCATCGCTGGTCATTTTATCTCTGCCGTGGTTGGGTTGATCGCACTGTATGGGTTTGGTGATTCTTATTTAGTGATGGCGTTGGCGGTAGGATCCGCAATTATGTTGATGCTGTACTTTCGCGCCGTTCATCCACCAGCGGGAGCCAATCCAATCGTAATTACACTGGCAGGCACAGCATCCGTAGACTGGACTTTCTTATTCACCCCCGTCTTAGTCGGCAGCATTGCACTGGTTTGTATTGGAGCCATGCTCAATAACACGTCGCCACAACAAAAATGGCCATTGTATTGGGTAGGGAAATCAAAAATCGAAAACGGCTAATAGATGGCAGAGCCAAGTAATGAACGTCCATGCAGGCTAATAAATAAATTCGCATTGACCCCTAGCAAAAATAGTCTTACTATTAATCGTCTTTTAACGATTAGTAGCAATGAGTCCACTAAGTATGACTGCAACATGCCAAGCAACAGATAGCTGTTCTCTACCTCTTCCGCCGAGTAATGCTGAAGCAGAAAAAGAGATGGCTGCGTTAGCGAAAGCACTCGCTCACCCGGCAAGAGTTCGTATATTGAGTATTCTTTCAACGCTAGAAAAATCGGGGGGCTGTTTGAACAGTGACTTGGTTAGCGAATTAGGTTTGGCGCAATCGACAGTATCAGAGCACCTAAGAATCTTGAAAACCTCAGGTTTCATCACTGCTGAATCGATACCACCGAAGATGTGTTATCGCATTAACCGAGATAATATTCAGCAATTTGAGACGCTAATCGGCACCATTTTGAAATAGATTTATCGCGCTTAGTTTGTCGAATACGGAATAAACTAAGCGTATTTTTTTGCTTTCCAGTATCGCCTTTCGACGATTAGCGATATCAACCAAAGAGAAAATATCATGAAACCAAAGTTAGGTTTTCTAGATCGCTACTTAACACTGTGGATCTTTATTGCCATGGGCCTTGGTGTATTGCTTGGCATCCTGTTCCCACAGATCGAACAGTGGAATGAATCGATGTCGGTTGGTACCACCAACATTCCGCTTGCGATTGGCCTTATCTTAATGATGTACCCACCTCTGGCTAAGGTTAACTACAACCTATTAGGTACTGTGGTCAAAGATAAGAAAGCCATCAAACTATCTCTGATCATGAACTGGCTTGTTGGCCCGATTCTGATGTTCGTGTTGGCGCTAACATTCTTAGGCGATCACCCAGGTTATATGGTCGGCGTGATTCTGATTGGTCTTGCTCGTTGTGTGGCGATGGTGCTGGTTTGGAACGACATCGGCGGCGGTAACAAAGAATACGGCGCGGCATTGGTTGCTCTAAACAGTGCATTCCAAGTGGTGAGCTACAGCTTTATGGCGTGGTTATTCATCAGCGTTCTACCGCCAGTATTTGGTTACGAAGGCATGTTGGTTGATATCTCGATGATCGATATTGCACACAGTGTTCTTATCTACCTAGGTATCCCATTCCTGGCGGGCTTCCTAAGCCGTAAGATCCTTGTGTCGATGAAAGGCGAGCAGTGGTACAACGACGTGTTTATTCCACGCATCTCTCCAATCACACTGATTGCACTACTGGCCACTATCGTTCTGATGTTCAGCCTAAAAGGCGAGATGATTGTTGAACTGCCAATGGACGTATTGTTGATTGCTGTTCCACTGACTATCTACTTCACAGCGATGTTCTTCATCAGCTTCTTCATTGGTAAGAAGATGGGTATTGAATACGACAAGAACGCATCAATTGCATTCACAGCGACAGGTAACAACTTCGAGCTAGCGATTGCCGTTGCTATCTCAGTGTTCGGTATCAACTCAGACCAAGCGTTTGCAGGTGTTATCGGTCCACTGATTGAAGTACCAGTATTGATTTACCTAGTGAACGTGGCGCTTAAGATGAAAGACAAGTACTACAATGGTCAAACAGTTAAACCTAGCATCTAACGTCTACATCTACATCTACATCTACATCTACATCTAGCAAGCAGTATAACTTTAAACAGAAAGGCTCACACGTTAAACGGTGAGCCTTTCTTTTGTTAAGTTTGATCCAATTTAAGTATCGTCTAGATTACGTTTCGTCCAATAAGCCTTTCAATGCTTGTTCAAGCCAAAGCAATGCAGGACCTTTTGAGCGTGTTTTAGACAAAACAAGATCAACGGGCGGTGACCATGTCTTGTGATCGAATGAGACATTAATCTCCACTAAACATTGCTTATTCAGCTCCTCTTCGACAAGGTGCTTGGGTAAGTATGCCCAGCCAATATCGCTGCCAAGCACCATCTCTTTGATAACAATAAAGCTGTTTGACCACCACACCTTACCGGCAATCAGCGGAAACTGATCCATCACCTTGCCTTTGTCTCCCCTCAACATTAATTGACGATGCGGGAGTAAATCAGAGAGTTTCGCGATACTTGGTTTTGCTAGCGAATGACTTGGATGACACACAGCAATAAACGGTAAGTGGCCGATAAAGCAAGGCTCAGAGCCTACATCAAAAGCCAAATTGGTAAACATCAGTCCAATGTCGGCTCTCTCTTCGATAATTAATGGATTGACCTCTGTTGTGGTACACGCAACCAGTTCAACTTCAGTCGCAGGGAATTGCTTACTGAATCCACTAAGGATCTTAGATAGGTTCGGGACCAATAGTGAATCATCTAATGCAATTTTGATGAGCCCCTCTTCACCGCTACCCATTGCGTTAACCGTTACATTAAGATCTTCAACCTGAAGTACGATCGCTTTCACCTGTTTAAATAACTGCTCGCCCGCTTTGGTTAGTGAAGGCTTTCGAGTCGAGCGATCAAAAAGCTCAACATTAAAATCTATTTCAAGATTACTGATGCCTTGGCTTACCGCCGACTGCACCTTCCCCAAATGACGAGCACTGGCAGAAAATGACCCTAATTCAACGGCATACACAAACATTTTCAGCTGTTCAATGTTGTACATTCGGTTTCTCCCAAAACTTACTATCACAATATGTGATTCTAACTATCTTTATATTATCACTTAAGTAGATACTATCTAGTCAAGTCATTAGCCCATCGGCGGCTATTTAATCGTAAAGAGAGTTAGAAAAATGTCACATAAAGAACGCATGTTGCACATGGTGCTATTTGAATTAGTTGCTTTGGTTTTGATGGCAGGGCTTGCAACGTATATCACCGGAGATGGTGCAGGAAAAATGGCGGGGTTAGCACTTGCGATGTCATTCATCGCAATGGCTTGGAATTACGTTTACAACTACGGCTACGATAAAGTATTCGGAGCCGACCGCAGTACACGGACTAAGAGGACTCGCGTTTTACACGGGTTAGGGTTTGAGCTTGGCTTGATGACAGTGACTCTTCCTGTCCTGATGTGGGTTCTACAACTCGACTTCCTAACCGTACTGATCATGGACATCGGCCTAGTTATTTTCTTCGTACTTTACGCGATTGCGTTCAACTGGGTATATGACTCGGTTCGAGATCAATTGGTAGCGAAAGGAAAAGTGGCAGCTCTGGTTTAGAGCGGTAAGTTCGTATCGTATAACAAGAACATACACCCAAATTAAAACTGCCAAACTACAACATAGTTGGCAGTTTATTCATTTATGCATATAAGCTCATTTGTTAACGCCCCTGTTACATAGCAAAAACATCACACAGCCCTCCCTAATTAAGTCTAATAATCCGCCACTCACGAAGTAGCATCACAAATCCAAACATAAACTCCTCGTACCAGTTGCGCATTCATTTACATATAGGTAGTTTGAGCGGCTTCGCAACCTATCAATTAGAACAATGACATTCATGCGAGCATCTTTTTCGAGCAAAAGTGTTCGGATTAACATTTCAAGTGACTTTAATTAACAATTTTATGCTCAAACGCTCACTTTTGATGTTCGTTTATTTTCGAGTTCGCAAATATATGCACAATACACGTGCTAGATAAGCAAAACTAAAAAGGACTCGAACATGACAACAAACAAACACCCTTCTTTATTTGGGCAATGCTTGGCTGAATTTATCGGTACAGGATTACTCATATTCTTCGGCGTTGGCTGTGTGGCTGCTCTGGTATTAACTGGTGCGACATTCGGACAATGGGAAATCAGCATCATCTGGGGCTTAGGTGTTGCTATCGCAATCTACTGTACTGCCGGTGTTTCTGGCGCACACATTAACCCTGCAGTCACCATCGCACTGGCAATGTTCCACGGCTTTGATAAAGCGAAAGTTGTGCCTTACATCATTTCTCAGCTACTTGGCGCATTTTGCTCTGCGGCATTAGTTTACAGCCTGTACAGCAACCTATTCACTGACTACGAGATTGCACATAACTTCGTTCGTAGCAGCCAAGACGCACTATCAACCGCTGGTATCTTCTCAACTTACCCACATGCTTCACTTTCTTTCTTTGGCGCTTTTGCTGTGGAATTCGTGATTACAGCTGTGTTGATGTTTGCAATTTTGGCACTAGGTGATGAGAACAATGGCGCATCTCGCGGTGCAATGAACCCACTGCTAATCGGTATTCTTATCGCGGTAATTGGTGGTTCTTTAGGCCCACTGACAGGCTTTGCAATGAACCCTGCTCGTGACTTTGGACCAAAACTCTTTGCTTACTTTGCTGGGTGGGACTTCGCCCTGACTGGTGCTCGTGATATCCCTTACTTCATCGTACCAATTATCGCTCCAATTGCTGGCGCGTGCTTTGGTGGTTGGTTGTACCCAAAAGCTATCGGTGCTTACTTACCAATAGAAGGCCAAGGTTGCACGATTCCAAACCAATGTGAAACAGAAGAAGAAGCTGAACAAGCTCAAGCTTAATCCCTAAGCGACCGTACATTTACTAAAATATAAATAACAAGACAAAAAAGGATTCTTACCATGACCGAGCAAAAATACATTGTTGCCCTAGACCAAGGCACCACAAGTTCTCGCGCTGTAATCCTCGATCACGATGCAAACATCGTAAGTTCTTCTCAACGAGAATTCACTCAGATCTACCCTAAAGCCGGTTGGGTTGAGCATGATCCAATGGAAATCTGGGCCTCTCAAAGCTCTACATTGGTTGAAGCCCTAGCTAAAGCGGGTATTCGCAGCGATGAATTGGCAGGCATTGGTATCACTAACCAACGTGAAACCACTATTGTTTGGAACAAAGAAACTGGCAAACCAGTTTATAACGCAATTGTATGGCAATGTCGCCGTACTGCAGATATCTGTGAAGACCTTAAAGCACGTGGCCTAGAAGACTACGTACGTGATAATACAGGCTTAGTCCTTGACCCGTATTTCTCAGGTACCAAAGTAAAATGGATTCTAGACAACGTTGAAGGCGCTCGTGAAGACGCTGAAGCAGGCAAGCTATTGTTCGGTACGGTTGATACTTGGTTGGTTTGGAAAATGACCCAAGGACGTGTACACGTTACGGATTACACCAACGCGTCACGTACTATGTTGTTCAACATCAATGACCTATGTTGGGATCAGAAGCTACTTGACGAAATGGGTATTCCAACGTCAATGATGCCAGAAGTGAAACGTTCTTCTGAGGTATACGGTCAAACAAACCTTGGTGGTAAAGGTGGTACTCGTATCCCAATCGCGGGTATTGCGGGTGACCAACAAGCTGCACTTTACGGTCAAATGTGTGTAGAAGCAGGCCAAGCTAAGAACACTTACGGTACAGGTTGTTTCCTTTTAATGAACACAGGCCAAGAGAAAGTAACGTCTAAAAACGGCCTACTAACCACGCTAGCATGTGGCCCTAAAGGCGAACCTGCATACGCGCTTGAAGGTGCGGTATTCATGGGAGGGGCATCAATCCAATGGCTACGTGATGAGATGAAGCTACTGGATGGCGCTGAAGACTCTGAGTACTTCGCGACGAAAGTAGATACTTCAAACGGCGTTTATGTGGTGCCTGCGTTTACTGGTTTAGGCGCGCCATACTGGGACGCTTATGCTCGTGGTACGATCGTTGGCCTCACTCGTGGCGTTAACTCTAATCATATCATCCGTGCAACACTAGAAGGGATTGCCTACCAAACTCGCGACGTACTAGACGCGATGCAAGCAGACTCTGGCATCAAGCTAGCAAACCTACGAGTTGATGGTGGAGCAGTAGCGAATAACTTCCTAATGCAATTCCAATCAGACGTGCTGGATACTGAAGTTCATCGCCCTGAAGTAACAGAAGTAACAGCGCTTGGTGCGGCTTACCTTGCTGGCCTGGCGGTTGGTTTCTGGGACAATATTGACGAGCTTCAATACAAAGCCGTTCTAAACCGTACATTTATGCCTCACCACGATGAAGAGAAGCGTAACCGCCGCTACAAAGGCTGGAAGCGCGCAATCAAGTGTGCTCAAGTTTGGTCTGAGCTTCACACTGAAGATGAAGGCGAAGACTAAGATACGAATAGGCTATATCGGACAGGTACAGTTGTTCGAGTCGCAGTAAACGAAACTAAAAAGAGCACTTTATTGTGCTCTTTTTTGCGTTTCAGCGTTTGTTTTTGTATTTTGAGCTTCGTTTTTGCGGTTTAGACATGATTCCTTACCATCATTACTTCTCTCTACGTATCAATTCGAGCACAATAGCGCGAGGTTATGTTTAGAATTAGGTGCGCTAAAACACAGCAGCGCGCAGGGAGTGGTAAGTAAAGTGAAGCAAATACCAAGACACCAGCAAATAGTCGACCTGGTTAAAACACAAGGATATGTGAGTACCGAAGAGCTAGTAGAGAAGTTCGATGTCAGTCCTCAAACTATAAGACGCGACCTAAACGAACTCGCCGATAACAATAAGATTCGTCGCTATCATGGTGGTGCAACTATTCCTTTAAGCTCAGAAAACACCTCTTACAGCACTCGTAAAGCACTCAACTTCAACGAAAAAGATGTGATAGCGGATCAACTGGTTAAGCATATCCCAGATGGTGCTACCTTGTTTGTTGATATCGGCACCACACCAGAATCGGTAGCCCGAGCTCTCAACAAGAATCATAAGCAACTTAGAGTTGTCACCAACAACATCAATGTTGCGAGCATTCTTCTGTCTAATCCAGAGATCAAGGTTATATTGGCAGGCGGCGAAGTACGGAATCGCGATGGCGGTATCGTGGGTGAAGCCACTCTCGATTTCGTGAAGCAATTCCGTCTCGACTTCGGCATCTTAGGGATCAGTGGCATCGACTTCGATGGTTCACTGCTCGATTTTGATTACCATGAAGTTCGTGTGAAACAAGCGATCATCGACAACAGCCGTAGCATCTTGCTAGCCGTCGACCACAGTAAATTTGGTCGTAATGCGATGGTTAAGCTCGGAAATATATCTCAAGCACACATGGTGTTTACCAATAAACAACCACCAGAAGAGATTACAAACATACTTAAGGACTTCTCCATACCGCTCGAAGTTATCAATACGGCTCAAGTAACGGCTGAAGAATCGTAACGTAAGAAACACGTGAACAAGGGAATCACATAAACGCGCTCTTTGTAAAAAACGCGATTATTGATTAGTATTGAGCGAGTATACCTTGCTGTTTATCTATACCAATTCTATGCTCGAATTAGACTTATTTGAACCTCTGCTTTCATAAGCAGAGGTTTTTTTATGCTCAAATCACATAAAACGCGCATAAACGAAAATAAATAATGACCAAAAACGAAAGTTCATATAGGATTCAATTATGTTCTAAAATGCTCGTTCGCTCAGAAAGAGGTCAAAATCATGAGTGCTCAACAAAATAATTCAAAAAATAGTACACCTTCCACTTTAGACTTGATCGTGATCGGCGGCGGCATCAATGGTGCAGGCATCGCGGCAGATGCAGCAGGTCGTGGTCTTAACGTTGGCTTATACGAAGCAAATGATTTCGCGTCTGCGACATCTTCTGCTAGCTCAAAGCTTATCCACGGTGGCCTACGCTACCTTGAACATTACGAATTTCGTTTGGTATCGGAAGCTCTTGCTGAACGTGAAGTATTACTAAGAAAAGCGCCTCATGTTGCTCAACCCATGCGTTTCCGTTTACCCCATCGACCATTTTTACGCCCAGCTTGGATGATTCGTTGTGGCCTGTTCCTTTACGATAACTTAGGTAAGCGCACCACGCTTCCTGGAAGTAAGACAGTCAACTTAGCGAAATCTGGCCTACTGAAACCAGAAATGAAGACAGGGTTCGAATACTCAGATTGTTGGGTTGATGATGCGCGTATGGTATTGCTTAACGTTCTTGCAGCCAAAGAGAATAACGCTGAAGCACGTAACTACTGCCGTGTTGAGAAAGCACACCGTGAAGGTGGGATCTGGCACGTGACGATCCACGATGTAATGACGGATCAACGTTTCGAACGCAAAGCAAAGGCACTCGTCAATGCGGCAGGACCTTGGGTTAAGCAATTCTTCGATGATGGCTTAGAGCAGGCTTCACCCCGTAATATTCGTCTTATTAAAGGCTCGCACATTGTTGTACCGCGTATTCACGACGAACCCCAAGCGTACATTCTGCAAAACAAAGACAATCGCATTGTGTTTATGATCCCTTACCTAGATAAGTTTTCGATCATTGGCACCACCGATCTTGAATACAAAGGCGACCCACGTGAAGTTGCTATCTCTGATGACGAAGTAGATTACTTGGTCGACATCGTTAACCAGCACTTTGTTCATCAACTAACTCGTGAGGATGTAGTTTGGACATACAGCGGCGTTCGACCACTGTGTGATGACGAATCTGATTCTCCACAAGCGATCACTCGCGACTACACACTAGAGTTAGATGCAGAGCTAGACCAAGCACCACTGCTTTCAATTTTTGGCGGTAAGTTAACGACCTACCGTAAGCTCGGTGAAGCGGCACTTAAGAAGCTTGAACCATACCTGAAAAACATGGGGGCTCCGTGGACGGCTAACGATACTCTGCCAGGTGGTAACTTCAGCTGCAGCAGAGAACAACTGGCGAAGATGATCCACACTAAATACCCTTGGGTATCAGAAGCACTTCTGCTGCGTTACGTGACTCAATTTGGTACCTACACGTGGAACCTATTGGAAGGTGCAACGAGCGAAGCTGACCTTGGAATTAACTTTTCAAACGAAGCACATGGCGTTTATCAAGCTGAGATCGATTACTTGATCAACGAAGAGATGGCGATGACAGACGAAGACATCTTATGGCGCAGAACCAAGCTTGGCCTGTACTTAAACGAAGCAGAGCAGCAAGCCGTTTCTGATTACTTGAAAGAGAAACTTCAAAGCAAAGTGGTGAATTTTTCTCAAGTAGGATAATTATTCTTATAGAATTAATCGTTCATGAAAGTCACAAAGCTTAGCGCTACCCACGCTAAGCTTTTTTATTATCTGATTAAAAAAATATTAATAATCGTGTGCAAGTCACTCACATTGGCAGTTGGCAGCATTAGAGCGCTTTATGAACATGCCATTGCTCTACATTGAACCAAAATAACTAAACTCCCGAAGGAGTTTAATTATTTAAAACTAGAGCACGTCGATTAACTAAGCAGATAAACGAATATGCAATGAATCTTTAAGTACAGAGCGCTCATGTTTTAGTAGCTGCATCGAACTGTCATCAATGGGTGAATCTTTCAGCTCTAGTTTACGAATCTCTTTATCAAGGTTGTCGTATGTCTTCATGTCTGTTGCAAAGCCATCGTCTGTTTTAGCGAGCTCAGCAATTTTGTCTTTCATTTCAGGAAATTCGTGAACAAGAGAGTGATTTTCACCTAGCATATAAACCTCTTCAGTTGAGTAAAGTGATTGGGTATGTCTACTACATATTCACTAATCACCTTAGCAATTGGCAGGAATAACAAATGGGATCCAGTACACAGCATAGAATATCGAGGACTCAGATTCATAAACGTACAACAGCGTTTAGCAACAAAATAGGAACCTATTGGGAGCTTATTACTTAGCCTCTATAGCCAAACGAACTGCCGCTTCAGCATGGATGGCAGTGGTATCAAACAACGGAACATCGGTGTGTTGCTGCTGAATCAACAGGGCGATTTCGGTACAACCAAGAATGACCGCTTGAGCTCCTTGCTGGCTTAACTTCTTAATAATTTGACTATAGATAGTACGAGATTCTTCTTTGACTTCGCCTCGGCACAGCTCTTGGTAAATGATGTTGTGCACTTGTTTTCGATCACTTTCATCAGGAATCACAACATCGATACCGAATTTATCGGTTAAGCGCCC
This sequence comes from Vibrio kanaloae, assembly GCF_024347535.1. NCBI lineage: Bacteria > Pseudomonadati > Pseudomonadota > Gammaproteobacteria > Vibrionales > Vibrionaceae > Vibrio > Vibrio kanaloae. Next base: position 511,554 of record NZ_AP025498.1, on the reverse strand, counting down.
TTTGTAGAAATCCTGCTCCATCGTGAAAGCCGTACCAAGCAGTCCTACTTTTTGTACACCTTGCTCAATCAACTTCTGCGCGGTGGTATCAGCGATGTGCAAGATAGGAATCGTGATCTTCTCTTCGATCTCAGGAACGACCTTATGCATAGTATTGGTACAAATCAGGATGAAATCCGCCCCGCCTTTTTCAACCGATAAAGCCGCGTCCGACAAGATGTCTGCAGTATCAGCCCAACGACCTTGGTGTTGCAGTTTTTCTATCTCATCGAAGTTCAAGCTATACATACAAACCTTTGCAGAATTGAGTCCGCCGAGTGTGGCTTTTACACCTTCGTTAATGGATTTATAATAGCTCATTGTCGACTCCCAACTCATACCGCCAAGTAAACCGATCGTTTTCATGTTTCTATTCCTTTATTTTCCGACTACCCCGATTAAACCGCCATGCGCTAAAAATTTATAGTACGTTCTTGCTTAAAGCGAGACATTAGGCCTCTATTGTTTGCAAAACCGTTCCCCGTAATTCTGAGTTAAAAAACGTCCGTTCCCAAAAAGGCTCGAATTAAAAATCCGAGCCTTTTTTTGTTTTAGTGAAGAGTTAGCTAGGTGTTAATACACCTCACACCAATCGGACTTCATGTCGATCAGTGTCCAATCATCTCTAGAATTCGCTTCATCGAGTGCTTTATCAAGCTTACCGACATGAGATTCGCGATCGTACTTCCACTCGCGCTCGGCGTCAGTATGGTGAACAATCATTGCCATTGAATTTGGTTGACTGGTTGCCCATTGCATCATCGCTTGATCACCGTCTGAGTTACCCACCGCCAAAATCGGCTTCTTACCGATAATATGCTGAATATTAGTGACTTTTCCGGCTTTATCATCAATCGTCAAAATGGACGAGTCTTTGGTCACGGTCGGATTACCATCGTTGTAGCTGTAGTTGTATTTAAGCGCGCTGCCGATGATCTGCTCTGGCGGAATGTTATACGCTTGCGGAGCCCACGCTCTCATAAAATCAACGCCACCTCCCGACACGATGTAAGTCTTAAAGTCATGATCTTGCAGATAAGTCAGCATCTCTTTCATTGGCTGATAAGTCAGGTCTGTGTAGGCTTTGTTAAAACGCTCGTCTTTTGCTACCGCCAACCATTGCTTAACATCTTGTTGGTATTGCTCAACGGTCATACCAGAGTGTGTCGCCATAATAATTTTCAACAACCCTTCTTCACCACTACCTAGAACGCTCTCAATATCCTCTTCAAGTACAAACTTAAACGGTGCTTCTGTTTTCCATTCGGGGTGTTCAGGCGCCATCTCTTTTACACGATCTAGCGCAAAGGCCAGTTGGAAGTAATAAGGTTTTTCTGACCATAGCGTACCGTCGTTATCGAACACAGCAATACGATCTTGAACCGATACAAAAGTATCAGACTCTGCTTTGGTGGCTTGACCAACGAAATCCACGATGGCTGATTTACTCTCACCATCCTTCCAAGAAGGCAGCAAATTAGGATCACAATCTTTAGCAAAAGACGAGAAAGAAAGGCTAGATAAAATTGCAACTGACAAAAGGGTTATTTTTTTCATAGCACTACCATGTGGTTGAATTAATTATAGGGTTTAATGTAATTCATCCTAGTTGGTCTGCTCTGATTTTCCACTTATAAACACTATAACCGATACTTATTTCTCATCAGGGCAACGAGAGCCAACATTCAATCTTTCGCTCAAACATGATCGTTTTGAGGTTTACCCCAACCGTAAATCTCGTTATGGTAATTCGCAATAATCATAAAAAAACAAGGACTGTCTGATAGCATGAACAGCACGATTGATACCATCTTAGGGCACCGCTCGATTCGCCAATATACCGAACAACCGATAGAGCAGGGTCAACTCGATCTTATTATTCAATCAGGCCTAGCCGCCTCATCGTCTAGCTTATTGCAAGCAGTTTCTATCGTCAGAGTGACAGATAAAGAGAAGCGTAAGCTGCTAGCGGAATACGCAGGTAATCAAGCTTATGTAGAAAGTGCAGCCGAGTTTTTGGTGTTCTGTATCGACTATCAACGGCACGCTCAAATCAACCCAGAGGTTAAAACAGATTTCACTGAACTGACTCTGATTGGCGCTGTCGATTCTGGCATCATGGCGCAAAACTGCATGCTAGCTGCCGAGTCACTTGGTTTAGGTGGTGTGTACATTGGTGGCTTGCGTAACAACGCACAACAAGTGGATGAACTGTTAGAACTACCACAACATACCGCCGTGTTGTTCGGGATGTGCTTAGGTCACCCGGCACAACAACCAGAGGTTAAGCCTCGCCTTCCTGCTCACGTGGTGATGCACGAAAATCAATACCAGCCGCTGAGTCTCGATGAGATTGCACGTTACGATGATTCAATGCAAAGCTACTACGCGAACCGCTCAAGCAATCAGAAGCAAAGCAGTTGGTCACAACAGATCACGCAAAAGCTGTCTGGTGAATCTCGCCCACATATTCTGCCTTACTTAAACAGCAAGCAGTTGACCAAGCGTTGAGTCGTTGAGTCGTTGAGTCGTTGAGCTATTACAGCAAAAAAACAGCACAAACAAAAATGTCAGCGCAATATACGCTGACATTTTTTGTTTATACGGTAATTGTTTTGTTACAGATATTTCTCAATCGGTAACAATTGTAAGAAGCCTGACTGTATTCGTTCCCATTGACCTGTCTCAGGTTCGCTGTCCCAACTTTGCTCGCCGGAATACCAATTCACATCACCCTCATTAAGTTTTAACCGCCAGCTGTTTTCTTCGCTCATTGCTTGCTCAATGGTTTCTGCTAGTTTTTCGGCAATGGTTTTGTTTTCGATGATTAGCACTGATTCCGTGTTGAGATACGTAGAACGTAAATTGAAGTTAAATGATCCAATGCTGGCAATGCGTTTATCAAATACGACCGACTTCGCATGCAAACCATAAGCTGTTGATGGTGCACATTTAGAAGCGTCTTTGGTAGATGCCTCACATAACTGAGATTCAGGCTTCAGCTCAAATAATTCAATACCATGCTCTAACATATCGCTACGCCTTCCTGCGTAAGCAGAGTGGTTGGTCACCAGATCATTCGAGGCCATTGAATTGGTGAGCGCCTTTATCTCAACGTTGTTGTTACTTAATGAATGCCACTCATCAAGTTGGCCATCGTCAAACACCAGGTAAGCGGATTCCAATAAGATTTCGTATTTAGACTTGCGCGCTAAATCTGCCAGTAAAACTGCCGTAACTTTCGGTAAGTCGGTATTATCCGAGTCGATAGGCACGGGGGGATCGTATACAAAACGAGCATTGACCCAGGTCATTTGACTCAATGTACTTTTCAATAATTTAGCCGCTGATTTACCGTCTATTGGTAACTCAGGAAAATGTTTATAAGAAGGAGGTTCAGTGCCAATCAAAATAGAGATATCTGGCAACACCTCATCACCCAACATATCGATGGGATAAGACCAACGGCTATTCCAGTACTCTATAAAGCTAGTTTGGATAGTGGTAACGACTGAGCCCATCACTAATACATCACGATCTCGGAAGTTGATCTCGTCAGAAAGATCGAAGTATTCATCACCAATATTACGGCCGCCAACCACAGACAAAGTGCCATCGACGGTAAACGACTTGTTGTGCATTCGGCGATTTAAGCGAGAAAAGTCACCAACAAAGCTCAACCATTTGCTGAAGCCACGGCGTGTTGGGGTTGGGTTAAAGATTCGGATCTCTACATTCGGGTGTGCATTCAGAGCCGACAACAGGCCTTCACGCTCATTGAGATTAATATCATCAAGCATCACGCGCACCTTTACCCCCCGATCCGCTGCTTCTAACAAACGACTGGCTAGATAACGGCCCGATTCGTCAGAATTCCAGATGTAGTATTGAATATCTATGGTGTGCTCTGCACTTTCAACCAGTGCTAATCGCTGTGCCAAAGCATCCCAACCCGACTCTTGCAGACGAACCGCAGTGGTGCCTTGCTCTAAAGCTTCTGGCTGAAATTCATTGGTTAGAACCGATAAAGAACTAGGTGTAGGAGAGGTTGGCGGTTCTGTTGGATGATCGATGCCTTCAGGAAGTGAAGAACACCCACCTAAAACGGCGATTAAGATTAACGTTAAACTGATGCGTTGGAGCACAGGCATGTATCTGACTTCCTTTTCACGATGACGTCTTTAGAAACTTTCCGTACAGCTTTTCAATGAACAAGCTATTCCGATCTATTAATTGATTATTACTGCTAAAGCCGGAAATTTATAGGTAATTATCCAAGATAAGAACAACATCATCAGCCAAGGCAAAGTAGTATTGGTAAAAAATTAGAATTAATGAAAACTGGATGTTACGTTATTTACACTTAACGAGATGACTAAGATCGCTTAGTTACAGTCCAAGTAGTCTGCCTTAGTTAGAGCTTCAAACGGGGCTGTATAAAATCAATAAACGCCGAGATACGTTTAGAGACCGATGACGACTTGTAGTAAACCGCATTCACTCGCTCTCGGTCTGTGTTGGCAAGTTTGTCTTGTTCCAGAATAGGGATTAGACGCCCTGCTGCCATATCTTCCTGCACCATAAAACCCGACAGACAAGCTATCCCATTTCCAGCTAATGCCAGTTGACGCACGGTTTCACCATTACTGGCTGTCACGGTAGGCGCGACATCACTTTGGTTTGGTAAAGGCCAATGGTTAAGCACTTTGTTCCCTGCAAAACCCACAATTTGATGCGAACTCAAATCTTCAGGTTTGGTGGGCAGCCCACGCTTAGCGAGATAATCAGGTGACGCCACAATATGGAGTAAACTTTTTCCTAACGGGCGAGCGTGCAGTGTTGAATCGGACAACTTACCGATTCGAATCGCAACATCAGTTCTCTTTTCTAGAAGATCAACGAAGCCTTCGTTGGAAGTGAGTTCCAACTCAATGTCTGGGTAAGCCTCTTTGAATGACTGCACCAACGGCACTAGCTGATGGAATACGAATGGACTGGCGGCATCGACTCTTAAACGACCTTTTGGCAACTCACCGCGCGACACGATTTCTTCTTCCGCGCTCTGGATCATTTGTAATCCCACCCTGACTGAATCGACAAACTGCCGCCCTTCCTCCGTCAATTCCACGCGTCTCGTTGTTCGGTTGAATATCGAGACGCCGAGTTGCGACTCAACCTTACTCACCGAGCGAGATACCTTGGCGACCTGCACATCCAGCGCCTCTGCCGCCGCAGAAAAACCACCCGCATCGACGACGGTGAGTACCATTTCTAAATCATCTGAACGGGTTAACATGAGGCTCCTTCGCTATCTTCATTTTGTTTAATGTCATCTCGCTTGTGCTCATCACAGCTCAAATCATCTGTGTCTTTTCGATCTCATCAGCTTTACCCAATGATCGGCTAACTCTTTAATTATTGCAAATTTCACAAAGGTTATTTGTTAATAATGGCATTTTTTCACAAATATATTTTACTAGATAATCCTCGCCATCAAACGAAGCGCTCCTATTGCAGTCACAAGCTGCCCCATTTTATCGCGCTCGGTATTTAACAAAGAACAGTAAGAGAGATGACTATGCCACTAGCATTACTTGCATTGACGCTCAGCGCCTTTGCCATCGGAACCACAGAATTTGTCATCGTAGGCTTGATTCCTACCATGGCGAGCGACTTGAATGTATCTCTGCCATCGGCAGGCCTATTAGTCAGTTTATACGCGCTTGGCGTTGCTATTGGCGCACCAGTATTAACGGCATTAACCGGTAAATGGAATCGTAAAGCGGTGTTACTGACTGTGATGGCATTGTTTGTCATTGGTAACTTATTGGCGTGGCAAGCTCCAGGCTATAACACGCTGATCGCCGCACGAATTTTGACTGGCCTTGCCCATGGTGTGTTCTTCTCGATTGGATCGACCATCGCGACAGGTTTGGTTTCAAAAGATAAAGCAGCCAGTGCCATTGCAATCATGTTTACGGGTTTAACAGTTGCATTGGTGACTGGCGTACCACTGGGTACTTACATCGGCCAAACCTTCGGCTGGCAAGCGACCTTCTTGATCGTTGCTCTGCTTGGCCTTATTGCTCTTATCGGTAGCGCTATCTTGGTTCCAAGCAACCTTAAGCAACCACCAGCGGCGAAGATTTCGGCACAACTAAAGGTTCTAACTCAACCACGCTTACTGTTGGTTTACGCTATCACAGCACTGGGTTATGGCGGCACATTCACAGCGTTTACGTTCCTTGCTCCAATACTGGAAAACGTATCAGGGTTTGATTCGAGCTCAATCAGCTTAATCATGTTGGTCTACGGTGTGTCAGTAGCGGTAGGTAACATCTGGGGCGGAAAAATGGCTGACAAGATGGGGCCGATTAAAGCGCTAACCGTTATCTTCTCTGGTTTAGCCGCAGTACTGGTGGTATTCAACTTTACCGCAGTAAACCCTTATGCAGCCGTTGCGACTATTTTGGTTTGGGGTGCATTTGCATTCGGTAACGTTCCAGGACTACAAGTGTATGTTGTGAAACTGGCTGAGAAATACACACCAGACGCAGTCGATGTCGCTTCTGGGTTGAATATTGCAGCCTTCAACGTCGGTATTGCATTAGGCTCATGGGGCGGTGGTTTGATTGTCGCGAAATCTGGATTAATGAACACCCCTTGGGTAGGTGCTGTGATCGTTTTGATCGCTCTTGTTCTGACTCGATTCAGTGGTGCGTTAGATAAGAAGCAAGCACAACAAGCTGTTCCATCTAGCATCTAGCATCTAGCATCTAGCATCTAGCATCTAGCATCTAGCAAGAATAGAAAAAACAAAGCCCGAACCTAGGTTCGGGCTTTGTCATTTAATCTGATTATTGTCCGTTATCGATCTCTTTCAGCACTTTACATGGATTACCGACTGCAACCACATTGGCTGGGATGTCTTTGGTCACCACACTGCCTGCGCCAATCACGCTGTTTTCGCCAATGGTGACTCCGGGGCAGATGATTACACCGCCGCCAAGCCAAACATTGTTGCCGACGTTGATCGGTGTGCCAAACTCAACGCCTTCTTCTACACGGCCTTTCACATCGAGTGGATGACCTGCGGTCAGGATTTGAACGTTCGGACCAAGCAGCACATTATCGCCAATGGTCACTTCAGCCACATCCAAAATCACGCAGTTAAAGTTAGCGTAGAAGTTCTTGCCCAGCTTGATGTTCGAGCCGTAATCACAACGAAATGGAGGTTCTAGATGCGCGTTTTCACAGCCCGGAATCAGCTCTTGGGTTGCCGCTTCCCATTCAGGTGTGTCAGGAATGCTGTTATTGAGCTTTTGCAGTACTTTACGACATTCGATACGAGCGGCATAAAGCTCTTTATCCCAAGCCTGATAAGGTTCACCTGCTAGCATTTTTTGTTTTTCTGTTTTCACGTTACTTACCTGTTCTCGCATCACTTAGCTATTTTCATATTACTTAGCTAGTTTCACATTACTTAACTAATGGTGGTCAATTCATCGACCAAGAATGCAATATCGCATATCTAAATAACAGTGAATAATGAGTGTTTACGCTTGGTTTAAGAGATGCGCAGCTCGTCACTTTTTGTAGGTGAAATATGAAATTCGATCAGTGCTAATTTAGCTTCGCTATCGAATCACGTAACACCAAACTGCCAGTGGTATTGATAGTGGTCGCTTGCTCTGTTTCACCGACAATTTGCAAGATCGCCTTTTGCGTCATTTGCTCTAATGGCACACTGACAGACGTTAAGCTTGGCGTTAAAAATGCCCCCACTTTGCTGTTATCAAAGCCGACGATAGAAACATCGTGAGGTAATGAGTACCCAAGTTCGGTTAACGCCTTGATCGCACCAATCGCCATGTCATCGTTTTCAGACAAGATAGCGGTGAATGTTGCTTTGCTTTTTACCAGAGCCTGAGCCGCGTGATAACCGCTCTCCATCGTCCAATCACCCTGAACAACCTTGGACTCATCCAATGTCATACCATGTTTAGTTAACATATCTTGATAGGCTTGGTAACGCAGCTCATCGGTCGAAGAACCGGCTTTACCTCGAATCACAGCAATGTCTGTATGGCCTTGATCGATGATGTGCTCAACCATCAAACAAGCGCTCTGATAATGGTCGGTGGTAATGGCATGGTTAGGCTTCGACGGCATTTCTCGGTTGAGTACCAGAATCGGTGTGTCAGTGCTTTCGATGATCTTTGCAATCTCGCTTTCGGTTAAGCATTGCGGATAGATGATGATGCCCGCGCACTTCATATCCAGCAGGAAGTTGATGGCCTTTATTTCGTCTTCAGCGCTGTGTTTGCCATCGGTGATCACCAGTTGGTGATTCGACTTTTCGCTATAAGAAGCCGCGTGATACATCAAGGAAGAAAAGTAAGGGCCATTGAACAACTCATTGGTGATTACAAAGCCGATGAAATTGGTCTTCTTGGTCGCCAATTGCTGAGCCAACAAGTTCGGTCGATAACCTGTTTCTTGAATCGCATCAAATACCTTTTTCACCACATCTGGGCGCACGATGTTCTTGCCATTTAAGACACGAGAAACGGTCGATTTAGATACGCCTGCGCGGTTCGCGACATCAAGCATGGTTACCATTGGCTTCTCTTCCTTTATAAAAAATTAGCCGACATAGGCCGACTAATTCATTGCAAAATGACAGCTCACAGTTCACATAACTGCGCTGGGAAATGCATTCTAAATAGTGGCACCGTTAGATGCAATCACGCCTTTATACCACTCGAACGACTTCTTGCGCTTGCGCTCTAGTGAGCCAGATTGATCGTTGTGCTTATCTACGTAAATGAATCCGTAACGTTTTTTCATCTCACCGGTGGTGAACGACACTAAGTCGATACAGCCCCAAGGGGTGTAACCCATCAAATCAACACCGTCGATCGCAACGGCTTTTTTCATCTCTTTGATGTGGTCGCCAAGGTAAGCGATGCGGTAATCGTCATTAATGCTGCCATCTTCTTCAATAGTATCAACCGCACCAAAACCGTTTTCAACGATGAACAATGGCACTTCATAACGTTCATACAAAGAAGCTAAACAGAAACGTAAACCCGTTGGATCAATTGGCCAGCCCCAATCGCTAGACTGGATGAACGGGTTATCAACCGAGTTCTCATGACCGCCGTCCATCGCTTCTTCAATCGACTGATGCGAAGAAGAATCCAAGGTATTCGACATGTAGTAGCTAAAGCCTAAGTAATCCGCTTTACCTTCTTTCAAGATTTGCTCATCTTCAGGCTGCATCTCAATGTTGAAGCCTTTGATTGCCCAGTCACGCTTGGCGTAATTTGGGTAGTGACCACGCACCATTACATCCGAGAAGAAATAACGGTCACGCATCGCTTGCTGTGCCACCATGATGTCTTCTGGCTTTGAAGAACGAGGGTAGAAAGGCACCATCGCACACATTGCGCCGATTTGAAGATCTGGATTGATCTCGTGACCTTTCTTAACCACCAACGCACTTGCAACAAACTGATGGTGAACCGCTTGATACATCGCTTCTTGCGGCTTTTCGCACTGTGGAAACTTCACGCCTGAGCACAACCAACCGAAGATGTCTGCCGAAGTGTTCATCTGGTTGTTGATCTCGTTAAACGTCATCCAATACTTCACCTTGTGCTGGTAGCGCTCCATCACTGTAGTCGAGTACTTAACGAAGAAGTCGATGACTTTACGGTTCATCCAGCCGCCGTATTCTTTGGCTAAGTGATAAGGCATTTCAAAGTGGCTAAGTGTTACCACAGGCTGAATGTCGTATTTCAGAAGCTCATCAAACAGATCATCGTAAAACGCTAAACCCGCTTCACAAGGTTCTGATTCGTCACCATTTGGGAAGATACGCGTCCACGCGATACTGGTACGGAAACACTTAAAGCCCATCTCAGCGAATAACTTAATGTCTTCTTTGTAACGGTGATAGAAATCCACTGCGACTTGGTTTGGGTAGTTTTCGCCATCAATCACGCCATCGGTGATTCGACGTTGTACACCATGAGCGCCCGCTGTTAATACATCAACAACACTGACACCTTTACCATTCGCATCCCAGCCGCCTTCTAGTTGATGTGCTGCTACTGCACCACCCCATAAAAAATCGTTCGGAAATTCGTTGTTCATACTGTTACTCGCTAAGAAAAATATTCGCTAAAAAGTAATTGGTTTCGGGTTAAAAACTAAAAATCGCAACCCTGAAACCGATTTCAACTAAAAACAAAGATATATGATGAAACCGATTTCAGCAATACTTTGAAAATCTTTTTTTGATCGAAATACTGACCCATTAAAAATTGGCGTATCGACTTTATTTCAATCTAGTCTCTAAACTTGCCCCATTTTTAGTTAATCAACAACGTCAGAGGCACGCCTTTGATCTAATGCGGCATCACGTTAGTTTGGATTGAAATATTGATAACCCATTTCGTTCTCAGTAACACATAATTTGATAACTTCTGTCTAACAAGGTTGTCTGATATGGTGGCGGCAGAACTTCAGCAATAGTTTAGATAGTATTGAATATGAAAACACTAACCATACTTGATGGCGGCATGGGCCGAGAACTCAAAGAAATTGGCGCGCCATTTTCTCAACCGCTTTGGAGTGCTCAAGCGCTGATTGAAGCCCCCGAATTTGTCAGCCAAGCGCATCAAAACTTTGTCGATGCAGGTGCTGAAATCCTGATCACCAATAGCTACGCCTGTGTACCTTTTCACTTGGGTGAAGAGCTGTTCGAACAACGAGGCTTTGAACTAACCGCACTGTCTGGTGAGCTGGCTAAAGCAGTTGCTGACAATGCTTCTCACACAGTGAAAGTAGCGGGTGCGATTCCACCGCCATTTGGCAGCTACCGACCAGACTTGTTTAAGGTCGAAGAAGCAGCGCCAATCATTCAAACGCTTTACGATGCTCAAGACCCAAACATCGATCTTTGGATAGCGGAAACCATCTGTAGCCTGCAAGAATTCGATTCCATTCATGCGGTACTTAAGCAGTCAGATAAGCCGTGTTACTACGCATTCAGTTTGGAAGATACCAAGGGCGATTCTGCCAATATTCGTTCTGGCGAGAGCGTAACAGACGCCATCAAACTTGCCTGCCAATCGGACGCGACAGGCATTATGTTTAACTGCTCAGTGCCTGAAGTGATGGATCAAGCCATTATTGATACTAAGAAAGTGATCGATGAGCTAGGCAGTGATTTAGAAATTGGTGTCTACGCCAATAACTTTGCACCTATCAGCAGCGAACATGAAGCTAATGACATGTTTCAAGAAATGCGCGAGCTGGATGGCCAAGGTTACTTAGCTTACGCTAAACGCTGGCACACATTGGGTGCGAATATCGTCGGTGGCTGTTGTGGCATCGGACCAAAACACATTCAAGCCCTAGCCGATTGGAAACGCTCCATACAGAGCTAATCCTGAGCTTCAACTAGAATAAAATAAATAGAGAACAAGTTGAGAAATCTGTTCTCTATTTGTATGTGGCGTCTCTGAGTACACTGAGACAAAACAACGATTTGGAGCAACTGATGAGCGACACGCAACGCAAAATTAAATGGGGCATCGCAGGGCTAGGTAATATCGCGAATCGATTCGCAACAGCAGTAACCGAGCACTGTCTGCATGGTGAATTGTATGCCGTTGCCGCAAGAGATCACTCACGCGCAGCTACGTTTGCCAATAAGTTTGGTTGCGACAAGGCTTATGGCTCTTACGAAGAGATGGCGAATGACCCAAGCGTTGAAGCGGTTTACATCGCTACGGTTCACCCATACCACCAGCCACTTGCTGAACTGTTTCTGAAGAATAACAAGCACGTATTGGTCGAGAAGCCAGCTTTCACCAATCTTGGTGATTGGCTTGAGATGAAAGCCCTTGCGAAACAAAATGGCGTGATGCTGTTAGAAGCGATGAAAACCGTGGTGTTTCCCGCGTATCGTGAGCTCCAATCATTCTTGGTCGACAACAACATTCAGATAGATTCTATCGAAGCTAGCTTTGGTAACCATCACGACTATGAGCCCGATTTGTTTATCTTCAATCCGGATTTGTCAGGCGGAGCAACGCTCGATGTCGGCGTCTATGGGCTTTGGTTCTTCTACGACCTGTGTCGAACGCTGGGTGTGAACCCTTCAAAGCCTCAGGTAGAGATGTCGTGTCTGTATGAGGGGGCAAATGTTGATACTAATGCGTGCTTTACCTTCTCTGGCGATATAAGCGGTAAGATATCGGCATCAACAGTGCAAAACCTTCCCCGATCAGCGCACTTGAATGGGCCCGATACTAAGATCACCATTCACGAAAAATGGTGGAATCCGGCCTTTATTGAGATTGAGCATCAAGGCCAGAAGTCGACCATCAACTGCCGAGTGAAGGGCAATGGGTTCGAGTTTGAAATCGACCATTTTTCAGAGTTAGTCCTTCAAGGCAAAACTGAATCGAATATCCTAAGCTCAGAGATAACCTCTCGAGTTCTCGATGCGATGGAAAACGCACTGATTGACTCTGGCTATCCACATTTAACTCAACCTCGTCGTTAGGAAAAGCAAATTGGGCAACCTTAAGCGCAAGCTTGAACTGTATGAAAAGATATTTCAGGCTTTTGGGCCTGGAGTATCGCACTGTCAGGTCAACCAACTGGCCACACTGCTGCACGTGAGTGAACGTCACGTTCAGACCTTACTCAAAGCAATGACAGCGCAAGGTTGGATTGAGTGGCAAGCTAGCTCAGGCCGCAGCAAGAAGGCACAGCTGACGTGTCTGGTTGAGCCCATTGAGGCGTGTTACCGATACGCACAAACCCAAGCTGACGCAGGCAACATAGAACAGGTGTTTAGCACCTTAAGCTTCAACGGCCGCAATGCTGGCACTGAGTTGCAAGCCTTTCTAAGCAATACCAATCCGCCGGCGCAAAATATCGCGTACATCCCCTTTCACCGAGAACTCGAAGCGCTTCACCCTCAACGAGTACTTAGACGCACCGAACGCTTCTTAGTGATGCAAGTTTGCCAACGCCTAACCTCAGTTAAGCACGGCAAACTCAGCGGCGATTTGGCTTATCATTGGCAGCCTAATCAAGATGCGACGCAATGGCACTTTCAAATTCGTAATGGTGTTCACTTTCATAACGGTCGAACACTCGAACCTCAAGACATAGCACGTAACCTTAACTCGCTCTGCCAAAGCAAAATATGGCGTCGCTGCTATCAACATATTGATGAGGTCTCTGTCTCGGCAGGTAGTGTGGTTGTCGTGAAATTGAATCAACCTGATTGGCATTTACCTCGCTTACTTTCCAGAGTTGAAGCATCCATTTTTGATCACTCATCATCGACTGATAGGCTGATTGGTTCTGGCGCGTTCTCATTAGACATCTTCTCAAGCAAAATGTTGAGATTGAGCCGTAATAGCGCCTATTCTCACTGCACGCCGATTCTCAATCGAGTCGAGTTGTGGGTCTATCCAGAATGGGCACAGAGCAAAGCCTGCGCTCAAAATCAGGTGTGCGTGAGACTGCCCGAAAAGACGACCACCGTGCGTGGCGATGACCATTATTCCAAACCGGAATTCGGCTCAACCTTCTTTAAGATTCAAAACCCATCGTTGTCGAAAACAGAGCGTGAATTCACCGTTGAAGACACCTCTGAATGCCAAACCCTTTTCGAGCAATTGTCAGTGTCTAGCGACCACAAAACCAACGTGGAATATGGCCACTACCAAACTAACTACCTGACAACCAAAGACGTCGCGTTGTGTAGCATTATTGATGAGAACGACACCTTCACTTCGTGGTTAAGTTTTTTCACTCGCTTCCCGTTTGAGGACTTAACTTTGCCTGCTGAGATGCTAGAGACAATCGAACATGGATTAACCTCAATAACAAACCAGCCAGACTTTGAGTTAGCGATGAATGCACTGTTGGCGCTTCGGCATTGGTTGCATGAATCTGGGGTTGTGACTGAACTCAAGCAAGAGGCGTTCAACTTAGAGATTTCTGAAAAGATACACGGCGCGCAAGTGAATGGTTTCGGTTGGTGCGAACTCGACAAGCTGTGGATTAGCCATTTGTAAATCTAGCCATGTTCAAAAATAAGTCATTAGGCACAGCGACTTATCTTTAACACTCCCCTGCCAATAGCAAAGTGAGCAGGTGCTAATGTACTCTCGAAGTGAGACTCAAAAAATATAAGTACAAACTAAATAGCCCCAATAAGAAGGTAAACCATGACTCGACACCTAAAAGGCTCATTACTATTTCTTTGCGCATTCTCTTTTAACAGCATGGCGAGCACCCAATGCGACGCACTTACAGGCTGTGAAAAGAAGTTCTGTGAGATCGAATATCAGATAAAGAAAGCGGAACAGTACGACAATCAGTACAAAGTAGAGCGATTAACCACGGCCTTGAAAGCGGCGAAAGAGAACTGCACTAATGAGGGTTTGAAGGATGAACTCCGCGAGAAGATTGAATCCAATGAACAAGATTTAGCTGAATACCAAGCTGACCTAGAAGAAGCCAAAAGAGACGATAGAGCGGATAAAATCCGAAAGTATGAGGGTAAAATCGAAAAAGAACTGCGTAAAATCGATAAATTGAAACAAGAACTGGCTAAGATACCTTAATCGATAATTAAAACAAAAATGGTCTTACTGCTTAGTAAGACCATTTAGAAAATACCGCTTTATGACGACTTCAGAATCAACCTAGCCAACGCCAGCCGTTATTGTCCTACCAGCGCTAATTGAGACTCTTTATAGATACGGTTAGCTACTTTGTATGCCGTAGGCGACGTTAGTGTCTCTTTACATCTGCACTTAAATTGCTCGACGTCAATCGTTTGTTCTTCCAATAAATAGTACAACTCACTCAAGTAGTTAGCTTCAAACACAGCTTGACCAAGTGGTGTACATTCGTATCGGCTAGACTCTTGGTAGCCAATCACGGTCAACACAGGCTCTGGCAGCTCCCAGAACTTAGCAATAGTGTAAGTCAGGCGAATAGAGTAGCTGTTCATCAGGCGCTTCAATGCTAACGAGTTAGGCGGAACAGAAGGATCAACATGCTTGAAGGCTTCTACCATCATCTGGAAAATGATCATCTTGCCTAAGTTGCGAATTAACCCAACAAAGTACGCCGCCGCTTGATCTTCTTGGGATGAAGAGTCTTTCATCAACTCCTTAGAAAACGACGCGGTTTGAACACTGTGATTCCAAATTTTCTCACCGAAATGACGCCAGTAAATATTGTTGCCCGGCGTGAAGTTCTTCATGTAACTATTCACTACCCCTTCTATAAGCCCTTGAGAACCCATATTTAGAAATGCGGTTTTTAGATCGGTAACCTGTTTTTCATTGCGTTTGTAGAATGCGCTGTTAGCCAATTTAATCACATCAGCTGCCATACTCGGCTCGCGCTCAATCACTCTTAACAGTGCATCGACATCAAACTCATCGCTCTGTAATTCTGCCATTAACGTGGTCACAGAGACTGGCATCACTGGCAGTTCATTAAGCAAAGCTTTTGGAGAGCGAATCAAACGTTCGATCTGACAAGCGACAAAATCGCTAAACGGGTCTGACTCCGTGCGAAGGCGAGACTCTCCAAACAAATAATCAAGGAATTCACCATCGTGAAGGCTAAGCGTCTTATCGACGATCAATGATGATGGTTGAGCTGACGAAGGCGGAACAAAGATTGAAGACTGAACAGAATCAGTAGCAACGGCTTGTTGTTGCTCTTGTTGGGCAGGCTCTGCAGAGGGTTTGTTTTTTGAATCAACAAACGGTGAGAATAATGCCTGCAATACCCTTTTAAACATCAATACGGCTCCTAGATGATTATCAAACAATTCGGGATATATAAGGGCGGTGATTATCGCACAGTTAATTCATAAACCACACAGTGACAAATGAATCATTAATTTTTCAGCTGTATAGGACCTGTTACTCAACACGCTGCGAGACTATGCCCGCCCGTATTCGCCAGAAACAAAAAAAGCGAGCAAATAACACTTGCTCGCTCTTACATAGATTAGATGTGTGGCTGTCTAAAGTTAGCTCTGAGCGACTTCCAACACGATCTTACCGACGTGCTTTTTCTTTAGGAACTCATCTTGCGCTTTATGGATATCGGCTAGCGGATAAGCCTCTGCGACGATAGCGCCAATCTGCTGTTTCTCAATACGATTAACCAAGTTTTGGAATACTTGCGGTTCTAAAACCGTGCAACCAAAAAAGCTGAGGTCTTTGAGATACAAAGTTCGCACATCAAGCTCAACCATTGCACCACCAATCGCACCAGACACAGCATAACGGCCATGCGGTTTTAGGACTTCAAGAAACTCTGGCCACTTGTCACCAGCAACTAAATCGATCACCACATTCACGCTGCTTTCGCCTAGCGCGTTAACCAAATCTGCATCACGGGCAATCACTTCATCAGCGCCAAGTTCAAGTAACTGTTGGTTCTTGCTTGGGCTAGTGATGGCAATAACATACGCGCCGCGAGCTTTTGCTAGCTGAATAGCCGCAGAGCCCACACCGCCCGATGCACCTGAGATAAGCACGCGATCAGCTTCAGCCACATTGGCACGCGTCAGCATATTCTCTGCGGTCGAGTAAGAGCATGGGAAAGACGCTAGCTCAACATCCGACATGGTGCTGTTCACCGCGTAAGCATGCTTAGCTGCCACTTTGGTGTATTCAGCAAAACCACCATCGCACTCCGAACCGAAATACCATGGCTGTGGTAGATCTTGTCCATAAACCTCGGTCAAACAAGGCTCAATCAGAACACGCTCGCCAATACGATCAGCCGAGACTTCGTTACCAACGGCTACGATGAAACCGCACACATCGGCACCTTGGACGCGAGGGAATTTCAACGCTTCGCCAGACCAACTAGCATCGTCTGAGTCATCACTTTTTGCATACCAACCGATTCGTGTGTTGATGTCGGTATTGTTCACGCCTGCGGCCATCACCTTGATCAGCACTTCATTAGGTTCGATTTGAGGAACAGCGATATCTTCGCGGTAGCCCAGCATTTCTGCTCCGCCGTGACCTAGCATCTCTGCGCCTTTCATTGTTTTTGGTATCTCGAAATTCATACTGTTTCCTTGAGTAATTTTGTCACCATATTCTGTGCCGATGCCACTGCTTCTTCGCCTAATACTGGCCACGCGCTTGATACGCCTTCATGAAGTAAAAACAGTGGTGTCGCGAGATCCTCTCGCTGGCTCTGCTTGCCTATTAGCAAACGAACTTGTTCTTTATGCTGTGTAACCGCTTGGCTGATAAGCTCATTATCGGGAAACGCGGCCATCGCATGCATCGACATACACCCGTGCGGCGCATACTCTTCTAACCATTGTTGGAGCTTGTTGAAGATATGAGTAACCGATTCGAGCCCCTTTTCAGGCGACGTTTCCAACAAGAAATCTAGGTAACGTTGGTGTCGATACTCCAAGGCACCAACGATCATCGCTTCTTTTGAAGGGAAGTGTTTATACAAGGTTCTTAGGCTTACATCGCACGCTGTTTTCAGCTGTGCAACGCTCGGCTCAGCGAAACCTTGTTGGCTGAACGCTACTTCAAGGCTTGCTGCAATCTGTTCTCTCAACATAGTGCTCTCTCAATACCCGACAAAGGGTAGAATGATTGTTCTACTTACAGGGTAAAACGATCACTCTACCCCTGTCAATATCCAAATTTACAAACCAAGAAATGATAAATTCCGCGCCAAACAGGACACGGAATTTATCAATATAGATGAAAGACTTAGCGTTTAAGAGAGAGTCGGCTGCGTATCGTCACCAACACAGATAAAGCGCCGCAAAGTACCAACACCCCCCCTAAATCTTGAATCATTCCCGCTAAAGCGAGCCCTGAACCGATCAAGGTGTAATACATCAAACCAAACAGTGCGCCTGCACTTCCCGCTTGAGATTGGTAGCTGACTAATGCGCGACTCAACACATTGGGAATCGCAATACCAAATGCCATGACCACCAGCATCATCGGAAGTAAAAACCATATTGAGTGTTGTGAAAAATAGACACCCACCGCACCTAATGTTTGAAGCCCTGCTGCGATACCAATCAAAGACATTGAAGACATCTGTCGCTTCAATAATGTCTTGTTTACCAAGCTTCCTAACAGGGTCCCGAATCCAAGCACAATGCCGCTGTAGCCAAACTGCTCGACGCTAAATCCAAGTTGAATGAAGGCAAATGAACCCAATTGATAATAGGAAAACAGCGCAATATTGAACGACGCGACCAGCAACGCAGACATCCATATATCGCTATCTTTGATCATGTGAATACTGAGTGACTTTAACTGCAATGGCTGCTTAGATTGTTGCGTTTCAGGCAATGACCATAGGCTATGTGCCAACAGCACTAACACCATAATAAACAGGGCAATAAACACATATTGATGCCCGCCCGCTTGGCTTAATTGACCGCCAAGAAGCAGCCCGATGATTGGGCTAATCGACAGCCCCATGCCCATGTAACCAAACACCTTGGCCAGTTCAGCGCCGCTAAAGGCATCTCGCAACATGGTTTGTGTCACCACCGAGCCAACCGCAAGCCCGAAAGCGCCCATGGCTCTGGCTATCATCAACCAAACAAAGCTATTGGTTTGCATTGCGATCAGAGCAGAGCACGCGAATAACCCCATGCCCAATAACATGGTTGGTCGGCGCCCCCATTTGTCTGCCAAAATGCCCCATACCACAACACCGAGCGCAAACGCTGAGAAATAGATCGAGAGGGTTTGCGCCGCTTGTGCGTAACTCACATCAAAGGATTTCGATATTGAATCCAGAGTCGGGCTATAGATGGTTTCTGCGATCTGAGGGAACATCAGCAATAGCACCATTTGCCATAAAGAAGGTTTTGTTTTCATCATTTTTCCAAGACCAGTGAACTTGACGAAGAGTCTAGGGGAAACTAACCTTGGCTCGTTAACAACATTAATACCAAAAACAACAAGATTAGGACAAATGGCATTAATCAGCGAAACGATTGAATTTGATGCAGACAGCTTACCTGCGCCCGTCATAGGGATTGCGGCAGAGCTAGGTCAGCATGATTCAGGAATACATCACCACGTAAAAGGACAGCTGCTGTATGCTCCGCAGGGTTGCATCACCTTGACCTTAGAAAACGCCATTTGTATTTTGCCACCGACCAAAGCCGTGTGGATCCCGCCTTATACCAAACATCGCGCGCAGATGACCAATGTGGTTGCTTATCGGTCGCTCTATTTTGATAGCAGTATTTACACCTGCCCAGAAGCGATTGAAATTGTGGAAGTGAATGAGCTTTTAAAAGCCCTAATCAATAAGATGGCTTTCTGGGATTGGGACATTGCCCGCGAGCAAACCACCAATACTGCCAACCTATTCTGGGAAGAGTTTTACAGCGCTAACCAACACTCGTTTATCTTGCCGCTACCGACAGATCGCCGCTTTAAAAGCTTTTGCAAACGAGTCCGAACCGCTTCGTTCCTTGCCCCAGCCCTGTCGACATTAGCGAACTCGGTTGGCGCAAGCACCAAAACGATTACTCGATTATTCAAAGCCGAAACAGGCATGACTTATCAAGAGTGGCGACAGCAATGGCGCTTGTTTAAAGCAATTGAACTGCTCTCAGAAAACCGACAAGTCGGCGAGGTGGCACACCTGCTAGAGTTCTCGTCCAACAGTGCGTTTATCGCTTTTTTCAAACAGCAAACCGGTCAAACTCCGTTGGCTTTCGTGAGGCAGCAGAATTAACGCAATTTGCCTAACATCCAAATAGAAATCTCAATAATAGTATCAATTACACTTGAGTATCGATGAGACTCTCAGCCATTAACGTGTTTTCTCGACAATTAACTCCCTCAACCATCTGTGGCTTGGTTCAGAGTCAAAGTAATGATGCCAAAGCAGAAACAAACCACCGGGAACCAACTCAATGGGAATCGGCTTCATCACCAGTTCGCCACTCTCAATATAGTCACGAACCGAGTTGTACGGATAACACATCAGCAAATCGCTTTGCTTACACAGCTTTACTGCGCTGGTGATGTCCGACACGTTGGCGGCTTTGTTAATTTGAAGCTGTTTGGCTTGCAAGATTTCCAGTAGCAACCAGTCGCCAACTCCGCCGGTCACTAACTGAATATGACGGTATTTAAGGAAGGCTTGCAGGTTCCACTCTTCTTGAAGCACTGGGTGATCATTGCGCATCAAGCACACAGAGTAATCTTGCAGCAATTCAACATGGTTTAGCTCAGCAGGGATGTTTTGAATGTGGGTACTCGCCCTTTCATCGAGCTCAAAAATTCCAATCCCGAAATCTACCTCACGCTTTAGTAAGCGCTTAAAAGTTTCGCTGCTCCAAGTAGTGCTGTTTACCGTAATGTTCGGCGCATCTGCCAACGCGTTAGGCATAAATTTAGGGTAAATCGCGGTATAAGCGGTTTCAACAAGGTCGATATTAAAAGTGCGTTCGCTGTCTTTCGGCTCAAATATGTCCGGTATGGTTAGCTGTTCAACTTGCAGAAGGATCTGATGAATCCTAGGCGCTAAAGAAGTAGCTTTCGGAGTTGGAAACAGGCCTTTTGACTCACGTTCAAACAGCGGGTCATCAAACAGAGAGCGTAGCTTGGTGAGTTGCTTACTCACCGCTGACTGACTAAGGAACAGTCGCTCTGCCGTTTTACTCACGCTGCGCTCTTCAAGCAACACGTGCAAGCACAGCAGTAAATTCATATCACACTTAAGTAAGCTCTTAACATCTACCATGATATTCCTTAGATTCAAATTAATGATGACTTTATGTCACTTTAAATCATATCACAAACTTGTTAATTTAAGCCCATGTAACCTATGAGTTAATAACTCAAAAAATAATAGACCTAAGGAATACTCATGAACTTTCTAGCACTCCCTAAGATTGATCTGCACTGCCACCTAGACGGAAGCGTTCGTCCAGACACCATTATTGATCTGGCGAAACAGTATGGAATCGAACTTCCAGAAGACCGTGAAGCGGTAGTAAAGTCTCTAACAGTGCCTGAAGATTGCAAAAACCTTGATGAGTACCTGGCTTGCTTTAGCCTGCCACTGCAAGTAATGCAAACGGAAGAAGCGATTGAGCGTATTTCTTTTGAGCTTTACGAAGACGCAGCACTAGAGAACGTTAAATACCTAGAAGTTCGTTTTGCACCGATTCTCCACGTAAACAAGGGCTTGTCTCTTGATGCGATCATCGCAAGTGCGGTTAAAGGTATGAAGCGTGCAGAAGAGAAGTACGACATCAAGGGCAACTACATCATGTCTGTACTGCGTATGTTCCCTAAAGACTCAATCAAAGATGTAATCGACGCAGGTAAACCATATCTTGGTAAAGGCGTGGTTGCGTTTGATATTGCGGGCGGTGAAAAGCCGGGCTTCTGCGCTGAATTCCCTGAATACACGCAATACGCTATTGAACAAGGCTACCGTGTGACGGTTCACGCTGGTGAGCAATGGCATGGTCAAAACGTTTACGATGCAGTGACTATGCTAGACGCAGAGCGTATCGGCCACGGTGTTCACATCCAAGGTAACGAAGACGCATACAACATCGTTAAAGAGAAGCAGGTTGCGCTTGAAACTTGCCCAACAAGTAACGTGCAAACTAAATGTATTCACAAATTCAGCGACCACCCAATTGCTGAATTCAAGAAAGACGGTATCGTTGTGACGATCAACACAGACAACCGCACTGTGTCGAACACAACCATGACTAACGAAGTGAAGCGTGTATGTGAAACGTTCGGTCTAACCCAAGAAGACTACGCAGAGATCTACAAGTACTCTGTAGAGAGCGCTTTTGCTTCAGACGAAGTGAAACAGCACCTAATGGGTTTCGTTGAGCAGATCTAATTAACTTGTATTCCTGCTCTCATTTAGTGATGAAAACCGGAAGAGAAAGGCTGAGGCTTTTCTCTTTTTTTATGTCTAAAAATCGCTAATCTTGCAGTATTAATCATTGAAACCGAGACTCTCGGAAAGTGGGCAAGTATGAGTAAAACTAACACTCACACTGAATTAGAAAAGATGCTATCTGGACAAGTGTATGATGGCGCCGACCAAAAAATTGACATCATACGTACCAATGCAAAAAAATCGTTAATGGCCTTCAACAACCACCAAGACCCAGACCAACAACACGCATTGCAAGAGCAACTGTTCGGGAAGGTCGGCAGTAACAGCTTAATCCAACCTCCATTTCACTGTGAGTTTGGTAAAACCATTGAGATCGGTAACGACACCTTCATCAACATGAACGTGGTAATGCTCGACGGTGCCAATATCAAAGTCGGCAATAATGTTTTAATTGGACCAAGCGCTCAATTCTATACTCCGTCACACTCCCTTGATTATCGTAGCCGTCGTAAATGGGAAACCTTCTGTTTACCGATAACAATCGAAGATGATGTGTGGATTGGTGGGAACTCGGTGATCAACCAAGGCGTGACGATTGGCGCTCGCTCAGTCATCGCGGCTAACTCCGTAGTCAACAGTGATGTACCGCCAGATTGCCTGTATGGAGGCACACCTGCGAAGCTGATTCGACACTTAAATACCGATAAGTAAAATAACTAACACGGTTACAAGCTCAAGAACAATGGCATCATAAAAAGCATGTCCTTGATCAAACCAATAAGTCCAGTAGATGTAAATGGTGTTTTTAAAGACATGGTGCTTTTAAAAACTAAGTCAAAAAGGCTAATAGTGGGGATCACCCAGTCTCTCTTTTTTCTATTTTAGTATCATATAAACTCGATTTTGGGTGGCTTAACTGATCAAAAAGTACATTTACACAAACAAGTAACGGTACCCCTATCAGCATCCCCATTGATCCCCACAGCCAACCCCAAAATACCAGCCATACAAACAAAACCAATGGATTGAGACTAAATCTTTTTCCCAACAAAGTAGGCGTCACTAGCTGACTCTCAATCAAGTTGATGGTTAAGAAAATCGCCGCAACGGTCAACGCGTAACTGAATGACTCAAATTGTATAAATGAGACTAACGCGAAACATGTTACTGAAACCATTGGACCAAGATAAGGGACGTAATTCATCAAGCCTGCAAATGCCCCCCAAAGAAAAGGGTCTTGCAATCCCATCATATAAAAAACACAACCGACAATAAGTCCCAGGCAAACATTAACTATGGTGATCGAGCCTATATAACGAGACAAATCCTTTTGCAGGACTTTAACCAACTCAACAGCCTTACGCTTGTCTGAAAATCGTTCAAACAAAGATAAGCTTTTGGCATAAATTCTTCGGCCATAATTCATCATGAAATATGCCATAAGAAATGCCACCATTAACTGCGTGACAATAGTAGGCGTTGTGGTGAGCACCGATTTTATAATGGAAAAAGCCGTATTGTTAGTAAGCCCATCATTAGCCACAGTACTACTCATAGAAAACCCAGTAGCGTCAGTCAGACTGCTACTTTGAGCCGCTTCACTCACTTCATTGGATACATTTTCAAGCAACATCGGCAATTTCGACCACCATTGCTGAGCGGGTTCACTTAGCATATTTAGACTAATCACAACAAAGCCGACAAGGCCAATCAATACTGCACTTACGTTAACGACACGAGGAATTCCGAAACGAATTAGATAATTGACCAATGGGCTACATAATAATGAAATAAAGGCGCCACAAATGATAGGCAGCAAAATTGGCTTGGCTATATATAATGTAAAAATAGACATCATTAAGATCGCAAAGAACATAAAACTAGCTGTCAAAAGCTTATATTTTTTTGTTGTCATTATATTCCTATATGGTAGTAAACTTGCGATTTCAGAGGTAACGAATAAAGGCTAAATCAGATATTTAACTAAAAACTTGAGTCCAACCGGGATTAAATTAATGCTTATTTTTATTTGAGTAAACCAAGTATTAATGACACGGGTTGGTAGCTAAAAATAGATGACTTAAAGTGCCTCGTTTGGCTAAGAAACGCTACCCCAAGTGTTGTTACGCCTAATGCATATAAGGGGCGATTTTCAATAAACTCTTTTCCTTTATGGCGAATGAGCCCGATACAGAGTGCCGCTTGACGAGCTCTACTTTTCCCCTCAAGCCTTTTCATCTGTATTTCTCTTTGTCGTTTTCTGAGTACTGACATGTAACCCCTCCTTCAATTGTTCTTTGGTATATTCAAAGCCGACAAACTGCTTTAGGTACTTATGACAAAACACCAAGCTTATAAGAATAAAGCTAAGCATCAACATGAACGCGCCGTAACCCACCAACAGGTTTAAAGTGAAGTAGTAGCTCACAACCCCAGCACCGACAGCGACACTAAAAAGAAACATCGGTAACAACACAATAAAGATAAATTGGAACACAAAAAGCTTTTTACAAGCCGTAACACTATTACGTAACTCTAATAAAAACAGTTCGAAGGTCGACTTAGACCATTGCTCTGTATGTGCTTGCAGTAGGGTTAAGTCCTTCCATAGTCCATTTAATTCAGAAGCTGCACGTTTAAGATCATCCACCTCTCTATCACACGATTTACTATCGACGAAGTTAGACGAATCATTTTGACTATTTTCCTGCATAACTGTGCTCTCTCAATTGCATTGTTAATATGTGACTATTTGATTAACTTAGACACAGCCCAACCAGCAAGAAACGCGCACCCCACACTTAACAGCGGACGCTCTTTAATTACATTTTCAGCCTTTTCTGTCGTATTTTTCATACTTTCAGAACTAGCCTCGAGCGTTTCATGAACCGTATCTTTGATACTTCCGATTGCTTCTACCGCAGCTTCTTCAGCCTTCTCATAAGTCTCTTCAATTTGCTGTTTAGACTCTGAACTTTTAGCATTTGACCTTGGCATAAAATCTCTCCTTATTTGACTAAAAAGACCAGCAACAATATAAATTGCTAATCGCTGTAGTAATACAAGCTAACTTCATGCCAACTTTATTAATCCCGTAATTATTAGTATTAAACGCCGAAATAGTTAAATCATGACCGTAAAGGTGTAATAATTTCATTGAAAATCACCTATTAATGTATTTTTTACAAAAAACATATAAAAACCAATCTAAATTACCAAATATGACAACTCATTATCTGGCATATAAAGTGCATTTAATAAGATACACATTTAAGTAAAATGAGGAATCATGAGCAACCAAAACATATTGTCGATCGTTAGCTTGATAAAAAGTGGGAACATTATTTATGAAAGAGCAATATCAAACATAAAAAGTGACAAGATGAAAAATAACCTTTTCGACATATACACAGTAAAAAAATGTGCAGAATTGAAGTTGAGATCTTTAACCTACTACGCAAAAAACCAGCAAGATGAGATACCAGCTAGCTACACGATAAACGCGAGAGAGCGTTGCATTGAAGCAGAAGAAAAAAACGGAACAAACAATGAAGATCTCTATTTAATGCACTTAGAAGGTGTAGAGAAGAAGATCATTTCCGACATTGAATCACTGTTAACAACAACCCCTAACTTAGAAGGGAAAAACAAGTTACAGAAGGTGAAAAATGAAATGGAAAACTGCCGAGATCAAATACACAGAATGCGTGAACACTAGCTCTTACTAGTGATAAATAAAGAGAGCAGGAAATACTACCTGCACAAAATACATCGTAGTAAGTATAAACTGTTCTAAAAGTATAAGAATGCTACTGAGATAGAAGGAGTAATAACATGTTACTTAACAAGGACAATGACTCACTTGAGGTAATTCAGTATAAAGGCATAGATAAGATCCTATGCACATTGAAAGAGCACTATTTTTCATGTGTTGATCTAGTCGAACAAAAAACCAATGGGAACATATCAAGGGCTGCTAATCGATTTATAAAAATAGAACGTTCAATGATCAAAGAAGTAAACACTAAGTTCTGCGTTGACGGAACGGATAGCGATCATTCAATCTTAAGCCAGCAGTCCACTTCCATCGTTGACTATAATGATATGTACAGAAGTAACCTAAGCTTAATTTCCTACTTAAAAAATATTATCCGGAAGTTTAACAACCAACATATGTCCTCATTTTTTTCTTATTGGGTTGCAGCATTGCAAGTTGAAAATGATGAAATGGCAAAACACCTATAATTGGCATAGTTGAAAATTAATCTAGTTAAACTTATCGGAATTACATTAAACATCACTGATATTATCCTGCATAAAAAAGCGTCAAAGTGTAAAGCCTTGACGCTTTTTTATGGGATAACATCACAACTTCTTTTATGTGGTTCCTGCGATATTATCCGCACAAAAATGGAGAACTCTTACCACCTTTAGACGACAAATCCAGCGTTCTAATAAGGCTTTTGGTCTATGGTTACTCCTACTATTTAATAGTCACCATTATTCACTTCTTATGGTGCGCAAACTGTTAAGGCCTGCTTTTTAATACTGATCTCCAGTGACTCAGCCGAATACATTTCCCCATCAATGACGTAATCAATCGGGAGGTCAGAATCAATTTTAACGTGCTGCGCTGACAAATAATTAAAGTAGCTTGCTTGCTCTTTCATTCCAAAACTAGAAAGCAATAGATCAGATAAAGCGATAACTCGTTCACCAAGTGAAGTAGTGTTTTCTAGATAGGTGATATGTAACTTCCCGTCATCCGGCTTGGGAGTCTGCCCACCTTGAGCAAGTACAGTACTAAAAGGGGAAGTATTCGCCACCACCAAACTTTGTAATCTCACGTCTTGTAGCGGCTTTCCATCGACCGACATTAGAAAACGCTGATTACCTTCAGCTACAACAGCATTAAAGAAGCCCATCAAGTACGCGAACTGTCCATTTTCATTTTTTTGCTGTCGATGTGCGTAGTCGATCATCTGCTCTTCAAACCCAATACCAAGAAGCAGTAATATTGGTTGCTCATTGCAGAAAGCCAAATCCATTTTCTTTGAGTTATCAGATAGAATCACTTCACACGCTTTTTCAACAGGGGATACTTTCGTCGCAAAGCCATAGAGCATATGACATAGCGCATTCGCTGTCCCTAACGGTACAATTCCTAATAACGTGTCGGTATCCATAAGTTGTCTAACCACTTCACTAACCGTTCCATCGCCTCCGGAAACGATAATATGAGACGCATTTCGTTCTTTGGCCTGCTTAGCTAAAGTTTCTGCAGATACCCCTTGACTGGTAATAGAAATGTCTAAATTGTATTTCCTAGTAAGTCGACGTATAACCTGTTGTTCGTACGTATGCCATTTACCACCACCTGCGACAGGGTTGACAATAAGACAAGCCGTACGCTGAAGGGTAAGTAAACCTTTATCACTGATTGCATGAAGAGCCTTTAACTGGAGGTTATTTAATCGAGCCGTACTTCGAACATCGTTGATACTTTTCAAAGCCTGTTCCACTGTAAGTGAGGGGTTTTTAGCTAATAAGTATGCAGCAACTACAAAGACTGAACGGCCACGACCTAGCGCACAATGAACAACAACCGATCTCGATTGGTTGATTTGAGTATCAATCCAATTTATAGCATGCTTAAGCTTATGTAACTTAGGGGCTTTATGGTCAAGAACCGGTGTGTTTAGGTAGTTAAATTGGTCACCCGTCATTGCACTTTCTAAACCAGAAAATTCAGCCGTAACGTCAACAATACAATTGATATTTTGAGACTCTAAGAACGATAAGTCGGATGGAAATAAGCGACGTGATACATATAAGTTCTGACCAACTTGCTGTATTGGATCAACTTGATCTCTTTTGATAGCCCATAAATTGTATAATCGAACACCTAGGAAAAATGGAACAAACACCCATCGAATCCACCACACAATTTTCCCATCGCTATTTTTTCTAAATATTGACGGTATATCGAAAATATAAGCGACACTGACGATTAGCATAGATAAGCCGCACCAGGCAAAAACTCCACGAATCATTAGCTGGGGTATAAAAACAGCAGCAAAAAAGCAAGCGGTGGATATAAGTATATAATACTTAATAATAAACATAATGGCGCCTTAATTTATCTGTGCATAAATTATCTATAAAGTAATCAAAGAGGGACTCAGATATGAGTCCCCATCTCACTTAACAAAAATTTTAGCGCTTAATTCCTAGTGCATCGCGAATCAAGCCATCTCTTTTTCGTATTTTCGAGCCAATGTTTCTTTTTGTTCTGCATCTAAAACTCGCCCTGCCGTTTGAAAGAAACGCTGTTCCTCTTCTTCTAAATGATGTTCGACTTTGTGTTTTAATGTCTTCATTAAAGCAAGCCAAGTGGGTGAAGACATATCCGTATCATCTAATTGAACGAGTACTTTATCAATGCCGTGATGTTCAGCTATCCCGTGTCTTGTCATGTCAATCGATTGATCACTCTCGATCAAGGGAGCATAAAAATGACGCTCCTCTGCAATCGCATGTTTGGTTAGCTCATCTTTAAGGCTGATATAAAACTCTTGCCTAGCCTGAGTGTCACCCGATGTTTGGAGTAGCGCATCCATCAAGAGTCGCTGCTTTTCATGGCTGTCTTTGAGTACATCAAATATATTTTTCATGTCTAATTCCTACTTCAATTAATTGTTTTTTTATGAGGATTGGAGTATCTCATTGCACTCTAGATGACAGTTTTAGCAATCTTCGTCTTCCGCACCTAGGTGCTCTTTAACATTTTCACAGCTATCTTCTATTGTATTTTGAGTCTCTTCTACTGCCTCATCTACGTTTTCTCCCGCTTGTTCCATTGGACCATCGTCACTACATGCAGCAAGAGCAAGAGTAATACCCATAACAGTAAGAACACGGTAAGCAATTGATCTGATCTTCATATAAACTCCTAGTGTGTATTTTTTATTAATTAGAATCATTACCATTGAAACCAGTAATGAAAGTTAAAAATGTTAAGGAACAACGAATCGTAATAGTTGCTCTATTTTTAGATAAAGTGATTAAAAATAGATAAAATTAAATAATATCTAATTTATCAATCACTTCCTCTACATTCGGTGTATTGTTCGCTATAGATAATGCAACATCGTGTTCCCCGCCAGATTCTACAGAACCTTTCAATATGACAACGCTGTTTTCAGTTTCTACTTTAATATCGGTACCACTAACATTGGTATTCATTAACAAACGAGTTATAACAAGCGTCTTTATATGAGAGTCTGTTAAGGCTTGTACGGCTTCTTGCGTTTTTTCATCATCTTCTTCTATAACCGTAAGGTTATTTTTCACAGCCTTAACATCCTTTAAACTTAACACTAGTTCTTCAGCAAGTACCTTTTCATTTTTATTTCTAACCGAACCAGTTAAAGTAACAACTTGACCTCTAACATAAGTATTAATATCAAATGAATTCAAATTAGAGTTCAATAATAAGGTCGTCTCTGCTTTTCCATCAACCCACGCGTCGAGAGTTTCTTTCTTCCACATGCTATCAGCAACCGCTGCAGAAGAAGAAGTAGCAATCAAAGTAGCTAATAATATTTTACTTATAGTAATTTTCATTAATTATCTCCTTTAGTTCACTTACACCTATAACATAAGCAATCAGCATGCCAGACATATAACCCCTTGATATCAAATGATTTAACACCTTTTCTTCTGGATTTCCTACTACTAAAATAAAAGTCGTATGTATTAATTACATGAGAGAGTTGTAAAAATTATCACCAAAATCAGACCAATATTAATTAATATCACCCCTTACTCTGGTTAATAACATTATTAGTATTTCACTTATTTGGCGGCGTATAGTAAATGATAGATTCGTCTTTGAAGGGTATCGTGGTATTATCGATATCACTTCTTGTCGTATAAAAAGAGAGTTAAATCATGTCATTACCGACACTGTTCTTAGAGCTAAGAGACGAACAATTACTGTCTCAAGTAAACTCTCTAAATGAATCGTCAAACTTTGAAATCATACAGAGCACAACGGATGTCCATTGGATTGATAAGTTACAACAACTCCAGCCAAATACTGCTATTGTGGAAGTATCTCGGTTCACTAACGATGATTTTAAAACTCTATCTAATGCTAAAAGTTTGGACGAAACTGACCTAATCATTATTAGCTCCGGTTCGCCAAATAAAAACTTAGAAAAAATGATGAGCCATGGTGCGATTTTCCACTATAGAAAGCCCATTGATATACAGATTTTAGAAGATACCCTAGCTGATTTTAGTCAGTACTTCCTGCAAAAACAGGAAGAAGGGCGTACAGTTTCCACAAGCGACTTAGATCAATTTGGGATGTTAATTGGTTCTTCTAAGCCGATGCATAAGCTGTATCGAACGTTAAGAAGAGTCGCTAAAACGGACGCCAATGTACTAATAGTCGGAGAAAGTGGTGCAGGTAAAGAGCTTGTAGCACAAACTGTCCATCTCGCTAGCGATCGCAAGAACCAACCTTTTATCGCGATTAACTGCGGTGCAATCAGCCCAGAATTAGTAGATAGTGAACTATTTGGTCATGAAAAAGGAGCCTTCACAGGCGCAAATCGAACGCACCAAGGTGTATTTAGACAAGCAGAAGGTGGCACACTATTTCTCGATGAAATCACTGAGATGCCACTTGAACATCAAGTTAAATTATTGCGAGTTTTAGAGACTGGAGAGTATCGCCCAGTAGGAAGTAACACATTTAGTATCGCTAATACTCGGGTTATTGCTGCTACAAACCGAGATCCACAAGTTGCGATTGAAGAGCAGTTTTTGAGAGAAGACTTATACTTTAGGTTAGCTCACTTTCCTATACATATTCCCCCTTTGCGTGAACGAGGCGACGATATCGTCGGTTTGGCTAAACATTTCATTGCTCATCGCAACGCAAATGAAGCTACAGCAAAAACTATTTTTACCTCAGCGCTTCAAAAGATCTCTGCCCATGCGTGGCCAGGGAATGTAAGGGAATTAAAACATTGTATTGAACGAGCATTTATATTAGCTGACGATACTATTAAAGATGAGCACTTAATTTTTGACACTCCACCTTTGGAAACCGGAACAACGGTTGAAGAGATGGTTCCAGCTGGTGTTTCTCTCGAAAAAATAGAGAAAGCCGCAATAATCAATACACTCGAAGAGAACGAAGGCAACAAAAAAGAAACAGCTCAAGATTTAGGGATAAGTATTAAAACGCTTTATAACAAGCTTGATAAGTATCAGGAGTAGTTCTGTTGATACCTTTATGGAGAACAATAAAGAGCCCCAAAATAAACTAAAGGTTATTTTAGGACTCTAATCACTTTTCTTCTGTATTCTATAAAAATATAGTTATTCTACAAAAATATAGTAGTGGAGATGCCTCATCCCCACTACTATATTTTAGGCAGCACTCACCGATTTTTTAGCTTTTTTATTTTGATCAAAAAACTCTTTATGTAGTGCACAAATCGCTTGTTGGTACTTGTCATCATTCACAACAAATTGCACATTTACATTTCTCATCGACGAGTGTAATGCAATAGGAGTTACGCTATTATTCATCAATGACAGTACGCCATTAGCAAGTGTTTTGTTGGTATCAATCTGAGACCCAATCGCTGAAATTATGGCTACCATACGGCCAGCAATTGATGCCTTTGGATACCGCTTCTCAGCTTTATAAAGCACCTGATTTAAGCTTTCAGGGTTACCACCAAGATAATAAGTAATAGAGTTGGCATTCATCTCCTTTCCTATCAGGCTAACTCTTGCATCCGCAATAATTTCCATTAACTCATAACTCACA
Source organism: Vibrio kanaloae (assembly GCF_024347535.1). Classification (NCBI taxonomy): domain Bacteria; kingdom Pseudomonadati; phylum Pseudomonadota; class Gammaproteobacteria; order Vibrionales; family Vibrionaceae; genus Vibrio; species Vibrio kanaloae. The sequence goes on along the minus strand of NZ_AP025498.1, from coordinate 479,693 downwards.
TTATCTATCTTACCAACCATTCCTTGGTCAAAGATGTGCAACGCGTAGACTTTCTGTTTTCCAGCAATGATCTCCACATGATCCGTATCTGGTCGATAATTCGAAGAGATCAGTGTACCTTCATGCTCAGGTTCAAAAGTGTTCTTAATTTGCAGCTCAATCCCGCATTCACGTAAACCTGCAGCCGCATTTGAGTGGATAGCTTCCATACCAAGATTGGCTAATTGGTCAGCAACATCATAGTTAGTTAATCCAATGGGATTCACTGAGCCAACACCGACGACTCTAGGGTCTGCCGAGCTGAAATGATACTCTTTATGGATAACCGCAAGCGATGCTTGAGTTATTGTGGCTATGCGACTGAATGTCATCTCGCTGTAGCCACGGTCATAGGTATGCATTAACCCTTCTTTGCAATAGGCATAACCGGTAACAATAGGTAATTCTTTAGTCACGTCTATTTTAGAGAAAGCCTCTTTAATTGTCTCATCCAAACTTAGAGGTTGTTGGTTATCCCAACCAGACAAATCGACAAAAGTTGAATTTATACCGATATTTTTCAGTTTAAGAGCCGTATTATATGCACTATGTGATTCGCCAATAGAAGCAAGAAACTCTCGAATTTGCGGCAAGTAATGTCGTAGTGAAAACTGCCCGTATTGACATGTTTCAAGAATATTCGCGATACAGTTTTTTGCTTCTGAAATGCGAGACCGGATAAACTTATCCGCTCTAATACGATTCATTGGATCAGCGAAGATATGTTCATTAGTCAACAACATACGGCTTTCAATATAAGACAGAGAGTCTTTCCATGAGTCGTCACGTTTAGCAATTAGTTGATAAACGCCTGGTTTACCAGTTTTTTTACATTCCAGTAATGCATCTGTCATACCGCCATACGCAGATACAACAAAGATTCGGTTATAGGGGCTTTTGGGGCGGAGAATAATATTGTCGAGCACAGCATCAAATGCTGTCATTGATGTACCGCCGATTTTTTCTACGGTAAATGTCATAAAAGACCTTAATAATTAAGAAATTGGAAGGCTAAGTAAATAAAGAATGGGGGGGATGTTCCCCCTCCCAAAAAAACGCTAGTCAACCAGTGGATAGACACCGTTTTCGTCGTGAACTTCAGCCCCAGTAATTGGCGGGTTAAACACACAAGCCATGACCATTTCTTTGTTTTTATATGCGCGTAAATAGTGCTCGTCATGCTTATCAAGGATATAAAGCGTTCCAGGTTTGATTGGATAGGTTTTACCACCAACCACTTCGATCTCCCCTTCTCCACTCATACAAAAAACTGATTCTAAATGGTTTTGGTAATGGATATGTGTTTCTGTCGATTCGTAGATTGTCGTGATATGGAATGAAAAACCCATATTGTCCTCTTTCAACAGCATACGAGTACTTTCCCAGTTATCTGAGACAATACGTCTTTCGCTATTACGACATTCATCAAGTGTTCTAACAATCATTTTATTATCCTTATTACGATGCTTTTTTGAAATACTTGGTTGCTATAACTTCAACTGAGTTTTCGAAAATAGTTAGGCCTTGTATAAGCTCCGACTCCGATATAGTTAGCGGGCAAAAGAACTTCAATATTTCATCGTTTGGACCTGCTGTCTCAATTACCATGCCGTTGTCAAAACATGTTTTAGCAATATCGTCAGCAGTGTTTTCATCTTTACATTCAATACCAATCATCATTCCGCGCCCTTTACGTTGAACAAACAACTCAGGGTAGCGTTTGATATTGCGTTGGATAACCTCGTCAACCAAGCCTGAACAGTGTTGGACATGAGTTTCAAAATCCTCATTTGCCCAATAAATTTCCAGCGCTTTAGCCGCGGTGATAAAGGCATGATTATTACCTCGAAAGGTACCGTTGTGCTCTCCCGGCTCCCACTTATCTAATTCAGGTTTTAACAAAACGATGGCCATCGGTAACCCATAACCACTAATAGATTTAGACAGTGTTACAATATCAGGCTTAATACCTGAAGGCTCAAAGCTGAAAAAGGTACCCGTTCGCCCACAGCCAGCTTGTATGTCATCCACAATTAACAATATATCGTGGGCCTTACAAATTTTACTTAATCGTTGTAACCATTCATTTGAAGCGACATTAAGCCCGCCTTCACCTTGAACCGTTTCCAATAAGACAGCTGCTGGTTTATCCATACCGGCCGAATTATCGGTTAACATCGTTTCGAACAATTTTAATCCATCAATGTCAGCGTAACCTTCAAACGGCAAACGCGTAACGTTGTTGAGATCTGAACCTGCACCTTGCCTGTGATGTTGATTACCAGTCGCAGCCAGTGCACCTGCAGTACAACCATGAAAACCATTAGTAAACGCAACAATGCTGCTTCGGCCTTTCACTTTTTTAGCTAACTTGATTGCAGCTTCCACTGCATTTGTTCCTGTAGGGCCGGTAAATTGAACTTTGTAATCTAATGCTCTTGGTTCCAAGATGAAGCGACTCAGTGCTTCTAGGAATTCAGCTTTGGCTTCTGAATGCATATCTAAGCCATGTGTAATTCCATCCATTTCAATGTACTCAAGCAGTGCTTGCTTAAGAATTGGGTTGTTGTGACCGTAATTTAGAGATCCTGCTCCAGCAAGAAAATCGAGGTAACGATCACCTTGTTTTGTTTCAAGCCAGCAACCTTTTGATTTGCTAAAGGTGACTGGAAAACTATTCGAGTATGAACGTACGTTAGATTCCTGCTTTTTAAAAATATCCATGATAAGGCCGTTATTTAATTCCTATTAGTTTGTGATTATTTAAGGGAATTCGATATAAATATTCAGTATCGTGCCGACCGTTGAAGTGAACATTCTCATCTAAGAATGTTGTCACCTCTCCGGAACTACCATTTTTAGCGTCTAGCTTTTTGAATAGTGCCCAAGATGCTTGGTTTGATTTGGTAATGGTGGTTTCAATAGCGTCGATACCCTCCATCCATTCTCTCTTAAGTAAAGCATCAATCATCTTGTAAGCTAATGCATTACCTCTAAACCGAGGGTCAACGGCTACTTGCCAAATAAATAGTACATTAGGCTCATTCGGCTTCTGGTAACTAGAAATAAAACCGGCAAGGTCCCCTTTGTGCTCAACCAAGATACAAGTTTTACTAAAGTGAGTAGACTGCAAAAAATTGCAATATGAAGAATTAACATCTAATGGTGGGCATTCTGAAATTAAGCGGTAGATATCGTTGCCATCAGAAACTTCGGGCTCACGAAAAATCCATTTCTCATTGCTTTTTTCTACAATCTCCGAATATAGCCCCCAAGGCGCTGATGTAATCATATCTAGTTTTTTCCTTCGAACTCTAATTAAATTCCTTTCCATTATGAGCATTTTCACAGCATAAAGATCAACAAATTAACGCCACAAAGCTAAATTATGTGACACATATCACATAATTTAGCGTATTTCATGAATCAAACAATACTTTGAGTTCTAATGTATTTATTGAGATGAAGTTATCGAGACGTATTTTTCAAGGAACAAACACAAAAAAGTAGTTAGACAGAGATTGAGGATAGGAGCTTTTTGAGCATGGTGTTAAGTAGCCGAGTACCCCACGTTTGATAGGTAGTAAGCCATTTACTGAGTCAGACCTATAACCTAATTGATAAGCAATCTCTAGCTAAAGAGATAGCAGTCAGCATCCAATAAGTCGCTAACTGAAAGCACTCCAAACAGTGGTATCTATAAGTCACTATTGGAAATGTTAGCCAAAAAAAAACCTAGCGACGAATCGTTAGGTTTCTAGTATAAAAGCAGTAATAACGAGCTGAAAAAGAAACGGATTCAGATACACCCATTTAACTTTTACTTACTTTAGAGGATCATTATCAGGTAGTGCTTTGTGTATCCATAACGCTAAGCGCTTTTTAATGTTTGCTCCATCAAGCTTACTTTCGGGTAGCGGCGTTATCTGATTCACTTCAACGAGGAACAAATACACCGCTTTAACCTTTATTGGTTGAGATGAATGTGGCAAATCAAAGCCCTGCAACTTTGCCATTTTAAAACCGACCTCTACTGCTTTTTTCACCAGCTTATCTTCATTAATGATCTTCGCGGTTTTCGACATATTATCTCCATCACCTTTACTGAGCGAACAATAAGTATATCAAACAGATATCGTTCACAAGATTACCGTGCTCCCAAATCGAACACTCTTCCTGATAAAACCATAAACGAATCACCGTCTGGGAAAGGATTCTAGTTTGAATGCCATCCACAATGTTTAATGGTCCAAAAAACCACCTTTTTTACCAAAAACTCAATAAATGAGACTTTCAGCCAAGAAACTAAAAATCGAATAAAATTTGACTTATCATTATAAAGAATACGGCATATTATTATCATTTAGTCAATAATCGCTTTCTTTAAAACCAATAACCTTCTGTTATTTAATCAGTTTTATACTAAAACGACTTAGATCATACTTACCGTTTCCTGTAACGAAAATAACTTACAAAACACTCAATAATAAAATAGAATAAACCCACTAATTTTATACTGGTGTTAAAAATGCGTTACCTATGGGCTTCATTCTGTCATAAAAATCCAATTCTCGGACGAATCGTTCATATCCTTGTTATGTTGGTAGCGTTAGCTTCTATCGTTGTTCCACTGATCTCGACAGATGCAACAACAATACTAATGGCACTGGGTGTAGCCCTTGTGTGTATTGTTCTATTCGTTTTCTTTGCGCTCAGTGACAAAATGCGTTCAGGCATGCACTAAACTCCACTTTTCATAACTTGCCGTCTCTTTTCGATCAGCGATATTAAACTGATCGTTTCCAGAGAAGCAAAAACGCCCAAAGGTGTTCACTTTCGGGCGCTTTTATCTCAGTAATTGTTAACTCACCAACATACTTAATATAAGTGTGAAAACTCTTCTATTCGACTCTTACCGCGCAATAATAAAAAATTCAAAAAGCGGGAGGTTGAGGTCGTGATTATTTTGTCTTCTTCCACGCCGTGATTCTCAAGTAATGCTTTTACGAGATCCAAACAAGCAATTTCTTCGCAGAAATGCGCATCAGAGCCCGTAGAGAAGTAAACGCCAATTCGCTTACCAAGCTCGACAATTTTTGAGCATCGCACATCACTTCCTTTTCGGCTCTTGCCTGTCAATGACGTGTTGTTCACTTCAATCGCAACATTGTGATTCTTTGCGCACTGAAGAACTGCTTCCATATCGAACTTGTAGTTTGGGTTCCCTAAGTGCCCTAGCACATCAACTTTGCCACTCTTAATGACGTTCATTAACGCCTGTGTATGTTCTTGTTCCGTCGATGGCTTGAAAACTGGCTCATGTAAGCTCGCAATCACCCAGTCTAAGTGTTGATAAGAAGAGGGAGGAAGATCCAACTCTCCAGCAGTGTTCAATATATTAGCTTCCACACCACGCAAGATACCTACATCGTGCAGAAAGCGGGGCAAAATCCTTTGGTTATTGAAAAACCAGTAGTGGGGGGCTCCCGGCATTTCAGGAGCATGATCCGTTGTACAAAGGAGTTTTAGCCCCTTATTTTTCGATGCCAGTGCATTTTCGATAATGGTGCTATAGGCATGGCCACTTGCCAATGTATGAGTATGGCTGTCAACAACAATCTCCATTATGACCTCCTAAATTGTTTAATTGATTTGAAACGAACCGTCTTGACTCATGAAGAGTGTTAGGTCAGCAGGAATAGAATGGTCTAACACTTTATCGACGTTTTTTGAGTCTGAATTTTTATAGAACTCGACCGCCTCTTCTAAAGTGGTACCTCCTCGCACCTTGCGGTTTACTAAGCGCTCTTCGAGGAACTTAGCGTCGGTGTCTATGAAGATGGTGAAATCAGCCAACTCATGCAATCCATTCCAAACTGGCTCATTCAGTAACAACCAGTTGCCTTCAATCACGACAATGTTCTTGTCTACCGAGATTGCGTCATCCACAGGATCATGAAGATTTCTATCGTAGTACGGCCACGTAGGATTTTTTACTTTCAGCTGTTTCAACTTATCAATCAACGAGGTTAAATTGAACGTTTCGTGAGAACCTTTAATGGTACGAAGTTTAATTTTCTCTTCATCACGAACGATGTAGTTTGAGTCCAATATCTCATTGGGGTAATGAAAACCGTCAAATGGCAATACCTGAAGTGGCTCAACGTTGGTTTGTTGATGGGACAAATGCTCCCAAAACGCGGCTAACGTCGATTTACCACTGCCAGGAGGGGCACACAAAAAGATAATCGTACGTTCTTTTTTCTGCTCAAAAAGTCGCGTAAATTTTTCAACCAGTGGTTTATGAATCTGTTCAATATCTTTATCAGGGAATGTCGCTTCGGTTTCAAAGCCACTCACATTTAAGGAAACTTTCATGTTCAACCTTATCCTAATATCTCTTTCTCAATACTTTCCAACAAGTTCTCGCAACAGAGTTTCAGCACTGTTTTAATCAGCGATTCGTAACGTGTTTGAGTGAATGAATCGAATGACGAGAATTTTAATTGGTTAATTGAATCTAAGTAGAAGCTATCTTTGCCTTTCGAGAGGTTTGATTGATTACTGAGGAAGTCGTAAACCATGTCATCGCCAAATGTCAGCACTTGCGATTGCTTACTAGTGTATTCATACATTTGGTCGAATAAGCCAATATCTGCGTAGGTTTCCAAAGAGATCTTACCCATTGCAAACATCAATTTAGAGGCGACGTCGGTTGTCACAAGAGGCCCATTTTCTTTTAAAAGAGGTACGACGGCGTACTCCATCACCAAAGCATCTTGAACAAACACGTTCGGTAATAGCTTTTTCAGTTTTTGGTTTATTAACTTATTAGACGCTTCGATCAAACTCGTCGCGGAATCACACTGTTCCAATGCATCCAATAATTCATCTTGCAACAAAATATCAATTACCTCATGAAGCTGTGGTGGCTGGCTCGCCACCACAATAATGAACCATATTAAACGGTTAAGCTCACATCATAAAATTCAAGTAGCGCTTTTTCTGCCAATTCATTCCAAACGTAGTTATTGGCTCTCAAGATTTCATCAAGCTCTAGGAAGAATGGAGACTGCTCTGCCAGTGTATGGAATTGGTCAATCGCAGTCAGCGGTAAGTCGATATGTGGGTAAATCAATTTCTTGCCACCCGGAATATCTAACTGATTGAGAATCGTATGCGGTGCCGCTTCTAGACCACCAACGTGTGTCAGCATAAATGAAGGGTTGATTTTATTCGCTTCTGAAAGCTCAATAGACTCGACCATATCACCCGTAGAGCCACCAGAAGTACCAACAATGTGAGTCGCTTCGTAGTGAACGTTATAGAAGTTAAATGGTACTTTGAACTGCTTGTCCGTTGGACCAGCAAAGAAATTTAAGCAACCATCATTGCCTAGCAACTCATCCGCTTGCTCAAGCACTTGTGCAACCGCGGCATACACCATGACATCATCATACCCCTGACCACCATTCAACTGCTTAAGATGTGAGACAGGATCTTCTAACTTAGCGGTATTCACATAGAACAGTTCGATACCGTTCTCTGCTGCTTTTGATACAGGAATTAGGCTCTCAGCTCGCTCTAGGCGCGCTTCGTCAATATCGGTGACAACGATTCGACTTGGTTTGACTGGACCATTAATCGCGTAGTCAATTGCACCAATCCCCATAGGGCCTGCACATGCTAACAATGCAAGAGAACCGCCCTCTTTGATGCCCATTTGATGTTCATATACATAAGGCGTTGTATGGTAGCTTGCGTGGAACGCACCAATGATGCATGACATAGGTTCAGCTAAAGAGGCATTAGCGTAGTACGAACTCTTGTAAGGCAATACACAGTCCAAGTCGATTGCTACTTTAGGGATAATTGAGTACGTCGCATTGCCGCCGAACGTTTCATAGCTATAACCTGCCGAGTAGCCCGTAGGAAGTCCCATAGCAGGTTGCAGTACAAAAGGTTCACCTGCCGTAAAACGATCTTTCAGGTTCGCACCCACTTCCACAATCACACCTGCGTATTCGTGGCCTGTCATTACGGGAACTTCAGCAATATTTCCCGGTACACGTTTATGATTGCTGCCTAACAGTGCTGCTTTGTAAGTAGAAAGACAGATGCTGTTTGAGATATTTTTAACTAATAGCTCATCATCAGAAATTTTTGGAAGATCGAACGTTCTAAGTTGAACATCTTTTTCACCACGGATAACAGCAGCAGTTGTTTGAGTCATGATTTTCTCTCCGAAAGTGGGACCACTGAGTGGCCCCAAAATTTAAATTAAGCTTGTTGACCAATGGTGTTCATTAGATTGTCTAATGCAGGGTCATGTAAGAAGTTCTTGATAGTGACCACTGGTAAGCCCGTAGCCTTAATTGCTCTATTCTCTAAGCTCTCGTGAGTCACCACCACATCGGCATCAGTTGGAACTTTTTCGATGGCAAAGTTTTTAACTTGAACATCGTAGCCAGCCTTTTCTAGTTTGCGTTTGAAAGTCGATGCTCCCATGGCGCTTGAGCCCATTCCCGCATCACATGCAAAGGCAATAAATTTGATGTTCTTTACTTCTTTTGGCTGTTCTGTTGAAGCCTGAGCTGATGCTTTTGCTACCACACCTTCTGCTTTCATATCTTTCATGTCGGTTATCGACTGTTCAAACTCATCTTCTGATTGTTCTTTCTTATTCACTTTCAGGATTGCACTTGCGACAAGGAAAGACACAACCGTTGCTGAAGCCACACCTGCGATGGTTGCGAAGAAGCTTCCTTTTGGTGTGAGTGCTAAGTAAGAGAAAATCGAGCCAGGACTAGGGCCAGCAACCAGACCACCATCAAGTAGGTTGAACGTGGCAATACCTGTCGCCGCACCAGCAATCATCGCAACAATCATGATTGGCTTCATTAGCACGTATGGGAAGTACAGCTCATGGATACCACCGAAGAAGTGAATGATGATTGCACTTGGTGCTGATTTCTTACTTAGACCTTGACCAAATTTCGCGTAAGCCAAAAGCATACCTAGGCCAGGACCTGGGTTTGACGCCACCATAAAGAAGATCGATTTGCCCGTTTCCGCCGCCGCTTGTAGACCTAGTGGGTAGTAGATACCTTGGTCGATAGCGTTGTTTAGGAACAAGACTTTTGCTGGTTCATTAATAATGGCAAGTAACGGTAGAAAACCAGTTGCTACAAGCGCTTCGATACCCGATTTAACGAATAGGTTCGCAGCAGTCACAGCAGGGCCAACAATCGCGTAAGCAAATAAACACATCAACATGCCGAAGATGCCTAGCGAGAAGTTGTTTACCACCATCTCAAAACCTGAAGGGATCTTGTCTTGTAAGCGTTTATCGATTTGAACGATCACCCAGCCACTCAATGGGCCCATGATCATTGCGCCAACAAACATTGGAATCTCAGCGCCAGCGATAACACCCATGGTACCTATCGCACCAGCAACTGCACCACGCTTATCCCCGATAATTTGTCCACCGGTATAACCAATAAGCAGAGGAAGTAAATAAGTGATCATCGGACCCACTAATTCACCAAAATATTCGTTAGGCATCCAACCTGTTGGAATAAATAATGCTGTAATAAAGCCCCATGCGATGAAGGCTCCAATATTTGGCAATACCATCGCGGTCAGATGACCACCAAAAGATTGCACTTTTGCTCTTATATTTGTAGACACGGTATATTCCTTATTTTCAAAGGTTATTCTTAATAGCTTTTAATAATTTCAAGTACATCAGCTTTTGAAGATGAAGCCGCCAGCTTGGCAATGTTTTCTTCATCAACTAACATTTCACTAAGTGCTTGAATAACCTCGATGTGTGTATCTGAATCCTTTGCAGCTAATGTTAATAAGACATTCGCTGGTCCCATTTCTGAACCGAAATCAACTGGGGTTGGAAAAACATGGATACCCAACCCAGTCTTTAGTACACCTGCTTCTGGACGGGCATGAGGCATAGCAATGCCTGGACAAAGAACATAATAAGGTCCATTATCATGCGTTGACTGAATGATCGCGTCTGCGTAATTATCGGTAACGTAACCTTTATCTTGCAAATAACGAGTCGTTTCTTTAACTGCATCTTCCCACTTATATTCAGAGTGGTTAATGACATCAATTAAGTCGTGGTCAATAAGGTCATAAAGCATAATATATCCCAGTTATTCTTGTTCGTTGTTGTTGGGATTATTATCAATGGAAGTTGTCGAATCGAGAAATGACAAACAAACGTGACTTTAGTCACCTATAAATAACTGTCAACCGGATATTTCTGCGTCACCGCTCAAATTCAACCTGTAATTAAATAACAAATTTATAATTAAAAACAAGTCAACAGTTTAAGTTTGATATTAGCCTCAATAACCAAAATCAATTTAAAACAAAAAAGTGAGACATGAGTTCAGGTTAGACGGTTGACCATCAGTTAATTGTAATAATGGTTATGTTTATATTCGTAAAGCAAGGAATGTAACACGCTAAAATCAGTGACAAAGATCGCGTATGAAATCTAAACACCATTCAGCTGAAATTTTACGACATAACAAGCTGCTAACTCATCCAGCCTCGCGACATGCAAACGACCTGTATAGAAAGCCAGACGAAACTCCAGATACGGAAAAGCCCAAAGTTATTAGCTTTGGGCTTTTCTTCTAGCGACTGTGGTTGATTACAACCGAATGAAAAAAATCAGTCAGGCATTACAACAATACCCATGCTTTCAAGCAGTTGCTCTTGCTGCCAAGCGACAATTTTAATTCCAGATGTATCGACCTTGCGAGGATCTAATCCTTCTAGTTCCGCATGGCACAAATTCGCCCCTTGCATACTGAATTGCCCCCATACGTCTTCCGAGAACACACCCCGGCTGAGATCAGACTCTTTCAGTGACGCGCCGCCAAGGTAAGTACCTATCCAACGGTTCTCAAACAATTCGCACTTCTCTAAACAAGCCTGTTCAAAATTAGCGTAAGACAGGTTGCAACCCGTGATGTATGCCGAGCAAAAATACATGCGATTGCTCACCTGGTTGGCAAAATTCGCACGAGTAAAGTTCGCCCCTTTCAAGTCGCATTCACGTAGCTCAATACCATAGCAATTCGCGTTACTGAAATTCGCCATTGCCAACTGACAATTCTGGAAGCTTGCATCTCGTAAGTCGGCAACATCAAAGTGGCATCCCTCAATATCGCCTTGTTCAATAAACTTACAGTTAATAAACGTTGCGTCACGTAAGTTCGAACGTCTGAAATCACAACGGATAAACGTACAGGCTGTAAATGTAAGCTCTGATAAGTCTTGCTGAGCAAAACTGTGGTGATGATAAGTGCTGTTATTGGTGTCCATTTAGCCCCCTAAAGAAATTACGCTAAGACTATCATTGTGATATCCATAAACATCAAATTAAAGATCTTTAAAAACAGTTACTTAACAAACCCTATTTTGTCCATTTTGAAGCACCAAGTAGGCATTTTAAGGTCGGTATTTTTCATTTATAGAATGTGAGGCTTCTAAAAAAAGTTTTGACTCTTGAGCAGAACTTGAAGGGGGTTAGGTATACAAGCGTACAAAAACTTGATTACCTTCAATTAAAATCAAAAATGGCCGCTAAAAGCGACCATTTGAAATCTATTAAAATTAATTCAAACACTAGCTCTTAGCTACGTTTGCAATGCCTTCAAGCTGAAGTACTGGAGCGGCGTCGATGTCTTCTGCGTTCATCATTGATGATACTCGCTGCATTGAAGAAAGCAGTAAGCTTTGCTCCCACGGTTCTAAATTTTGGAACTTTTTAACAAAGTTATCTTGCAGTGGTGGGGGTGCGTTATTAAGCAACTCTTGCCCTTTTTCAGTCAAGTTCGCGTGTACTTTGCGGCGGTCCGACGAACTGCGCACTCGTTGTACATAACCATTTAACTCTAGACGGTCGATGATCGTCGTCGTCGTCGCTTGGCTTACATTGGTCTGATTAGACAATTCTTTGATTGTCACATTACCCATTTCTTGGATTGCTCTCATTAAGATTAATTGAGGGCCAGTCATGCCATACTCTTTACTCAGCTTTTTCGAGTGTAAATCGATAGCGCGAATAATTTGTCGAATAGCGACCAGGATTTCGTCATGTTTGTCCAAGATGCAGACCTTTGTACTAATATATTGTGAGTGGCTTTACAGCGTCGAAGTGATTAGATGTCCTAAGTGATTAAGTCAGGCACGTTCGAATTACACTGTAAATTGATAAATTAATTCATTGATTTTTTCCGCATTGTACTTATGTTCATAGTATTCTCAATCTTTTCTATGCTTCTGAATTTACGCAGACCAACATTTTTGTTTAACGTGTGCCGATATTTAGCCTTAAAGAGACGAACAGGGTAAGAAAAGGCGAGAAGTTGTTGGTAAATAAAAAGACGATTTAGTCAAATAGGTAGTGAGATCTCGCGACCTCACTACCTATTTTATCCGCTAGAAAACGAGTTAACTCAGCTCAAACCATTAAGCGGCACTGTTGAGTTGAAAATTCCCTATTAGCGCGTTGTAAAACTCACTGTTATCCAAAATACCAACCAATTGATTGTTTTCAACCAACAGAATTGGGTTGTTACTTATCTGTTTCAATTTAATTGCATCACGCATTCCAATTTCAGGGCTCGCCACTACAACACTCGACGCGCTAATCGCGGTTAGATCGTCAGATTCATTCCATTCAACAAGCGCCAAAGTTGGCTCACCTTTTACCGATAATGAGCCTTCAGTCTGTTCTATCCATAAATCTTTTGAATCACAAATCTTCCAACTCTCATTATCTTGCCTCAGTGAATCAAGAGGCTGCATAAGTGAACGACCTTTCAATACGTTCAACGGGTTAGTGTGGGCAACAAAGTCCTTCACATATTCCGTTTTTGGAGTTAACACGATTTCTTCAGGTTTGCCGTGTTGAATCAATTTTCCTGATTCCATGATAGCGATGTTATTACCAATCTTCAGCGCTTCATCAAGGTCATGACTCACAAACAAAATCGTTTTGTTAAGCTTATTTTGTAGCACTATCAGTTCATCTTGGAGTTGCGCACGAATCAAAGGATCAAGCGCAGAAAAGGGTTCATCCATCAATAGAATGTCAGTATCCATCGCAAAAGCACGTGCTAAACCCACACGTTGCTGCATACCACCAGAAAGCTCATGAGGGAATTTTGTTTCCCACTCTGATAAGCCAACCATCTCCAGTTGCTCACGCGCTTTAGCACGACGAACATCTTTAGCGACACCCTGCATTTCAAGGCCAAACGCGACATTATCTAATACAGTTAGCCACGGCATTAAAGCAAATTTTTGGAACACCATAGAAACACGGTGTGTACGTAGGTGGCGCAATGTCGCTTCGTCGCACTGTTTGCCTAAATCAACCAGCTTATCGCCATCTTTGATTGCCAATGAACCACGGCTAATTTCATTCAAACCGTTAACAGCGCGAAGCAGTGAAGATTTACCCGAGCCAGACAACCCCATCAGTACGCAGATTTCGCCTTCTTTAACGGTCAGTGAAACATTATCGACACCCACCACTTGGCCCGCTTCATCGATGATCTCTTGGCGAGTTTTGCCTTGGTCGAGCAGTTCAAGCGCTTGATTAGCTTTGTCACCAAACACAACGTCGAGATTCTTAATAGTAATAGCATCCATAGCTTTACTTGCTTCAAGCACATCTTTGTTTACTAGAGACATAATTAAGCTTCCTTCTGGTTGGGTGTTTTGCACAAGCGATCAAGAATAATTGCTACTAAAACAATCGCTAATCCGGCTTCAAAGCCTTGTGAAATGTTGACTGTGTTTAGAGCTCGAACGACTGGCTTGCCAAGGCCATCAGCCCCTACCAGTGCCGCAATAACTACCATTGAAAGCGATAACATAATGCACTGTGTGATACCCGCCATGATGCTGGGTAAAGCCGCCGGCAATTCAACTTTGAGTAGCAACTTCATGCGGCTAGCACCAAAAGCTTTACCAGCTTCAATCAATTCTTCTGGTACTTTTGTGACCCCCAAATAGGTCAAACGAATCGGCGATGCTATCGCGAAAATGATCGTCGAGATTAAGCCAGGAACGATGCCTAAACCAAATAGCACTAAGGTCGGAATCAAGTACACAAACGTTGGGACTGTCTGCATTAAATCAAGTACTGGACGTAGCAGCGTATAGAGCCAAGGACGATGAGCTGCCATGATGCCAACTGGTACACCAATTAATACGGAAATCGTTGTCGCCGCAAAGACGAGAACAAAGGTTTCCAGCATTTCTTGCCAATAGCCAAGGTTGAGGATAGTGAGAAGCGCTGCGACGACAAAGATCACCAACGACAGTTTACGGTGTAAATACCATGCGATTGCCGCCGTTATCACGATTGGCAGCGCAGGTGGCATCCATTTAAATACATCAACTAAAAAAAGAATAACGGTTTCCAAAAAGATAGAAATAGCATCAAAAAAACCTGCTGCGTTAATTGTTAACCAGTCAACACCAGTTTCCATCCATTGTCCGACAGGGATTTTGTTTTCCGTAATAAAATTCACAATATTGCCTTTGATTATTGGTGAGCCGAAGCTCACCTTTGTTATTTATGTAACTGGGTAGAGAACTAAGCTTTTACCTGCTTTAGGTAGTCAGTAACGGCTTGAGTTGCTGATTCACCTTTATGTGTTTTTACGTTATCTAACCAAGCTTCCACTTGCTGTGGGTTGCTATTTAGCCATTGTTGAGCCGCTTTTTCAGGCTTAACGTTTTGGTTAAGGATTTCTTCCATCAACTGGTTTTCCATCTCTAAAGTAAACTCTAGGTTCTGTAGAAGTTGACCGACGTTTGCGCACTCAGACAGGTAGTTTGAACGAACATTGGTGTAAACATTTGCGCCGCCGTAGTTAGGACCAAAGAATTCATCACCACCTGATAGGTATTCCATTTCAACATTGCTGTTCATTGGGTGAGGTGCCCAACCAAGGTAAACAATCCATTGGCTACGGCGTGCGGCGCGTGATACTTGAGATACCATGCCTGCTTCGCTTGATTCCACTAAGCTAAAATCTTTTAAACCAAATGCATCAGAATCAATCATTGATTGGATTAAACGGTTACCATCGTTGCCCGGTTCAATGCCGTAGATACGGTCTTTAAACTTGTCGGCATGCTTTGCGAGATCGGTGAAACTTTTCACACCAGAGTCGTACACATATTTTGGTACGGCTAGTGTGTATTTAGCGCCTTCAAGGTTGGCACGAACGGTTTCTACAGTGCCCGCTTCACGGTACTTAGCAATATCGCCTTCCATAGTTGGCATCCAGTTACCTAAAAAGATATCAATATCGCCGTTGGCCATTGAAGAGTAAGTTACCGGTACTGAAAGTAGGTCGGTTTTGGTTTTGTAACCAAGGCCTTTTAATAGTTCAGAAGTAACAGCAGTTGTTGCGGTAATGTCTGTCCAACCCACATCAGCGAAGCGCACGTTTTCACATTGCTGTGGTTCAATAGAAGCGTTAGCACCAAATGCAAATGAACTGATAGCTAATGTTGCGAGCGCCTTCGTTTTTAACGCATTGCTTGCTAAAGGCTTATTTGTCGCGGTTTGTTTATATTGAGTCGTCATAATGATTCCTTTTTTATCTTTCCTTTTACTGCCCTAACTCATACAAATAAGGGAAGTTCTACTAACTTTTTACTAATTTTTGTTATTACTGGTTTTCTTATTTTTATTCAGTAACAGAGACTTACGCCTCTCTTACTGGTTTACTTATTCTTTGTTTCTCTTCCCATTCAGGTGCAATCCACACAGGAACGTCTTGTTCTTTAAGTGCAGGCTTGCCCAGAATCAAATCAGAAGCACGCTCAGCCACCATAATGGTTGGTGCGTTTAAGTTGCCATTTGGAATGGTTGGGAAAACTGATGAATCAACCACACGTAAGTTGTCGATGCCGCGGACTCGACACTCTTCATCAAGCACCGCCATTGGGTCGTTATCTGAACCCATTTTGCAGCCACATGAAGGGTGGTAGGCGCTTTCCACGTTCTGCTTAACCCATTCATCAATCGCTTCATCGGAAGTAATATTGAGACCAGGCTGAATCTCTTCACCTCGGTAAAGATCCATCGCAGGTTGAGACAGAATCTCACGCGTCAGACGAATACAATCGCGCCAATCTTGGCGGTCTTGTTCGGTCGAGATGTAGTTGAAAATGATCTCTGGCTTGGCATGTGGATCAGCAGAAGTGATCGCCACCGTACCGCGGCTTTCTGGCTTGTTAGGACCAACGTGTACTTGGAAGCCATGACCATCAAAGGCCGCTTGCCCGTCGTAACGCATTGCTGCTGGTAGGAAGTGGTATTGAATATTCGGCCACTTCAATCCTTTGCGTGAACGAATGAACGCGCATGATTCAAAATGATTAGTAGCCCCCAAACCTTTACGAGTCAGAATCCACTCTGCGCCAATCATGCCCTTGCTCACTAAACCAAGCTTGCTGTTGAGAGTAATAGGCTCGTTGCAGTGATATTGGAAGTACACTTCTAAGTGGTCTTGCAGGTTTTCACCCACGCCGTTCAACTCGTGTTTCAGTTCAACGCCTGCCTTTTCAAGCACGGATTTCGGGCCGATACCAGAAAGCTGCAGCAGTTGAACAGAACCAATAGAGCCCGCAGACGAGATCACTTCTTTGTTCGCCACAGCCACTTGTGTATTGCCTGACTTTTCGAATTCAACACCAACAGCTTTCAGACCCGATTGACCCTGTGTGTCTTGTGACTCAAGCAAGAAACGACGAGCCACGATACCTTTTTTCAAGGTAAGGTTTGAACGCTTCAATGCACGGCGCAGATAAGCGTTAGAGGTTGAGGCTCTAACACCCTTGTCTACTGTCATGTGCATAGTACCGAAGCCTTCTTGCTGGTAGCCGTTATAGTCTTGTGTTTCTGGGTAACCGGCGTCTTTACCTGCATCAATAAATGCTTGATAAAGCGGATTAAGCTCCATATCGTTGCCGTTACAAGTGCCTACTGGCCCATTGTCGCCACGGTATTCGTCACCACCTTTGCTCCATGATTCAGCACGGCGGAAATAAGGCAGACAGGCTTGGTAGTTCCAACCCGTAGCACCCTCTTCTTCCCATTGATCAAAATCGCATGCATGGCCACGAACATAAACCATACCGTTAATTGATGAGCTACCGCCTAATACTTTGCCACGTGGACAATGCAGTTCACGTCCATCAAGGCCCGGCTCTTGCTCTGTTTCAAATTGCCACGCATACTTTTCAGTATTCATTGGATAAGAAAGCGCAGTTGGCATTTGGATAAAAATGCTCTTATCCGTACCACCAGCTTCCAATAATAAAACGCTATGTTCACCGCTCTCTGTTAGTCTATCCGCTAACACACAGCCGGCCGAACCCGCGCCGACGATAATATAATCGTAGCGTTGTTCCATTTTGTTTCTCCGTTGAGTTGAGTGTTACGCGTTAGGCATATGGGCTAGCGAAATCGCCTAGCTCAATAAGAATGCTCTTGGTTTGCGTGTAGTGAAGCAGAGTTTCTGGTCCATTTTCACGACCAATACCTGAAAGTTTGTAGCCACCGACAGGCATTTCTGCAGGTGAGTCACCCCATGTGTTAACCCAGCAAATACCGGCTTGCATTTGATGAATAACTCGGTGAGCACGAGAAAGGTTTTGCGTGAATACGCCAGCAGCAAGGCCATATTTAGTGTCATTAGCACGGCGAATAACGTCGTCTTCGTCAGTAAACTTCATTACCGACATCACTGGACCAAAGATCTCTTGTTGGACATGTGGCATGCTGTCTTCGCAATCCACAAACACGGTTGGAGTAACAAAGTTGCCGTTCGCTAGGCCGTTGTCTGTCACTTGATAACCACCAGTTAACAGGGTTGCACCAGACTGTTTAGCTAGCTCAATCGCTTCAAGAACTTTTGCAAGATGTTCTTTAGAAATCAACGCGCCAATCTGAGTATCCATCTTCATTGGGTCACCAATGATCAGCTTTTCAGTGCGTGTTTTAAGTTGATCAATAAATGCGTTATAGATGTTTTCGTGTACATAAACACGAGTGCCATTAGTACATACTTCGCCTTGGGTGTAGAAGTTTGCGACCATGGAAGCGGAGACCGCATCATCCAATTTCGCGTCATCAAACACAATCATTGGTGATTTGCCACCAAGCTCCATAGTGACCGATTTAAGCGTTTTGGCGCTATCGCCCATCACGGCTTTACCTGTACCAATTTCACCGGTGAATGACACTTTTGCGATGTCTGGGTGTGCGGTCAGCATCTGGCCAACGCGATAATCTCCCTGAACCACGTTAAACACACCTTCAGGAAGCCCCGCTTCGGTAAAAATGTCAGCGAGTTTAAGTGCCGTTAGCGGCGTTTCTTCTGAAGGCTTGAAAATCATGGCGTTGCCCGCCGCGAGTGCCGGTGCTGATTTCCACATTGCGATTTGAATTGGATAGTTCCACGCACCGATACCCGCACAGATACCTAACGGTTCACGGCGTGTGTAGAAGAATTGAGATTCACTAAGCGGTTGTTGGTCGCCTTGAAGAGTAGGAGCAAGGCCTGCGAAATATTCAATAACATCCGCGCCAGACGCCACATCCACTTCAATTGCTTCTTGCAACGGTTTGCCCGTATCAACAACCTCAAGGCTAGCAAGCTCATCATTTCGAGCTCTAAGTATCTCTACAGCTTTTAAAAGAATACGGCTGCGTTCAACGGCTGACATTGCTGACCATACCGCAAATCCACGTTTTGCCGATTCGATAGCACTATCCACATCCGCTGAAGATGCTTGACCCAAAGTTGCGATAGATTCACCGTTTGCCGGATTAATACTATCAAAGGTTTCACCAGACGTTGCTTTAACTGCTTCGCCATCGATATATAATGAGTTCATTTCCATTTGAGATTCTGACTTAATTATTGTTTTAGACTCTACAGGTCTATATGTGAGTGTTTGTAATTCGAATGCTATGACTAGGTTTTATTCGAGTGACACGAGTAAAACGTCAATTGCTTATCAAGGTAGTCATTGATAATAGCGCGTGCCTTTTGGGCATCGATACCTTCAGGGTTTAACGTGCCTCTCAGCCATAAACCATCAATCAAAGAAGCAATACCGTGAGCAACGAGCTCCGCCTGTTCATGATTAAGAATACCTTTCAACTCAAGGCGTAAATGCGAAAGTAAACGTCTTTCATTCACGCGCTGAAGTCTTTTCAATTGTTGGTCATGCATCGAATATGACCAAAATGCCAACCACGTTTTTGCGACCTTGTTTTCGGCTTGGTAGCCTTCGAAGTTACCTTCAATGATTGCATTAATCCTCTGCTGGTGAGCATCAACAGGGAGTGCTTTTAATGCCGTGGTAATGGTGTTGGATAATTGGCGAAGAATTTCACGCATAGTCTCTTCAAGCAGACCATGCTTTCCACCAAAATAGTGATTAATGATGCCCGTTGAAACTCCCGCTTCCTTACTGATCAAAGCAATACTTGCGGCATGTAAACCCACTCGATCAATCACGGTCATCGTGGCTTGTACGAGCTGTGGTTTACGTATATCAGGCATCCCAACCTTCGGCATTTTTTAGTCCTTTTATTTTTTATTGAACGTTTAGTTAAATATAAAATGACAGAAATTTAGTTAGGGTTCAAATGATTATTTGAAACAAACCCATAACAGAGAACCACCAATACATAAATAAATTAAATATAAACAACCACTTAAATATCATTTAGACCCCTAATTAAATTAATTAAAGATTTGAGGTGTGATGGTTATTGGTCAAATGTTTTCACTTAAAAAGTACAAAATTCAATCAAACTAATATTATGTAAAAATTAGGCAGATCGTCTTAAAAGCAGATTCTAACGCTGAAAATTAGACGTAACGGTAATGTCAGTAATGCATTTCGATAGTAGTGCATACCGTTATTCACTCCTGTATAAAAAAGTAAACTCTATTGATTAATACTGTAACTATCGGCCGGACAAATGTAATGGAATAAGTACGCTTTATGAACATTGTTTTTTATTTTGATCACTAATTCAAAATCAGCATTGAACTACCGTAGAAAGTGTTTAATCATTTACGTCAGATATTGTTCGCGAAGCATTTGAATTCAATATGCAACAATAGCTCACCATAAAATCAAACCCGTTCAAAAAATCTCAATAAGTTAAACACACGATAAGGCTGAGAATGGAATGACAAAACCTAAAATGATCATCGTAGAAGACGATTTGAAACTTCAGAGAATGCTAAAGGATTACTTTGTTACGCAGGACTTTGATGTTTCCACACTCGATGATGGCAGTAATGCCGCGCAGACCATCCTTGCCGAACAGCCTGATATCGTGTTGTTGGATTTAATGCTCCCTGTAACCGATGGACTGACAATATGCCGACAGACGCGCACTCTCTTTAAAGGTAAGATTTTAATGCTCACCGCCAGCGATGATGATTTCGACCACGTTGCAGGCTTAGAGACAGGCGCTGATGACTATGTCACCAAGCCAATCAAACCAAGAGTTCTGCTGGCCAGAGTTCGTTCGCTATTACGCCGCCAAGAGGCCAATACGGCTTCAGTCGATGACTCAGACAACCTTCAGTTTGATCAACTGGTTCTGAAAAACACCTATAAGAAGTGTGAACTTTCAGGTGCCGTTTTATCACTAACCGACAGCGAGTTTGACCTGTTGTGGTTATTAGCAAGTAACCCTGATACTCCGCTATCACGTGACTATTTGACACAAACGCTGCGTGGTATTGAGTACGACGGAATCGATCGAACGATTGATAATAAAATAGTGCGCCTAAGAAAGATTCTTGGCGACGACCACACACCAGCAGAGAAAATTCAGACCATTCGCGGGAAAGGTTACTTGTTTGTTTCGACCGCCTGGCGTTAACCTCGCTCAATACGAGCGTAATAAAAGAGAGCGATTATGCGACGTATCTTTTTGGAGTCCTTAATAGGGCTGTTAGTTTGCTTTATGGCCGGCCTTGTCGCCTACGAGATCAGCGTCTATCAGCTCAATACCGACTACGAATATGTACTGGAAGATTACGAAGCGGCAGCCCACCAGCAATTGATCGAAAATATCGCTAAGAATCAAGGCCTTGAAGCTGCTCATCAAGCGATAAACCAGTTTGTAGAAACCACACGAAATAAATTGGTTACATTCAGCCCAGACGATGAAATACCAAGCCCCGTTTCAGAGTTCTTCAGCACTAACCCGAATACCTTTGTTTTTCACGATGATGAACGTGATCTATGGTTTCGCTTAGCAAGCAGTGACAATACCTATCACTACCTCCCCAACAGTGAAGCGTTCGTTAGACAAAAAATAGAGTTGGAGGATGACCTCATTTGGTTGTTCTTTTTAGCAAGCTTTATCTTATATGGCTTATGTCATCTATTTATTATCTTCCGCCGAGTTAAAAAGCTTGAGACTGCCACTCTGCGTTTTTCTGAAGGGGATCTCTCTTCACGAGCCGAGACTTCAAGCGGCATTGCCATCGGCTCACTGAATAAGTCTTTCAACCTGATGGCTGACCGTATTCATCGCTTAATTGAGAGTAATCGCTCGCTCACCAACGCAGTGGCTCATGAGCTACGTACGCCAATATTTCGTATCCAGTGGCAAGCTGAGATGCTCAAAGACACGCCACTCAACGAAGCTCAACAAGACACCGTAGAAAGTATTGTCGAAGATACGGAAGAGATGGAAAAGATGGTCGATGAACTGTTGTGCTACGCCAAGCTCGATAGCATTAACCTCGAAAACCTACAACAGCCATTAGAGATAAGAGACTTTCTCGACCACGCCATGACGCGTTGGAGCAAAGACACTCAGCTCAGCATCGACCTATCATTACCTGAGCAACCTAGCTCAATAATGGCGGATGAAACGCTACTCAACCGAGCACTAGATAACCTAGTTCGTAACGCAATGAAGTTCGCACGTTCGCAAGTGTCAATTGAAGCAAGCGTGCATCAAGATAAGCTACAGATCGCGGTGCATGATGATGGTGATGGCGTGGCAAAAGAGCATCAAGCTCGCCTGTTTGAACCCTTTTACGTTGGCGACAAAGCGCGTAATAAAGCTAAGAGCGGCCATGGTTTAGGGCTTTCTATCGTCGAGAAGATCTGTGCTCAACACAGTGCGACTGTGGAGGTTGGTCAGAGCCAGACCTTAAAGGGGGCGGTATTCACCATAACCATTCAGCTATGTAATGATTCAGCTGACAAAACCATACAGTAACTACAAAACACCTCTGGAATAATGTTCAACATCGGCCGGGAGATCCTGTCTCCCTATGAACTTATTGAGTCTAGATAATCATGACACCGCCTTTGTGGCTTGCCATCTAGATTCCAATCATTCTTAAGGTATTTTTATGAAAAAGTTATTAGTTGTTTTAGGTATTGTTTCTTTGGCAGGTTGTTCAGGTATCAACCACAGCGAAGAAGTTTACACAGCGCACGCTGAAAGCTTCAACATTGTTGGTTTCCAAGTTCCAGGTAACACACAAGATCGTGCAATGGAATTGGTACCTGAAGGTGCAACGGTTGATACTATTCGCTCAACAAACTCTGATACAAGCTCTGTTCTGGGTATCATCAACCGTATTATCGGTATCGACTACGTTCAAGTCGGCGGTAAAAAGCAGTAATTCACTTTAGTTACAAACCATGGTTAAGCGTCTAGTTACGTACCTTTAATCAGTAGCCTGTACAAACCAAGTTAATTTAAGCCAGTGACCCGTCGCTGGCTTTTTTCATCCAGCAGATTTTGTGCTCTGTGCCAAGTAAGTAGTTAATTCCCCCAGCTTCTCGTCACTAATAACTCGAGAAATAAGCCTAAGAACCTTCAATTTCTTATCAAAATGGCCTGTAAATTCGCTGAATAACCTTCCGCTAAAAATCACACTTTGAAATCGTTGATCCTTCTATCAACCCAAACCCCATTAATTGAGGCACAGATCAATTTGCACTAAGATCTTAATTATCAATGAAAATTAACACTTAATAAAAGTATCATGATTGTATAAATAAAAGACACGGGTGCGTTCAAAAATAAACAGAAACAATAACTATCTGTAAATACGATAAATATAAATTTCATGAATAAAAGAGATCACTGCCATGCTACTAAATAATCAGATCGAATGATGTAAATACATTGTATTAGTTTTGTTACTTTTTCTTTGAATTTATATAGAAAGAGAAAATAACAATGAAAATAAGAAAGCGTTTAGTTGCCGTTGCTATAGCCAGTGCTATGTCTTTATCAGTTCATGCAAATGAATCCGTTAAAATCGATCAACCGATCAACTTTACCAACTTCTCAGGGTTGAACGCCCAGTTAGGTGTCAGTAACGCCTCTAACTTCAAAATGGTAAAAGAAGTTAGCCTCAAAAAGCGTGGTACCTACAAAGTTAAGATTCAACAGAACATTTGGGGCACACCAGTGTGGGGGCATTACCTAAATGCGACCCAAAGTGTGAAAGGTGGGGCGCTTAAGTCGGTTCAAGGCCTCTACCTTAAAACAACAACCCTAGAACGATCGTTTGTGAAACCCTCTATCAATAGCTCTCAAGCCGTTGATCTTGCGAGTAAAGACCTCAAGACTCAAGGCTTAACCAGCCAATCTCTAGACAATGTCCAACATGAGCTGTTTATTTATCAGGGCAAATCGAAACAAGGCATTAGCACACAAGGGGCGGATAAAACACGCCTAGTGTACGTTGTCTCTTACCTTGTCGAAGGCAGCGAGCACCCTACTCGACCATTCACCATGTTAGACGCACATACGGGCGAAGTTATTGACCGCTGGGAAGGTATTGCTCACGCACAGGTTGGCACTGGCCCCGGTGGTAACGAAAAAACAGGCATGTACGAATACGGTACTGATTACCACTACCTAGATGTGTTGGAAAATGGCACAGAGTGTGTGATGGAGTCAGAAAATGTTGTCACCGTTGACCTCAATGGTGCTACCGATGGCGACACCACCTACCGCTATGAATGCCCTCGTAACGAACACAAAGCCGTAAATGGTGCA
Organism: Vibrio kanaloae; assembly: GCF_024347535.1. NCBI lineage: Bacteria > Pseudomonadati > Pseudomonadota > Gammaproteobacteria > Vibrionales > Vibrionaceae > Vibrio > Vibrio kanaloae. The sequence goes on along the minus strand of NZ_AP025498.1, from coordinate 455,506 downwards.
TTCTCACCACTCAACGATGCACACTACTTCGGCAACATCGTGTTCGACATGTACAAAAACTGGTTCGACACAGCACCACTCTCCTTCAAGCTCATGATGCGTGTTCACTACGGTGAAAACTACGAGAATGCATTTTGGGACGGCAAGGCAATGACCTTTGGTGATGGTGAAAGCTTCTTTTACCCGCTTGTCAGCTTAGATGTATCAGCGCACGAAGTGAGCCATGGCTTCACGGAACAAAACTCAGGCTTAGTCTATGCAAATCAATCTGGTGGTATGAACGAGGCTTTCTCTGATATGGCTGGTGAAGCCGCTGAATACTACATGAAAGGCACCAATGACTGGATGGTCGGCCGTGATATCTTTAAAGAAGAAGGAGCTTTGCGTTACATGGACGATCCATCACGCGATGGCTCATCAATAAACAACGCCTCCGAATACTACGATGGCTTGAACGTGCACTACAGCTCTGGTGTATTCAACAAAGCATTCTACCACCTAGCAACCACACAAGGTTGGGACACGAAGAAAGCGTTTGAATTGTTCGTGCTAGCCAACCAAATCTACTGGTCAGAAAACAGTGACTTCTGGCAAGGTGCTTGTGGCGTGAAGAACTCAGCAACCGACCTTGGCTACAGTGCCGATGACGTTGTTGCTGCATTCAACCTAGTCGGTGTCAGCCCATGTGGCGAGCCACCATTGCCGCCAGAACCGGAATATCAAAATCTAACCAATGGCCAAGCTCAAACCGTGACTGGCGAAACAGGTTCGAAAACTTACTTCGATATCGAAGTACCAGAAGGCCAAGACAAACTGACGATTGATCTGGCTGTCTCTACTGGTGACCCAGATATGTATGTCGGCCTGGACTATGCACCAAGCTCTCAAGAGAATATCTGTAAGAGTGAAACCGTGACCGATGAAGTCTGTGTCATTGAAAGCCCAGTAGCAGGTCGCTATACCATTAACGTTCTGGGTTACTCAGATTATGCAGATGCAAACCTAAAAGCATCATACGAAGCAAGCAATGCTAACGTACCGCCAACCTCTTCATTCGAACACACCATTGTTGGTAAAGAAGTAGAGCTACGCAGTACAAGTTCGGACAGCGACGGACAAATAGTCTCTTATCAATGGAACCTAGGCGATGGCAACATGCTGAATGGTGAAATGACTCGTCATACTTACGCAGCAGCTGGCGATTATGTGGTAACACTTTCCGTGACAGACGATGCTGGCGTTACTACGTCTACCAGCAAATCCATCAACATTGAAAGCAGTTCAAACGATGCCTTCCCACTAAAGCTAAAGTTTGGTAACAAAAATCCAAACGGCAAAGCTCGCGTTAAGCTGGCATGGGATTACGACACCAACGACTACTTTGTGATTAAACGTAATGGCAAAAATGTTGGTGCGACAGACTACAACTCATACGTCGACAAGTTCCGTCACAACGGTACGATTGATGTGGAGTACCAAGTGTGTACCTCAAGCGATATTTGTTCAGAAACCAAGCACTACCGTTTCATTAAAGCACAATAATCGATAATAAATTCAGGGCTCCTAAAGGGGCCCTGTTTCTCTATTTGGATAGTGAAAATATCCAATAGCAGCACCAGAAAGACAACGCTAGACAAACGGCGGTACATAGAAACGATACCAATCAGAACAACGATATTAACCATAAAAAGGACAACAAATGGCTATAAAAAAAAGCATCCTGGCATTCGCTATATTCGGGAGTGTCTCGGCTTACGCATCACTCGGCATTACACCACCAGAGGGCTCAGACGTTTGGATCACAACCGATGCTGATGCCCAGCACCTTGTGACTCAACACGGCGCAACAGTTTATTCAGGGCTGGTTGCGAACAAGAACTCCATTGCGGCTAAAATAAACGAGAAACAACTGGCTAAACTCTCTAGCCATATGCACGAAGAAACCCACCGCTGTGGTGGTTACATGGTGCATGAAGACCAAGCAAGTGCACTCAAAGCGGCAGCTATGCCACTGACGATGAGCACGTTCGAAAAGCCAGTGATCAGCCACCAAGATACAGTAAACGACTTACTCGCTCAGGTTGAACCCAATAACATGGTCACAACCATAGAAAACCTGACCACTTTCACCAACCGTTTTTATACGACTTCTACTGGTATTGCTGCTTCAGATTGGCTTTTAGAACGTTGGGAAGCGGAAATTAAAGATGTACCCTACGCGTCTGCGCGCCAAATCACACACGCTGAATACCCGCAAAAATCGGTTGAAGTGACGCTACTTGGCGCTAAATATCCAGAAGAGATCGTCGTTGTTGGCGGGCACCTTGATTCCACAGTCGGTTCTTGGACAAGTGAAGGCACCATCTCCCCGGGCGCGGATGACGACGCATCAGGTATCGCTACCGTGACAGAGTCGCTGCGCCTTATGGTTGCCAGTGGGATTCAGCCCGATAAAACCATCAAATTCTATGGCTATGCGGCAGAAGAAGTGGGATTGCGCGGTTCGCAAGATGTCGCTAACACTTTAAGAGATGAGCAAGCAAACGTTGTCTCGGTACTGCAATTAGACATGACGAACTATAACGGTTCAGCGCACGATATCACCTTCATTACGGATTATACCGACAGCAATCTAACCGCCTATTTGAGTGAACTTATCGATACTTACGCCAGTGAGATCAGCTACGGCTTTGATGATTGTGGCTACGCCTGTTCTGACCACGCCTCATGGCACAATGTTGGCTATCCAGCAGCAATGCCGTTTGAGAGCATGTTCAACGATTACAACCCGAACATCCATACGGAACACGATACACTTAATAACTCCGACCCGACGGCAACACACGCGACAAAATTCGCCAAACTGGCGATTGCTTACCTCGTTGAAACCAGCCTTGACTCGCCAGTTTCAGGCCCTAAAGAGCTGCAAAATGGTGTCCCTGTTGAAGGCCTTACGGCGGGGTATGGTGAAGAGCAATTCTTCACTTTTACGACTCAAGATGCCGGTCAGTTAACCGTAACAATGACCGGACCTCGCAGTGGTGATGCCGACTTATACGTCAAACACAACGGTGTGGTTTCGAAAGCTAGCTACGATTGTCGTCCATACACAAATGGCAGTAACGAACAGTGTGTATTGAATAAACCTGCGGGTGAATTCAACATCATGGTGCGCGGTTACCGTAACTTTAACGATGTATCTATCGTCGCCAACTTTGTTCCTCAGTCGCTATGAGCCTTGTAAACCATCACTCATACAAGTGCCACCGAGCACCAGACATGTTTGTTAGGTAGAAATATTCTCTAGGTTAAATAGACAAAGTTAAAAAAATCCACGAGTTCGCTCCTAAATAGAATAGAGCTCGCGGATTTTTTATTGTCTGCGGAGAAAAATTCGATCAATGCTCTTAAGTTATCATCAAGCCGTCTTTTTCATCACCTTGGTGCAAATATATTCACCAATCGGCATTGCAGAGGTCGCAGCTGGCGATGGTGCATTACACACGTGCAAACTTCTTGGGCTTTCGGCAAACAGAAAATCATGAACTAAGGTGCCATCTTTGAGCACCGCTTGAGCACGAATCCCCGCAGGGTAAGGCTTAAAATCATCAACCGTAATGCTCGGGCAATATTTGTTCACTAACTTTAGATAACCCGGCTTCCACCACGAGTTTTTAAACTCGACCAAACCGGTTTTTAGATTATTCGCAGTCACTTTCCAAAAACCCGCAAAGCTCAGCATCTGACAAGTGTCCTTAAAGCTAAAGTTAAGCTTGCCATAACCTTCTCTCTTCCAGCCTTGAACTGCATTTGGCCCTACTGTTACGGAGCCATCAATCATACGTGTTAAGTGCACACCCAAGAAAGGCAGTTCAGGGTCTGGAATAGGATAAATTAGATGATTCACCACTTGGTTGTGTTTCACGTCCAACTGATAGTACTCACCTCGATATGGGACAATCTGGAAGTCAGTTTCAATGCCTAGCATGCTGGTCATTCTGTCAGCCATCAAACCTGAGCACGTGATCAAGAACCGGCTATTGAGTTGGAGAGTCTGACCATCTACTTTGCAAGTTAACTGGACCTCATCTGCTTGTTCATCCGCCATGACCACTTCAGTGCCAAGGCTGAGCTTGCCACCCGCTTCAACAAATTCTTGAGCCATCACTTCAGTCACTTTTTTATAATCCACAATACTGGTGGTTTTGACATAAATCGCGCCCAAGCCCGTGATGTTCGGCTCAGCAAGTTTTAGCTGCGCTTGATCCAAGAGATCGACATCAATATCGTTGTCCTGACAACGCTGATAGAGCGCGTTCATTCGCTCTACTTCCTGCTCATTGGTTGCAACCAACAACTTACCGCAGTTTTCGACAGGAATATCGTGTTGGCCACAAAAGGCGATGGTGCGCTCGACGCCACGCTTACAAAAATCCGCCTTTAAACTGCCCGGAGCGTAGTAAACGCCAGCATGAATCACCCCACTATTATGGCCAGTTTGATGCTGCGCGAAGCCACGCTCTTTTTCCACTAAAAGAATACTTTTATCGGGGTGAGCTTGTTGCAATTGCCACGCGGTCGATACACCAACAATGCCGCCACCAACAATAATATAGTCGTATATTGAATTCATAATATTCCTACATTCAATCCTTTTAATTATAGGGAAGAAGCGACCGTTCTAGACTCGGTTTGAGGTTTAGTTTCTTCCTCGTTTTTCGATTCTCTTTTCACTTTGTTAGCATCGTATTTGCGACCACTGTGAATAAAAATACCGACAAACAAAGCAACACACACTAAGCGAATTACGACTGAAACATCAGGCCACACCAAGGCCACGCCAAGCACTACTAACACGACTCGAGTCATCACATTGATTTCACTTTCTAGGTAACCCTCAATTGCCGCGATAAACGCGTAAGTGCCAACAATAGCAAAACCACCCGTTACCAGTACCGAGACAATATCCCAGCTCACTAAATTAGTGTAGGCAATCAGCAACGGTACTAGGTATAAACCTTTGGCGATCTTCCAAGCCATTAAACCTGTTCTCATTGGTGGTGTTTTAGCGATAGTCGCTGCCGCAAATGCAGTCAAACAAACTGGCGGTGTCACGTTGCTGTCTTGCGATAGCCAGAAGATGATCAAGTGTGCAGAAAGCAGTGCAAGGCTAATCGCTTCTAGGCCGAGGCTTTGCTCAAGCAGCGTTTCCACAAAATCAGCAGGCACTAAAGCAATCATCTCTTTTGCTGTTTCAAGTGCCATTGGTGCATTCAATAAATCTAACTTGTCTGGTGCCGCCAACATAAAGATGGCTTTCGCCTGTTCAGGTAACTGGCCCGATACCAACAGGTCAAGCAACTGGCTTTCAGCAATCAGTTTATATAAAGCCGGAGCCGACAAAGTGCCCAGCACGATATAAGCCGCCGTTACTGGTAAGCCCATACCCAGAATCAAAGAAGCGAGTGCGATCAAAGCAATCATGATGAGCAAGTCGCCATTCGCCCAACTGTTGATCATCAACGAGAAAGTGTTACCAATTCCGGTGGTGCTGATCACGTTGATAACGAGACCAATACCCACCAACAATACTGCCGTCGTCGCCATGTTTTTCGCTCCTTGAGAAAGCGCTTCAATGATCGCTTTTGGACCCATTTTATGATTTTTAGAGAACCATGAAGCCACGACTACAGACAGGATAGAGATACCCGCCGCGTAAGTCGGCGTAAAGCCTTTCACCAACAAGGTTACCAACACCGCTAGTGGGATCAGGTTGTGCCATCCTGAAAGTAGCACCTTCAACAACGGTTCACACCCTGAAACCACCTTCTGTACACCACTACGCTTCGCTTCAATACGCACGAAAAAAGCCACAGACAAAAAGTAGATAAGCGCAGGTAAGAAGGAAACCGCAATGATATCGACATAAGGGATTTGCGTGTAAGACGCCATGATAAACGCGCCCGCCCCCATCACAGGTGGCATCAACTGCCCGCCCGTCGATGCAGCGGCTTCAACACCTGCCGCAAAACGCGAAGGGAAGCCTGCTTTTTGCATCAACGGAATACTGATCACGCCAGTGGATACCGTATTTGCCACGCTAGAGCCCGACACCGATCCCATCAAGCCAGAGCCAATCACCGCAATGAAACCGGGGCCACCAATCACTTTGCCCGCCGCCGCGCGAGACACATCAATGATGTAATCACCGACACCCGATCGCACTAAAAATGCGCCAAATAGGATGAACATGAACACGAAGGTCCAACTTATTCTCGAGATAGAACCGAACATCCCTTCTGAAGAATAAAAGCTTCGATAAAGCAAAGTCTCAAGGCTCAAGCCCGGGAAGTGGAAGATGCCACTGGTCCATTGCCCCCAAAGCACCACATAGCTCAAACACACCAAGATAAGCACCGGAATAAACCAGCCCATAGTACGGCGAATCAGCTCAATAACAATCGCAATCGCCAAGATAGAGAAGAACCAATCACTGGCGATAAACTTCACGCCTCGCTCATAAAGCGCATCTTCGGCAAAGGGAATATAGATAAGGCAAGCCAGAGCCGCTAAAGCGATTCCGATATCGACCGCTAAAGCTACTTTGCTCTTTTTAAGCGAGATATGAGCCGGATACCAAAGTGCACAAATGATCGCAAAACCCGCGAAGTGAGTCGCTGAGATCCAAAGCTCTGGCAAGGTCGATAAGGTATTAAACCAAATGTGTAACAGCGAGAGTATCACACCCATTGTCGTTATCGCTTTGCCTACCCACGGGAAATCCGTTCGGGTCGGCAGTTCAAATTTTTTCAGTTCCTGCTGCAGCGAATCGCTCATAGAAAACTCCTGCTCTCCGCAGCAAACACGAAGAGAATATCCATAAAGTGAAGAGGCGCACGAACACATTCTTGAGCGAACGTGCACCAGCAATTAAGTCACGAAGGGGGTAGTTGATGGCAAACCGTTAGTTCATAGAGCAATAGTTCATAAACCAATGGCTCATAAGCCAATAGTTACCTGACAACAGGTAAGCTAGTTGACGATCAACTCAGAAGGGATCTCGATGCCCACTTCTTGGTAGTAACGTGCAGCGCCTGGGTGAAGCGGAACAGGAAGGCCTGCGATCCCTTTCTCAAGTGCCATTGCTTTGGTTGCTTTGTGGATACCTTGTAAGAAAGGTAGGTTTTCATAGATAGCTTTGGTGAGCTGATACACATCCTCTTCAGAGATGTCTTCACGAACCGCTAGAAAGTTAGGTTGTGCGATAGTGGTAATCGGCTGATCGACACCTGGATAAGTGTTTGCTGGGATCTCATATTTTGTCCAGATATTGTAATCGCCGTTCGCTTGTTTGATTTGCGCATCGGTAAACGACAAGATTTGAATGTCTTCACCTAAGGCCGCAAATGCTTGAGTAACCGCCCCGACTGGTACACCAGCTGGCGTATTCATGCCATCAATAGTGCCATTTTGTAATGCGCTCGCACTGCCACCATAACCCATAAAGGCGAGTTTAAATTGTTCTGGGTCTATGGAAAGGCCTCGCATAATTTGACGACCTGAATTCTCTGTTCCTGAGTTTTTCTTACCAATAGAAAACTTTTTACCATTCAAGTTCTTCAAATCAGTCATGGTGCCCGTTTCTGTCAGATCAGAACGAACAATGAAATGCTCAACATTTTGCCATAGCATAGAGACTGAACGCAGTTGCTTTTGACTGCCTGACTTCTCATATGGACCAAGCCCTTGCCACGCCCACGCGCCATACAAACCTTGTAAAATGGCAAACTGAGCTTCGTTCTCATTTAACAACTTTACGTTCTCACCGGATCCAGCAGAGCTGATAGCCGCCAAAGAAAAGTGCTGCTTAGGCGCAAGCTTAACTTTACTCAAAGTTGCTAAGGCCACACCAACCGGATAGTAAGTCCCACCCGTTGAGGCCGTCGCTAAAATGTAGCTGCGCTCTTCTTGTGCTGAAGCGTTGCCGATAAGGCCAATAGAGGCCATTGCGATCGCTAAAGTTTTAACTAACTTGTTGTATTTCATTGTTACTCTCCATGTAGAGTTATTCACGTTATATTTTTGTTAACAACAAAAGCTAGATAGCAAGCACAATGCCAACAAGGTAAGTTATTGATATGGTTTACATTACATAAAAAAACCATTTGGAATAGGCAAAATATTGCTTATTTGACAGCGATTACATGAGCTGTTTTTTGCTTATCCAAAGCCGTAATTAACACCCTCATAAAGGGGTTACATCACACTGCGTTACATTTGCGTGATCAATGTTAATAAATTGATAAATAAACAATGAGCCATTTCTTGCTCATCAGTCATCATTAATAACGACAGTTAAACGGTTCACTAAGAGTCGACATAGTCACTTCGGTTCAATGCATAACGGACCATTTTTTGGTTTAGTGTTCTGCGTGGTAAATCTAGGTCTTGCATCACATCATTGATACGCCCTTGATAACGCACTAACGCATCGTGAATAACTTTTCGCTCAAAGCTCTGAACCTGGACAGCCAAAGGGATACCCGCAGTGGTGGACTCCGTAACAGAGTTAGGACGATACGCCAAAATATCACCGACTGTCAGACTTTCATCCAATGCAAAACGAATCGCGACATTGCGCAGCTCACGCACATTACCTGGCCACGAGTACGACAACAAAGCATAGCGATCAGCCTCACTAGCAATTCGTGTTTCAGTATTGGCTTCCTGGGTGAAATGTTCGAAAAGAATAAGAGCATCTTCTTCTCGCTCACTGAGCGGCGGTAAATGCAGCTGCGCGACATTCAAACGGTAGAAAAGATCTTGGCGAAAGTCGGGGTGATTGAGTAAATCGCTTTTCGAAGCAGATACCACACGCAAGTCAACATGTTGTTGCTGATTACCACCAACACGCTCAACGACATTATCTTGCAAGGTCCGCAGTACTTTGACCTGCATAGATAGCGGCATACTCTCTATTTCATCAAGAAACACCGTCCCCTTGTCGGCAAACTCTAGCTTACCAATACGTCGTTTGGCGGCTCCAGTAAACGCACCGGCTTCATGGCCAAACAGCTCACTTTCAAATAGGTTTTCTGGAATCGCGCCACAGTTTAGTGGCACAAAAGGATGAGGTTTTCGCTGACTAAATTCATGTAAACAAGAAGCAACCAATTCCTTACCACAACCAGTTTCACCATAAATAATCACGTTGGTATCAATCGAGGCTACCTTGTGTATTTGCTCTCTCAACCCACACATCACTTTACTGCGACCAATCAGAACCTGTTCAATGCCCTTCAAATTATCTAAATAGCTTTGGCGACTGATCCTGTCTTGGCCACTTTGGAATTTATCTACCGCTTCAGAGACCGTTTGAGAGAGGCGTTCTGGATCAAACGGCTTCTCAATGAAGTCATAGGCACCTTGCTGTAAAGCCTTAACCGCCATATCGACATCACCGTGACCTGTAATCAAGATAACTGGCACGTCTGGCACAAGCTTTTTGAACCGTCCTAATAGCTCAACCCCATCAATATCAGGCAAGCGCACATCACTAATGATGGTTTGGAAATCACCAAGCTCTATTGCGTTTAATGCATCTTGTCCAATCTCAAATGCGGTGACATCAAAACCCGCCAACTGTAGCCATTGGCTAGTTGCTTGACGCACTATCGCATCATCTTCAATCAAAGCAATACGCTGCATAATTTTGTTCCGCTGCTTACATCTGAATAATGTCGCCCACGGTATGTAAAAACACCGCAGACTAAAAGGAGCTAGCTCCCACTTTGGATAACACTCCTTTAACCGTTTTGTAATGTTTGTTAGCTTCAATTTGTCCCACACTTCATCTTCCAAGTCATAAAACCGTGAAGCTTCGCACTCACTCATTTAAAGACACAGACAGCTAACTAATTAAAAGGATTTAATCAAGAATGGTTAAAAATAATCGATATTGGCTGTTCGTGTTCGCCTGTTTGTTAATTGGTTTGGTTCAGCTAGCCACTAAAAATGGGATAAGCCAGTGGAAGCTTGAGCAAGCTCAGCGTTATGCAGAACAACGCTTTCTTGGGTACATTGCTGAAGCAAGACGCACACTCAAACGTTTTTACTATTTGCCTTATCTGGTCACGAACGATGAAACCAGCGTTCGTTTTATTGATGGAGAAAGTCGCCTCCAAAAACACATTAAAAAACAACTAATTCAATTAGACAAAGCGGCCAACACCAAGGGGTGGTATCTACTTTCTGCTGAAGGTGAGTTGTTGGTTTCCAGTGTCGAAAGGAGCAAGCTGAGTAAAAAGAACGCCAATACGATTGTGTCTAAGATCCACCAGCAAGGTGGCGCTATCTCAGTGGTCACCAAAAATAAAGGCGTGACACCCGATTACTTCATTGCGGCACCGGTTTATCGAGCATCCGATGTGGTGGGTATTGTTGCGGTACAAATCGACTTATCGCTTCTTATCGATCAATGGTTTGCCGATGGTGAAGCTATACTGTTTCAAAACCCTCGAGATCAGTTCTTCCTCTCTAGTGATAACCGATTGAGTGCCGATTGGTTCAACGACACCTTCAATTCTCAGCCTAGAGCCACAAAACGCGAGTTGTACGATCAAACCCATATTCAAGTATGGCAACTACAAGGTAAGGACTACCTGATTCAATCGATCAAATTGGACGATCTAAATTGGCGATTAACCTATTTGACCCCATTAACTAGCCTCAACCAAACCACTAACTGGATAAGTTGGAGCGTGGCGGTGGCCTGCCTTTTCGTTCTGTTATTGTTGGTTATCCTCTATCAAAGACGACAGAAAAAGCTCAGCAATTTGCGAATCCAAAAGCTCATCGAAGAGTCGGAGAAACGACTGTCTAGGATGATCAATAAGACGCATGTTGGGTTAATACTGATCGATAAATACGGCCATATCCACGATATCAACCTGATGGCAAAGAAATACTTTTCCCTGTCCGACTCAATGATCAGCAACATCAAAGCGTGGCAACTTTTTGAGGCGGGCAATCCAAATTCAACCACACTTCAACTGCTCAAAAATTTAGAACAACACCAAGAACTGGCCGAGATCACCAGTGTCGAAACCATGGCAAGACGCAGTGATGGTAGCTACTTTCCTGTGTTGTTCTCTATTAGCGCTTTCCCTTGGCATGACACTACTTATTACCTGTGTACGGTGATCGATATAAGTAAACGCAAGAAAGCGGAAATTGCGGTGCAAAACGCCAATAAAACGCTAAAACTGCGGGTTGAAGAGCGAACACAAGATCTAAAAGATGCACAGCAAGAGCTAGTTGAATCAAGCAAGCTCGCAGCGTTAGGTCGCATGTCGAGTGCGATCACTCATGAGCTTAATCAGCCGCTTACCGGCCTAAAAACTCTGCTTTCTAGCAATCAATTACTGATGGAAAGAGGCGAGACCAAACTGTTGAAAGCGAACATGGACTTAGTAATGAGCCTCATCGACCGAATGGCTAACATGACCAGTCAGTTGAAGTCGTTTGCCTTTAAAAGGCTGGAAAGCCCCTACCCAGTTTCTCTCACAGAGGCGCTACAAGAAACCCTAAGAATTCACCAAGCCGAGTTAAAAAACATTGATATGCGAGTACGTATCGCGTCCAATATTTCGATGGTGATGGGAGAAGAGGCACGACTTCGCCAAGTGCTGGGTAACCTGATCAGAAACGCCGTTGACGCCACAAACCATCAAACGCCTGCCACCATTATTGTCAGCGCACACACCGAACAACAACGCGTGGTGATCAAGGTTCAAGACAATGGCTGCGGCGTCTCAGAAGACCAACTCGAAACTATCTTCGAACCCTTCCATACCAATAAAAAGATGGGCGAAGGTTTGGGGCTCGGGTTGGCAATCACCGCCAACAACGTGCGTGATATGCAAGGTACTTTGATAGCGAAAAACAACCCAGACCAAGGCATGACTTTCATCCTAACGCTGCACAATGTAAATAGTCAGGAATAACCGGTACGCTCCGTTGAAAGTAATCATGAATGCAGGCAGTTGAACACAAGCAGTTGAAAGTCAAGGCCCACTCTGAACCACTCTACTTTTCTCGCGGGTTCAAGAATAAAGTGGGTTTAAGCCCGAAGCTTTATTGTGAGAAAGTGATGTAAGCACCATGTTGGGCTGGAACCCTACCAGCCCAAATCGTTTGTGATCACTGGCTATGATGGGTCATAAACTGATAACTGGTTTGATGCTGATAGAATGACTTTTTGGTAATAAAACGTTTGTTCGCTTCCGGCCATGTTGGATGGTTTGGACAGTCAGGTAGGAACTGAGTCTCAAGCGCAAGCCCTTGATAGTTTTGATACTCCCCAGTACGAGATGGCGTTCCTGACAAGAAGTTCCCGCTGTAGAATTGAATCGCTGGTTTGTCGGTAAACACAGACATCACCACCTGTTTATCGGAACTGGTTAGGCGAGCGATAGTACTCACACCGTCAGTCAATTCTTCAGGCAAAGTAAAAGCGTGGTCATAACCTTTGGCCAACTTTTGGTCTTCATCTTGTTGTAAACGGGCTCCGATTCTCTGAGCTGTACTAAAATCAAAATTGGTCCCTTGCACCGCTTTCAGTTCACCCGTCGGAATGAGCTTATCATCAGTGGGCAGATATTCGTTGGCACGCAGTTGCAATTCATGATCGAGAATGGTTTTGCCAGATTCCGCACCGTCTAAATTAAAGTAGGCGTGGTTAGTTAGGTTGACTGGGCAATCTTTGTCGCAAATAGCCGAATATTCGATACACAGCTGGTTGTTTTCCGTCAACGTATACGCGACTTCAGCGGAAAGGTTTCCCGGGAAACCTTGGTCACCGTCGGGAGACATCAAACAGTAAGTAATGTGTAAATCACTTTTGTCTTTCACCAACCAGCGGCGCTTATCAAAACCCTCAATACCACCGTGTAAGCTATTGCCATTATCATTACGGGTAATGGAATAAACCTGTCCGTTTAAGTTGAATTGCCCTTTGGCAATACGGTTGGCAAAACGGCCTATGGTCGCACCTAAAAACGCCGAGTGAGACTGGTAATCGTGCATTGATGTCATGCCGAGCAACACTTCACGCTGACCAAAAGGCGTTGGAACTTGGCAGCTCAACCATGTTGCACCAATATCCATGAAAGTAGCTGTCATGCCGTGGTGGTTACGTAAGGTATGAACCTTGGCCGGCTTGTCATCGGTAAAAAGATCGCTCTCGATAGCAGCCTTGATCGAGCTGGGTGGGATGATGCTGTTAGGCATAGATACTCCTTGCAAAAACTCAGTACCTGCAAGTTGCAGGTACTGAGGTAACTGGATTAAATCGCTTCACCGAAGATGGGAAAGCCGTCTTTCCAAATGAGGCGTTTAATGCGTGTGTGGCGATTCGGGTCCCAAAGCGGGTCACCTTCAATTTCGGTGTAAGCACGTGCGTGATACACCAACAGATCATGGCCTTGTTCATCGACCGTAAAACTGTTGTGGCCAGGCCCGTAGATCTTTTTCTCCCAGTTAGTTTTAAACACTGGCTGCTTCGATTTCACCCAGCTTTTTGGGTCAAGCAAGTCACTGTTTTCATCCGCGTACAGCAGACCCATACAGTAATTTTCGTCGGTCGCGCTGGCAGAGTAAGTCATCCAGAATTTTCCGTGACGGTGGATAACCGACGGTCCTTCATTGACCCAAAAACCAATTTTTTCCCACTCAAACTCTGGAAGGGTCAAACATCGGGGAGCGGTACGTAGCTTAGTCGGTGTTTCTAACTCCGATATATAGATATTGGAGTTACCGCCGATGTTGTTGTCTTTTTGCGCCCAAACATAGTAGTTAACTCCGTTGTGAGTGAAAGACGTCGCATCTAAACAGAACGTGTCTATGCCAGTATCGACTTTCCCTTCGAACGTCCATTCTGATGTGATCGGGTTTGGATTCGAATTGGAAATCGCATACATACGGTGCTGGAACAGCCCATCGATGATTTCTCGTGATGGCGCGGCAGCAAAGTAGACGTACCAAGCGTTATCGATAAAGTGAAGCTCTGGCGCCCAGATTAAGTCACTGTATGGGCCCGTATCTGGTTTGTACCATGCGTTGACGAGTTCGCTGGTGGTGTCGAGTTCAGAGATACTCTTTGCTCGACGAATCTCTATGCGATCATATTCCGGAACCGAAGCGGTAAAATAGTAATAGCCGTCCGAGTGTTTGAAGATGTGTGGATCAGCACGCTGCTCTATAATAGGATTTACGAATTCAGTCATACTCTCGCCTTAATTTTCGAAACTTGTTTGAGGTTTTGAAGGTTGAACTTCACTTAGGTTTTTCTTTCCGCCTTGGATGTTGGCGGCCGTCATCGATTGGTAGTACTTGTCAGTCACTTTGTATTTAGACATTAGTGAGCCCATTAGGAAGTGGAAAAAGCCAGGGATAACCGTCAGCATCAGTGCGATACCGGTAAGGGCGTAGTCTGATTGCGCTTCGTTTGGCACGTAATTGAAATAGGTAAGTAGCCAACCAACCACCGCACCGCCGATACCCATACCTAGCTTTTGGCTAAAGGAGATACCGCCAAACGCTAGGCCAGAAACACGTTGACCTGTTTTGTATGCGCCGTAGTCTACGGCTTCGGCAATCGCAGACCAAAATACAGGTGCATGCAAATCTACGACGAAAGAAACTAAGAAATACAACACGAAAGCCAAAGCCAAATCTTCACGACCAACAAATACGTAGAGCATCAAGCTTAATAACAGTACCGATACTTGGCTGTAACGGAACAGTTTAATTTTGCAGTACTTTTTAGTGATCCAAGTTGACGCAACCATCGCCAGAATCGCCGCACCTACACCCGTTGCAAGGAAGGCTGAGATAGTACCCGCGTCACCACTGAGGTAGTACTTGGCATAATACGCTGCAACTGACCCACGAATCACGTAGCCGATAGTACCTGTCACACATACCGCACACAGCACTAACCATTGGTCGTTTCTCATCAGCAATTTAACTTGGTCTTTGAATGACTTTTTGTCGACCACGTGTTCAATACGCTCTTTGGTGGTCGCGAAACAAAACAAGAACAGCAACGTACCCATCAATCCCATCAAACCCATCGAATATTGGTAACCCAATTGGATGTTATCTTGACCCCAAGCGGTTGATAACTGCGGAACGATAATGGTGACAAGAAAAGCCGCGATCTTAGCGAAGAACAAACGGTAACCGTTCGCAGACAAGCGTTCTTTCGGGTCGTCGGTCATCACACTGATCAAAGAGATGTATGGAATTGTCACTGCCGTAAACATGACAGTGATCAGGATATATGTCGCGTAAGCGTAAACCAGTTTAGTGTTGTAATCACCGTCTGGTGTGCTGAAAGCTAAGTAGACCGAGACACCAAAAGGAATCGCAAGAAAGAGTAGGTATTGACGGTAACGACCCCAGCGAGAGGTAAACTTATCGGTAATCATGCCCATCAACGGGTCGGTCACCGCATCGATTAATCGGACCACAATGAATAACATCGCTAAGTCTTCGGGTTTGATACCAAAAATATCCGTATAGAAGAATGTAATGATTAACATCATCGATGAAATCACCACATTGACAGCCATATCTCCGGCGCCAAATCCGACTTTTTCAAGGACAGGTAATTTGTACTTATACATAGGGACTATTCCTTTTTCAGATTAGGCCCAGATATTACTCATAAATTATTTGTGGGGATGTAACCTACCTTAAATATAAGAATAGACAGCCATTTTGTTCATTCTTTCAGCTAATTTGTTTATGCTAGGTTGAATAAAACAAACTCATATTCTTTACTCTTTAAGGCGTGTCTCAGTTTAATATCTAGTAACGACTCCAAAATATTGAGACAAATTAATCACTATTCCCCACAGAGGGCCGTTTTGAATCTCTTATTGTCGTGTAACTTATTAGTAGCTATGCAGCTTTTATCTATTTAGCGGTTAGCTAATCGACTAGCAGGTTATTCACTCTATTCAGTCAGACGCTTTAACAGTAGCTCTGTTGGGCGAACAATCGCGATGATCGATTCGTCGTAGATTTTCGCAGAATCAGACAGTATCGCTTGGTAGGCATTCGCATCTGATGCTCTAACTTTTTCACCCGCTTGTGCTTTAGCAATCAAGGTTAACGCCAAGTCTGCGACTTCCGCCGTTTTCTCTGCGACAACCACAGTCTCTACCGAAGACACATTACCAGCGAAGACATTTTTAGCCACGAGTGCAGCCGCTTTTGCTTGTTGATAATGCTCTGTAAGTTGCTCAAGCGCTTGTTGATTGCCTGTCGCCACTTCATTGACCAAGTCTTGCATCTCATACACGGCGTAGCTTTCCACAGGCAGTGCATCCACGAAGCGGTTTAAGCGCTCGTATTGGCTGTATAAAGTGCCCTTAGGCTCAGTAGAATTCCACTTCTCCCAGTTACGTGCGTAGTACTGTGCTGGCTCGGTGTACTTGGCAAGCACGCGTAGATCGCGGATATCCTGCCCTTTCGCAATACGTTTTAACAACATGTCAGCATCCGCATGGTGACGTAAGCCCACAGACACTTCAGACCATATGTCCATCGCCTTCAAGCGCTTGTACATGCTGCGTTCGTCAGTCAGCTCTGCATCAGACCAGAAACGCTCTGCAATCGCATAACTACGCGGCCATAGGTAGTTTTCTACAGTGAGGCTGTCTTTGTTCTCTAGCCACATGGTGATCTCGCCGCCTAAGATCAGTTCTTTTTCTTTGTCGGTTAATTCCGCAGGGTAACCGCCATTTGGCTCTGGAATCACGCTACCTTCAACATCACTGCTCGCAATCACTTCACCTGTAGTTGGCCAACGCACATTACCGACCAATTGGTAACTGCCTTCGGCAAAACCCTTTGAATTGAGGTTTAGGTTGAACTCGGTGTACGACATGAAGTTATCGAAGTGACCAACAAAGGTTTTGCCCGGCACATAATCAAGGATGAAGATCTCTTCGCGAGACTTGCCGTTGTAATCACTGAATGCGCGGAAAGTGCCGTCCTTAGCTTCAATAATAGCCAGTGTTCCCTTACGTGGGCCGCCTTTTGAACGTGGCTTCTCCCATTGATACGTCACGAACTTTTCGCCGCTGTGCAGCTTATCGTCAACAGTGATGCCCGTTGGCATAGGGTCATTGCGATAGTGGTAGCTCGTCGGCTGTGGTTGATCTAGGTAGTAGCCCGTAGAAAGAATACCTGGGTAGCCCTCTTTCGCCGCGCGACCAATGCTGTCGTGCCCTTGCCAGCTTTGAATCACGATTGAAGTCGGCAGTTCTTTATGCCAAATCTCATCCCAACCCGTCATCTTCTTACCGCGCTCTTCCAGCATCTTCTCAACTTTTACATTGAGGTAAGACTGCAGACCACGCTCGCCATCGATATTGTTCTCTTCAATGAACTCTTGGTGCTTTTCGCTGTTTTTCCATTGCGCATAGTTCGGCTCATCGCCACCAATGTGGAAGTACTCATCTGGGAATAGTTCTGTCACTTCGTCGAATACGTCGCCCAGCATTTCATAGAGCTCTGGGTTAAGTGGGTCCATCAATGGCTCAAATACGCCCCAGCCACGTTCTTGTTCGTAGCTTTGACCTTCACCACCCGACATCAAGCGTGGGTAAGCATGCGCTACAGCAGAAGAGTGACCCGGAAGAGAAACTTCAGGAATCACACGAATACCGAGGTTACGGGCGTATTCAACTAGGTAGCGAACTTGGTCTTTGGTGTAGTAATTACCATCGGCG
The DNA here is from genome assembly GCF_024347535.1 of Vibrio kanaloae. Classification (NCBI taxonomy): domain Bacteria; kingdom Pseudomonadati; phylum Pseudomonadota; class Gammaproteobacteria; order Vibrionales; family Vibrionaceae; genus Vibrio; species Vibrio kanaloae. The sequence goes on along the minus strand of NZ_AP025498.1, from coordinate 437,702 downwards.
GTTTCAGACCATAGACGCGGCCAAGATTCCGTTTGAATACGGATACCTTGGTCGTCCCAAAAGTGCCAATGGAACACGTTCATCTTCGCCGACGCCATCGCATCTAACTGACGAATCAGCACATCGAATTCAATGAAGTGACGTGACGTATCGTAAGAGACACCACGCCAGCGGAAACGAGGCTCATCAACTATGGTTACGGCAGGAATATGGTAGCCATTCGCCGTGGTTTCAACGAGCTGTAAAAGGGTTTCGATGCCGTGAATAGCGCCATAAGGGCTTGGTGCGCTCAGCGTGATTTGTTCACCCTGAGTGGTAATTTTGTAGGACTCTACAGAGTCGATGTTCTGTACTTCAGACTTTGGCGCCGCGTCGATATCAATGATCAGGTTCGCTTCGTCTGCACTACCAACCTGCCAATTTAGAATCGGCACACCCGTCTGACGCTCAAGGCGATCAATAAAGCGTTTCGCCGTGTACTCAACGCGATCAGAATTAAAGCCTTTGATGTAAACCTTGAAGTTACCGTCGACCTTAACTTGCCCAGCTTTCAGCTCGACCGTTTGTGGGTACGGCATTAAATTTAGATCGGTATTTGGAGCCATTGCTAACGCCATTGGGGACACTACTGAACCTGAAATCAATAGGGATAATATAGTTTTTTTCATTATTAGTTTTCCTATATAAATATGGTTCTGTTTTGTTTATCGGAGGTAATTCACAAAACAGAACCATCAACCACTGCTGTTGTTTATCTTTATTCCAAACGCTTCTCGTTAGTTCACAAGAGCGACCGCTTCTCGAACTAACTCCGCGATCTCGTCCCACTGTTCGTTCTCGATCATCTTTGGCGACACCATCCAAGTACCACCACAGCACACCACGCGTTCCACGGCTAGGTAGTCATTGACGTTGTGTTTGCCGATACCGCCTGTTGGCATTAGTGACACATCAACGTATGGCGCTAGCAGAGACTTCACCATGTTGATGCCGCCAGACGCTTCCGCTGGGAAGAACTTCAAGAAGTTAAGACCAAGCTCTAGCGCTTGCTCTACTTGGCTTGGGTTGTTTACGCCCGGAACGATTGGCATGCCGATTTCTTGGCAACGTTTTACGGTGTTTGGGTTCAGGCCCGGAGCTACGATGAATTCGCTGCCCGACTCTTTCGCTAGGTCAATCTGCGCTGGCGTCAATACTGTGCCAGCACCGATACACATCTCTGGATACGCATCGCGCATCGCACGAATCGCGTCCGCTGCCGCTTCAGTGCGGAATGTCACTTCAGCAACGGGCAAGCCATTTTCTACTAGAACTTTTGCCAGTGGAATCGCGTGTTCAACCTTGTTGATTTGGATTACAGGAATAACTTTGAATTGCTTAAGTGTGTTGATCATTTCTTGAGACATAATAATTCCGCTTTTTATTTTTTAATCAGTTGGCTCATAGCGCTCACGGGGATGATCGCGCCAGAGTATTGGATAACAGTGGAAGCCAGTTGGTGGCCAAGTTCAGCGGCGTCGGTGGCGCTCTCGCCAGTAAGGCGCGCCGCCAAATAACCCGCGGCAAATGAATCGCCCGCCGCGCAGGTATCAACCACATTAGAAACACGAGTCGCTGACACATAACTCTCAACGACATTGCCTTGTTCAACTTGAACAATTTTGCATGGCTCGCAGCCACGTTTGATGACGCTCTCTTGGCAACCCAAGCGAAGGCAGCGTTGTTGAACGCTTTCTGAGTTGCCCCACACAAGCAGGTCGTCGTCTTCGGTAATCAGTGCGATGTCTACCAATGGCAGTAACTTAGCGTACCAGTGTTGAGCTTGCTCGGTGCTCCAAAGCTGTGGGCGATAGTTGTTATCGAAAATCAACTTACCGCCTTGGTTTGAGAACACGCTAATGACTTTGAATAAACGCTCACGAGAGGCATCATCCAAGATCGCGATACTAATACCGCTGATGTAAATCGCATCGACTTGTTTCTCTGTCAGGGCGATTTCAAGCTTGTTTAGGTTGTCGGCTTGCTTATTTAAATTATCGATTTGAAAGTAAGATTTTACTGCCGCGTCGTTGCGCCAGTAGTGGAAATGTCGCTCACCCGTTTCGTCGGTTTCTACAATGTACAAGCCGGGCAACTTGTTTGGGATACGTTCAACGAAATTGGTTTGAATACCCTCTAACTGCCAGCTATCAATCATATTTTGAGACAGTTCATCGCTACCTAAACCCGTCGCGTAATGAACGGACAAGTTTTGATGTTGGGTTAAACGAGAAAGGTAAAGCGCGGTATTGAGCGTGTCGCCGCCAAATTTTTTGGTTAATGGAGAGCCGCTGATTTCGACCATACATTCGCCGAAGAAAGCAATATTGAACAGAGAAGATGCCGACATAGCCGTTCCTAAAAATAGAGATAATTGACTTTAGAAAAGGCCCTACCGTTAAGCAGGGCCTGAATTAAGCAAACCAGTTGTGGAGACTAGGTTTAGCTTGTTTGATTTGCAGGGCGTTGAGGTGCCGCTTCTTCTTCAAGTACGCCAGTCTCAGACATTTCCATCTCCATCAGAGCACGCTCGTCATCAAGAATCGCTTTCGCCATTTCTGGTGTTACTTGGTTAGCCGGAGTACATAGACTCACAGCCACACCTGCTGCTAGAGCAAACAGACATGAAGGAATCACAGGATTACCCCAGAAAGCCGTATAATCAGCGTTTAGCATCACTACGAATGAAGCCACAGAAGCACCCGCTAGCGTAGCAAGCGCACCTTGCCAGTTGTAGCGTTTCCAGAATTTACCCAACATACCGCACACAAACATGCCCGACATTACGGTTGAAATCATCTTAGTGATGTAACCAATGATGTCGTTAGACGTAAGCGCGAACAGCAGTGCAAAACCAATCACCACAATCAGTGCCAAGCGAGAGTAGTTCACCATTGATTCTTTGTTTGGCACGCGGCCTGTGAACATCACGTAAACGTCACGCAGTAGGATAGACACGCCAGCAATCGCATCTGAGCTTGCGCTCGACATGGTTGCAGATAGGCCCGCGATAAGAACAATCATACCTACGCCAACTGGAAGAACCGTTGCTGCTACGTAAGGGAACGAGTAGTTCGGGTTATCCAATGATGGGTCGATGGCGTGAGCAGCCATACCAATGATTGCAGGGATAATTGAGAAGAAAAGATACAACACACCCGATGCCACAAATGAGCGACGGATAGTTGAAACATCTTTACCAGAGTAGATGCGTTGGCGGAATGAAGGCGTCGCCAGTACACCAACACCGATAACCACAGACAAAGAAACAGCAGGCAGAATGCCCAGTTTATCGATTGCTAAAAAGCTCGTAGCAGCAGGGTCCATCGCAGCGTAAAGGTTATCCATGCCACCGATGTGATCCACAGACATAACCGCCATCAAGATGAAGCCAGCAAAAAGGATGATAGCTTGGATCGTATCGGTCCATACAACCGCAGTGTAACCACCGATAACAACGTAGATAGTGAATGCCGCCGCAATAATGATTTTCGCAAGGTTCAGGTCGATGTCAGCAATCCACGCTAGGTACATGCCGCCACCTAGAATGTGCGCACCTAACCAACCGATTGACGCGATAAAGATAAGCAGACCAACTACGTTTTTCACGATTCGGTTAGCACCTACGTAGTAAGCTAGCTCTTCACTCATGGTCATGAAGTTCAATTTACGAACCGGAGCAAACCAAAGTGCAAGCAATAGGATACCCACAGCACCGCCAATTCCGTACAGAGCACCAGCCCAACCATTCGCGTAACCGAAGCCAACCGCGCCCATACTTGAACCCGTGCCGACCATCGTCGCGACGGTTGTACCCAGTACTAAGAATAATGGCAGGCCACGGCCGCCTAATAAGAAATCTTCGCCAGATTTTTGATTACGCGAGACAAACCAGCCTAACCAAATTAAAAATAATACGTACACGCCGAAGCCTGTAAGAAAAAGTGTGCTGTTCATTTGACACCTCTCAGTGAAATATTAAGTTCATTCCTGAACTTTATTTATGATTCATTCATTTTATATTTCATATAATTACTTTATTGGTTTAGTATATTTTTTAATTAAAGTAATTTTTATAAATGTAGGGTGAGAGTATTAAAGGATAATAACAGGGATGCTTACCCCCTAATACTCTCTAAGTAGGTTATTGTGATTAGGTTATAACTAAACGCGATCAGCGCGGTAGCAAGTCACATCTACTTCAACTTTCACGTCTACCACTAAGTCACAGACCATGCAGATACGTGCCGGTGGGTTAGCACCGAAGAACTCTTTGAATACCTTATTAAAAGATTGGAAGTAACGAGAATCCGTTAGCACAACCTTTACGTGCATTACGTCTTCAAGGCCGTAGCCCGCTTCAGTCATGATATCGACACAGTTTTGGATCGCTAGGCGAGACTGGTCAACAATGCCACCCTCAACCACTTCACCATCTGTCATCGGTGTCTGGCCAGAAACGTACAGGAAACCACCCGCTTCAGTTGCGCGTGCAAATGGTAAATGTTGTCCGCCTGTACCTGTACCGCCTTCAACACCGTAACGTTTAATAGTCATTTTTTAACTCCACTTCTTTATAGATAATATTGGCTCTGTTCCAATATATTTAAATTAATTCGTCGTTTTTATATTTACCGTAAATTTAATTTGATAATTAAAATCTAGTTTCGGTAAATAAAAACGCCTGAACGATTATTTTTCACTTTTCCTTGCTGGTAAGCTAACTCACCATTTACAAATACGCTTTCTATTCCCTCAGCAACTGAAATAGGATTTTCAAATGTTGCTGTGTCTTTAATATTCTTTGGATCAAATAAAACTAAATCGGCAAAGGCACCGCAGCGAACTTCGCCTCGGCCCGCTAAGTTGTAACGCTGAGCCGACATTCCGGTCATTTTGTGAATCGCTTCTGGCAACGAGAACAGTTTTTCATCTCTGCAGTAGTGACCCAATACTTTCGGGAAGGTGCCCCACAGTCTTGGGTGTGGATGCGGGTCATTTGGTAAACCATCAGAACCGACCATGGTCAGCTTGTATTTCAATACGCGCTTTACGTCGTTCTCATCCATACAGTGATAAACCGCACCTGCTGGTTGAAGTGCTTTCGCCGCATCCATCAGAGGTAGATTCATTTGATCAGCAATCTGCTTAAGCGTTTTTCCTGCATGTTCTGGCTTTGCTTCAGACCAAGTGATGAAGATGTCGAAATCATCCGTCACCTGTTTCAAATCCAGTGTTGAAGAGCTCGCTGAATATGGGTAGCAGTCACAAGACACATCTTGGTGCTCAGAAACCTTGTCCATCAAATCAAGTACTTCAACGGTTCTGCCCCAGTTGCCCGCACCTGCACATTTAAGGTGAGAGATGACAACTGGCACTTTCGCGTATTGTCCTGTCTCAAACGCCTCTTCCATCGCGCTTAAGATCTCTTCAAATTCGGTACGCATATGCGTGGTATAGATGCCGCCGTGGCTAGACAGTACCTTTGCTAACTGCATCACTTCGTTGGCATTCGCTTGTTTCGCACTTGCGTAAGCCAGACCTGAACTCAAACCTAATGCACCTTGCGCCATCGCCAAATCAAGGTTGCTTTGCATCGCTGCGATTTCGTCTTCGCTTGCGGTGCGTTGCAGGTCGTCCATCACTTGGTTACGCAGTGTGGTGTGGCCAACTAACGCTGCTACGTTTACTGCGGGTTGAGCTTGCTCTACCGCTTGTGCATACGCCGCAAAAGTTGGGTATTTAAAATCAGCCTGCGCGCCTAACAGATTCATTGGGTCAGGTGGATCACCAGCCAAAACCGTTGGCGATGCGCTGATGCCACAGTTGCCAACAATCACGGTTGTCACACCTTGGCTGATCTTAGGTAGGCAGTCTGGGTAACGAATTACGTTGGTATCATCATGTGTATGTACATCGATAAATCCAGGAGCCAATGCTAAGCCTGCTCCCTCGACCAACTGACCACAATCTTCGTGATCGATTTGACCAATTTCGGCGATTTTTCCATCAAGGATTGCTACATCGGCACAAAACGATTGTTCGCCGGTGCCATCAAACACCTCTACATTTTTGATTATCGTATCGAACAACATTTTTCACTCTCTCAATCCACTGTGTTGATGGAACTATATTAAGAATCCAGCCGATTATTTTCAGTGACAAAACACACATAATATTTTAATTTGTGTGATAGTTTCTACCACAAAGCGGATTGTGGATATATTTAAACATTAAATAACAACAACTTAAATCATGTTAGGAATCAGCAATGAAACATAACTCGGAACAAAAAGATGTTATAAAGTATCAAAACGATAGTTTTGTCTTGACTGAAAAAGGCCAAAAAGGGAGAGCAATATCACAATCTGAGAACGGTATTTATCGACTGGTTGATGAAGATGTTTCACTTCCGGTTGCAGTTATCAAACAATCGGCATTAACCAATAACCTGAATTGGATGCAATCATTCGCTGATCATCATCAGGTTAAATTGTCGCCACATGGCAAAACATCCATGACCCCTGCTTTTTTCCGTCAACAGCTAGAAAATGGCGCTTGGGGTATTACAGTAGCGACGCCTGCACAGGCAGAAATTGCCGCTATGGCTGGCGCGAAGAAAATCATCATGGCCAACCAATTGGTGGGTAAAACCAACATGGCGATCGTTGAACAGCTGATCAGTGAATTTGATGTCGACTTTTACTGTTGTGTGGATTCATCAGTAAACGTGCAGCAACTTAGCCAATATTTCGCTAATACAAAGCAGACGCTAAAAGTACTGATCGAATTTGGTGTACCGGGCGGTCGTTGTGGTTGTCGTTCACCACAAGAAGTTTTAGAACTGGCTCAAACCATCCAAGACACACCAGCCCTTTCGCTGGCAGGTATTGAGGTGTATGAAGGTGTGATTCACGGTGACAACGCAGAACAAGACATTCGCATCTTCTTGAAACAGGCGCTGACTTCGGTCGAAAGCCTCGCATCAGATGGCCTAATTGTAGGGCAACCTATCATCACGGGTGCGGGCTCTGCTTGGTATGACGTGGTTGCAGAATGTTTAGCGAACCTAACCGATTACTTGGCGATCATCCGCCCGGGCTGTTACGCGATTCACGATACCGGTATCTACCTAGATGCTCAAAGTAAGGTGCTGCAACGTGCGCAAGTAAACCAAGGTTACGCGTGTGAACTGGGTGGGGATTTAGAATCAGCACTTGAGGTGTGGGCGTATGTTATCTCTAGTCCGGAGCCTACCAAATTAGTGGTTGGGCTAGGCAAGCGTGATGTGGCGTTCGATGCAGGCTTACCAATTGCTGAGCGCGGCTATCGCAATGGCGAAGCTATCTCTGTGAAAGGGCTGACTGCTACCGCCGTGATGGATCAACATACCTTTGTTGAAACGGACGGTTCTTCCGAGATTGAAGTGGGCGACATGATTGCATTCTCAACGTCACACCCGTGTTTGACTTTCGATAAGTGGCGTTACATTGCTATCAGCGATGACGACCATCAGGTAACAAACTGGGTAGAGACCTGCTTCTAGCTCGATTTTTCAATAAACTAGAATCAGCGAAGCATTCAGATATACTAACGGGGCTAAGGCTTAGCCCCATCAACAAAGGATCAGGATTCTTGAGTTTAGAAGTAGATATCATTTCACAGATAACCGAGCGTTTTCCCGCTCTTCGTGATGCAGAGAAAAAAGTCGCTAAGCTGATCATGGACGACATTGATTTTGCCGCTAAAGCCAGCATTACAGAACTCGCAGAAAACGCGCAAGTCAGTGAAGCTACTATTACTCGTTTTGCTAAGGCGATTGGCTGTAACAACGTACGTGATATGAAGATCAAGCTAGCTCAAACCCTAACGGTTGGCCAGCGCTTTATTCTCGAGCCGGTAAACCAAACTGGCTATCAAGGTATCTACGAATCGATCAAGCAGAGCCTAGACATCAACCGCACTTTGTTCAAAGAGCAAGACGTTGAAACCGCAGTCAGTTGGCTGCATAACGCCAGACAGATCATTGCTATCGGCATGGGTGGTGGCTCGACCATCGCTTCTCAAGAGCTGCAACATCGACTGTTTCGTTTGGGCTATCCCGTGGTGTCGTACAACGATGGTTTGATGTCACGCATGGTTGCTGCGACAGCAGATGCCAATGATGTGATGGTGATGATCTCAGCGACCGGTTTTACACCCGTGATCACTGAAACCGCAGAGCTGGCTAAGCAATACGGGCTTAAGATCATCGCAATTACCCCACAAGATACACCGCTGGCAAAGATTGCCGATATCTTGCTACCCATCAAGCATATGGAAACTGATTTCATCTACAAACCGTCGGCTTCTCGCTACGCCATGTTGGCGTTAGTGGATGTGCTTTCAATGGGCATGGCAGTCAATCACAAGAACCGCTCGCGCGATAAACTGCGCCGCTTGAAGGTTGCTTTAGACTCCTACCGAGGTGGTGGCGACCGACAGCCTCTCGGTGACTAAACGTTACCGAAGCCAATCTTGTCGCAGCTAAATCAAAATTGAATCTGAATAGAAAAGCCCCGCAGTATTCACTCGTTCGAGTCGATATTGTGGGGCTTTTTTCATTGTTGTTTTGCCGCAACTCACTCGCCTGAGTTGATTGAAGTTAAGATAAACTCGACTCGCTCCTCAACAGATAATTTAGGCACTTCCACCAGCTGATAACCAAACTGGGTATAGGCTGCCACCATCTTTTCGTAAGTGGCGATCGCTTCATCGAAATCTTGCTTGCGCTCTTGGTCATTGATGAAAATCGAATCCCAAGGCGGGAAGATAAATACCTTGCTGTTGTATGCGAGCTCATTACAGCTATTCAGCAAGGATTGAGGAAAAGACAACGTTTCTAACAAGCTGTAACCGTATGAATCCACGATGCTTCTATCAAAGAAGACAAGCTGTTCACTCGATTCGAACGTTTGATAATTGGCTAACTCTTCTCGCACCATCTCGTCACGAAAGGCCACTTTATCTAACCATGGCAAGGCGCTACCTTGTTGCTCAACTTGGTGTTGAATCACTTTACGGCCGACTTCTGGTGCGCAGCGATAGCCGTGACTTTTCAACGCATCGATCACCGAGGTTTTACCTGATCCCGGGCCACCGGTAAATACGATTAGATTATTCAAATAAACCTCTTTAAAGGAGTGATACTCCTCAATGATACTTAGATATGTTTACATAAATCAGTGATGAGCACTTCTGCATCGATGACCTTTGATAGCTCAGCTCTGTCACGATTATTGAATGAGTGCTTGTATCGACTGATATATGCCGCTTTCACCAGACGCTACACTTCCATTTGTATCGTTTGTTTACTTTCCCGCCATAAAACTTAAGACCAGTCGCACGAATGGTTAGGTCACGTGTCAGTGAGGAAGGTTAAATTACGCCCCGACAGAGGGTAGGCAGAGTATGAGATATTGAGATAAATTAAGCGGTTTCATGGCTAAATCGAGTCGCAGGAAAGCAGTTCAACAAGCGATGAATACAATAAGTAATCAATAACGTCACGACAATAGCAAACAAGATACTACTGATACGATACAAGGCACTATAGATAAGGTCACCGCCAGGCGTGAGGTACTGGCCGAATAAAATGCCGATGGTTGTCAGCCCACCAAACCCTGTTCCTGAACCACTCGACTCCTTCACATGCATGTAGCCAAAAATCATTGCCCCTATCCACAAAAGTGGAACCACAAATAACAGTAAATCTGACCAGTCATACAAAAGAATTTGACTAGCTAAGCCAAAAGTCACACCAAACAATGTCCCCATCGCACGCTTGCGAGCATAACCCAATGCCCCATTCCAGTTCATTGGAAAAAGCAGCAATATCGTCGTGACCTGTGCTGACATTGAATCCTGCAGATCAAAAACTTGGAACACAATAAACGAAAGCGTAGCGATACTGGCGCCCATTAAGGCTTCGTGGCGCATGCGGTGGCTTTTCTTCGCTTCGGTTGGCCTCGGCGGTGGCTGACGGGATTCCACATCTGGAATTACAAACATCATTAAATAAGCAATGATGACGGACAGCACGCAGGCAAGTAAGTTGGTAAAAATAAGGTTGTTTAAATCGATGCTTGGGTAACTGGCAAAGTGCAGCATAATGCTCAAACTGATGATGCTGTTTGCACCAAACAAAAATAAGCTGCCTTTTGACATGCAGGCAAACTTTATCAGAAATAGTACAAAAGCCACCATGGTCATCATGCCGGGATGACTGATTAATAACCCACCAATAATACCAACTTCCAGCCCACAAACGATGGCAGATGCAAACAATTGACGCGCAGCGTGTGCGCTCATCACAGGTACCATACCCAATAGCAACATTGGTGTAACGGTAAAAAATACGCCGTTATCCCAACCAAACAGTTTGCTGATGGTAAAACCTAAAGTAGCACCAGTGGCAATACGTAGGCATTGTCGAAAATCATTTCCAGATAACGGGTGATCCCATAATTTCATGCCACCTCCTGATCAGTAAACGTAGTGTAAAACACTGAGGAAACGAATCTGTACTTTCGCAAGCCATGCGAATACCGCATTGTTAGGGATCAATTGAACCGTAGCTCGGGCTCCAGATGGAAGTTGCTTAACGAGTTCATTGTCGATGTCTAAATGCACACGCATTCGTTGTGCATCCCGCACCCAGCGATTAGAGTCTGTTGGTGTTGCAAGACTACCGTCGGCTGCAAATTGACCCGCACTGACCCCCGCATCCAGAGTACTCACTTGTGCGTTAAAGACATGTCCAGGTTTGCTGTCGAACGCGATCAAGGCGTGACTATCGATTGAAAAGTGACGCAGACTTTTTTCGCGAAAATCTGCGATAACATCAACGTTATCTGAAACTAGCGCAATCAATGGGCTACCCGCACTGGCATAGGTACCGGCTTTCAACTGTAAGTTCGTTATCACACCATCGTGATCTGAAATCACTTGTGTATAAGAAAGATTGAGCTTGGCTTTTTCTAATTGATTTTGAGCTACACGAATACTGACATTACTATCGTCGATTTCACCACGACTCACTTGTAACTCTTTCAAACGCGCCTTCGCAGCAGCAACATTCGCTTTAGCCGCCACGGCGGAGCTATGAGCGTCATCGCGTAACTTTTGAGAAGTACCATGGCGTGAGAAAAGCGCATTTAATCGTTCTGCTTCACGGTTTTTTTGGTTTGCAAGAATACCACTGGCTTTTAGATCCGCTTCGGCAGCAGCAATGGATGCGTCAAGCTGCTCATTATTTTGGATAACTTGTTTAAGGTTTAATTGAGCTTGTTCAACCGCAAGCTGATAAAACGCTGGGTTAATTTCAAATAGGAGATCTCCTTGATGGATAGCTTGGTTGTTTTTCACATATACGTGGGTGATTTGTCCACTGACTTGAGGTGCAACTTTAGTTACGACACGGGTTGCCATTGCTTGAGGCGTTAATGGCATGGTGAGATCAGCAACAAGAAAATATGCAAAAACAAGAACAAATCCGAAACAGGAAAATTTAATCCAGCGCGCGAATTTTTCGTCGGGGGTCATAGATAGTAACTTCTCTTTTATTGTGTGGTTTCTGACTTTTCGCTAAGAGCATCAAGGGCGTTATGGGTAATTTGTTCAAGAATGAAAGAGAGCTTTTTCATCTCGTCATCATCGATACTATTGAGCAACTGGCGACGAACTTGAATAATGCGAGCTTCCATTTTCTTGATTAACGACTTACCGTCATCGGTAAGACCCACAATTCGAGCACGTTTGTCACTAGCACAGCAGTGTCGAGTGATGAGCGATTGCTGTTCTAATTGATTCAACGTTCTCATTAATGATGGCAATTCAATCTCGAGCGCTTCCGAGAGCTTTTTCTGGCTCACGTTGTCACCGAGGCGTTGCAGTTTCCATAGCGCCGTCCAACGTGGGTGCGTAAGACCAAGCGGTGCGAGTTCACGGTCAGCGACCATTTTCCATAGACGAGAAACGCGAGCAAGTTGCTCGGCCAGAGAAAGATCTTTAAGACTGTGGGTGTCTTGAACCATGATGAAAACCTCAATTACTTAGCGTGCTAACCACTTTACTTTACTTAGCGCGCTAAGTAAATAAGTGAGAGGTAAATCACATAATATTTTTATTAATAGATCGGTAATAAGGAGACGGGGAGCGCACTCGCTTGTTGTTCCGCTGGCACTGATAACTTGACACCCAACTTCTGACACACATCAGCCATTAAGTTTTTAAATACCCAATCACCGATGTGTTGTCTAACTTGCTCCTCTGATAAACATGATTAGATTATTCAAATCAGCGGCTTTAAGAGAATGATTAACGAATCAAGGATAGGACTTGCTTGAACTCAGAGGCGCGGCAGTCTTTCACGAGCTCGTATAAGCTCATTTCCAATCCTGTGATTAGAACACCAGAGCCAGCCAATCTTCGGATAGCCAACTTCTTATTAAGCGCGGTTCGTGAACTAACACAGTCACCAACTACCTGAACCTTGTACCCAAGATCCAGCAAACCAATGGCAGTTTGATAAACACAGATATGAGCCTCTATGCCACACACCAACCACGTATCCACATCCTTGGCTTGCACTGCCTCAACAAACTTGGGCTCGTTACACGCGTTGAACGTAAATTTTGGTATCGGCTTAGCTTCGCCCAACAAGTCATTCAACTCGCTAACGGTAGCCCCCAACTTCTCTGGGTTCTGCTCCAAGCTCACAATAGGAAGACCTAAAACCTGTGCTCCTTCAATCAGCTTTCCACAATTAGAAATCAGGGTATCGCTCTCATCAACAAGGCGCGCGAGTTTGCCTTGCACATCCACAACCACCAAACCCGTCTTCTGTCTCGTTAACATCTTTTTCTCCTTGTCATAATCTGGCTGACTCATATAAGCAACTCGATGTGTAATCCACCCACTATGTAACGATTCAACTTACAAAGCCATACAGTAATGAGCAAAAGACTCAGGGATAATATTCAACAACGGCCGAGTAGCCAAAAACAACAAGTATTAAAAATTGACAGTGACCGACAATCACATTGAAAAACATGACAGAGTGAGTAACAAAGATGAACAAGATAACGAAATCAGCATTAGCACTAGGGTTAATCAGCGCGGTTTCTCTTCCAGCTTTAGCAGCAGGTACTGACAGTGGTGCGTACATTGGTGGCGGACTTAGTCTCTACCAAGATTCTGATACAGATGGTCAAGGTAGTTTAGATTCAAACGGCATGGGCTACAACCTATACGGCGGTTACCAATTCAACCGTATCGTTGGTGTTGAACTTGGCTACAACGATTACGCAAACTACAAAAAGGGGGCGGCTAAATTGTCACCGACATCTATCTCTGCATCCGCAAACATCGGTTACACATTCGACAACACAATCCGCCCATTCGTATTGGCTGGTTTAAGTTCTGTTGACCTAAACGCAAACAAGAGTGCTGGTTACGATGACGACAGTGGTACTGGCTTCCACTTTGGTGTTGGTGTTGAATACACGCCGATTGAACATTTAACACTGCGCCTAATTTCGCAAGCAGATGCAGTTAGTGTTGAGAACGACTACGGCTTTAAGAAAGAAGACAAAACACTTGCCTTCAACAGCATTAGCTTCGGTGGTTCATACAACTTCTAATGTGATTGAGTCACATAGAATAAGCTAAACATACTCATTCACTTTGCTGTTCCACCTTGTCATGAAGGTCACTCAGTAAAGTGAATTTGTACCGTTCTCACCCCTATAGTCAATTTCATCATTCAAACCTCTCAACCTATCGCATAACCAGCCATCTCTAATAAACTAACTTCAACACTCTGAAACTCTAACGCTCTGAAGTGACACAGCTCCAATTAGAGCTTTCGCCATAACAGACTAGACTGAATGTTAGAGAGTGTGTATTTAGCCTGACTGAATATCTCGTGTCGTCAAGCTTGTGCTTGTCGTTATGTTAGTGATGGTAAAAAGCGACTTACTGTCATCGATTTATCTCCTGCGTACAAATAAAATACCTCGGTCTTTTCTCTTTTATCCATCGCTAACGCTGTACTCTAATGCTAATTTATAATGACTAAACAATGAGCTACATTTGTTCGAGAAAACAAAGAGAGTTCATACTACTCACAAAAACAAACTAACCTCATTAAACCGTGCTCAGTATGGCGCCTTAAATGGCACCGTCATTTCGATATACCTCATATCATTAAGGATCGACGAATGGACGCTTTCATAATTTCAAGCTGGCAATTTTCAGAGGGGGTGGCACATGAACACAACACCACCCCAGAACCATTCGAACAAGCGACTTGGTATCACTGCCAAAGAGATGCTGAAGGGTTACGAGAATGGCTTCAAAATAATACAGTTTCGAACGCTATTGTGGATTCTCTGCTCGCAGATGACACTCGTCCTCGATTTGAACAGTTTGGCCATGATTGTTTTCTAATTATCCTACGAGGCATTAACCTAAACGAAGGTGCTAATCCCGATGATATGCTGAGCCTACGCATCTTATGGTACAAAGGCACCTTAATATCAACGCGCAAAGTCCCTTCGAAAGCAGTCAGCAATTTACTCTCCGACCTTAAACAAAACCAAGGCCCAACATCACTGCCAGATGTTTTGCTTGGAATGATACGTGGAATAAACCACTACATTTCGAACTTCTTAACGCCTGTAGAACAACTGATTGACGATCTGGAGTCTGACTCCCATATCGATATAAAATCCATCAACGCTCTGCATTCAAGGCTACTCAAATTAAGACGTTATTTGAAACCACAGAAATACGTCTTCGAAGATTTAATGAATGAACTACCGACTCCTCTCAACAAACACAACAGTCATATAAAAAACAGTCTCGACACCATGCTGAGAATTAATGAATCGATTGAATTTTACATCGATCAGATTAATGTATTTTTTGCTACCCGAAGTCAGCATCAAGCTGAAAAAATGAATAGAAATACATACCTATTTTCGATCATTGCAGGTATTTTCCTACCAGCTGGTTTCTTCACCGGTTTACTCGGTGTCAATATTGCCGGTATTCCAGGAACAGAGAACCCAGTGGCATTCCCACTGTTTTGTGTTGGGCTAATCATGATCGTGGCGATAGAAGTCGTTATTTTGAGAAAATTGAGGTTTATTTAATGGTTGAGTATTTACAATCAAATATGTGGTTTAAACAAGCAGGTTTAGGCTTGCTTCTTATCGTTTTGTATTGGGTGATAAAACGCTTAGGTCAGAATTGGATCGAAGCACTAGCAAAAAATAAGCGTGTCGCATTGAAGCGTAAACAGTCCGTGCTTAAATGTTTCAATATCACTCTGTTTCTACTCTTCACCGCTATTTTTACTATTATCCTAAACTTAGGTTTTGGCGACATCTCCCTGTTTTTATCCTCCATATTTGCGGTGCTCGGTGTCGCGTTGTTTGCACAGTGGTCAATTTTAAGTAACCTCACAGCCAGCGTACTGATATTCTTTGTGTTCCCGTATCGTATTGGTGACAAAGTAAAAGTCGCAGAGAAAGACGAAGACATCAGCGGCGTGATCATCGATATCACCATGTTCCACGTGATTCTCCGACACAGTTCGGGCAACATCATCACTTACCCTAATAACCTGATCCTACAAAAAGGCGTGATCAAGGTTTTAGTCGAACCGGAACTTAAAGATGAAACTATCCACACTACTCTTGTGAAAACTGAAGACACACAAAAGTAAAGTTCCCTCTTGTGGAGCATCATCAATAGGCTCAGAAAGAGGGCTAAAATAGTTATCCCTCTTTCAATTAAAAATCATTCACTTTCTGCTAGCTATACCATTCAAAAGAACTCACGCTTTATGACCGTCAATTGTCTCTCATTCACAATAAGTTTTATTGAGTTTAAATTGGTGACTCAATATACTGGAATGCATCATCAGACGGAGGACAAAAATGAATAATAAAAACAAACATATAGTTTTAATTCATGGTCTGTATATGCCTGCGTTGATCATGCAGTATCTGGATAAGAGTTTTAAAAAGCGTGGCTTTATAACGCACAAGTTTGCCTACAACTCTTTACGTTTTCCTTCTGCCGCTAAGCGCCTCAATCGCTTTGTAAACGCTCGTTTTGATGAACACGATGAAGTTTACTTTTTTGGTCACTCACTTGGTGGGTTACTCATTCGCCACTACTTTAAATTCTATCAACCCAAGTTCTCTGACACCTGCATCATCACTGCGGGCACCCCGCACAATGGAGCAACCATCGCTAAGACACTGTCGAATCATGGGCTTGGATTTATCTTTGGTTCGAGTGAAATAATCTTAAGTGATGGTTTGGGTGATTACGATATCGAAGTACCGATTGGTGTTATCACTGGCACCTACGATACCGGAGTCGGACGTATTGTATTAGGCAGAAACCCAGGTGACGGTACGGTCACACTTGAAGACGCGAACCTAAGAGGCGCTACCGACACCTGTGCCCTCAAGCTCAATCACACTGCACTTGTGTATTCCAAGGAAGTGGTCACGCTATCTGCTCAGTTTATCGAGCACAGAGCTTTCACGAGCACCTAATGAACACTTGTCTTCAAGGCTAAAGACAAAAATACCACTCTACGAATAGAATGGTATTAACCGGTTATTATCAAAGACCGATGGCGTGTTACAAGCGATTAATTCGCGTTGGTAAGAACACCTCACCCAACATACAACGAACTGAACCACCACCGATGTCTTCGATGGTTTTTACGTTAAATGGCAACAGCTTTCCATGCGTTGCAAGCTGAGTTAATTGCGCTGGAGAAAAAGCATCATATGCCGATTGAGACATTGCGATTACCTTATCGCCATTCACTGTCTCCAACTGCAGGATGTTGCCACAGAACCGATTCATCTGATCTATGGAAATAGAGATAACCTGTTTATCTTTAGCAAGTGACTTCACAACAAAGCGACGCTCAAATTCAGGAATCACTTCATCGCAAATCACGCAGAAATTATCACCAATCGCCATCATCACATTAGTGTGATAAATCGGCTGACCAGACGGTAGTGCCGTTTGAAATGAGACCACGCGAGAGTAACCAATACGCTTAGCGTAATCTTCTAACACTTCACGGTCGCAACGCTGAGAAAGCGCAGCGTAGATCGTCTTATTAATATGATCGATAACCATAACGCCAGTACTCTCTAGATAAGAGCCCTGTGCAACATAAGACTCTAGCGACTCATTATGATTAACAATACGACCTGAGGCTTCTAGCGCTTCAATTAAGGCGTGTGGCTTTACTTCATGCTGACGGTTTTCACACGCCATAGGGAAAGTGAACAAACTACCATCGCCACAAGTGCTAAACCAATTATTAGGAAAAACAGCATCAGGTGTTTCTACTCCTAACTCGGGGTAATCAAACTCTACAACTTGCACACCTTCTTTACGCAACGAGGCCACCATCTCCTTAAACTCAGCCATCGTCTCTAGCTTAATCTCAGATTCGGTCAAGTTAACTCTGTGCTGGAACTCATTATCACGTGCAGTTTCTTCGTTAAATCGAAATTCTTTTGGCGGAACCATAACAACGCAATTGGCGTTTTGAACATTAGTAATACGCAGTGATTTCTTGTGTAGGTTTAACATATCAACCATCCCTATCTTTTATTTACTCAGAAGTGTAAACAACTTGTTACAACAAGATTCACTGAAAATAATAATGATTTGAATATTTATCCCACACAATAACTGCATAAGTTTAATTATTCCGTTATTTTTACTGCGATATAACATCACATCAGAAAGAACCAACTGCGTGCATATCAATTAAGGAACTTGTTGAATAAATATTCTGACTTCACTTTCTAGCTAACCACGAGTTTTGATTACAATTTAATCCATTTAACGTTAGGATTATCACCGTTGCATAACAATCAATTACGTTTGAAATAAGCTTAATTTTTTCCTGTCTAATTCAATCTAAAATAGACGTATTTAAAAACACTCTTTACGTTTTCTTCAAACAACCCCCCTCGAACGACGTAACGCTAATGCTTATAGAACTCAAATCGTACTTATAAAAACATAACTGCACATCGTGATGCAGTGGCTTACAAAAGGAAATTTATGTACAAGAAATTTGAAGGCTTTACCGAAGCCTTTCCAAAGGGAGAGCCAATACAACCTCCCACTGGAATACTAGCATTCTGTCGCCATTACACTCGGGGCTTTGAAAAGCCGTTGATAATACTCGGGTTGATGACAATGACCATCGCGATCATCGAAGTTGCGCTGTTCGGTTACATGGGGCAACTGGTTGACTGGCTATCAACAAGTAACCCAGACACTTTCTTAGCAGACAACGAGTCGACATTGATGGGGCTCGGTATTCTGCTGTTGGTTGTGATGCCAATCTTGATCAGTGTTTACTCGCTATTGCTTCACCAAACTTTACTGGGCAACTACCCAATGTCGATTCGTTGGTTAGCGCACCGCTACCTTTTGAAGCAAAGCCTGTCCTTTTATCAAGATGATTTCGCCGGGCGTGTAGCCACCAAAGTAATGCAAACCTCGCTTGCGGTGCGTGAAACCGTGACCAAGATGGTCGATGTGTTTGTTTACGTAACAGTTTACTTCACGGCGATGCTGTTCATGCTTGCTGAATCAGATTGGCGCTTAATGGCACCGATGTTGATTTGGTTATTTATTTACGTCGGCATTCAACTGCATTTCGTGCCAAAGCTTAAAGACGTATCTTCAGAACAAGCCGATGCTCGATCGCTGATGACGGGCCGTATTGTCGATAGCTACACCAATATCGCAACCGTCAAACTGTTCTCACACAGCAAAAGAGAAACCGAATACGCAGAAGAAGGCATGGAGAGCTTCTTAGACACCGTACATCGACAGATGCGCTTGGTAACAGGTTTCAACATATTGGTTGAGTTTGCTAACTACTTACTGGTGTTCAGCATTGCGGGGATCTCTATCTACTTGTGGCTAGATAACGCGATCACCGTGGGTGCCATTGCGATTGCAGTCAGCTTAGCTTTGCGTATTAATGGCATGTCGAAATGGATCATGTGGGAAATCGGTGGCCTGTTTGAAAACCTAGGAACCGTGATTGATGGCATTAAAACGCTCTCCAAATCCATCGCTATCGAAGACAAAGAAGATGCGAAACCTCTCGTAGTCACACAAGGTGGCATTCACTTCGACAATGTGAGCTTTAACTACGGTGAAAATAAAGGTGTTATTAATCGTCTGAACCTTAATATCAAACCAGGCGAAAAAGTAGGCTTAGTTGGCCGTTCTGGCGCGGGTAAGTCGACCTTAGTTAATTTGCTATTACGCTTCCATGATGTAGAAAGCGGCCGCATTCTGATTGATGACCAAGAGATATCAGCGGTCACGCAAGACTCTCTACGTAGCAACATTGGTATGGTGACTCAAGATACTTCACTGCTCCACCGCTCAATCAAAGACAACATTCTTTACGGTCGTCCGGAAGCATCGGATGAAGAAGTGTATGCCGCAACCGAGCAAGCGCACGCACATGAGTTCATCGAAACGCTAACCGACCCATTTGGTAATGTTGGTTACGATGCACAAGTGGGTGAGCGTGGTGTTAAGCTTTCTGGTGGTCAACGTCAACGTGTCGCTATCTCTCGCGTACTGCTGAAGAATGCTCCACTTCTTGTTCTCGATGAAGCAACTTCAGCACTCGATTCAGAAGTCGAAGCAGCCATTCAGGAAAGTTTGATTGAACTAATGGAAGGCAAGACAGTGATTGCGATTGCACACCGTTTGTCGACCATCGCTGCGATGGATCGCCTAATCGTACTCGATGAAGGCAAGATCGTTGAAGAAGGCACTCACCAAGAGCTCATTCTGCACAATGGTATCTATGCACAGTTGTGGAGCCACCAGACAGGAGGCTTCATTGCCGATGATCTTGACCAAACATCAAACGCTTAATTCATGTGATATTTTAAATTATGTGGCGTGTTTCACATCAATTTGTTAATTAACGAGTGAATTACACATAGCAGAATGTTATTTCGTAACTATATAATGAGATTAACATCAAAGGCGCTTCGCTTGCGCGTTCTGGAATAAGGCTAGACTTCGGGGGAAGGCTAGCCTTTTTTATATTCGTCATTCGGCACTCTGTATTTCCCTTTCCATCACTAGATTGATCCTTTGGGTTTTTTTCTTGGCGTTTTTTTCTTAAAATGCGCGCAATACTCATTCTAGAGATCAACCATGAATAAAAGTGTCTTAACTAACGTGCTTGCGTTAGCACTGCTTGCTGGCGGCTATGCGACAGCAAACCAATACTTGCTTTATGCTGGCCTATTTGCATTTTCAGGCGCCATCACCAACTGGCTTGCGATCCATATGTTGTTCGAAAAAGTACCCGGCCTATATGGCTCAGGCGTCATTCCTGCGCGTTTTGAAGAGTTCAAGGCCGCCATTAAGCAACTGATGATGGAACAGTTCTTTACTGAAAGTAACATCGACCGCTTCCTTAGCAGTGAGATGACTGGCAAATCGCTCAATCTAGAGCCAGTGATTAAGAAGATCGACTTTAATCCTGCGTTCGATTCACTGGTTCATGTAATCGAGAACTCACAGTTTGGTGGCATGTTGGCAATGGTTGGCGGCACAGAAGCACTACAACCGATGAAAGCGCCATTTGTGGAGAAGATGCAAGAATCTGTGATTGAAATCAGCAAGAGTGACTCTGTAAAAAATGCCATTAAAGATGAACTTGAGTCGCCTGCAATGATGGATGAAATCAAAGAGAACATTGAAGCGATAATCGATCAGCGTTTGAATGAACTAACACCAAAACTCGTTAAAGAGATGGTTCAAACCATGATCAAGAAACACCTTGGCTGGCTAGTCGTTTGGGGTGGTGTGTTCGGCGGTATAATCGGTTTAATTTCTGCGGCGATTACCCTTTAGTCTGCTCGTTCTCAGTTTATCTGATTGCTTTTTTCTGGCACCCAACAAAAAATGGAAGCTCATCAGCTTCCATTTTTATATCCAATCAACACCCACTTTAGCTATGAAGCCGCGAAGACGTCGCTCTACTTCAAGGTTGCCAACAACTCAGGGTTTACACCAAAACCCTTTTTATGCTCTTCAATCACGACTTCACTACGCGTCTGAATAACGCCTGGCAAGGTGCCTAGTTTGGTTGCCATAAAGGCTTGGTATGCCTTCATATCTTTAACTCGAACCTTGATCATGGTGTCAAAGTCACCAGACAATGAATAGCACTCTTCCACCTCAGGCATCAACTCAACCGCTTGAGCAAATTTATCAAAAATCGAAAAACTGGTTTGATCGAGACGGATATGGATAAAGACTTGCACATCAAGCCCTAACTTTTCTGAGCACAATTCAGCGTGATAACCCGTTATGTAACGCTCTTTTTCCAGTCGTTTCAGTCTATCAGAGCAAGGAGAAGTTGTTAGGTTTACCTGTTTCGCTAATTCAACAACTGGCAGGCGCCCTTTTATATGCAGAATTCTTAGTATCTCTTTATCGATACGATCAAGTTGATGCTGAGACATAACATTCCTTAAACATTCTAAATTCGGCTCAGTATATTCCATACTAAGAGCAATCGGGCAAAACCCTGCTCACACATTTAAAAACTAAATACATCAACAACATTCAAAGAAAATGTAAATACCCGAAAAATGGTAGTAGCCCCTGTCAATATTAAGTTATTAACAAACTATTATAGCCATGACCCGATTAACACATAAATTGAGCCAGAAAAGAAAGAAGGGAAAATACCAAAGTGAATAATAAAATGAGCAAAGGTCAGGGATAATTCTATGATTAAAACACAAAAAATTGCGTACCAACCGTACTGTGTTAGCTGAAGGGCAGAATCAAAGCATGTTACTCAAGCACTAATAAATCGAGCACTCAAATTGTGGATGGAAAGTGAAAAATGATGACAATAGCATTGAAGCAGAACTTGAATTCAAAACGACATCGAAAACAAAAAACCTCCCTAGCGGAGGTTTTTCTCTAGGTTAGTAAACACTTACTATACGTTAGCGAGACCAACTCGGGGAACTGTGCTTCCAGTTTCACTGCGGCAATTGCACGTGCGACAGAAGTGCTGAGTTTCCATATTATAGTGAAGGTTGCCACTAAATAGTTTTGACGTCCATTGCATCATACGACCGGAAACGGTCTCAGGCTCTGATTCACAACGTTTCATTACCGACTTATGTGGTGTTGTTTTTTTACATCCTTTGCAATAGAGATCAGGCATACCTTTGTCCTATAGGTCTTTAGTAGTTACTGACAATTGACACATCATGTCTAATTAGGTTCCACAATTCACGGAGCTAAATACAAAAGTGGGCGCCAAGTTCAAAAAACAATCATTTTTCTATTATATTTTTGACATCAAACGTCACTAATATCAGTCCTCCACGCGCTGAATGCTCTCACCACGTTCTTATCACGCTAAGCTCGATGAAAGGTATTATCTCCATCTAATATTGACCAGTAAGAACTCAAGGCATTAGAAAATAGACAAAAAAAATAGAGCCACCGAAGTGACTCTATTCTAGGGTTTACATTGTAAACTCTTGTCATCATTGAGCTAGTGAGCATCCAGCCCTATGACTTAGCTGAAAACCTCAGTCCAGACGATTAGTCTAGTTCAACAAGGTTTTTCTCGAACTCAGCGTGTTGCTTCTTAACTTGGTCTTCTGGCTCGCCAGTGATTAGACTCACGATAACGATAGAGATAGTCGATAGGATGATACCCGGTACGATTTCGTAAACATCGAACCAACCGCCCGTGAACTGTTTCCAAAGAACAATCGTTACACCACCAACCACGATACCCGCTAGAGCGCCGTTGCGGTTCATACGAGACCAATACAGGCTCAATACGATAGCAGGACCGAATGCAGCACCAAAACCAGCCCATGCGTAAGACACAAGGCCAAGTACTGAACTGTCTGGTGTCATTGCTAGAGCAAGTGCAATAAGAGAGATTAGGATTACCGCGAAGCGACCTACACGAACGATCTCTTCAGACGTCGCATCTTTCTTAAGTACTTGCTTGTACAGATCTTCTGCCATTGCAGATGAAGAAACAAGAAGTTGCGAATCCGCAGTACTCATGATTGCCGCTAGGATTGCCGCCAGTAGGATACCTGCGATTACTGGGTGGAACATCGCGTTCACAAGAAGCATGAAGATCTTCTCGCCATCCTCTAGCTTAGGCGCGCCAGAGTTAGTCACGTAAACTAAACCAACAAGACCAACCAACATTGCACCAATCATAGACAGTGCAGTCCATACCACAGCGATACGACGCGCTGTTGTTAGGTCTTTATTGCTACGCGTTGCTTTGAAACGAGCAAGGATGTGTGGCTGACCAAAGTAACCTAGACCCCATGCAGCTAGCGAGATGATCGCGATAGCAGAAAGAGGCTCACCTTTCGCATCATTCCATAGCGTGAGTAGCTCTGGGTTGATGTTATGAAGGTCAGTAGATAGCTGACCAAGGCCACCGTTCATAGCTGCGATTGGTACAATCAATAGCGCAGCAGACATCAACAGACCTTGAACCAAGTCAGTCCAAGATACCGCAAGGAAACCACCAAACAGGGTATACGAAACCACACATACCGTGCCGATAATAACCGCTGTTGTATAATCTAGGCCGAATACCGTTTCAAACAATTTACCACCCGCTACTAGTCCTGAACTTGTGTAGAAAAGGAAGAATAAAAGGATAAAGAAAGCAGAGATCGTTTGAATCAACTTCGAATTATCATTGAAACGACGAGATAGGAACTCAGGCAACGTCAGTGATTCTGTTGTAATACTGTAAGTACGTAGACGTTTAGCACTGATTAACCAGTTCGCCCAAGTACCAACAAGTAGTCCACCAGCAAGCCAGAATGCTTCAAAGCCAGCAGCGTAAGCGTAACCTGGTAGGCCAAGTAGCAACCAACCACTCATGTCTGATGCACCAGCAGAAAGTGCAGCAGGCCATGGGCCTAACGAACGACCACCTAGGAAGTAGTCAGTTGAGTTAGATGTACGTTTGTAAGCAATAACACCGATTGCTAGCATCATAATTAGATACGCAATAAACGTCGTCGTTATTGCAAAGCTGTTTTCTATCATTTGATAGTCCTCATTTTGTAGAATGCCTTCCATGCCTGACTATATGGATTAATCTCGCCATGAGAGAAAAGGTTAATCATTTAGTTAGGAGATATAGGGCTTTGAGGAACCTCAAAGCCCGTTTTACTGAAGGTTAGTGAGCTTCGCTTCCCAGTTCGAGCAAGGTCGCGTTACCACCCACGGCTGTTATATTTATAGTTCGCGTACGCTCAGTAATAAAACGCAGCGATAAGTGTGGATCGTTAGCAACATTCATTGCCGTAAGATCCGTTTCAGCTACTAAACCAACGATTGCACCGTCACGCTTAGCAAGCTGTAAATTGATAGCTTGTGCAGATTTTGAGTTACCTACATAACCTACGCTTCGTACATCGCAAGACAGCAGCTGTTGTGCAGCGTCATACGAGGCAACTTGCACCAAGTTAGTTGGCAGATTCGCTTGTGTCGCCGCATCGGCAATTAAGGTGTTGAACTGCACGTCATCACTGCACAACTGAACGCTGTTCCCAGCCAATAGTGCCGCAATAATCATTGCCATTGCGGTTTGCAGTGCTGGCACTTTCTCTTCGCAATCATCAACAATCACCAAAGCCACACCACGACCTGCAGCATACAACTCGTTGGTTTCGCCCGTAGGACCTGGCATGAGGTGGTGTTCTGCAAGTAATGCTGACGCTTGCTCTAGATGATAAGTCGCTACTGCTGCCAAAGGTGCAGATTGGCTTTCGATCTCTGATTTAAATGAAAGTACCTGAGCACTCTTATAATCAAAGTCAGTAAGATTCCATTGTTCCCACGCTAGCAAAGCATCAGAAAAACCTGTCACTTGATGAACCATGATACTGCTCCTTATGCCTTGTCTTGTGATTGAGAAAAATGAACATCGGTAAAGCGATACAGGTAGTGAGGACCACCCGCTTTAGGGCCAGTACCCGACAAACCTTGGCCACCAAATGGTTGAACACCAACAACAGCACCCACTTGGTCACGGTTGATGTAGCAGTTCCCCACACGAACGTGTTTTTCGATCCAACGGTAAGTAGTCTCGTTACGGCTGTGGATCCCCATAGTTAGGCCAAAACCTGTTTGATTAATTTGATCTACAACTTGCGCTAACTCACTCGCTTTGAAGCGAACAATATGCAGCACAGGACCAAATTGCTCTTCTTTTAAGCAGCTGATGTCATCAATTTCAAATGCACTTGGTGGAACAAAATCACCATGTTCACAATCCGTACCTAGAGAAAGTTGAGCCACCTTCTTCTGGGTATTGGTCATGTTTTCTAAGTGCGCCAACAACTTCTGCTTCGCATTTTGGTCGATAACAGGACCAACATCCGTTTTATGAAGATGTGGGATGCCAACACTAAGCTCGTCCATCGCGCCATGAATCAATGCAATCACGCGGTCTGCAATGTCCTCTTGGATGTAAAGCACACGCAGTGCAGAACAACGTTGACCTGCCGAAGCAAATGCAGAACGAATCACATCACGAACCACCTGTTCAGGCAGTGCGGTACTGTCGACGATCATCGCGTTCTGGCCACCGGTTTCCGCGATAAACGGAACAGGCTTAGCGTTACGGCTTGCCAAAGACACGTTGATTCGTTGTGCCGTTGGTGTTGAACCAGTAAAGGCAACACCCGCAATCGCATCATGACTAGTTAGCGCACTGCCGATCTCAGCACCACGACCTGGAAGTAACTGAATGGTGCCAGCAGGGAAACCCGCTTCATTCATCAGTTCAACGGCGCGAGCTGCAATCAAACTTGTTTGCTCAGCAGGTTTCGCCACAACCGTGTTACCCGCGACTAGTGCCGCTGTAATTTGGCCTAGGAAGATAGCGAGAGGGAAGTTCCAAGGGCTGATACAAACGAACACACCGCGACCTTGTCGTGAAGCGATTCGTGTTTGGCCATCAAAACCTTTTAGTTCGAAACCTTGTAGGTTGTTTGCTTGTTTTGCGTAGTAACGACAGAAGTCGACCGCTTCACGTACTTCATCAACGCTATCGTGAATCGTCTTACCCGCTTCTTGATGACAAATCGCCACTAGCTCAGCAAGGTTGTCTTCCATCAGGTCAGCCAACTTCTCAAGCGCAGCCGCTTTGGTTTCAACCGATGTTGCGTTCCAATCAGCGAATGCCGCATCTGCGCCAGTGATCGCTGCGGAAACATGATCAAGGTTAGCGAAAGCCACCTGACCCACATTAATACGACGATCGTAAGGTGCGGTTACTTGCTCAACGTTCTGATCAGCCTTGATCATGCTTTCGGCAAGAGATTCACCGTTGATCACAGGGCCTGCAGTCCATTGATTGTTAAGGTAAGACTTAACCTGCTCTTCAAACTGGTGAGCTTCACTTTCGATATCAATGTTCACACCGTAAGAGTTCTTACGCTCAGGGAATACCGCTGGAGGCAGAGGAATCTTAGTGTTGTTTAGCGTATCAAATGCCAGAAGCATATCGACAGGGTGTTGTGTCAACTCAGCAACTGGGCAGCGAGCATCAACCAAACGGTGTACAAACGAGCTGTTTGCGCCGTTTTCTAGCAAGCGACGTACTAGGTATGGCAGAAGGTCTTTATGGCTGCCAACCGGTGCGTAGATACGTACTGACTGTTGGTAAGCTTCCATCGCATGATTGTAAAGAGAATCACCCATGCCGTGTAAGCGTTGGAATTCAAAATCTTTGTGCTCAGTCATCACTGCGATAGCAGAAACCGTATGAGCATTGTGGCTCGCAAACTGCGGGAAGATATTGCCACGAACACTTGGGCTCAATAGGTAACGCGCACATGCAAGGTAAGCTACGTCTGTCGCTTCTTTGCGTGTATAAACTGGGTAATCAGTGAAACCAGCCTGTTGTGACCATTTGATCTCGCTGTCCCAGTAAGCGCCTTTCACCAAGCGAAGCGGGATTAAATCACCCTGCTCTTTCGCCAAGCGATTTAGCCATACTAAAACAGGCAGTGCACGCTTTGAGTAGGCTTGAATAACCAGACCAAATTTACCCCAACCTTTTACAAGGTCAGTGCGGTACAGTTTTTCGAATAATTTAAGAGAAAGCTCTAGGCGATCCGCTTCTTCAGCATCAATCGTAATCGCAACATCAAGCTCTACGGCGCGGCGCAATAGCTGCTCTAGCGTGTCGCAAAGTTCAGTCAATACGCGATCTTCGTTCGCCACTTCATAACGTGGGTGAAGCGCAGAAAGCTTGATAGAAACCGATGGAGCAGGACTCGATTTTGAAGATACGTAGGTATCTCGACCCACGGCTTCAATCGCCATGAGGTAATCTTTGAAGTATTTGTTTGCGTCTGCCGTAGTCAGCGCTGCTTCACCTAGCATGTCGTATGAGTAGGTAAAACCTTTGTCACGCATAGATTTACCGTTCTTTTGCGCTTCAGCAATGCTGCGGCCAAGAACGAATTGGTGACCCATCACCTTCATCGCTTGGTGCATCGCTTTACGAATTACCGGCTCAGAAAGCTTGTTGACTAAACGGTTAACGGCTTGACCCGCACTCTGCTCATTAGATGAAAGTCCAACCACCTTGCCTGTTAGCATTAGGCCCCAAGTTGATGCGTTAACAAAAACCGAGTCAGAATTCTTCAGGTGAGATTTCCAATCCGCAACACTGAGTTTGTCACGAATCAGCGCATCAGCCGTTGCTGAGTCAGGAATACGCATCAAAGCTTCCGCCAGACACATCAGCAAGATGCCTTCTTGAGTATCTAAGCTGTATTCAAGCAACAAGGCATCGATCATCTGGATAGAAGTCTTATCCGCGCGGATAGATTCGATCAATGATGTCGTTTTGTCTGCGATTTGCTTCTTTTCAGACTCAGAAGGGGTAGCTAGTGGCAGGAGCTGCTCTAGCCATTGGGTTTCATCCACCATATACAATGGTGAGATAAGCGACCATAGATCATCAAGCGATTGCTCATTGAATTCTGGTTTTAACACATCAGTAGCTGTAAACATGCGTTTTCCTTAATCTCACACCCGAAAAGAGTTCGGGCTCTCTACAATGGCAGCAGTGTATTTTGAGTATATAAGGATTACTTGTCAAAAACTCCGGGGTTTTTGCCAAAAGCTCGCTTTATTAACAAAACAAACACAACGTCACATATGAAACTTTAATATAACCTGGTATTTCATTCCATTATTTAACAGAAATTTGCTTTTTGTATTGAGATGGTGACATGCCTTGAAGGCGCGAAAAGGTGTGAGTAAAAGAGGATTGACCGGAGAAACCAGCAAGTTCTGCTACCTGACCAAGGCTAAGATTACCTTGTTCGATTAAGCGGCGGGCGCGATCGATGCGTTTACCCAAAACATACTGATGTGGAGTAATACCCATTTGAGCTTTAAATAGCATGTGGAACTGACTTTCACCTAAGAACACACTACCCGCAAGTTGCGCGACCGAGATCTTGTTCACTAGGTGCTGCTCGATGTACCGATCCAATGCATCAAGATCAAAACGCGAGTCTTTTATTAAGGTTTCAAATGCTGAAATATGTCTTTGCATCAACGCTATCACCGTATCATTACACGCACGACTCAACAGGAGATCATCAGGGCTCGCCTGCATCTCTTGCACTAGCATATGAATAAGCTTTTGAATTTGCGCGTCTAATTGGAAGTAGACATTCGATGATGCTAACTGGTTAATTTTCTCTAGCATCAGAGGGTCATCATCGGTTGGCATTGGCATATTAAGCACTAGAATATCCGATTGACCGACCACTCCCCCGAAAGCATGATCAGAGCTAGCCGTCACCACACAACCTTGCCCAGGCCCGACAAGATTACCTTTCCCGTTGATCTCAAACTCAGCCCGTCCTTTTAAACCAATGACTACCTGCGAATAATGGTGATCGTGGCAATCCATGTGAGATGGCAAAGTAATGATCTCAGCCGGACGAGGCACAGTAAGGCCTATCGGAGACAAATCTAGGTTTGGCAAAGGTAAAGGTTTTGGCATGGCATCAAAATACTGAAGTCGACATATTAATAATACTACTCTGAAATCTACTTAAGATGAATTTGTAAATGATCATGAGAGTCATTTCTTCACACTTTACGAAAAGATCACGACCGTGATCGTTGTGATCATGCCTCCGGAAAGATGATCATGAGTGTATAAACTACGGCCATTGTAGAACCAATCGTTCCGGTAATTTTAGGGGCTTAAAAGCACTCACACAGACCATCAGAGTGGTTCATAGATGAGAACGTAACAACAGCACAATCACATCAGAATTTTCTTATAGAGCTCAAATAATTAACCTTTAACCCGTAAAAAGTGTATCCGAAGTACCGAAACTTGGCTTTTGAGTAGATTGGATGGCAATAAAACGGTATAAAGATGGGTACTGTGTCAATTGATAATAACTAGTGACTCACAACTAGAAAGTTGACACTTTATTAACGAGCCAATTTCAATCTATAAGTTGCAGGGACCTATGACTAACTTTCGAATTTCAGCGCTTTTACTTGCGCTATCCCCTCTTTGGGTATCTGCATCGTTATCCGCTGAAGAACTGAATCAAGTCGATCCCGTTTCAGCTATCGATGCAAAGCTAACAGAGAAAAACTCAGATATTGAGCGTATTTCAGCAACCAAAGTATCGGCGACTGAAAACTTAAAACAACTACAGAACCAAAACAGCAAGTTGTTACGCGAAGGTGAAGAACTAAAGGCAAAACGCAACAGAGCTAAGTCTGTGCTAGACAAACAGTACAGCCGCTTACTTGAAGATCCAGAAACAGATTTGGTTTCTTTTCAGAAAAGCTACCAAGATGCTTGGGCAGCCGTGAAAGAAAACCAATCGTCTCAGCTAGATAACCAACAAGCGATGAACGAGAGCGAGATTCACCTTTCTCAAATCAAGCAAAAACAAGCTCGTCTAAATAATGAGTTGGCTAACTTGAGAGAGTCCAAAGTTGCAGCTCGAGTTAAACGTATCGCCACAGAACTTCGTGAAAGTGCTGTTCTTGAAACCAGCTACACCACCACATGTTCATCAACAATGACACTGGGTGAGTGTACTGCTCAAGGCAAGCACTTAACAAACCAAAAAGCAGTACAGACGTTTAAGTCTCAATTACTTGATCAGCTCACAGAAAGTGCACTCGCGAAGCAAAATTTACAAGGTGTTCAACTGAATATCCATGTTCAAGATAGCCAAGCGATCAAGAGCGGCTTCTCCGGTAATAATTCTTACTTCATGCAGATGCAGGCTCAACTTCAAGCTAAACCTGAAGCGGTTGCAGCGTGTAACTTATTGAATGTCTCAACACGCTACTGTTTAACAGGCAGTGACGCAGCTGTGGTTAAAAAAAGTGACAAACAGTGGGCTAATGTGACAGTGCGCTCTGATCAATACAATGACTCAGTCACCATCAACGGCATTAAGTACGGCAGCACACCTATTGAGGTTGCTCTACCAAGCGGTCGTCACCAAGTAACTATTTCAAAAGAAGGTTATGAGTCTTACAACCGCACTGTAACCATCAGCGGCAGCGATACTATTTGGGTTAAACTCCTTCCTAGCAAGGAAAGTTAAACCCTCTCTATAGTGAGAGAGAGCTCAGCCGACATAAAAAGCTCAGTCGATATAAATAGCCGTGCCTATTTCACAAAGCTGAATGATGACTCGCCATTTTGTTGATAGTTATAGAAAGTAGCTACAGACGAAATGGCGTGTTAGTTTAGATTATTCGATTAACCTAACTTACGATTGAAGTAGCCCAACATGCGCCAAGGTTTCCCCACTCTACTATTTGCACTTGCTCCCTGCTTAATGACGCCTGCTGTTTTTGCTGAGACGCCACCAGCGATCGCAGCGTCTGTCACCGATATTGAAAGCTTACTTTTCGAAAAACATGCCGATTTAACGTCTGTTGAAAAGAAAATGTCTGAGAAACAAAACCTAGTCGACAATCAGGCACAGCAAACCGCGCGTCTCGCTAAGTTATCAGCTCAAGCAGAGCAAGCACTCGCAAAGGCAAAAACTGACCTAGAGCAAGATTACTCGCGCATGATTGATGAGCCAGATTTCGATATTTCGCCAGCTCAAAACCGATTCCAAGACGCTTGGAAGGCCGTAAAAGAGAGCAAGCTTGCGATTTCAGACGCAGAACAGAAACAGCAAGGCTTAGCTATGGAGTTAGAAGCTATTCAAGCAGAGAAAACAGCTGTAGAGGCTTCAATAGCAAATCTAGGTCAAGACAAGTTAAGAGCAAGAGCTGAGCGACTAAGAAACGAGATAACTCAAGCCGTAGAACAAACGGTCAGCTTTACTAACCGTTGTAGCCATGACATGACATTGGCACAATGTTCAGAGCAAACCGTGACCTTAGCGCTTCAAAAAGCGGTGAAACAATTTCAGAAAAGCCTTGTGGACAACGCGACTGAATCAAAAGCGGTGAGAGAACATCTCGCATCTGCTTCACTAAACATTCACGTTCTGCAGCACAAAGTAAAATCCTCTGGCTTCTCTGAAAATAATCGTTACCGAGCGGTTATTACTGCAAACCTAGAAACGCGTCCAGACAAAAATACACCTTGCCGCCTACTTGATATTCAATCGTCCAACTGTTTCACGCAAAGTGAGCAACAAACCAACGATCAACAAAAAGAAGTCGCTTGGGTCAACTTAGTGGTTCGCTCAAATAAGTACAACGACAAAGTTTCTATCAACGGCGTGAACTATGGCAGTACTCCGGTTGAAGTGATGTTACCAACGGGCCCACACATAGTCACGATAGTGAAAGAAGGATACCTTCCTTTCAATCAAGAATTGAAGATAACCCGCGATCACAACCTAAGAGCGGTATTACAAGCCAAACAGAACTCATTGAACGTTGGCACTAAGTTTGCCGACCCAATGGGGAGCAACATTCAGAGCCCAGAAATGATTGTTGTCGGCTCTGGTCGTTACCTGTTGGGCGAACACAACGCCAAGCAAGTCACAATCAAACAACCATTTGCTTTAGCAGCAACGCCAACCCGTGTTCAAGATTTTAAAGCGTTCGTTGAAAGCACTGGCTACCAGACTGACGCAGAGCTGATGAATACTTGTGATAAGTTCGTCAATGCCGAGATCACGACGGTTTCTGACAACGACTGGCAGAGCCCTGGCTTTATGCAAGCAAATAACTCTCCTGTCGTTTGTGTGAGCCAAAACGATGCCAAGGCTTACACTCGTTGGCTATCTGACAACACAGGTTTCACCTACCGCTTACCAACGCCACAAGAATGGGAAGCTGCTGCAAGAGCAGGTCAGAATACCAACTTCTGGTGGGGCAATGAATTTCGTTCAGGTAAAGCCAATACCGGCTGGGCTGGTACTCCTTGGTCAAACGTCAGTACATCCCCGGTTAAATCATTCTTACCAACACCAACGGGCTTCTACGACATGGTGGGGAACGTATGGGAATGGACAGCCACTCAGAAAGGCTTAGCGAAAGGTGGCGCATGGAGCTTCTCTCCAGAAGAGGCGAAAGTGTATAACGAACTGAACGTTGCACCTTCAACCGCAGCCAACTATCTAGGATTCAGAGTATTACGAGAGCTGTAAACTCTCAGGGTTTACTTTAAGTAGCCAAATAGTGTCTCTATATCGAAAAAATACCGTTGATGTGAGTAAACACAAAATCAACGGTATTTTTATTTCGATGAAGCAAACTAAGGTTAATGAGACTAAGGCGCTAGGCGATCAATGTCCCAGCGGTTGTCTTGACGTGAGAACAAGAAGCGGTCATGCAGACGGTGTTCGCCACCCTGCCAAAACTCGATGCTATTAACGCGCACTCGAAATCCCCCCCAGAAAGAAGGGACTGGGATCTCTCCTTTCGCAAACTTCTGCTTTAACTCTAGATACTTACCCTCTAGAATCCCACGAGCAGAAATACGGCTACTTTGTTTACTGGCAATAGCGGCTAACTGGCTCTCTTTCGGACGAGACGAGAAGTACTTCATGTTTTCCATCGCAGTCAACTTTTCCGCCGTGCCGGTAATGTGAACCTGTCGTTCTAACGGATGCCAAGGGAAGTGCAGGCTGATCTTGCTGTTGTGCTCAAGTTGGTGCGCCTTACGACTACCTAAGTTGGTATAAAAAACGAAGCCATCTTTATCCACATTCTTCAGCAAAACAATTCGTTGGAATGGCTGACCATTTTCATCAACCGTAGCAACTGTCATGGCAGTAGGGTCAGTCAACTTAGCTTCAATGGCTTGCTCTAGCCATAGATTGAACTGCTCAATCGGGTCTGCGGCCAAGTCTTTACGTCTCAACCCACCCTTAGCGTATTCGCGACGAATGTCTGTAAGTTCCATTTGATTGCTCCTTTTAATTTTTTGTGATTTTGCGCCGTAATGCTTTGAAACACAAGTCTCAGCCTTGGTTTTGTGTCAAAGAAGGTTCGCTGTGTTAACGAGATCTCGGTACTCTAGACACCATATTGATAATCTTTATATAAACCGATTATAAGCTGAGATCCTAGTGACTAATATACTGTCTAACCTGATGACCCCTTTTGTTTTACTCTCATTGTTATTGGGAACAGCAGGACTCACCGCCACTCACTTTTTAGCAGTGCAATTTCAAGAAAAAGCCGTTACACAGCAACTTAACGAAGCTGCCAATAAAGCCAATCTGCAAATCGATTCTGAGTTGGATAAGTTCAAACAAATCCCAGATTTACTCAGTCACGATCCACGCCTACTTTCTTATTTTGACCAGTCACC
Organism: Vibrio kanaloae; assembly: GCF_024347535.1. Taxonomy (NCBI): domain Bacteria; kingdom Pseudomonadati; phylum Pseudomonadota; class Gammaproteobacteria; order Vibrionales; family Vibrionaceae; genus Vibrio; species Vibrio kanaloae. The sequence continues at coordinate 403,684 of NZ_AP025498.1, read as the reverse complement.
ACAGTCAGATAGAATGACCACAACACAACTCAATAAACTGTTGTTTGAGTGGTCGAGTCAAAGCCAGGCCGATACCATCTATATCCACAACCCAAGCGGCACAGTGGTCGCTTCAAGTAATTATCAAAAAGCGCAAACTTTTGTCGGTGAGAACTTCTCGTTTCGCCCCTACTTTGCCTCTGCGATTAAAGGCAACAATACGCAATATGTCGCGCTAGGTGCTCGCTCGAACGTGCGAGGTTATTTTTTATCTTCACCGCTGTATATCGCGAAGGAAGTTGTGGGGGTTATTACCGTAAAGGTGAGTTTAGAGAATCTCGAAAACATCCTAACCAGCGACGACTTTGAGATCATAGTACTCGACTCGAACCAAGTGGTTTTTCTTTCGAGCCAGATTCACTGGCTTTATCACTCATTACTGCCATTAAGTGAGCAGCAGCAACAAGATATCGCCCTTCAACGCCAATACGGTCAAAGCCAAATTTCGATTATAGAAGCCTTTCGCTCTTCAAGCGTTGCAAAAGAAATTAACGAAGCAAATCAGAGCAATGGTATTCCAGCAAGCCAAGTACAAAGAAACCTAACAGCGAATCAATTATTTAAGCTTGGTAATTTCAACCTTTACCCCACAGAAATTAGCCACAACCAATACCAAGTAATTGCTTTAAAAGAGACCAATGCTGAAATCCTTAAAGTTCTACAGATCGACGTAATCTTTGTCGTCATTTACAGCTTGATGGTGCTCATTGCTTGGTCGTGGCGTCAGACCTATGTAGCGAAAGTGGCGTTAACTCGGCTTAACCAAAACTTAGAGCAAGCCGTTGATAAACGCACCCAATATTTAAAACAATCTAACCAGCAGCTTCAGCAAACCATCTTTCAATATCAAGAGTCTCAGCTAAAGCTTAAACAAACAGAGCAAGAACTGACACAAACCGCCAAACTAGCCGTGCTTGGGGAGCTGTCAGCCAGCATTAATCACGAAATCAACCAACCACTTGCGGCCCTGAGAACCTACAGCGAGAACAGCGTAAAACTGCTTGAAATGGGACGTTCCGATTTAGTCAAAAGCAACCTAGATAAAATGATCGCTTTGAATGCATCTATTACAAAGATCATCACCCGCCTGAAAGTTTTCACCCGTAAGGTCACCAAACAACAGCACCACAAGGCAAACCTTCATCAAGCGATAAACAACGCCACCACTATTCTCAGTACATTGATGCTCAAGCACGGCATTACCCTTAGATTAAGTACAGTGCCAAATGACATTAATATTGCCATTCACCCTACAGAGCTTGAGCAAGTGTTGGTTAACCTCACTCACAACGCCATTCAAGCACTTCAACAGCAATGCCTTGAACAGGAAACCTTGAAAGAACAGCAAGCCCAAGGCCACCATTTGAATCAGCTGGCTAGCCCGCAGATTGGCGTTGAATGGCAACTGCAAAACGGTACATGCCGGCTGATCATTTGGGATAACGGGATTGGTATTTCTGATGATAAACTTGAGCAACTTTTTGATCCATTTTTCACCACCAAACCAGAAGGCTTAGGATTGGGACTCTCAATATCGAAACGGATTATTGAAGCGTATCACGGCACGATTAAAGCAACACAGCGAGCGCCCTCAGGCATGCTATTCTCGCTAGATATTCCACTTTATAAAAAGAGGGCTAACGCCTAATTTTGACCGACTGTTAAGGACTCGGCTCTTGCACTCTATGACCAAACTCTATTTTGTAGACGATGAACCAGCCATCCGAGACTCCGTAGAACAAGCGATGCTCATTGAAGGCATCGACATTGTCTGCTTCCCAAATGCCATTGAAGCGCTAAATAAAATTGATGTGACACAAGCAGGCATAGTGATCACTGATATTCACATGCCAGTGATGAATGGTATTCAATTTACTCAAAAGTTGTTAAACCAAAACCCCAACTTTCAAATCATCGTACTCACTGGACACGGCGATGTACAAACTGCAGTGTCTGCAATGAAATCCGGCGCTTATGATTTTTTCGAGAAACCGTTTGTTATCGATGCTCTACTTACCGCAGTAAAAAAAGCCGCCGACAAACTCGCCTTGGTTGAAGAGAATAATCTATTAAGAAAAGAGTTAGCAATGCAGAATCAGGTGGGGCCGAAACTCATTGGCCAATCCCCTTCTATGCAGCAATTACGCCGTGAGTTAATCACTCTAGATTGCAAACAAAACCCGTTGTTACTGTTTGTCGGTGACGTCGGAACGGGCAAAAGAATTACGGCGCAGTACACACATGACTTACACAGCCATCAAACGGCCGAGCTTTGTCCTATCACCGCGTTCAATTTACCACGCAGTGATGAAGCGTCATTTCATCAGTTTGTTTTGCAGTTATTTCTCAAACACCAGGGCGGAACACTCTATATCCATGAGACAGAGGTATTAACTCAGGAGCAATGGTTATGGTTAGCAAACCTAAAACCCACTCTACTTCGTGAAAACTCATGCAAGACCAATGCAACCTGTATCATTTTAGCAAGCACAATAGTTCCAACTACAATTATAAGTGCACTGCGCCGCTTTGATTTATTACCGTTGGCACAAAGGCCAGAAGATATTGGCTCTTTGTTCAAACATTTTGCTCGTGGTGCAGCAAGCCGCTATCAGCTGCCGCCGCCAGTTATCACAGAAAAAGAGATTCAACGGCTAATTGCCACTCATTGGAGCGAAAACATTCGACAGCTTCGTCAACATGCTGAACTCAGAGTGTTAACTCAAGTAAAGCAGCCAGCACTCGGCAATGATAAAAATGAGCAAAATGATGAGCACCAATTTGATACGAGCATCGAGGAGCAACAGCTATCATTAAATCAACGTACCGATAGCTTTGAGCAAATTATCTTAATTGAGGCATTACATCGCCATCAAGGGCGGTTAAAAGAGGTACAACAAGAACTACAAGTGTCGCGAAAAACACTTTATGACAAGCTAAGAAAGCATCAGCTCGATAAAACGGATTTCAAAAACCGATAAGAATTGAAAGATATATAAATTCAAATATTTAAAGGTGCCAAATCTTAACATTTATCAAAAGTAAGAATACACTCAATGAGCTTGTACTTTATTTAGTAACCAAGGACTGTCATGAGCCAGAAGAATTACAGCAAACTGAACGACACCGAACTTGAGTATGCCGATGATAAAACAGCGGCACTGCTACTCAATACGCCCACCAGTGCGCGTATCATGCTGTGGATGATCGTGTTGTTTTTTATTGCTGCTATTGCTTGGGCCTCTTGGGCTGAAGTCGATAAAGTCACCGTTGGTCAAGGTAAAGTTATTCCTTCGTCCCAAATCCAAGTTGTCCAAAACCTTGAGGGTGGCCTAGTAAAAGAGATATTAGTTAGAGAAGGTCAACGCGTTAAAAAAGGTCAACAGCTTCTCTTGATCGATGACACTCGATTCCGTTCTGACTTTCGTGAACGCGAACAACAAGTCGCCAACTTAACAGCCAACGTGCTGATGCTTTCTGCTTCATTTAGCAGTGTGGTCATCAACGAAGAATTCTCCGTCGAAAACTGGGAACAAAGTGTCTCACTCGACTACGGTAAATTAGCCTTCCCTCCAAAGTTCTACGAGCTTCATCCAAAACTGGTTAACCGCCAAAAAGCAGAATATCGCCAAGACCTTAATAATCTAAAAAATCAACTTTCCGTTTTTGATCAACAGGTTGAGCAGAAGCAACAAGATCTTATTGAAATAAAAGCACGCGTCGATAACTTAAGACAGAGTTACCGATTCGCCCGCCAAGAACTAGAAATAACAAAGCCGCTTGCCGACGAAGGGGTAGTACCAAGAATTGAACTACTCAAGCTTCAAAGGCAAGTAAACGATACTCGTCGAGAAATGACCTCTAGTGAACTCAAAATTCCTCTACTGCGCTCCGCAATCAAAGAAGCCATGCTAAGTCGTATTGATGCTGCGCTGAGCTTCCGCTCAGAACAACAAGAAAAACTGAACCAAGCACAAGACAAACTCTCAGCAATGACCGAATCTTCGGTTGGCCTGGAAGACAGAGTCAATCGTACCGTGGTGGTATCCCCCGTCACAGGCACAGTAAAAACATTGGGCATTAATACCGTTGGTGGAGTCATTCAGCCTGGTATGGACATTGTTGAGATTGTACCAACTGAAGACTCGCTACTAGTTGAAGCAAAAATCGCTCCGCAAGACATCGCTTTTCTTCGCCCAGAGTTGACCGCTATTGTTAAATTTAGTGCTTATGACTTTACTAAATATGGTGGATTAGAAGGCGTGTTAGAACACATCAGCGCCGATACTACGCAAGATGAAGAAGGCAACAGTTTCTATATCGTGCGTGTACGTACTGAAAAATACAGTTTCGGGCACAATGAAGAGCTGCCTATCATTCCGGGAATGACGGCCTCTGTCGATATCATTACAGGTAAAAGAACCGTGCTTGAATACATGTTGAAACCGATATTAAGCGCTCAAAACAACGCATTAAAAGAGTAAGGACGTTTGATGTTTAATAACGCCTTGCAGCATACAACGAATAGACAAGAGCAAAGACTATGAAGTCTCGAGCCTCGTTATTGTTGCTAGTACTCACCTCTTTTACCTCTGTGGCGCTCAATAAGAGTGATCAACGATGGATAGATGCTGTCTCTGAAACCTACGGAGAGAGAGCAGGAAAACGCGTCGCCACCTGGCGTTCAAATATGACGTCATACGACGGGCTAAGTGAGAAAGATAAGCTCAGGTCGGTTAACCAATTCTTCAACCAAATGTACTTTGTCGACGACAGAATACTTTGGGGAAAGAACGATTATTGGGCGACACCACTAGAGTTTTTAGGCAGCAATGCCGGTGATTGCGAAGACTTCACTATAGCAAAGTACTTTTCTTTGCTTGAACTGGGCGTCCCAGATAAAAAACTACGCTTGGTGTATGTAAAAGCACTTGAGCTAAACCAGTTCCATATGGTGCTGGCGTATTACTCAACACCCAGTGCGGAGCCACTAATTCTGGACAACTTAAATCCTGAAATAAAACGCGGCTCTAAGCGGCAAGATCTACGACCGATTTACAGCTTCAATGGTAGGAACCTTTGGTTAATCAAGTCGGCAGCAGGCAGCGGTAAGCTAGCAGGTAAATCTTCAAGGTTGAGCTTATGGAACGACTTACGTTCTCGTGAACGCTCTCTAAAATTAAATAAACCCATTATAAATTACGATGAGTAAGTACAATGACTTTATATAAACAGCTTGTGGTCGGGATGGTTGCGGTTTTCATATTGCTGATGACATCAGTTTTTATGATCGAATTCAATACTACCCGTGGATACTTAGAGGAGCAGCAACGCTCTGAGGTAAGTAATACCATTAATACTGTTGGGCTGGCCCTTGCCCCTTACCTAGAAGAAAAGGACAAGGTGGCCGTAGAGTCTGTCATCAACGCCCTGTTTGATGGCAGTTCTTATTCAGTCGTTCGATTGATTTTTCTCGACAGCGGTGAAGACATTCTCCGCTCATATCCTGTTAAACCTACAGGAGTACCGCAATGGTTTACTAATCTGAACCTGTTTGAACCTGTTCATGATCGCCGTGTGATAACAAGTGGCTGGATGCAGCTGGCGGAGGTCGAGATTGTCAGCCACCCTGGTCCCGCCTACGATCAACTTTGGCAAGCATTCACCCGTTTATTGACCACCTTTGGAGCGATCTTCCTGCTGGGTTTAGTTTCTATCTCTTGGATCCTTAAGCGAGCATTACGCCCGCTCTCTATGATCATTACTAAAATGGATCAGATCGCGAAAAATCAGTTTGGCGAACCACTGGCCCGCCCTAAGACAAAAGATCTAACCCTAGTTGTCGATGGTATCAACCACATGTCGACTCAAGTTGAACTGGCTTTTAAAAATCAAGCGAAAGAAGCACAGAAGCTGCGTGAAAGAGCGTATATCGACCCTGTATCTCAATTAGGTAACCGTGCTTACTACATGTCCCAACTAACTCAGTGGTTAGAAGAATCCAGTTTAGGCGGTTTAGCAGTACTAAAGGCCGAGTTTATTAGTGAAGAGTACGATGAAAAAGGCTACCAAGAAGGTGATGCCTTGGTTCACCAATTGGCCGAACAGTTGCAAGCTTCAATTTCATCACCAGACATCACTATTGCTCGTATTTCTAGCGACGAGTTCGGCTTCATTATGCCAAACATCGATGAGAGCGAACTTAAACTCGTCGCGAGTAGCATTGTAAACTGCATTCAAGGCCTTGGCTCAGATCCAACAGGTACGGCTAATCCACACCTTGCATTAGGCGTCACCTACAGCAACACTCGTAAAACCAGTACTGAAATCATGTCGTTAGTCGATAACGCGCTCTCAAGTTCCAAGGCGAACCGTGAGCTTACTTATGGTTATGTAACAGCAGACGACCATGGTGCCGTGATGGGTAAACAACAATGGCGTATGTTAGTTGAAGAAGCGATCATTAACGACCTCATTACCTTCCGTCTCCAAGCCGCAAACAATGCCTTTGGTAAAACGTATCACCAAGAGGTGTTTTCTGCTATTGAGAAAGACGGTGTTCGTTACGGTGCCAACCAATATCTATACGCGCTAGAACAACTTGAAATGAGCCACATTCTCGACCAATACGTTATCGAGAAAATGATTGAAAAGCTCAATGCAAACGAGGTGACGAGCCCGATTGCTATCAACATTTCACCAAGCAGTATCTCTCAACCAAGCTTCATCCGTTGGATCGGTAAAATGCTTGAACAAAATGCTTCAATCGCTCACCTGCTGCATTTTGAGATTCCAGAAAACTGCTTCATTAACGTTCCGCACTACACAGCGCTGCTGTGTAACACCATTCGCAACACTGAAGCCATGTTTGGTGTCGATAACTACGGACGTAACTTCCAATCGCTGGATTACATCAACGAGTACCGCCCAAGCTATGTGAAGCTAGATTACCTGTTCACGCATAACCTTGATGATGAAAAACAGAAGTTTACCTTAACATCAATATCTAGAACCGCTCACAACTTAGGCATAACCACCATTGCGTCTCGAATAGAAACTCAGACTCAGCTAGATATCCTGTCTGATAACTACGTAGAAGTGTTCCAAGGCTTCATTGTTGATAAATAGTTGTAAGGGTTATATCGCATGCAAGATCCACTATTAAACTCACTGATCTACGTTAGCCGATATTACGGATTAGCTAACTCACCCGAAGCGCTGATCAATGGGCTGCCACTATCAGACGGTAAGCTAACCCCTTTCCTATTTCCACGTTCTGCTGAACGTGCGGGGTTAGTGGCAAAAGAGAACCGTTCCGACTTAGAAAATATCCCTCACCTGATTCTGCCTGCCGTTTTATTGCTAAAACAAGGCGAGGCATGCGTTCTCAACAGTATCGACATTGAAAAACAAGAAGCTGAAATTATCACAGCAGAGAGTGGAATGGTTCCTATCATCATTCCTGTCGAAGAGCTGAAAGAGCAGTTCATTGGTCGTTACTTCCTAGTAAAGAAACAGTTTCGCTATGACGAACGATCACCCGAAGTTTTAAAGACTCGTAAAGGACACTGGTTTTGGAGCACCATTTGGGAGTCTAAAAACATTTATCGTGATGTGTTGATCGCCTCTATTCTGATCAACATCTTCGCCATTGCTGCGCCAATGTTCACGCGTTTGGTGTACGACAAAGTGGTGCCCAACCTCGCATTTGAAACACTCTGGGTGTTGGCGAGCGGTATTTTTGTCGTCTTCCTTTTTGACCTACTTTTAAAATTAATGCGAAGCTACTTTATTGATGTCGCTGGTAAGAAGTCCGATATTCTCATTTCCTCTAAGCTTTTTAGTAAAGTGCTGGGAATTCGTATGGAAGCGAAGCCTGCTTCTGTCGGTGCCTTCGCTAAAAACTTGCAAGAGTTCGAATCCATCCGTGAGTTCTTTACCTCTGCAACCATTGGCTCGCTAATCGACTTACCCTTCGCACTGATGTTCTTGGCGCTAATTTGGTTAATGGCCGGAAATCTTGTGTTTGTTCCTGTCACAGGTGTAGTCATTCTGGTCATCTATGCGCTGTTAATCCAGGGACCATTGCGTCGCACGATTGAAGAAGGCTCTCGTCTCGCTTCTCAAAAATACGCGAACTTGATTGAGAGTTTGGCAGGACTAGAAACCGTTAAGCTGTTCAGTGCTCAAAGCCAGTTTCAATTCCGTTGGGAAGAAGCCGTTGCTCACATGGCGAATTGGAACATTAAAAGTCGCCGCATTACCGACAGTATCCAAAACACCGCTGGCTTTGTTCAGCAAAGTACCAATGTTGGGATGATCATCTTTGGTGTATACCTAATAGCAGAAGGTGAACTCACCATGGGTGGATTGATTGCAGCAACGATGTTGAGTGGCCGTGCGATTGGTCCTCTGGTTCAATTATCACTACTTTCAACTCGTTATAACCAAGCAAAATCATCGATGACCTTGATCGAGCAAGTAATGTCGATGCCAGACGAGCAAGAAGAAGGTAAGCGTTATATTCACCGTCCTATTATTCAAGGTCATATTGCGCTAGACAAAGTGACTTTCCACTACCCAGACGCTCCAATGGCTTCTATAAGAGATTTGACTCTGAATATCACTCCAGGTGAAAAAGTCGCCATCATTGGTCGTATTGGTTCAGGTAAAACGACTTTAGAGCGCCTTATTATGGGCCTATACAAGCCCACAGAGGGCCATGTGCGCATTGATGACACAGATATGGAACAACTTCACCACGTCGATGTACGACGTAATATAGGCTGTGTACCACAAGACAGTAATCTATTTTATGGCTCAGTAAGAGACAACATTACCTTGGGTCGTCCTTTAGTGGATGACCGTGATGTGATGGATGCAGCTAACCGTGCAGGTGTGACTGCTTTTACTCAGCAAGATCCTGCAGGGCTAGAGCGTCAGGTCGGCGAGGGGGGAGGATTACTATCAGGTGGCCAACGTCAATCTGTCGCGATTGCTAGAGCCTTCCTAGGACGCCCACCGGTTTTATTGATGGATGAGCCAACCAGTGCCATGGATAACCGCTCAGAAATGCACATCAAGCATCAGCTTAGCCAACTGTTACCAAGTGAGACCTTGATTCTAATCACTCACAAGACTTCAATGTTGGACATTGTAGATAGAGTGATTGTCATGGAAAAAGGAAGCATTATTGCCGATGGTCCAAAAGCGCAAGTTTTGTCAGACCTCAAACAAGGAAAAGTAAGAGCTGCAAGCTAAGCCGATCTCAAGTAAACGAGCCAAAATTTAAGACATAAGTAAAAATAAAGAGAGGGAGCGTCAGCTCCCTCTCTTTATTTATTCAATTAGATAGAAAAGTAAATCCGCCTTATTCATCAGTGTTCAATTACAAGGAGATATCTTCTTGTTCCATCTTGAACGTACATTGGATCTCGTATTGATTGAATGAGAAAACACTTCCGCCATGCGTTCGCTTGGTTGTGACCGTCTCATCACCAAACTGAATCGTGACTCGGGTATATACTTTTTCATGAGCCTCGACTGTACACTCAGCAAGATTTGTTTCAAATTCAGCCTCAAGCGTGTCAAGTTGTGACTTGGTGCTTTCAATCGCGTGATTGTTTTTTTCGCGTTGCTGTTCAATGGTCAACGCTTGCTCTTCGCTTCTCTCTGCTTTTGGTTGCTTTTTGAATTCTAGCTCTTGGCGGATCACATCCATGGTTTGTTCTTGGGCGTGTTTATAGGTTTCCTTCAACTCGGCTATCTTTTGTCGGTATCCATCGTAACGTGCAAAACAGTGAACCTTGGTTGCGGTATCTCCCTCAACCCCTAAGAAAACACATTCCACTTTTCCGCCGACTTTAGCAGCACCGCCACTGAGTGTACCGTGCTTCTTCAAAGCATCCATCACGATAAGATTCTTGCCACATCGAATGTCATTACTCATGCTATGTACGCTAAGTCGGATATCATTCACCGTTTGTAGCTCCGCATTCTGCGCATAACTTGCAGTAATGGAGCCTTTGCTGAATACCTTGCAGCTTTTAGGATCACCCTCTTTGGTCGTGTGGCCAATAATTCCTTTCGCGACTTTAATATCTCCTTGAGCTTGAACTTCTGCCGATTCGATAAATCCACCGACAGTAATACTCCCCGTCGCCTTAACTATCATCCCCGGTTCAATGTTTCCAGAAACAAACACATTACCTTTAAATTTAACGTGTCCGGTTGATACGTCAACATTGCTAACACACAGGGCGTCATCGACTTCAATGGTTCGTTCTTTGATGATGGGTAAACCAGAGTATGAAGCCAATAATAAATTGGGATCGTCAGGAGAAATATAAGTGCCCTTTCCAGGTTTGATTAAAATGTCTTGTCCAGGGAGCGGTGGGATAATTCGACCTTGGACCGTAAAACCAGCGATACCTTTGGTGGCTGGCGTTCGCTTCATCAATTGGTCATCTTTACCAACGGTAATAGTCTCGCCCAAATCTCGCATATCAATCTTGCCAACATCTTCACTATGGGGCTTCAATACTTGGCGGGTAATATCTTCAACCAAAGCGGTAAACTTAGCATCTTTCCCCTTCACGGGTTGAGTGCCCTTAGCTACTGGCTGAGTAAACTTTTCACCAGGCTTAAGCTTGCCACTCATCATCAGTACTTTTCTGAGCGCTAACTTATTAATGCCTTTTGTTATGTGTGCCTGAGCTAAGCTGTGAATGATATCGCTGCCACGTAATACGTTCCCATTATATGGCCCAGTAACCACAAGAGTGGCGAGCATCTCATCATCAGACACTTCAACCGCAACACTTGCATTACGAACTTCGGCAATCAAAACGCCTTCGTACGCTTCACCCTTGCCTTCTTTGGCAAGAACAACAAAACGCAACACCTCTTCTTCGAAAATAAAATAGTTAGATGCGCCTAACGCTTCCAAGGCTGGTGATAGTGTCTTGCTGTCAAAGTTTGCGTCAACCACGATTCCCGACGGAAGACACGCAATCACTTGTTGCTTATCTTCTGATAATGTAATGATGTTATCCCACATTCGAATTGAGTATCCCTAATGACTCAGTTATTAATTAGTCTATATAATTCGTTCTGACCTTAAAATCACCACATTTGAATAATCAGCGTTACATCACTTACTTTTGATTCTGCAAAGATGACTTATAAATAATATTGAGCTATTTAATCATTCGCTCCTCTATTACCCATAAAGAGAGGTTGGCTACGTTGGCAAGCAGCCACACGAACCACACGAACAGGCTGATTGACCAAAGTAGCAATTGATAAGCGCGGAGCCGGAGTAGAAATACTGGTAATTTTGACAAAGATAAAAAACACCAATGCGGTTTAACGCGACACCTATATTGATGCTTAGTTTACAGTGTAAATCTCATATTTAAATTTACACTGTAAATCAATTTAAAATCCAGCCTCTCTATTTACAGTGTAAATTTGACAATAGAAAATCGAGATCTTGTCGAAACTGAATCTCGGCTTGCTTACGCCCAACAAGATTGAGTTGGTCGATACAAGTTCCCCACTCTTTTTGTTGCACAACCTTTGCGATGAGTAAATCAGAAACAGCAGAGTCTTGAACTCTCAAAGACGAGGCTTGAAGACCTACGGAATCACGAGCGTTATCTAGCAAAATTAATTTCAATACGCTAAAGCCAATACTGTCGTAACTATTGCCGCCCTCAACATAATTCCTGACTAATTGAATTTCCAACTCGCTCACTGCGCGTACACCCTTTGGCAATAATGCACGTACCATATCAATTTCAAGAGAAGACAAAGAACCCGACACGAGAAAACAATAACTATTTTCAAAGTGGCTTTGCAGTTGGTTAATCCAATCCAGAGCATTTCCGTGAAGCGGTTTAACCATCAGTACCGAGTGACAGCCGCTTGCCTGATCGCGCTGGTGGCCAATATGGACAGGAACAAAATCGTTATCGCGCCAGAATGAAATCAACTCACTAGTGGCACCGAAACTTGTCGCCAAATAATCTACTTGGTCAGTTTGTTGCGCTAACGTACCCAACATCCAACTACCGATCCCTCTGCTTTGATAACTGGTTGAAACGGCGATGCGCATCACTCGAAGGCAGCGACTAGTCGCTGCTTCTCTGCAGCCAAGTTGGTTTGCCAGTAACACAGGAGCAAGGTGTCCTTGAGGCCTGCGTTTTCCAATTTGAATCTGAGCAATCAAATCTTTATCTAACCCACCCTCTTCCGTCACCAACATACAACCTAAGCACTCACCTTGTAGCCATACTGCGTACAAATGAACTGCAGGATTATCAAGAAACTGCATTAAGTCATTGGGTGACGTCTGATAATGAGCGTCAACTAACAGAGAAAAGCACTGTTGAAGCTTTACTGGGTTAATCAAACAGTCGGCTTTTGACAACTTGATCAAGTTTAAGTGACTCATTGCATTACCAGAAACATCACCTAAGTTAGCAATGTCGCTGGCGAGCAAATCACTAGGCGGAACATCGTTGCTAAGCAGGAAGCAGTCAAACAGCCAACACTCTAGTGGATCGTTATTGTTCCATCGGATGGGTTGTTCAAGTTTGTACCCCTTCCAACCCGGGCGATGTTCAGATAGCCAAGCCTCAAACTTGATTCCGAACCCTCGTCCACTGCCTTCGTATCCGTGAACCGTAGTTGAAAAGACCAAACGATGATAAATACCAACCATAGATTTGAGCATAGGGATTGGAATAGCAGCCGCCTCATCAACCAACAACAGATCGCAATCAGGCTTAGATTTGAGTAATTCATCTGGCGCAACAAACCTTAAGCTTCCACCTTGATGGCCAATGTGAGTAGCGTTAATCACTTCGTAAGAGTCGAGTCGCTGTAGCGCATGAGAAAAAACGGGCTCGATAGCTCTAACAGTAGGCGCTGTAACAATAATATTTAACCCATGGCGCTCAACCAAAAGCTGTGACGCCGCAATACCAAGTGTCGAACTTTTCCCACGACCTCTATCGGCGGTCAGAATCAAGGGGCGCTTTCGACGGCCAAGCATAACTTTTTTTACCAACTCAATCGCCGTGTTTTGCTGTTCAAATCGACCAATACCATTCGTCCGATCCAGTTTTTGAGGAAATAAGTTAACACCTGGCATTACGCCCGAAGCTTCGTCACTCTGCGAAACAGGGATCAGTTTGTCAAAGTGTCCTTTTAACCAACGTTGACCAACCCCCGAACTTCCGTCGAACTCAGACTTATCGGCGCTTGGTGGCAGCACCAACAATAATCCGCCACCAATTAACGAACCCAGTGCGGCGCTAAAACCGTTCGCGTCAAACTGCTCTCTAAAGTCACAAACAAGAACCTGGCATTCCCGACCAAGAAGTTGCTGACCTTTTTTTACCGATGCATGAGTCACACCATCAAAAGGAACGCCACCAAGCTGGAAAATGGTTTGAGATTTAGCATCGTGAAGGAAGGTGGAAATAGCAGTATTTTGCCAATCTAAATCACCATTAAAGACCACGCCATAGCGATGGTCGTTATGGTTGGCAATGTTAGAAAGGGTGTGCAGAAAAGTGTTGGTTGGATTTGTCATAGTTAGCGTCCAGATTCGTCTAAACACAGTTTATCACAGCCAAATAAAAAGCCGCATAAAGCGGCTTGAGAGGAGTAGTGAAAAGTCGTCGAGTTAGTCGAGCTTCGATTGAACGAAGGCGAGGATTTCTTCCATTGTTGCATCATCAACTTTCTTAAGATTCAACGCCAAGTTTGAACCCTTACGGCTGTATGATGCGCGGCCCTTAATAAGCTCAACTTTTGGAGAAGTTTTCTTCGCTGGCGCTGGCGCCAATTCAAGAATCCAACCTTCCAAGGTTTCTGTCACGTCTTTGGTTAGACGAGTTACACCTTGAGCTTCACTACGCTGCCATACAAAACCTTCAGAAGCATCACACTTAGTCAGCAGTGTTTGCTGCTGTTCACTCGTCAATCCACCAAACTGCTTGTGTAGTTTAACAATAGTTGGACGACCAAGGTCGCTCACATTTGGGTAAGCCTGAAGTAATTCAAGTGGTAAAGCCGCAGCTTTCAATGCGCCACTCACCAAAGCTTCACTGCACTGGAACATTTTCGCCAGTGCTTTCTGGTCTTCAGCTTCGCCTTTATCAAGCTTCGCTTGCATCTCTTTACCCTTCTCATATAAAGACAAAGGCTTATGAGCATTTGCGACATCTGATAAAAACTTAGCGTGTTCGCCGTTAATGTTTTCAGCAACATAGATTAGAAATTCTTTGTCAGCCAAAATACATGACATACGACGACGACTACCATCAAGAACTTCAATCGTACCATCTTTGTTCTTACGACCAACCGCAGGATATTGCTGACCGCGCTCTTTTAATGTTGTAAGAACATCAGAAAGAGCATGTTCATTTAAGAAAGACTGCTCACGAGCATTATCCTCAAAAACGACCGTTCTAGTTTCTACATCACAAGCAGGGATTCGAACTAGTTCAAATGAAACGAGGTCTTCTCCAGCAACAGAAAGCTCAATCACTTGAGCCTGTTCTTTAGCAGCGGTTTGCGCTTCTTGCGGCGTTGCCACGCGACGTTTGTTTGCTTTACCAAATAGCTTTGCATTTAAGTCAGATGTTTTAATTGCCATTTTTGTTATCCCTGATTAAGTGAAGGCCAGTTGCTATGTAATACACGCTCTAATTCTAGAGCACTTTTTTGTACCGCATCTTGAGCGACTGCCAGAGTTTTCTTACCGCCCTCAAAGTCGCTAACCGTAAGATCGAACACCGTGCTGTAGGTATCGGCACAAGTTTCAAACGCGCGACTTCTTGGAATGGTGGCCATCATTACTTGGTCATTCAACAGGTAATTCATTTCAGTTAAAACCGAAACCTGCTTCTTATTGTCGTCTTCAAACATGGTTGGCATTAGACGAACAAACTCAAGCCCTTTCCAATCTTCCGGGAACATCTCGTACACGGTTGGCAAGTGTTGGAAAAAGTTAACCGTTGAAGCCCAGTCTAAACGCTTTGCAGCACATGGGATCAGAAGTGCGTTCGACGCGTACATTGCGTTCCACACGAGAGGGTCTACGTGCGGGCCAGTATCGATCATAATTACATCAAAATCATCGGCGATTTTATCGATAAGCTTCTCTTTTAGAAGACGAACGATATCAAGTGACTGATCTTGAGAGAGGCTTTGCCATGCTTCAGCGTTAAACATCGCATCTTCAGGGAAAGCTGAAATGGTCTTAAGATTTGGGTATTGAGTTGGCAAGAGCACGCTTTTTCGAAGAAACTCTAGGTCAACATCTTGGTCCTCAGGCACATTGTCCAACATGATATCAACGGCAGAGTATATACTGTCGTGCTCTGCGCCACTGATTTGTGGGTTTAAGAAAAGGCGCAGTGAGCCTTGTGGATCCAAATCAATCAAACAGATACGGTAACGCTTGTCTAAATTCAAAGACAAACAAGCCGCTAAGTGAACCGCTGTCATTGATTTACCCGTACCACCCTTCTGGTTCTGTACGTTGATAACCCAAGGTTTGTTGTCTGTATGCTGCTTACGTTGGTGGAACTTTGGCACTTCAGCCGCGTCCATCAACATGTGTGCTTCAGTCAATGAAATCGAGTAATGATTAGCGTTGTTCTTTGTAAACTGATGACCATCTGCTTCAAGCTTAGTAATAGCCTCATCCAATTTTCGACGAGTTAAGCCTGAACGTGTTTCCATCATAGCTTTAGACATTGGAGGAAAATGTTCATCACTTCGCTCTTCCAGAATAATCTCAATTCGGTCAGCCTGAACTTGTTGAGTTTGTTCGGCCAGCTGATAGAGCTTATCGATCGTTTGTTCTCTTTTCATTGCCAGTTTCCGTAATGATTAACTAATTATAAAATTGTACAGCAATTAACAGTAAATCCAACAAAAACATGAACATTCATTTATGAGTTAAATCACATAAAATAGACTATGTTATTACAATTAGATGAAACATCGATTTAAACAAACACAGAAAATGGGTATTTTACCATGCATAATCGTGCTATTTCTTTATCAAATTTAAAATGTTACAGCATCACTTATTTACAATGTAAATGTATTGAAAAGGGAAAAACGGCGGAACGATTGAAATACAACCATAGATTACGGTTCGTGTGAGTTGCATTAAAAATAGCAGGAATCTCAATAAGGCAATGAAAAAATCACAAAGGGGTCAATCGAATAAGAAATAAACCTAACAACTGAGCATCATAAATAAAGAGTGGAGGAGAGTAACCGGAAGAATGATCATGGGGGTACATCACCGGCTTGAGAATTGAGAAGACGATATTATGAAGCATGATCAAGGGATAACCTCTTGAATATTAATCCAAGTGAATGTTCGTTCTAAACGATCAACTTACGGAAAAATGATCAAGTAAATCTAGTACCGGAAGCATATAAATTGAGAGCTAAGTTACGGACAAATGCTTTTGTAATGGGGATTCAAGGCTTATCAAGCCTCACAGCTTGGAAATTCAATCTGCACAGATACATAATACACAAACATGACAATTTCATGATCATGCTTCCTATCTAGTGCGAGTTCGCTATATATACATCATAGCGAGCAACTAACACGCGATAATGACTATGTTTTGCATTTGAAAGGGTGTAAACAATAGAAAAATACATCTACTTGATCATTGTTCCGATAAACTAGCCGCTAAAAATATCCACACCGTCGGCTAAAAAG
Source organism: Vibrio kanaloae (assembly GCF_024347535.1). NCBI lineage: Bacteria > Pseudomonadati > Pseudomonadota > Gammaproteobacteria > Vibrionales > Vibrionaceae > Vibrio > Vibrio kanaloae. Next base: position 386,877 of record NZ_AP025498.1, on the reverse strand, counting down.
AGCATGATCAATCTGAGGCTGTGGATAAGCTGTACAAGTACAATGATCATGCTTTCTAAGTAATAATGATCATGCTTACAATGACTTAATGATCATAGTTCTGATTGTTTGTGATCATGCTTTCTTTAGTTTAATGATCATAGTTTCGTATTTTTTATGATCATGCTTTCCAATAGGATTTATTTTAATTCTTTTAATTCAGTAGCTTATAAGAAAGCTAAGGCCCAGATCATTAGATCACTTAATCATTTAAGATCATATTAATCAAAAAGATCAGTTATTTAAAAGCCAATAAATTCTCTTTATTTATGATCATTCTTTCTTTATCATTCAGGAACTATAGTGATATTACGGTTAGTGTGATACGGATCAAAAATGAAACCAGAAGAAAAATTGTTAATTAAGGCACGAAGCCACAAAGATGGTCATTTATTTGAGGTATCAGAAACAGCCGTAGAATGGATAGAGCAATACCAACACTTCAAAGGTGTCACCAAGAGCATAGTTGAACTTCTTAACTTAATTTCACTTCGTGGTTTTAGTAGTAAAGATGGTTATGTTTCTACCACAGAGATTATTGAATCAACCGATGGTCAGGTAACTCGTGCTGCCTTACAACAAAGGTTAAGAGCCGCAGTAAATATTGGTCTTTTTAAACAACTTCCAGTTCGCTTTGAAGAAGGTCTTGCGGGTAAAACCATGCTGCATCGATTTGTTAACCCAAACCAATTGATATCGGTATTAGGCGCTACTAGCCTAGTCACAGAAAGTGTTAAACAAAATGAAAAGCAAAAGCGTTCCAAAGCTCTTGCTCAAACCAAAGTAAACAAACGTTTATTGAATGAGCATGGTCTTAATACTCCACCAACAATGAAAGACGAAGCCGATCAATTCATTGTTTCTCCAACAAATTGGGCTGGGATTATTGATCAGGCACTAGCACCACCTAGAACGCGTAAGAGTTACCAGAAATCTATGGTTTCGATCTCCGGTACTCGAGCTGTGATCGAGACACGATCTTCTAAAAATATTATGACGGTTGATGATCTGATGACACTTTTCGCGTTATTTACGCTAACCGTTCAGTACCATGATCATCACCAAGATGATTATCATTTAGACGCGAAACACACTCCGAATAAAACACCACTCTACATCACTGATATTTTGTCTTTACGCGGCAAGAAAGACAGTGGCCCTGCACGTGATTCGATCCGCGATAGTATTGATCGTATCGAATTTACGGATTTTCAGTTGCATGAGCTGACCGGTCGTTGGCTTAGTGAAAACATGCCAGAAGGCTTCAAGAGTGATCGTTTCCGATTCTTAGCTAGAACCATTACCGCATCGGAAGAAGCGCCTACAGAGGGCTCTGACGGCGAAATTCGTATTAAACCGAACCTCTACATCCTCGTTTGGGAACCTTCGTTCTACGAAGAATTACTGACTCGTGATTACTTCTTCTTATTTCCGCCAGAAATTCTGAAGCAACATACCTTGGTTTTCCAAATGTACTCTTACTTTAGAAGCCGGATGGCTCGTCGCCATACGGATTGCATGTTACTGAGTGAACTGAATCAGAAGTTAGCTCGTAACATCGATTGGCGTCGCTTCTCTATGGATTTGATTCGCGAACTTAGAAAGCTGGGTGAAGTTGGAGATCAGGAAGATACCTTCCTAGTAAACTTGTGGGGTTATCATTTGACGATCACATCGTTGGTCGAAAAAGGGAAAACGACCGATTATCAGGTAGATATCAAATGTAATGTAGAAGAAGTCTTACGTTACTCAAGAGCGCGTACCACTAACGCAGGTAAGCGTAATATGGCACCAACGCTGCCGAACCCATTACGCAACGAGATGGTTTCCAAACAAAAGTTGGAAGAGCTGTCTGAAATTATTGATGGTGAGTTTGAGCCTATTCAGCGTAAAGCACCGTCGCCAAGAGGTAAATTGGGACGTCGAGTTAAGCAACGTAAACATTCTGTTGAGATCAACGCTGACGAGATCATGATTACTCTCTCTAAATATACCTCTGCAGAGGCTCTAGAACGCAGTATAACGGCTTTATCAGCGATGACAGGACACTCACATGCCTCAATCAAAGAAGAGTGCTCAGAGCTCATTGAGAAGCTTGATTGGTTGAGAGTTGGGGAGGACGTTATCCCATACGAAACACTGAGTCGCTTAATTGAGCTTTACAACGACCGTGATAGCACCAGCAACCGACACCTGTCCATTGAGCGTTTGATCTCTGGTTTAGCTGTGCGTCGTAAAGTGTGTAAACAAGTTCATGAAGGTCACCTTGACGAGAACGTGTTCCTCGCGCTCGATGAAATGGCGATTGGCCACTAGCCACTAGTCATTATCCTATCGCGATAAGCCTGTTTTACCGTCGCTGAATGGATAGTTTTGAACACATTAGGTGCTGATTAAAATCGCACCTAACGCTGACAAAATGATGACAAAGTAACGCATCCAGTTGATTATTATTTATCCCGAATAGACAACCTTTGTCCTTTCTTATGATTAATAGATTGGCTCATATTTTGTTACATCATACTGAATAGATTTTTGCGAGTTCCTGAAGGACTCGCTTTTTTTTGCCTGAAATTTAGTAAATCATTAAAAATCAATGGTTTACTGAATTAAACGCCGAAGCATGATCAAGGCTAGATCATGCTTTTTATGGCTCTAACTTTGATGAGACTCTGGTTTGATGTTTGATCGAGAAGGGCTTGATCAGTGGAGGTGACGTTCAGTAGTACCTTGATCATCGTTTCGGGGATGGGTTGTCATAAAGCGTACATGCGATTCGATCAATTTTTCTGATTCTGCTTTCCAACGTGGTTCTTGCTGTTGGTTCGTAAACTCCAAAGCCAATACACACAAGTGTTGTAGCCGCTGTGTACACCACTCTTGCAATCCAGCATCTGATTTTGGATCACATGACACCGCTTGCAGTTTGCTATAGGCGAACATCAGGTATTGGTAGGCTTTTTCTTGATGGCTTGAGTTGCTAGCCTCCTGCGAATCCAACTCCGGATTCGATGAATCCGCGAGGTGGCGATAGAAAGTAAAGATTCTCAGGCATCCATCTAGCCAACATGCGATGCCTTTGCTCTGCTCATCCGTGATCAAAGGCCCCCAGAGTGCATCTGGAGGCGTTAAGATCAAAGGTTCTAACCGGTCCACTTGATCATGCTTTCGGTTTTTGTACCAATCTCCGATCCGATCTAACCAAGTGTCTAGTTCATTCATGCAACGTTATCCCACTGTTTTACAAAGTGATTATCAGCAACTTGTTTGATTTCATGCTGTATTTCACTGCTCTGCTCTCGAATACGATCAGCGTCTATTGAATAGTTTGGTTCATTTTTGACGAGTTCGCCAAATGGTAGATCGGGATCGGGCACGGCAGAGATCAACAACTTAGTGTACGGGTGTTGTGGATTGGTCAAGATCGACTGGGTTGAGCCCCATTCGACGATCTGTCCTTTGTACATCACCGCCGTCTCTTCTGCGATATAGTGTGCGGTCGCAAGATCATGGGTTATGTACAAAAAGCCAATCCCCAACTCTTTTTTCATTTTTTGCATCAGGTTCAACACGCCAAGTCGAATTGAAACGTCCAACATCGAGGTGGGTTCGTCAGCAAGAATAACCTCAGCGCCAACCGCAAGCGCTCTGGCTAGGTTAACCCTCTGTCTTTGGCCGCCACTGAGCTCGTGTGGGTACTTGGCGAGCGTTTCGATGGGTAACTCCACCAGCGTTAATAACTCTTTGAGGCGCTCTGTGAGAGCCTGTTTAGTGGCTACCTGTTTATGGATCTTAAGTGGGCGCGTTAAATGGTGCTCAATGGTGTGAGTGGGATTGAGTGAACCGAAGGGGTCTTGAAACACCATTTGCACACGGCTGCGATAGTCCAAGATATCTTTACGACTTTTTAAGGTAGAAATATCCCTGTCTTTGAAGAGAATCTCTCCCTCTGTCGCAGGGTAAACCTTGGTCATCAATCGTGCGCAGGTGCTTTTCCCGCAACCAGATTCGCCAACCAATGCCAGTGTTTTGCCTGCATGTAAGTCAAAACTCACACCATGCAGTGCTCTAAAGATCTCTTCTTTGCCAAGTCCACCACCAACAGTGAATTCTTTAACGAGGTTTTTTACTTGAAAAATAGGTTGTGACACAGAGCTCTCCTAGCACGCCGTCGCGTGAGCATGTTCATGAATATTAGGGAAAGAACTCCATAGCTTTTGGGTGTAGGAGTGTTGTGGGTTATTGCGAATCTCATGGGCTTTATTGACCTCAACTATCTTGCCGTGGCGCATGATGGCGATGCGATCACACAACTGGCTCATCAGTGCGAGGTCATGGGTGATGAAGAGTATCGAGAAACCAAACTCCTCTCTGAGTTGGTGTATCTGCTGCAATATCTCGCGTTGCACTACCACATCCAGTGCTGTGGTCGGTTCGTCCATGATGATCAGCTTCGGGTTGAGGGCGAGAGCGATGGCAATCACCAAACGTTGACGCATGCCGCCACTGAACTGGTGCGGGTATTCTGTTAGGCGGTGGCGTGGAATATTCACAAGGTCGAGCAGTTTCTCGGCGCGATCTTTAGCTTGTTCGTTATTCATGCCCTTATGGTGGCGCAGCACATCCGCAAACTGCTCTTCGATGGTTAAAACGGGATTGAGCGAGTTCATGGCGCTCTGGAATACCATCGCGATCTCGCTCCAACGCAATGTATTTAAATGGTTGTCCGATAAGTTCAACAGTTCTTGTCCGTCAAAGACTATCTGACCTCCAGAAATAAAAGCTGGCGGCTTATGCAGGCGGTTAATGGCAAACGCGATGGTGCTTTTGCCACAACCGGACTCTCCGGCTAAGCCGAAAATCTCGCCTTGGCCTATGCTAAAGCTAACGGATTTGACCGCATTGAAATCACCGTCATCGGTGATGTAGTCGACACATAGATTCTTTACTTCGAGAAGTGGTGTATCCAAATTTTCCACAGACATGATAAATACTCACTTATGATATTGATAACTATTATCATTAACATGAAGTGAATTTAGTAAAAGCGATGAGCACAAAAAGAATGAAGTGCCTCGAAATTTATCTTGGGTTATTTCACGAATTTTCAGAAGAAACGAAGAGTTGAAAGAGGGGAAAATGAGAGTTGGATCAAACCACATTTATTATGGGTAATTTTTTTAATGTAATTGCAGAAAATGCCTTTGGCAAAGTTTAAATGAGGTATTTGTTAATTAGGTTTGTGAAGCGTCGGAATCATCACATTTCAGTACAGAACTTCTTAACAAGCGAAATCGCATTTGCTACAGATTACCTGTCCATTACATGGTGTTTCGGAGGAAAAAATGTCCATTAATTCTATCAACCATGATGAAATGACAAATATTGCAAATAAGTGGGATGCTGAAGAAGAAGTATCTTTCAAACCAGAAAAGAAAATGAAGTCTGCTGAAGCTCGTCGTCGTATAGAAGCTCTAAGAGAAATCAGAGAAAGCGGTTTTAGTCTGGAAGAAGCGAGGGAACTAGGCCTTATTCACTAATAATCTCCATTGCATTTAGAAGGGTGGCACAACGCCACCCTTTAATTTATAACCACTTTCCTTTAACACCTAACTGTATTCAATCAACAAATTTTCTCTCTAAACCACTGTACCGATTCACTATTTCCTCTTTGAAGTTACGACCTTCAGATTTAAAAACCGCACATGGCGTACTCTTGAACTAAGTCGTTTGACAGCAATATGCAACGCCACTAGTTTTAAAGTTGAAGTATAAATATGTAATGTCCTTGGTAAGGAAAAGGCTATGTCTAATTCTGTGTCCCAAAATAAAGAAGTGTTGTTTTATGAACCTGAAGATCCGAACGGATACCTTTCAAATTTTGCGGCTTGTCCTATCAAAGTTGATGATAAAGTTTGGGCAACCAGTGAACACTACTATCAAGCGATGAAATTTGTCTCTGAAGCGCTGCGCAATACCATTTTCGAAGCCAGCACTCCTGCTGAAGCATTCTCTTTGAGCCGATATTATGAAGGGCAAGTTCGTGAAGATTGGTATGACATTCGTGTCGAAGTCATGCAATTCATTGTGACCGAGAAGTTTAGACAGAACCACAGATTTGCGCGGTTTCTTGTTAACACTGGAGATTCAGTGATCAAAGAGCATTCTCATAAAGACCATTTTTGGGGCGATGGGGGGGATGGAACTGGTGAGAACCGTTTAGGCGAGATCTTGATGGAGGTGCGTCAACAACTTCGAAATCAACAATTGGATTTGATCTCTTAGCATTAATCACTAATAGCTCTACTATATAAATGACAGTGTCCTTAAAGAGTAAACATAAAGGCCACTCTGCAATTTGGTATATGAGCAGGGCGGCCTTTCTTATTTTGGTATGAATAGTGTTTTGGTGAGAATAGTGTTTTAGTAAGAACACTATTTTTGGCGAACACTTGTTATCAAAGGGCGCTAAAGTACGCTACCAAAGATACACATTGTACAGGTCTTATAAATAACTCTGCACAATGTCATTGAGTTGCCCATCGTCTTTCATCTGGCCTAGACGTTGGTTAATGAAAGATTGCAGCTTAGGATCCATCTCAGGGTCGAACGCCAAATGGATTGGGTAGTTATTGATAACAGAACCAAACTCTTGCATCTGGTAGTCCTCAATACGTAGCTTCTGCTCGTTTAGGTTGTATTTGATTCGTGATTCCATCTCCACAAACACGGTATCGCCTGGTGTTCGATTCAGGACACGAAAAGCGGCAGCGTAATCTTTAACTCGGATCTCGTTGAGCTTACCTTGTTGGATGTAAGGCTCTAAGTTCGGATATTCAAATCCCACTAGCAATACCACTGCTTTTCCATCTAAATCATCGATTGTATTGAACTCAAACGGCTTTTTACCGCTGCTGAGTAACACGTGTTTTACATTGTAAATCGGGTCTTCCGACAAGTTAACGGATTGGATGTTTCCCCAGCTAGGGCTGCCGTAGGTCAACCAGTTGGGGTTCTCTCTCACATTGAGCTTATCGATCATTCGGTTAAAAGGGTAGGTGTGATAGTTGATCTCATATTGGCTACTATCGAATACCGCCTTAACAATATCTGAAACCATTCCTCTGTGAGATGAATCGTCAGTTTCGATCTGAAAAGGTTGCGCTTGGCTCGCAATAATGTAGTAGTGAATAGGTTCGCTTGAAAAAGCATAACTGCTTGAAAACAAACTGACTATGGATGAAAAGATAAGATGTTTTTTCATAACCTTCCCTAGTTATTTGATGAATGACTACTATTATACTAATTGAGTAATTGTAGTTTACTGGGATAATAATAGTGGTAATTTTTGTATGGTAAAAAAAGGAAAGCGCTATATTGGGCTCTCTCGACAGTTGATCGGGGTAATTGTCGTAATTAGCACCTTATTCACAGTCATAGTGACAGGCTTGGGGCTGTATGTGGAATATCAAAACCGAGTGACTTTTATCAGTTCTCAGATCGAACAGGTTAAAGCTGGTTACCTCTCCGGTTTAACGGCTAGCTTGTGGGTTGAAGATCGAGATCAATTACTTGTGCAAGCTGAGGGGATCTCACGCCTACCTTCTGTAAGTTATCTACTCATTGAAAATCCCGATGAAAAAATCTTAGAACTGGGGCAAATATCTTCTGAACATTCTTATTCTCAGTCATGGGAAATGGTGCATCAGATGGGAGATAAAAGTTACCCTCTTGCGACTTTAACGGTGCAGGCTGATTTAAGTATGATCCTCTATCATCTAGGTAAACATGCCCTCTTACTACTTACGTTCGAAGCCGTTAAAGTTTTCTTGTTAGCTGTGGTGTGTTTAATTATTGTATATCGTCTCGTTGTAAAGCGCTTGATGACCATGTCTTCTCAAATCAATCAACAGCAATTAGAAGACAACAAGCCACGTTACTTAACGCCAACCGAACGCACATATAAAGACGAGATATCAACGCTAGAAGTCAGTTATAACCAATCTATTGAGCGTATCCGTAAACAGTATCAAGAGTTGGTGAAAGCCAAAGATACAGCAGAAGTTGCCAACCGAAACAAGAGTGAATTTCTTGCCAACATGAGCCACGAGATCCGAACTCCGATGAACGGAATTATCGGTCTTTCCTCCCTGCTTTCTGAAATGGATATGCCTAAAGAGCAAAAAGAGTATATCGATATGCTCAATACCTCTTCACTGACACTTCTTGACCTTATTAATGACATTCTCGACTATTCGAAGATTGAAGCGGGTCACCTAGAGTTGCAGCAAGAACCAATGAAGATGATGGGGATTGTCGCGGATGTTGAATCGACGTTTAGAGTTAAGGCTGAACAGAAAGGGCTCAGGTTCCAGTTGGCGATTGATCCTAAAATTCCAACCATGGTTATCGGTGATGGTACTCAGTTAAGACAAGTGCTGAATAATTTAGTGGGGAATGCAATCAAATTTACTGAGTATGGCCATGTCACGCTCTCGCTTCGTTTAGAAAAAGTAGTTGAACCAGAGCAAAAGCTAAGGGTGAGGTTTGAGGTTATCGACAGTGGTATTGGTATCGCAGAAGACAAGCAAAAATCGGTGTTCGATAAGTTTCAACAAGCTGACGGCAGTACCACGCGTATTTACGGTGGAACCGGACTTGGTCTCACAATATGCGATAAAATCGTTAGCTTGATGGGCAGTCAATTAGAATTAACTAGTGAGGAGGGCAAGGGCAGTACATTCTATTTTGTTGCTGATTTTGATCCGTGTTTGGATATAGATGAGAGTTGTATCGATTTCAACAAACTCTCCGTGTTATTGGTTGATGATAGTCAGTTGAACATGCGAATTACTTCCACACAGCTTCAATCCTTTGGCGTCGCATCTGAATGTTGTGAGACGGCAAATCAAGCGCTTGAGTTAGTTTCAGAATCTATCGCCAAGTCAGCACCTTATGACTTGGTGCTTATTGATAAAGTGATGCCTTCTATAGATGGCTTCCAGCTGGCTACTCGTTTGATAGAACGTTTTGGTAAAGAATGCCCTAAGTTGGTGATGATCTCTGCCGATCCCAGAAAGCAAGATGAAGTGTACGCTAAACAAGTGGGGTTTGTTGCCTACATTGCTCGTCCTTATCAAGATAACCAGATTAAATGGACCATTAGCGAGGTGCTCGCAAGAGCGGAGGATACCTCAACCTTTACCTATCCAAACAGAGGTGAAGTCGCGTTCAAAGACAATGAACCTGTACCACTAACTAAATCTGCAGCCTCTGTTCCACCCAAACAAGCAGAGAAACAAGATCCAATCAAAGAAAACCCGAAACCAGAAGTGGTCACTGCTTCATTCAGTGGTAAGGTTTTGGTTGTTGAAGACTCTAGAGTGAATCAACAAGTGGCCAAGATGATGCTTAAGAAGCTTGGTTTTGAGGTTGATATTGCCGACAACGGTGAAATTGGTGTCGAGAAATTCAAAGCTAACGAATACGAGATGATCTTCATGGACTGTCAGATGCCGGTTCTTGATGGCTTCGAAGCAACTAAGCAAATTAGATCGTTAGAAGAAGGTTCTTCAAAGCATATTCCAATCGTTGCTTTGACCGCTAACGTTGTACCTAGAGACAAGCATTTGTGTTTTGATGTTGGTATGGATGAGTTTATATCAAAGCCTGTCAATCAAGGTAGGTTGAGAAATATAGTAGAGCGCTTCTTGTCTGAAGATCCTGAATCAACCAACAAACATGAACAGAAAATTGTCTAGGTTAGGGTTGCTTGCTAAGCAAATCTGTTAAAATAAAACTCCGACTGAATCTGTCGGAGTTTTGGTTTTGGCTAACTAGTGCATCACAAACCAAAGCCTCTCTATCAATATTGCACTACCCAATACTGTCGATATGAATCACTACCGAATCGGGTCGCCAGTACTCCAATTCACAGTCCATCAACTCGCCATCTTGTTTGTAGTTCACTCGGCAGATCTTTAGAACAGGCTGGCCTTCGGCTAAATTCAGCGCCTTGGCGACATGTGCGGGTGCAGAAGTTGGAATCACATCAAAGCGCGATCGTTTAGTCTCGTAGCCATATTTTTCTCGGTAGATGCCTGTCAGCGACATGGTGAGGTTTTCCGACAACACCTTTTCAAATAGGGGCGCTTTCAAAACGTTTTCAACGAACAGTACCGCTCTGCCATCAATAAAGCGCAATCGCTCAATTACGTGTATCGGGGTTATCTGTTCTATCTCTAATGCTTTGGCGTAGTTGCCCGCGGCCATCTCTGTGCGAGTGCTCAGCAGGCGTGTTTCTGCTATGCGATCTTGTTCTCGAATCATTTGATGAAAGTGGGAACGTGATAATGGGTTATAGCGAACACGTTCGGGTGACACATACCAACCTCGACGCTCTTCTCGATATATCAAACCTTCGGTTTCTAATGAGACCAACGCATCTTTGAGCGTGATTCGTGTGGTTGAAAATAGCTCGCTGAGCTCTCTTTCGGATGGCAGTTTTTGCCCCTCGGTGAAGATGCCAGATTGAAGCTGTTCTCTTATGCTCGCCTTAATTCTGCCTAGCTGTGTCCCTGATTGCCCTGTAGCCAATGTTCTCATTACTGATCTAGTCCATAAGTTCGTGTGCTCAATAAGGTAAACCACGGAGTTAACAGGAATGTGACAGTAAACAAAGGCTTGCTGTCATATGAGTGAAATATAACTGCCACGGAAATGCATCCTAACTGTCAAATAAGTTGCGCGAAAGCGTCATATTCTGGCGATAGCATACAAAACGAACTTACTGACCTAGTCCAGAAGGATAGAGACAATGAAAATTTTGCTTAGCCGTTCAACTGTATCGCCAGCCAAACTGATTGGTTCACCTGCGAAATTAATAGGCGCAACGCTAATAACGGCAACACTTTCAATGCCAGCGATGGCGAAGGATGCTGATCTTGAGTCACTGATTGAAGCCGCTCAAAAAGAGGGTGCGGTTTACAGTGTGGGTATGCCAGACAGTTGGGCAAACTGGAAAGGCACATGGGCTGACCTGAAAGCAAACTACGGTTTGAAGCATCAGGATACCGACATGAGCTCGGCTCAAGAGATCTCGAAATTTGAAGCAGAGAAAAGAAACGCAACCGCAGATATCGGTGATGTTGGTTTCGCATTTGCACGTGTCGCTGTGAAAAAAGACGTGACTCAGCCTTACAAACCAAGCACTTGGAATGATATTCCAGACTGGGCGAAAGACAAAGATGGTCACTGGGCTCTGGCTTACACCGGCACTATCTCATTCATCTCAAATAATAACCTTGTTGAAGATGCACCCAAATCTTGGAGTGACCTACTAGAAGGTGACTACAAAGTAACAGTCGGTGACGTAGGTGTAGCCGCGCAAGCAAACAACGCAATTCTAGCGGCTGCATTTGCTAACGGCGGTGACGAGTCGAACCTAAAACCGGCGATTAAATTCTTTGGTGAATTAGCGAAGCAAGGCCGTCTGTCTTACACAGATCCAAGCATCGCAAACCTTGAAAAAGGCGAAGTGGAAGTGGCAATCATGTGGGATTTCAACGCATTGAACTACCGCGACAAGATCGACCGTGAGCGCTTTACAGTAAGCATTCCACAAGATGGCTCAGTGATCTCTGGTTACACCACCATCATCAATAAATACGCGAAAAACCCTAACGCGGCGAAATTGGCTCGTGAATATATTTTTAGCGACCAAGGTCAAATCAACCTAGCAGAAGGTTACGCACGTCCAATCCGCAGCAACATCACGCTGCCTAAATCAGTACAAGACAAGCTGATCTCAAACGAGCAATACAGCAACGTCCACCCAGTGACTGACTTCTCAGCATGGGAAAAATCAGCACGCCGCCTACCACGTCAATGGCAAGAAAGTGTCTTGATTCACCAGCAGTAATCCGTATCCAAAATAAGCAATAGAGAATAGACCATGAGCAATAAGGTTATCCTTGTTGTTCTAGATGGACTGAACTATCAGGTAGCCCGTGATTGCATGGGCTACCTGAACGGTCTTCTAGAACTAAGCGATTTGCAGACAAAACAGGGTGATATGCATGAGAAACAGGGCGATTCGTACAATAAACAGAGCACTTCGCAGAGCACGCAAGAAAACAAGCTGCGCGCCACGCTTTACCCTGTGCAGTGTGAGCTGCCATCTATGTCACGCCCACTGTATGAGTGCATTCTGACCGGTGTTCGCCCTGTCGAGAGTGGCATCGTCAACAATCAAATCGTGCGTTTATCGAATCACGAGTCGATCTTTAGCTTGGCGAAATTGCAGGGCAAAGTGACGGCTGCAGCGGCATATCATTGGGTGAGTGAGCTGTATAACCGAGCGCCATTTGATGCTGTACGCGACCGTTTCACTAACGATGAAACCATGAATATCCAACACGGCTGTTTTTACCACTGGGATCACTACCCAGATGAAGCCTTGTTCTTGGATGCTGAGCACTTGCGTGTTACTCATCAGCCGGACTTCTTGTTGATTCACCCAATGAACATTGACGACATAGGGCACAAGCACGGGTTGGATTCTCGCCAGTACCGCAACAGTGCTCGTGGCGCGGATATTTACCTATCAAACTATCTTGAGAAGTGGGTAGACGATGGTTATCAGGTGATCATCACCAGTGACCACGGCATGAACAATGACTTGTCTCACGGTGGCATTCTGCCTGAAGAGCGTGAAGTGCCATTCTTTGTGATTGGCGATAAGTTCACACACCAAGAGTGTTCAGTGAAACAGACCGATATCTGCGGCAGCGTCTGTCAGCTACTCAACCTTGAACACGATAAATCTTATACTCAGGAATTGTTGGCCTTATGAGCAGTTCTGTAATCACGCAGAGCGATGGCTCTGCGCTTAAACCCAAAACCAAATCTTTGTTTCAACGCTTCAAGCCCGCCTTGTGGCTTGCGCCTTTCGCGCTGTTTTTCTATCTGTTCCAACTGGCACCTATGGTTTGGGTGCTGATCAACAGCTTCTTCTACGACGATGAGCTCTCTCTCGAAAACTATTCTGAAATATTCGATTCTGCCTTCATGATGCAGGCCTTCGGTAACAGTTTATGGTTGTCGATTTGGTCGAGCATTGTTGGTTTAGCGATCGCGACTCTGCTCGTTTCTTCACTGCGCCGCGTTGATTCTAAAATCCGCGATGCGGTGATTGCCTTCATCAACATGAGCAGCAACTTCTCTGGTGTGCCTTTGTCGTTCGCTTTCATCATCATCTTGGGCACCAATGGTGCGATCACCTTATTGCTCAAGCAGTATGGATTATTGGGTGATTTCGACCTGTACGGTAAATGGGGTTTGCTGGCGATTTACATCTACTTCCAGATCCCATTAGCGGTGTTGTTGCTGTATCCAGCGTTCGATGCCTTGAGTGACGACTGGCAAGCCGCTTCGGCATTGCTTGGCGCGAAAACTTGGCAGTACTGGACCAAAATCGCGCTGCCTGTGCTATCTCCTGCCTTGTTCGGCACCTTCATCATTTTGATTGCTAATGCGATTGGCGCCTACGCGAGCGTGTATGCGTTGACCTCGGGCAACTACAACGTAATTACGATTCGAATCGCGAGCTTGGTATCGGGAGATCTGTTCTTAGAACCAAACCTAGCTGCTGCAATTTCAGTGATTCTGATGGCGATGCTGGCCTTCATCACCGTGATTAACCAATGGCTTATCAGCAAAAGCTACGCAGGGAAGAGAAAGTAATGAACACCGTCAATACTCGCTTTCATAAAACGGTTGTCTATTCGATTGTTGGCATCATGATGATCCCGATCTTAGCGACCTTTATCTATTCAATCTCTTCTCGATGGGGCGCGACGATCCTGCCGGATGGCTTCACGTTGGATTGGTACATCAACTTATTGACCGATCCTCGCTTCTTACAAGCCTTTGGTCGTTCACTGTTTATCTGTGTGGTGGCACTGTCATTGAGTGTGGTGTTGGTTCTGCCTGCGATTTTCGTGGTGTTTTACTATTTCCCGAAGCTCGACAAGGTGATGAATATCCTGATCTTATTGCCGTTCGCGGTGCCGCCAGTAGTGTCGTCAGTCGGCTTGCTTCAGCTGTATGCAGACAGCGAAATCTCACTGATAGGCACGCCGTGGATTCTGATTGGTACTTACTTCACCATCGCTCTACCATTCATGTACCGCGCGATTGCCAACAGCTTTGAAGCGATCAACCTGCACGACTTGATGGACGCTGCTCACCTGCTTGGTGCAAGCACCACCAAGGCGTTCTTGTTGATTATTCTGCCAAACCTTAAGAAAGGCTTAATGGCGTCATTGTTCTTGTCGTTCTCGTTCCTATTAGGCGAGTTCGTGTTCGCCAACATCTTGGTGGGTACACGTTACGAGACACTGCAAATCTACCTATACAACATGCGTCAAACCAGCGGCCACTTCACGTCAGCCCTTGTGATGACGTACTTCCTGTTTATTTTCTTACTGACTTGGTTGGCAAGTCGTTTCAGCCAGGGAACAAAATAATGAGCTATGTAAATGCGAAAAACCTCACCAAGCGTTTTGGTGACAACACAGTGTTTGAAGATATTCAATTCTCAATCGAGAAGGGCGAATTCATTACTCTGCTTGGCCCAAGTGGCTGTGGTAAATCGACTCTACTCCGCAGCTTGGCTGGCCTGAATCCTGTCGATGGTGGCGAGATCTGGGTTAACGGCGAAGAGATTACTCACCAAGTGCCGCAACAGCGTGGTATCGGCATGGTGTTTCAATCTTATGCGCTGTTTCCGAACATGACGGTTGAAGGAAATATTGCCTTTGGCCTGAAAATGAAAAAGTTTGCCGCCGATGAGATTAAGCACGAAGTTGCGAAAGTAATTGGGCTGGTGGACTTAACGGGCAAAGAGAAATTCTACCCACATCAGTTATCGGGTGGCCAGCGTCAACGTGTCGCCTTAGCTAGAGCCTTGGTGGTCAAGCCGCGTATTCTATTGCTCGATGAGCCGCTTTCGGCGCTGGATGCGAAGATCCGTAAACACCTACGCCAACAGATCCGAGATATTCAAAAAGAGATGAACCTGACCACGATCTTCGTGACTCACGATCAAGAAGAAGCGATGATCATGTCTGACCGCATCTTTTTGATGAATAAAGGTGAGATCGTCCAAGCGGGTACACCCGAAGAGATCTACACTCAACCTGCCAATGAGTTCGTGGCGGGGTTCATGGGGCACTACAATCTGGTGCTAGCGAATAAAGCTAAGCAGTTGTTCAATATTGAAACCGATTGGAAAGTAGCGATTCGACCTGAATCTATCTACGTTAAAGAGCAAGGCCGACAGTATGGCGAGCATATCTCCGCGCCGAAAACGGGCACCATTCGCAACCACCAGCTGCTGGGTAACGTGATTCGCTACCAAGTGGACGTCGATGAGTGTGAACTGACGGTTGACCTACTTAACCGTTCCTCTGAGCGACTGTTGGCAAACGGCAGCCAACTTGAACTCCTGTTTAACCTTAACGAAATTCAACCTGTGAGAGCCTAAGATGTTCAAACCTTTGTATGTATTTGATATGGACGAAACGCTGATCAATGCCGATGCAGCAATGCTTTGGAATGAGTTCTTGGTTGAAAAGGGCATTGCCACTGCGCCCAACTTTATTGAAGAAGATAAGCGCTTAATGGGCCTGTATTCGGAAGGTAAACTGAATATGGAAGATTACCTAACGTTTTCCATGCAACCACTGGCCTACATGCCAACAGAGCAAGTGACTGCCTTGGTGGAAGAGTGTGTCGAACAACATATTTTGCCTAAACAGTTCAAGCAGTCTAAGTTTTTGATTGATCAGCTAGCGCGCGACAACATCGATATGTTGATCATCTCAGCCAGCGTCACTTTTTTAGTGGAAGCGGTCGGCCGTAAGATTGGTATCGAGAACGCACTCGGTATTGATTTGATTGAAAACCAAGGCCGTTTCACATCTGAGATCTCAGGCGTGCCAAGTTACCGTGAAGGTAAAGTGATTCGTTTAAAAGAGTGGTTAGACAATCAAGAAACCAACTACTCAGATATCCACTTTTATACGGATTCAATCAACGACTTACCTTTGTGTGAACACGCTGATTTTGCTTATTTGGTGAACCCATGCCCGCGTTTAAAAGCGTTAGCTGATCAACCGAATTGGTCGATTTTGGAGTGGGATTAATGCGAATTTTATATTGGAATTAGGTTTTTTCTAGAGCTCATCAAGCCGCTGACTACAGTGGCTTTTTTGTATTCAATGCATTTCTGTAAGTTATGCCTGTACGAATAAAAGCTTACCTGTAACAACTTATTCACATCCTATGTTCGATTGTAAATTAAAGCACCGCCTTTCAATCCTTTGATAGTACTCACTTTCCTATTCTAGCTGTTCGCCTGTAACAATTACTTTACATATTGACGAGTTTTCACCGTGACCGTCCATTTTCTTCGATGCATTCCATTATCTCGGCTTGTGGGCCAAATTTAATTAAGGACAAAAAACACACAACACTTAATCGTGTAATAGAAAGCACGTAATAAAAAGTCACGTAATACAAAACCAATAGGTACAAGGAGAAAGTTCATGGTGGATACATACAACCCGCTTGGTACGGATGGATTCGAGTTTGTTGAATACACGGCCGTTGACCACAAGGGAATTGAGCAACTTAAAGCGCTGTTTGTGTCACTTGGTTTCGCTGAGATCGCCAAGCACCGATCAAAAGAGGCTTGGCTGTATCGACAAGGTGACATCAACTTTATCGTTAATGAACAACCACACAGCCAAGCGGAAGCCTTTGCTAAAGTGCATGGGCCATCAGTGTGCGGTATGGCTTTTCGTGTCAACGAAGCAACATCTGCTATGGAGCAAGCATTCAAGGGCGGTGGTGAAGAGTACAAAACAGAAATAGGGCCGATGGAGCTGAGCATTCCTGCCATTTATGGTATCGGTGAAAGTTTGCTTTATTTTGTGGATCGCTATGGCAAGCAGAGCATCTACGACGTTGATTTCCGATTCTATGACGATGCGGAAGAGCGCATGGCCGAAGCTAATGTTGGCTTGTATGAAATCGACCATCTCACGCACAACGTGAAGCAAGGCAATATGGATGTTTGGTCTGGGTTTTATGAGCGCATCGGTAACTTCCGTGAGATTCGCTACTTCGACATTGAAGGTAAGCTGACAGGCCTTGTGAGCCGCGCCATGACCTCACCATGTGGCAAGATCCGAATTCCAATCAATGAGTCTTCAGACGACAAATCACAAATCGAAGAGTTCATCCGCGAATACAACGGCGAAGGTATCCAACACATCGCGCTCGCTACGGATGACATTTACAAAACGGTGAAAACCCTCCGTGATCGCGGCATGGACTTTATGCCAACCCCTGATACCTATTACGAGAAAGTCGACGAGCGTGTGAAAGGCCACGGTGAAGACACTGATCTGCTGCGCGATTTACGTGTTCTGATTGATGGCGCGCCGACCAAAGATGGCATCTTGCTGCAAATTTTCACGCAGACGGTCATCGGCCCTGTATTTTTTGAGATCATTCAGCGTAAAGGCAACGAAGGCTTTGGCGAAGGTAACTTCAAAGCGCTGTTTGAATCGATTGAAGAGGACCAGGTTCGTCGAGGAGTATTAGACGATGCATAAATGGATCTCGTTTCCTCATCGGGAGGGGGTGTGTTCTAAACAAGCGCATGCCGATTTTCCCGAAGAGGCAATCTATGAGCGGGAGGCGGGTCGGAGTGGTTTCTTTGGCCCTGCGGCTCACTTCCATCACCAACATGCCCCAACAGGTTGGTCGGAGTGGGAGGGGGATTTACGCCCTCGCGCTTTTGATTTTACGCTGGTGGACAAAGCCAGTCAGATAACCCCTTGGGCTGTGCCTCATCTTTTGCACAACGCAGACTGCAAAATCCGCGTATGGCGCATGGATGAGAAGATGGATTTCTTGGTGCGTAATTCCGACGGGGATGAGCTGTTGTTCATTCATCAAGGCAGTGCTGATCTCTATTGCGACTATGGCCATTTAGAAGTGAGTGAAGGGGATTACGTGATGATCCCGCGCTCGACCAATTGGCGCTTAGAGCCAAGTGAGCCGATGTTTATCTTGATGATAGAAAACACCGACGCGGCTTATTCCTTGCCAGAGAAAGGCATGGTCGGCAATCACGCGGTGTTTGATCCTGCTGTGCTCGACATACCTTCAATCAACGATCAATTCCGCGCTCAGTACTCAGAAAACCAAACTCAGGTTCAGGTAAAACGCCACGACAAAGTCAGCGTTATTACTTATCCGTTCAATCCATTGGATGCAATTGGTTGGCATGGCGATTTGGCCGTGGTGAAAGTGAATTGGCGCGATATCAGACCCTTGATGTCACATCGCTACCATTTGCCACCCTCTGCGCATACGACGTTTGTTGGCGCAGGCTTTGTGGTGTGTACCTTTGTGCCGCGCCCAATTGAGAGCGATCCTGGGGCGTTGAAAGTGCCGTTCTACCACAACAACGATGATTACGACGAAGTGCTGTTCTATCACGCTGGTGACTTCTTTAGCCGCGACAACATTGAAGCGGGCATGGTGACCTTCCATCCGGCGGGCTTCACTCATGGGCCTCACCCAAAGGCGTTCAAGGCTGGGCAAGCGCACAAGAAGAAGTTTACCGATGAAGTGGCGGTGATGATCGATACTCGCCACGCGCTGCAGTTCTCTGATGAACTCGATAGCGTTGAGAACAAAGAGTATGTCTACAGTTGGCAAGACTCTGGTGTTAAAGAAATGGCTGACGATAAGAAATAAGGGACAAGGATGAAATTAGCAACCAAGAAAAATGGCACTCGCGATGGCCTGTTGGTGGTCGTGAGTAAAGATCTCAAACAGTGTGTGGCTGCCACTGAAGTCTTCCACGCGATGCACCTTGCACCCACCATGCAGGTGGCTTTGGATAACTGGGACAGCGTGGCTTTTCAGTTAGAAGAGTTATACACCTCGTTAAATAATGGGCATGTGACAGGCAGTGAAGCCTTTGCACCTCAGTATTGTGAATCACCTCTGCCACGCGCTTATCAATGGGCTGATGGCAGCGCTTATGTAAACCACGTTGAGTTGGTGCGTAAGGCTCGTGGTGCTGAGATGCCAGAAAGCTTCTGGGTCGATCCACTCATGTATCAAGGTGGCTCAGATGCCTTTATTGGCCCTCGTGACAACATCGAATTTGCCAGTGACGAGTGGGGCATCGATTTCGAGGGTGAGGTGGCGATTGTCACCGGTGATGTACCGATGGGCGCTAGTGTTAAGCAAGCGCACGATTCGATTCGATTACTGATGTTGGTGAACGATGTGTCGCTGCGCGGTTTGATTCCAGCGGAGCTTGCTAAGGGTTTTGGCTTCTTCCAGTCTAAACCGTCTTCGGCGTTCTCTCCGGTTGCGGTAACACCTGATGAGCTTGGCGAGCAATGGAAAGGCAGTAAGGTACATTTACCATTAATATCGACCTATAACGACCAGCCTTTTGGTTGCCCGAATGCAGGCGTGGATATGACCTTTAACTTTGCCGAGTTAGTTGTGCATGCAGCGAAAACTCGACCACTGTCGGCCGGTGCAATCATAGGTTCAGGCACGGTATCGAATAAACAAGGCACCGATCATGGCACCTCAATTGCCGAGGGCGGCGTAGGCTATTCATGCATTGCCGAAGTTCGCATGATCGAGACGATTCGTGATGGTAAACCTTCGACTCAATTCATGTCGTTTGGTGACTCGATTCGCCTAGAGATGTTTGATGCGGCGGGTAACTCGATTTTTGGTGCGATTGACCAAAAAGTTAGCCAATATCGAGCGTTATAGCCCATATTATAAAGATTCAGCTCGAGCGAGATCATTGTATGAATCAGAACATGACACTTTACGGCTACTGGCGCTCTTCGGCCGCCTATCGGGTGCGTATTGGATTGAACCTAAAGCAACTCGACTATGAGTCTAAATCGGTGCACTTGGTGCGTAATGGCGGCGAGCAGCATGATCCACAATATCGCGATCTCAATGCCAGTGAATTAGTGCCGGTGCTGGTGGATGGTGACGTTCAACTCAATCAGTCACTGGCTATTCTTCAATATCTCGATGAGCACTATTCTTGTGAGAGTAGCCCGGAAGTCTCGCTGATTCCTGAGCAAACACCACTGCGCTATCAAGCGTTGGCAATGGCTCAGGATATTGCGATAGAAATTCACCCTCTTAATAACCTGCGTGTGCTGCAGTATTTGGAGCGAGAATTATCGTGCGAGCAAGAGGCAAAAATGGATTGGCTTCACTATTGGATGAGCCAAGGTTTCTCGGCGTTAGAAGAGAAGCTTTCTAAGCATCGTCAAACACACGGTGATTCGGTGTATAGCCTCACCGATTCACCATGCATTGTCGATATCTGCTTAGTGCCGCAAGTCTACAATGCGCTGCGTTTTGGCGTTGATATGTCGCCGTATCCGCTGATTAATTCGATTGTTGAAGCGTGTAATCAGTTACCGGCATTCATTGATGCGACGCCAGAGAATCAAGCGGATGCGAATGCACCAGTGTAAATACTCGTCCCTTGCATCACTAAAGTCGTTTCTGGACAATTTCATGCTAGCAACCTTCCTAAATTAGCAATTAATGAATGATCCTTATTTATAGAAAGCCGCTTTGTCTAGTGCTGACCGTGTCGGATAGGTTTGCACATTCCGAATTAGCAGAGCTGACAGTCTCCTTATAGTGGAGACGTGTCTCATTAGAATGTAACTCGGTTCGCTTTGGACTGATATGCTTTAATTCGCTGGATGGTTAAGGTTCGCTTATGTTTGTTTTTTATTTGTATATGACATAACTCAAGCGTTAGTCCGAAAACCATAGCAAAGTACACGTAGCCTTTATTGATATGAATGGCTAGCCCTTCCGCCATCAACAACCCTCCTAATAAAACCAAAAACAGTAAAGCCAGCGTTTTAAATCCTGGGTAACGAATAACCAAGTTGTTAATTTTTTCCGCTGTTAAAATCATAAAAATCGCGGATGTCAAAATAGCGGCTATCATAACGGGCACTTCAGATGTTAAGCCGACAGCGGTTATAACTGAATCCATTGAAAAAACGGCATCTACCGCTACAATCTGGAGAAGTACGACGGCTAGTCCAGTCCTAGCTTGAGTCGAATATGACGATGGTGTATGTCTTAACCATGACCAAAGTTCTTTCGCACTTTTAGCTAACAAAAAACCACCACCCAATATCATAATAATATCTCGCCCGGTGAACGTTGTATGGGCGAAGCTCAGCAAAGGATTAGTCAGAGACATCACCCACGAAATAGAAAATACAAGACCTATTCGCGTTAACACCGCCAGACCAATACCTAAATTACGTGCAACTTTGCGTTGCTGTTCGGGAAGCCGCTCACATAGAACAGAAATGAAGACGACATTATCGACACCCAAAACAATTTCAAGAATCAATAAAGTTGCAAATACTACCCAGATTTCGGGTTGTAGAAAGAGCTCTAGCATGTGCTTATCTCCTTAATACAAGAAGACAATGGGATAAAACGGCACCTAACGGGGTCGTCCATAGAAGTAATTTACCTCTTTGTTTAGAAATGTTGGATTAAGAGTCAGAATTCAATTTAATAACGCTAGTTTTTAATGTGTTATCTATTTTATTGTTGAACTCAATATTTAACATCGGATGTTTATGTGGTAGTGACTGGATGTCGTTGGCAAGTATGCAAAACTGATCAAAGCCAAGGGGTTCTAAATGATTGACCTGTGAAATAGGCCAACCATTGTACTTCTCTTTACTAATCATGTATCGATGATTGCTTGAAGTTAGATTGATAAATCACGAGTTACTTGACTGCATATTTTGATTAAGCGGAAAAGCCACCGTCGATCATCAAATCAGCACCAGTGATGTAACCCGCTTCTGAGCTAGCGACGAATGCTACTAAGCTAGCAATCTCCTCAACTTGACCATAACGACCAAGTGCACCGATAGCTTTTACAGGCTCTGAAGTATCGCCATTGTCTGGGTTTAAGTCGGTATCTACCGGACCAGGTAAAATGTTGTTGACTGTAATACCTCTAGGGCCTAGATCGCGAGAGAGACCTTTGGCCAATCCGGTTAGTGCAGACTTGCTCATTCCATATATAGAACCGCCAGCAAAAGGAATGCGCTGAGCGTTCGTACTACTGATATTGATTATTCTGCCGTTATTATTCATATGCTTCGCGGCTTCATGAATAGCCACAAATACACTTCGTACGTTTGTATTGATGGTCTTGTCCCAATCATCCATCGTCAAATTTTCAATACTGTCCCAGATCAGCGTACCTGAGTTGTTTACGACAATATCAATTTGACCAAGTTGTTCTATGGTTTCGCTGATTGCATTTCTGATATCTTCAGTCTTAGTGCTATCCGCCTTTATTGCGATGACTTTGCTACCTTGTGAAGTTAAGTTCTCAGCAAGCGCTTTAGCTTTTTCGTGGGATGACACAAATGTAAAAGCAACAGACGCTCCCTCCAATGCCAATCTCTCAACAATGGCGGCACCAATGCCGCGACTGCCACCTTGGATAAAAGCGACCTTACCTTTGAATCTATTGAAGTTATTCATTATGTTTACCTTAATTGAAAATCGATGTAATCATCTCGTTGATGTACACAGAATAATCGATTCACATTCGCTTATTAAGTCCATATAATGACGAACATAAAGTCCTTGTGGGAATTAATTGATGTTAAAAAGCCAATTTGTGGAAGTTCGTCACTTTGTCACCGTTGCGCAATTGGGGAGTTTTACCCTTGCGGCTCAAGCGCTTGGAATGACCGGTTCAGCTTTAAGTAAAAGCGTTGCTCGACTAGAAAAACAGCTAGGCACCAAACTCCTTCATCGAACAACTCGACGCATCGCGTTAACCAATGATGGGGATTCCTATTTAGCCGACTGCCTTAAAGCGATGACCATTTTAGAGGAAGCAGAGAAGCGCTTAAGCAATCAACAGTTATTGCCATCAGGGCGTGTGCGTATAGATTTACCCGCAGTTCTCGGTAGAAGAGCAATCCTACCCAAGTTGCTAGAATTAACGTCCAAGTTCGAGCAATTAGATCTATCTATTACCTTTAATGACCGTCCTACGGATTTAGTCAGTGACGGGATTGATCTTGCGCTCCGCGTTGGGCACTTAGAAAACTCGGGCGATATTGTTGCACGTAAAATAGGGGAGCAAAAAAGGGTGATATGTGCCTCTCCCTCTTATTTAGCAACGCGAGCACCTATTACCAAAAAAGAAGATATTGCTCAACATGATTGCATCGTCGGTTGGCCTATAGGACAAAGGCATAGTTGGCTGCTGAAAAATGCTAAAGGGGCAACCGAATCTGTTGATATTTCAGCACGTCATGAGATAGCCGACTGTGAAGGTATTTTGCAATCGACTTTATCTGGTGCAGGTTTAGCTCAACTACCAGTATGGTTAGTGAAGCAATACCTTGATGATGGGCAATTATGCCCTGTATTAGAGAAATTCAATGGCGAAGGAGCACCCATCAGTATTGTTTGGCTAAAAACACCTTACATTCTGCCTAAAATAAGAGTCATCATAGATGAAATCATTGCATTATCGAGCCGTCATCCGGATATTTTTGAGGCTTCTTTGTAATGTTGACTAATCGAAGCACGACATTGCAGGTCATTTGGGTGTTATTGTGTTTTAGATAATCCAACGATATTGAGGTCACTATCAAAGTTTGATAGTGGCCTCAATCATCATAAAACCTACATACTAGCTAACAATATTTACATTTGTCTTAGGTATCGCGCAGCAAGCTAGGGCCATTCCTTTCGCCTTATCACTGTCTTCAATTCCTGGGGCATCGGGCTGGTAAACCTCTCCTGATTTCACAGTGACTTTGCAGGCGCCGCAGAAACCAGCTCTGCAGTTATTCGAAATAGAAAGCCCTGCTGCTTCAGCTTGCTCCAGAACGGTGCGCTGGTTGCTTCCTTCAAACACGACACCATCAAGGTTGATTTGAACCCTTTTCTCGCTCCCGTCCGCCACTCTTGCAACGCCAAATGTCTCTTGATGGTACTGTTCTTCGGGCAGCCCACTCTCTATCATCAAGCGCTTTACACTTTCCATGAAACCACCAGGACCACATACAAAAACTTGACGTTTGTGAAACTCTGAAATTTGATTTAAATGAGTACGACTAAAATGCCCCTTTTCGCCTAGCCAATCAGTTGATGGCTCGCTAAGGGCTAGAGTCACAGTGACATTGGCGTGTTGTTTTTCTAGCATAAGGAGCTCTTCCATGAATGGAATATCCGCTTTCGTCAAACATTGATGATAAAACGCAATATCACGCGTGTCTCGTTGGTCAGTCAAATACCGAAGCATAGCGATCATGGGCGTCACACCGCTACCGGCAGAAAGCAGCAACAGCGGCTCATTCGATTCTTTAGTAATATGAAAAGTGCCTTTGGGTTGATCCGCAATAATGGTATGGCCAACTTGTAAGTGGTTGAACAACCAGTTGGAAACTTCACCACCATGGACTCGTTTCACTGAAATCGACAAACGTTCTGGCCGAGAGGGGCTAGATGACAGCGTATACATTCGTTTGGTCAGTTTGCCATTGACCGTGATCTCAATAGGGAGGTGTTGTCCCGCTTTATACTCAGGCACCATGCCGTTTTTAGGCTCAAACCAAAATGTCTCGAAGTTTCTTGCTGTAGGTTCTCTTTCAACACAAATCAACTCTTGTTTTTTTGCGTCGAGATCTTCATAAAACTCCTTGGATTTATACTCAAGCACTTCGATAGCATCATTGATGGAGATAACACCTTCGTTTTTCGCTACAAGGTTTTGCCCGAAAAATATTTTGCCTTGCTCGTTGGCTCTAAAGCGTGAAAAGCTCGTCAATGGCTCTTTACTGGCCCTAAATTCTCCATTTTCCAGATCAAGTGTCGTTAAAATGCACCGCTCACACGGCTCTACAATTTCAAATTCAACGTCACCTATCTTGATACGCTTCCATGAGTCTTCGATAAAAGGTTCGTTTGATTGCACCACGAGGTTGGTACGAAACTGTTCCATGGTGTGAACTTCGCTGCTGCGTCTATTTAGCTCCGCTAATGAGCCAGAGCTAATAAGCAAGATAGGAAAACCGTCGGCAAAGCTCACATTATGACCAAGGTTTTCTCTCATGCGGTTAGATTGCTCGCCAGTAAACAGTAACTCAACTCGCTTCCCAATTACTTGGCTAAACCACTCATTCGCTTCATCGGTTGTTGTATAGGCTGAAAAGCGGTCCCTCCAAACACTGGCATCTGTCGCCTGCATTTTGAAGGTAGAGTAGTGTAATTTTAGTGCCGCCAGCCCAGGGTAAGAAAAAATGATACCGGTTGGCAGTAGACTAGAACTCACTTGAACCATATTTGGATACTGACGCGCCGTCACCATGGTTGGGTATTTAGCCGAAGCGGAGACATCATCACCAGTTAACGCCAACATAAAGCGACGATCAAAAACAAGGCCTTGCTTTTCGAGCCATGAAGAAGAGAGAGAAAGCCCGCCAATGGATTTGACTGGATAGATATTAATTTGGGAAAGTACGGTAGGATTTACCACAATGTTACCCTTTATTATTGTGCTGATTTATTGAACCGCAAGGAACGGTTTTAACGACCTAACAAGGCCGATGGTTTATCTTGTGAGAAGGTAGGTTGTTTCGCGATTTAAGCATGAAGCGCATCAAAGCCAACGCATTCAATGCCACTTTTTCTTAGCCAGAGAGAGAACTCATCGCTGGTTAAAATCTTCCACTCTTCAACACGAGCATGGGTATAACTAGAGATGTCCTCTAGCTCTTCAGTTAGCGTCCTTGCTGGGTGGCACATTAATTCAATCGTACTGTTAGGCATGCTGTATTGATAAGCCAGCAATACTGCTTTGAGGTATTCAATATTGACACCTTCTGCATGAAAGCCCATATCAAACGCATCTGGGGTAGGAACCGACAATAAGTTTTGACCCCGTATAAAGCTATCAATACGCCTGACGGGGAGGCCTATTTCATTGGCTGCTTGTGTAAAACCTATTTTAAGAGGGCGATAGGCACCAGCAAAATGGTGGCTATCGATATGATTAATATTAAATCCCGCGTCTAAAGCCGCTTGATATTGCGCCATACACTCTCTAAAGACTTCATCAGAAGACACATCAGATTTATTAAACAGGGTCTTTCTATCAAAAAAATGACCATTCTCGTCAACCAGTGTTGGAATTAATTTAGGGGACGATATTGATTTACCTGATGTCACTGTAAAATGCAGTCCAACTTCATGAATAAGACCACGTTGATAGAGTTGTGACGCGTGAGAGACACCAGGTTGGTTCATCATTATGGTGGTCGATTTTACGGTTCCGGCACGAAAACAATCCGCAATCCCCAAGTTCACCGACTCCGTCAGCCCGAAATCATCAGCATTTAAAATAAGTTTCATCGTATCTCATCCACGTTATATCTTATCGATTCTCGTAATAGCGTTATCAGCTCCGATTCCCTTCTTGATTGAGTCACCATTAACGTCCTTGTAATGTGACATTACACAAATTAATCTATAATGACTGACAACTTCGGACAAACGAATAATTCCCCCACACGAATTAACCAGAGTAATGCATGAGCTCAATCACCAATCAACAACAGCAGCTTTCTCTGCTTCATACTTTTAGCGTTGCAGCGCGCCACTTGAGTTTTACCAAAGCAGCAGAAGAGCTCTTTCTGACCCAAGGTGGGGTTAGCCAGCGAATTAAAAAACTGGAAATGCAGCTTCAATTCAATCTATTCATTAGAAAAACCCGAAAGTTAGAGCTCACACCGGAGGGACAAAGAGTTCTGAGTGTTCTGAATTCATCATTTGAGTCCATTTTTTCCACCCTTTCTGACATTCAAACCGGAGAGCTGACTGGTAGCTTACATATAGCGACATCACCTTATTTCGCCTCTGCTTGGCTGATCCCGAAACTCCCTTCACTTCGTCAGCTATACCCCAATCTAAGCATCAAGCTGCAAACCAAACAAAATCAATCTGATTTTCAATTTGAGCCTTACGATGTGGCGATTTTTTATAGCCAAGGGCGGTATCCAAACCACTACAGTGAGCGACTGTTTTCAGGGAAAAGAACACCTGTGTGCAGTGTTAATTACGCCACCGAGCATGGTCTTCACAATGGGTTGAGCGCTCTATCTGACGTTAATTTTATCCATAGAGGGGATACAAGTGCGTGGCAGTATTGGTTAGATGAAATGCATATCGACATTGATTGTAAAAAACGGTGTGACTTCTATAGTGACAATCGCCTAGCGATGGAAGCGGCGGAATTATCGCTCGGTGTGTTTCTTGCTCGGTATGAATTTGCGCTGCCTTTAATCCAAGCGGGGAGGCTAGTCGCGCCATTTCCACATATTGAATCAGGAAAAGGCTACGATTTGGTTTGCCCTAAAGGAATGGAAACAAGAGTAAAATTCCAAGCGTTTTCTCGCTGGGTACATTCTGAGATAGACAACGGATAAAGCGTGCTCGTTATATTGTTATATGACTGAGCACGAATCAACTCAAACGCCATCGTTCTCAGAGCCTCTCCAGTGCTTTAGCCTCATCATCGCTCAAATGAAAAAATACCCTAGAGTTTACTTTAGGGTATATATTAACAACAATGATAGGCAGTCTATGGCAGCAATGAAGACTGCATAATCAACAAAACTCAAACTGAGTTTTGTTGATTATTTTTTGTTAAAAAAAATCAATAACTAGATCTTCAACCTGGACTGGATACTCCTCCATCAACCAGTGACCACATGACTCCAACACATGACCTTGAACGTCATTGGCATACTCTTTCATTTGATTGATTTGAGTTGTCCCTAAACTACTTTGAGCGTTATCTGATATTGCCAGGATCAGCATTTCCCACAAATTATTTCAAGTACCATTTGCACAATAAAACTTCAAAAAGGCATATTAAGTCCCTGTAGGAATATGTATTGGTAATTTTAAGGACTTAATCTTGCGTGTGTTATCCCCTATTATGCAATCCAAGTTGATAATTAAATTCAAACGACTACCAATATCTTTTGGTGAAATTTACGGTTCGATGTGACAACGAATAGACCTAACTGCTGCTTCTGTCATAAGAGTGACAGTGTCATAAAGCATGGCTATGGCCCCAACGGCCATCAACGATTTCGCTGTCTTGCTTGCCGCCGTACCTTTCAAGTGAATTATTGTTACGAGGCCTGTAAACCAGAAATTCGAAATAGGATTATTGAAATGACCTCACAAAATCATGGAAAGCGAGCAACCAGTCGTCATTTGCAAGTTTCGTACAACACGGTTCTAAGCGCATGTCATCGGGATAAATAGAAGCCATTCCCCCTTTGAAAATGCGAATTCTGATACGTTGCCGAATTCAATCACATTGAAAACGGCATTTTTATTGGATAAAAAACAACATTTTTGTGCCACTTTTCCGACACTTGGACTTAGGGCTCTAACAACAACCAATATCGACGGTACGTAATTACCGCATATAAATAATTTTGAGTTGAAACAATGAAAAAACAAAGCTTGTTTATCTTTGCTCTATCTTTAGCCGTTTTTGGCGTTATCACGACAGAGCTTGGTATCATCGGACTCTTGCCACAAGTCATGAAAGATTTAAACATTGACGTACAAGAAGCTGGTCTGTTAGTGAGTATCTATGCTGTCGTTGTAGCAGTCAGCGGACCATTTATTACGTTAATGATGTCTGGGTGGAATAGAAAGTATGTTCTAGTCGGCATTTTGTCTCTATTCGTTGTCTCTAACCTTGTGTACGCTATGACGCAAGATTACACAACCATGATGATATTTCGCGTTCTACCGGCGTTAGTACATGCTGTATTCTTTTCTGTCGCTTTAGTGGTTGTCACATCAATGGTTCCAGTTGAAGAGCAAAGCAACGCCGCTGCTAAAGTTTTTGGTGGAGTAGCGGTTGGTTTGGTCTTTGGTATTCCGATTAGCGCTTTTCTAGCTGAAGAATATTCACTTGCTTATGCCTTCTACTTTGGCTTAACTGCTTGTGCTATTGCGTTAGTGAGTGTGATGTTTTTGATGGAAAGCGCTCCTGTAAAGGAAAAAATGTCATTCGGCTCTCAAGTGACTATTTTACGTAGCAAGTCCATGTGGCTGTCGCTATTCACCGTTATATTCATCTTTGCAGCGATGTTTTCTTCGTACAGCTTTATTACTCAATACTTAAGCACAGTAACGAATATGAACGGTACGTGGATTAGTGCCATGCTGATGGTGTTCGGTGTATTTGGTATCTTTGGCAACTTTATCTTTGGTAAGTTACTCAGTCAGAATATGCGAAAAACTGTAGTACTGTACCCTATACTATTCAGTCTTACCTTTATCACAATTTACCTTATGGGATTTTCTTTCTACTTTATGATTGCCATGGTTGCATTTTGGGGCGCTGTACACTCAGCAGGCTTGATCGTTAGCCAGACATGGATAATGGAAAATGCGGGAGATTCTAAAGTGTTTGCGAATAGTCTTTTTGTATCTTTTTCAAACCTAGGAATTACTATTGGATCGGTAATAGCGGGGTGGTTTATCGCTCAGTTCGGTGTAGAAAATCTATTCCTATCAAGCTTAGCATTTACGGTATTAGCGTTGATTAGTATCTTACTAAATCAGAAAAAAAGTCCCGCTCTTAAACTTTCAGAAGTGAATTAATCAGCGAAAGTGCTGACTTTCATGAGAGAAGCATAACCACAAAGGTCAGCACTGTTTTTATTACTTAACCACCTACGATTCGAATAAGCATGTTAATTCAAGCGGCTTTGTTACGTCATTCAGTTGAACTAAATCAAGAACCGAAAGAGTCGAGGAAATGGTTTTGAAGTCACTAAGGTGTGGATGAGTTTAGTGAAACCTACGCTTGTGAATCGAAGTCTGTCTGTCCACATAGGATTAATCCTTGAATAGATAAAGTAATAGGTACGTCCTGACGATTCCAATTAACGACCACGAGTTCCAAGGCTAAAAACTTCCACAGTGTTGAACCAACGGAGGTTTTTCTTTCGATTTTCCTAGGAAAGAAAAACTAAAACGAAACAGCACGTTTTATCTCTTCCAAAACCTCGGCGTTAGCGATAGCCCCGAGGTTTTCTACACTCTTACCATTAATCACCTGTTTTACTGCCAGCTCCACCAGTTTGCCAGAGCGTGTTTTTGGCACATCGCTGATCGCAAAGATCTGGCTTGGCACATGCCTTGGTGAGCAGGATGATTTGAGTTTGCTTTTGATGGCTGTCAGTAATTCATCATCTAGATCCACACCTTGCTGCAGTTGAACAAACAGCCATATCTGCTCATTGCGGTCGATGTCTTTACCGACTGCTATCGAATCAACAATGCCGTCAATGGTGTTCACTTGCTGGTAGATCTCAGCGGTACCAATTCGCACACCACCAGGGTTGAGTGTGGTGTCGCCTCGCCCGTAGAACAGATAACCGCCATGTTCGCTCTGTGCGACTTCATCACCGTGATGCCACACATTATCAAACCTATCCCAATAGGTGCTGTGATAGCGTTCTCCGGTGTCATTCCAAAAGCCAGCGGGGAAGTTGGGTAGGGAGTTAGTGCATACTAGCTCGCCCCGTTCTTGGTTGACCTTGCCACCAGACGAATTGAACACCTTGATGTCGACGCCGAGCCCGGCCTGTTGGCACTCGCCGCGATACACTGGTGAGATAGGATTACCCAACACAAAGCAGCCACAAATATCCGTACCACCAGAAATAGACGCTAAATGCAGGTCTTGTTTGATGTGCTTGTAGACATAATCGAACTGCTCTGGGTAAAGCATAGAACCCGTCGAGCACAGTGTTCTTAATTGAGGCAGAGAGTGACTGTCGATAGGCGAGAGCTCCGCTTTCTCAATCGCTTCTAAATACTTGGCTGAAGTGCCAAACAGCGATACATCCGCACGCTGCGCTAAATCCCACAGAACGTTGGGTTGCGGGTAAACCGGGCTCCCATCAAAGATCACCAAACAAGCACCGCTGGCGAGCGCAGAGACGTGCCAGTTCCACATCATCCAACCACATGTGGTGTAGTAGAACACGCGATCTCTTGGTTTAATATCGCAGTGAAGTTGATGCTCTTTTAGGTGGTTGATGGTGGTGCCACCGACAGAGTGAACAATGCATTTAGGTTGGCCTGTGGTGCCGGAAGAGTAGAGTACAAACAGTGGTTCATTGAAGCCGACACGAGTAAATAGAAGAAGTTTTGGCTGATAGTAACTAATGATGTTTTTCCAGCTTTGGGGTGACACATCATGTTTAACGTTGTTCTTATCTAAATCGTTTTTCTCTAAATCACGAGTCGGTTTCAAATAGCTGATCTCACACACCTGTTTTAGCGTGTTTAAGTGTTCGATGATTTCACGGTTCTTGTCTGTCATATCGAACGTCTTGCCATTGAAGGTGTAGCCGTCACAGGTGAACAGCACCTTAGGTTTCACTTGGCCAAATCGCTCAATCACACTCTCGACGCCAAAGTCAGGTGAGGTTGATGTCCAAATAGCCCCTAAGCTGGTGGTCGCTAGCATTGCGACCACGGTTTGTGGCAGATAAGGGGTATAAGCGGCAACTACATCACCTTGCTCCACGCCGCTATCGACAAGCCATTGCTGAACACTAGAGACTGCTTCACACAGGCTTTTCCATGTATAACTCTGCTGTTCGCCACGTTCATTCTCAAACCAAATCGCAAGTTCGTTTGGCAACGTTTTTGATGAATGCAGTAAGTTTTCGGCGTAGTTAACTTGCGCATTCGGAAACCACACCGCATCGCGATTCGATTTTGGCTGCTGCCAACGGCTCTCGCCTTGAGTTTTGGTGTCATCTCCTTGCGAACCCACCATTCCACAAAACTGCCACACGTTTTGCCAAAACGACTCCGGTTGCTCCACAGACCATTGATGGAGATCGGCGTAGCTTCTTAGCTCCCTCTCTAACTTCAATACTTGCGGTTTTAATTCAGACAGGTCGAGGCTGTCGATAAATCGGGTTACGTTGGCATCGGCGATACGTTGCTCGTTTGGTTGCCAAATGGACTTATTGCTTTCGTGCATTCCTTTACCTTTAACAAAAAGTTAACGATTTCAGTCTGGTATTTAGGTTTTATAAAGTCAAAAGATCAGCAAAATAAGCGTTTGATATAGGTGTGTAAACAAAATGTTACACGGGAGGGTGTTTAGAAAGATAGCGAAGATTGGCGCTTATAAAGAGTGGAGATAGGCTTAAAGGGAGACATTCGTTAGGAGGTGTGTAATGACTCAATATCATTCTAAGCCCGTGAGCCAAGAGGGATGGGTTGAGTGGAGCCTCGAAGAAGACGCCATTTGGCACGACTTGGTGAAAAGGCAACTGGACGTAATTAGTGACCGCGCTTGCGATGCTTATTTGCACGGTTTGACCTTGCTTGATCTACCATTAGATAGGGTCCCTCAACTCCCAGAGATAAATAAAGTGCTAAAAGAAACAACAGGTTGGCAGGTTAAGCCTGTTCCGGCATTGATCGATTTCGACCGTTTCTTTGATTTACTCGCTAATAAGAAGTTCCCCGTTGCGACATTTCTGAGAACGCGAGACGAGTTCGATTATTTACAAGAACCTGATTTTTTCCATGAAATTTTTGGCCATTGTGCAATGTTGACTAATACTGATTTCGCGGCTTTCACTGAACATTATGGAAAACTAGGCCAAGCGGCGACATCCAAGCAGCGCGCCTATCTTGCCCGTTTGTATTGGTTTACGGTCGAGTTTGGTTTAGTCAAAGAAGGGCACAAGCTGAAAATCTATGGCGGTGGCATTCTTTCCTCTCCGGCAGAAACCATTTACGCGTTGGAAGGGGACTTGGCCGTTCGTGAGCGGTTCGAGCTAAAAACCGTTTTAAGAACCCCTTATCGCATCGACATTATGCAGCCGAAATATTATGTGATCGACGAGCTATCTGAGTTATTCGAAATCAGTCAGAAAAACTTATTACAGCAAGCTGATCTCGCGATTGATGCGGGATTACTACCACCACTTTTTGAACCCAAGGAACCAACACATGTTGAATGAACAAAAATGCGAAGCCTGCAGTATCGACGCGATTGCTCTAAGTAAAGGTGATCAACAATCTTTACTGTTGGAGTTGTCTGACTGGCAGATCATGGAAAGAGAGGGCATCCCGCAGCTTGAGAAGGTGTTTAAGTTTAAGAACTACAAACAAGCCTGGGCATTCAGCAACAAAGTGTCAGAGTTGGCAGAAGAAGAATTTCATCACCCTTCGATTTTATTGGAGTGGGGCAAAGTAACTGTAACTTGGTGGAGCCACTCAATCAAAGGCCTGCACAAGAATGATTTCATCTGCGCCTCACGCTGTGATGTGTTCGCGGTGAGTGATTAGTTTGTAGATTAGGGGGTTACTCTTTTGCAGTCTTTTTGATGTGATTACCTCATTATTCGGCTCATTCGGTGAGTCGAATACTCAATACTTTCTCATCAAGCTACTTCTCTCAAAGTAGCTTGATGTACATCAGCGATTTGCTGTTTTCTCGCCCTGCATCCACCCACTAATGCTCATAGTATTGGTTTTATGATCCTGCTCTATGATATATTTCTCGGCCAAGTGTATTACAGACGAAGGCTAATAATGTCTATCAACCTTTCACTCCTTCCACCCAGCGAGAAAAATAAAATCGAACTGGATAAGCAAGCATCGTTTCTTGTATGGAAACTAAAGCAAGCAAAATGTGGCCCTGAAGCCATTGTTGAAGAAGCAATGAAGCTAAGTGACCCTGATGAAAAGGTGTGGTTTGAGCAGTCTGTAGAAAAATACAAACGGGTAATGGGTGTCGCATAAACGCAGATAAACCTTGCCCAGCAATGCTGTAGAATTGAAATGACACAGTAATTTGCTAGAATTTTCACCGTTAATTGAATCAGAGAGAAGATCCCGATGGGAAGAAGTTTTGAAGTGCGCAAGGCCTCAATGGCGAAAACTGCAGGCGCAAAAATTAAAGTTTATTCTAAATACGGTAAAGAGATTTACGTACTGGCTAAGAACGGTAGCTCTGACCCAGATATGAACCTACCTCTTAAGCACCTGATTGCTAAAGCGAAGAAAGACCAAGTACCCGCTCACGTTATCGACAAAGCGATCGATAAAGCAAACGGCGGCGGCGGTGAAGACTTCCAACCTGCTCGTTACGAAGGTTTTGGCCCTGGTGGCACAAGCGTAATCGTTGACTGTCTAACTGACAACGGCAACCGTACGTTCCAAGACGTTCGCCAATGTTTCGTTAAGACTGGCGCGAAAATCGGTGTTGAAGGTACTGTTTCCCATATGTTCGCTCACCAAGCTGTATTCCAGTTCAAAGGCGAAGATGACGAGATCATCCTAGAAACGTTAATGATGGAAGACGTAGACGTGACTGACGTTGAGCTAGAAGACGGTGTTATCACTGTATTCGCTCCAACGACTGAGTTCTTCAAAACGAAGACAGCACTAAACACTGCGTTCCCAGAGCTAACGCTAGACGTTGAGGAAATCACTTTCGTTCCTCAAACAACTACGCCAGTAGCTGAAGAAGATTCTGAGAAGTTCCAGAAGTTCTTAGACATGCTTGACGACTGTGATGACGTTCAGCAGGTTTACCACAACGCTGAGCTGTAATTTTTACAGTAACAACAGTTATTAAAAAACCGAGCCTAGTGCTCGGTTTTTTTATGAACGTTATATCTGATTTTCCTTGATCATCGTTCCATAATGTACGGCTGACAAAGCGTTCTCTGGTCGCGATTTATCGCTGAACTTCATTATATTGTTCGTCTTATCCCGACATGAATCTGATTTAGGTACTCCCTGAGTATCATCGGGGTGATCGCCAAGCGTATTTAGTGTACAAAGAAAGAAAATATCAGCCGAAGGCATTGACCTTGCTCATCGACGCTTTGATTGAATGTTTTCAATCAGTTCATAGTGATGAGCTCAGTCAAATGAAAAGGAGAAAGAAATGAAAGTAAGTTTTATCGGGCTAGGCGTAATGGGTTTCCCAATGGCAGGACACCTAGTCAAAGCCGGTTTTGAAGTAACGGTATTTAACCGCACTCATAGCAAAGCATTAGACTGGGTTGATAAACACCAAGGTAAAGCCGCTGAGAGCGTGGCTGAGTGTGTCGCAGAAGCTGACGTGGTATTGGTTTGTGTAGGTAATGATGACGACGTACGCAGCATGACAACCAGCGAAACTGGCGCATTGGCCGCGATGAAGCCAAACGCGATTCTTGTCGACCACACAACAACGTCTGCAGTACTGTCTGAAGAGCTTGAAGTGGCAGCCAAGCAATCGGGTATTCGCTTTATGGATGCACCAGTGTCTGGTGGCCAAGCGGGCGCAGAAAACGGCGTGTTGACCATCATGTGTGGCGGCGAACAAGCGCAATTCAACGACCTTCAACCTTTGTTCGAAGCTTACGGTAAGTCGTCGGTTCTGATGGGTAAAGTCGGCCAAGGCCAACGCGCGAAAATGGTTAACCAGATCTGCATCGCGGGTGTATTGAACGGCTTATCTGAAGGCTTGGTACTTGCTGAAAAATCAGGTTTGGATATCCCAACTCTGGTCGATTGCCTTAAAAATGGCGCCGCTGGTTCATGGCAGATGGAAAACCGCGCAACCACAATGGCGCAAGACAAGTTTGATTTCGGCTTTGCCATTGATTGGATGATCAAAGACTTAGGCTTCTGCCTAGATGAAGCAGAGCGCCAAGGCATCCAACTTCCACTGACTGAAAAGACCAACAACGCCTACAAGGCACTGTCTGCCGAAGGACAAGGCCGCATGGATACGTCAGTATTGATGAAAGCTGTGGTTGAAGAGACTAAGAAGTAGAAGTAATAGAAGCTTCTCTTGGATAAACAAAAATAGCCGCTAATTAGCGGCTATTTTTATTTGTACCCACTTAGAATACGTGAAAGCGTTCGTTCTGAAGTTCACAATTGGATAAAAGCTTCTTCGAGCCTTTACTTAAATTAGCAAAACACGAATTAGCGAAAATATGGGAAAAATTGATTAAATGTATGCCTAGCACCGATTATTGTATTTTCTGCCTTATTTAATTAAAAAGGCCTATGAACTAAAATGGCTTCCTTGGTTGTAAACTAAACAATTTGTGGAACTCTATAAATGCTACTAAACCGATAGTCTCTCAGATAAATAATCAACCAACATCCTGACTCGTCTTGATAGATTTCGATTTAGTGGATATAAGGCTGAAATTGTAGTGGCTGGTTGGTAGTAATCGCTAAGTAGTAATTGCAAGCGGCCCTCTTCAATATCATTCTTGAATAAAAAACTAGGTCCAAAGCCTATGCCTAACCCACGAAGAATGCTCTCAACTATTAAACCACCATCATTACTCGTTAAACTACCTTTTGCCTTTACAGTAATTGATTCACCACTAGGAGAGAGAAACGGCCAGCCCCGATTAATCTTGGAGTCACTATAAATTAAGCAATTATGTTCCATTAGATCTGCTGGTTGGTAAGGTGTTCCCGATTTTCTTATATATTGGGGAGAAGCGACGACTTGAAATGTGCAGTCTGCTAACCGACGAGAGATAAGACAGGAGTCTTCTAATTGTCCTACTCTTAGCGCAATATCTATACCTTCTTCCACTAAATCTTCAGTACGCCCACTGGCTATTACCTCAAGCTCAATTTCTGGATACTGGAGTTGAAATTCTATTAGTAATTGACCAAAACCTGAAATGATAAGACTTTGAGGTAATGTTAGGCGTATTTTTCCCTTTGGTGCGCCTTGGCTATCCATGACCTCAGCCCGAGCATTCTCAGCTTCTGCCATAATTATCTTACAGTGCTTATAGAACTGTCCGCCTTCATCAGACAAGCTCAATTTACGAGTCGTACGATATAGTAGGCGAGTTCCTAAATCATCTTCCAAGGTGGAGATCTGTTTGCTGATAAATGATTTAGAGAACCCAAGTTTCTCCGCTGCCGCCGTAAAACTTCCTGTATCAACAACAACAGAAAAAGTTTCCATAAGAGTTAAAATATTCACATTAGCACTCGTGAGTAAACAATGAGTTTACTTTAAGCATATATATTTCACCCTATAAATACAATAAAATTGAAGTTAACAATTTGAAACCGACCCGATAACAAAAAATGAACAATGGGGTGAGTGATGATTACCTTTTACGTAAGTGGTTATCATTAGAGTTTGACCTTTAAATACGACAACACAATGAGACTTTATCTAGGATGAATATTATGAAAAAACTACTACTTGCTATATCACTCATTTTATTGAGTTTTACTTCAATTTCACCAGTACACGCGAGTGATGCTGACATGCGCAACACATATATGGTTACGTGGACGCTTGAAGTGAATGATGCCAACTTATTCAAAACTACCCTAAAAGAGCAGATGGATAAAGTTTTAGAACTATGGGTTAGTGGCACAATAGAGAATGTCTACCTAGACAACAAAAAATCGGAAGTGATTGTGCGTAAAGGTGATGTTGGCAAAGTGATTTTCTTTATCAAAGCGAAAACCGAAAATGAAGCACAAAACATATTAGATGAATTACCTTTAGCTAAAAAGAAAATAGCGTCATATCAATTGACACCTGCTGGCGTGCTTTGGTTAAAACAGTATTAATTTAACGGTAAAGTGAAGCGTTTTTCTTACCAATGCTTCAGGTGTACTTAAACATCGTTTTTTAGATAAGCCCGATGTTGATGTATTACCACGTATGCTGCTAGTTAAACCGAGAATATGAAGCGATTTAACTCGTTTATTCAAAACTTAGAAGATAGGTTCCTAACACTATGACATCATTAATGCTTTATCATCACCCACTATCCGTGTGTTCGATGAAAGTAAGACTCGCACTTGAAGAAAAAGGGCTTGCTTGGTCTGGTCGTGTTATTGATATTATGCGAAAACAAGAGCAGTTAGACCCATGGTATTTGAAATTAAACCCACAAGGAGTAATCCCTACAGTGGAGATTCGAAATGGTACAACCAAAGTATTGACTGATTCTGCTTATATTATTCGATCCATCGCTTCTTTATCAGAAGGTAACAACTTGATACCATCAGGTGAAAGTAATTGTCAATTAATGGATAAGTTAATTAATTTAGCTGATGGCATTGATCTTCAGATCCTTAGTTATTCGCGTCATCCATCGATGGAAAAATCTGAAAAAATATTGAATTCCCGTATCACCAAGGCACTCTTAATGGCTGATAAATATCCTGAACTTAAAGATAACTATATTGTTTGTGCAGATCGCTCAGAAAATAGTAAAGTATTTAGGGTTGATAGCAAGCATATAGAAAAGGTTGAACAATATGCATTGGAAGCTATTTCATTTTCTGAAAAGCAACTTGAAGGTAATCAATTTCTTTTAGGCAATGTTTATACACTAGCTGATGTAATTTGGACTGTAGTGCTCTCAAGACTTGACTTGTTGGGTTATAGTAAGTGGTTAGATAAGGATAATTTCCCAGAAATATCAAGTTACTACTTAAGAATGCAACATCGAAAAAGTTATACTCTTGCTCAGATCCAAAATGAGTGGTGGGACAAATAACTACAGCTAACTATTATAAAATGTGGTGTATGTATGGAGATCACTCAGTATCCTGTTAGTGTATCTCCATCTTAGCTATGTCGATAAAGTAAATCCTGTTCTAGAGTAAAAATCATGAGAATAAGATTGGAACGTTAAAAATGACACATTCCTTTCGACTTCGTTCCAACGTTTCATTAAGAGGCTGATAATAGATTGCTAAAATTGTGGTAGCGAAGCGGAACTTAACCTTCTTACTTGAATGACTTGTTATATTTTCCGAATATATACACTCAATTAAAATTTACTGAAATCTACATTTGGCAGACTTTCAAAGCCAGGTTTAGCAAATAAATACCCTTGCATTAATTCAATGCCAAAATCTCGCAAGCAGATGAATTCTTCTTTAGTCTCAATACCCTCAGCTAAAGGGGTGATTTTCAAATCACGAAATATATTTAAGCAGTTTTTTACTATTGATTGGCGAGCGTGATCTTTATCAATATTGCGAATGAGTTCCATATCAAACTTTACTATACTGGTCTGAAGTTCAGCTAACAATCCTAAGCCTGCATAACCTGAGCCAAAATCATCAATTGCAGTCTTAAATCCTAATTTACTGTAATAATCAACTATACTTTTAATTAAATTAATATCTTCAATTTTTTCAACTTCTGTAAACTCAAACATTATTTTATCAATTGGAAAATTATATTTATTGGCCGCATCTAATGTTGTGCGAATACAACGTTCGGGTTTGTATATAGCATTTGGTAGAAAGTTAATACTAAGTATTGAATCAATTTTTAATTCGGATGCAAGTGCTATCGCCTTAACTCGACATAGTTGATCAAATAAATAACGATTATCATCATTTACTTTAGATATTATTGAAAATGCTGATTCATTGTTTAAACCTCGAACCAAAGCTTCATACCCATAAATTTGATTCGTTTTGCAGTTGATAATTGGCTGAAAAGCCATTGTGAAGTCGAAGTCAAGTTTGCTTTTATCAGAACAATTATCACATGACAATCTGTCATAAATTATAGGTTCTTCTTTCATTTCTATATCCTTAACAAATATAACGCTAAATTAAGAGCAAATATAACATTTTAATATCGAGCGAGTACGAGTTCATACATTCAGCATATCTCAAGTATTCTACCTAACCAACTGAAAAATTTGCATATAATGCAATATGGAAGTCAATCGCCCTCTGGCTCACTTTGGCGCAGAAATGAGTCAGCTCTGAGCTATCCGATTTTGTGTTGCTGTTACTTTTTCGTTTTCCGTTCTGCCCCACTCACGCCCTAACTCAACCATTCACTCCTCGTCATTACCATTCGTCGCATTGATACAACGGCACGACAAATTCTAGTTAACCTTTCAACGTCAACATTTGAAAGGGACTAGAAATCATGACTACTTCACACTCATTTAATTCAGGCTTTACCACTTCTCTGCTTAAGCGTTCATTACTGATTGCGCTTGTTTCTTTTGCACCGTCATTAGCTTTGGCTAACCCAAGTTCAGACGTGCTTGATATCTACAATCAAGCCGCGCAAGGCAATGAAGATCTGGTTGAGGTGGCTTACGAACGCCTTAACGATACGCTGCAACAAGAAGGTGCGACACCACTGACTTTGGTTTACCTAGGTAGCACAGAAACCCTGATGGGGCGTGATGCGTTCTTGCCTTGGAACAAGATGAAGTATGTGGAGAAAGGCTTATCAACCATCGATAAATCACTGGTGCTGCTGAAAGACGAAGACCAACCGATTCATGAGCAACCTCGTGTTCAAGGGCTGCCAGATTCTTACCTAACTCGCGCAATGGCTGCGGTGACTTACACTTCGCTACCAGACATGTTTAACCATTTTGACCGTGGTTATGACCTGTTCCTCTCGTTACTCGCGGAAGATGATTTCCAGCAACAACATTTCGCAGCGACATCGTGGATTTACCGTTACGCCATTACCGCATCGATTCGTGCTGAAGACTTCAAACAAGCACAAGTGTGGCTTGAAAAAATGGAAAACACCGATGCTGGCAACATCGAGACAATGACGGCGAAAGCCCTAATAGCGAAAGCCAAATAATAGCTGCGAACGCTTAAGAATCATGGGTCATCAGAGGACAAGGAATGATTGAATTTAAAGATATCGGCAAAGCATATGTCACGGGCGGTCAACGTGTTGATGCATTAAACGGAGTCGACGGACATATCCAGCGTGGTGAAATGGTGGCGTTGTGTGGCCCGTCGGGTTCTGGAAAAAGCACACTTTTAAATATTCTTGGTTTGTTGGATATGGACTACCGAGGGCAGAGCGATATTGATGGCCAACCGTATCCGACTGAGCAAATCGCCGCTGCGCGTTTTCGCCGTCAGTCGTTGGGTTTTGTATTTCAGCGCTTCAATCTGGTTCCAGTGATGACGGCACTTGAGAACGTAGCCTACCCATTGATGTTGAACCAATGCTCTAAGCAAGAACAGCAGAGCAGAGCGCAAGACATGTTAGAGCGTGTTGGGCTAGGGGATTACGTTCATCACCGACCAGACAACCTTTCAGGTGGCCAGCAACAACGTGTCGCGATAGCTAGAGCACTGATCCACAACCCAAGCCTAGTGATTGCCGATGAGCCGACTGCGAGCCTAGACAGTCACACCGCTAACCTAGTGATCGACATTATGAAAGAGCTCGGTCACGAGATGGGCACCACCTTTATTGTCGCAACGCACGACCCAAGAATGGCGCAGCGTTGTGATCGAGTGATTGAACTTATCGATGGACAACTGGCACCACAAGCCACAGCAACGGAGGCGATCTCATGGGCAAGTTAACACAAAAAATGAGCACGTTTTTACTTCCAACCTCGGTACGTTTAGCGTGGCTTAATTTATTGAGAAACGGTCGCCGCAGTCTGCTCTCGGTGTTGATCATCGCGATTGCGGTATTTGCACTGACGTCGGCAGGAGGCTACGGGCTTTACACCTATGAATCTCTGCGTGAATCGACCGCGCGCGATACTGGTCATCTTACTTTGAGCACGCCCGGCTATTTTGAACAAGATGAAGA
Organism: Vibrio kanaloae; assembly: GCF_024347535.1. Lineage (NCBI taxonomy): Bacteria > Pseudomonadati > Pseudomonadota > Gammaproteobacteria > Vibrionales > Vibrionaceae > Vibrio > Vibrio kanaloae. The sequence goes on along the minus strand of NZ_AP025498.1, from coordinate 344,984 downwards.
CATGCCGCTGAGCAATGGTCTAGACAATGTTCAAGCCCTAACCAAGAGCATTATTGGTGACAGTGATGTGCGTGGCGTTCAACCACGAGTCTACTTCAGCGGCTTGGTGTCTAATGGCAGCAAATCGACCATTTTTATGGGAACGGGCGTTAATGAGCGTGAGTTCGACATGAAAGGACCTTTCCTTGATGTGCGCAGCGGGCAAACCCTGTCGGATGTGAAATCCCCAAGATACGATAGTCAAGAGCCACAAGTAATGCTGGGAACTGACCTTGCTCGTAACCTCAAAGTGGCCATTGGTGATTGGGTCACATTGCTCGCCACCACCAGTGATGGTGCATTGAATGCCTTTGATTTTAAGGTGCAGGGGATTTACTCGACAGGGGTTCCTGAGCTGGATAAGCGTCAGTTGTATGTTCATATCACCAGCGCTAAAGATCTTTTGGCCTCAGACAAAGTCAGCACCCTATCGGTGTTCCTATTTGAAACTAACAAGACCTCGACCGTTCAACAACGCATTCAAGCGACTTTAGATCGAAATAGCGCGAGCCAAAACGATCAAGGCACAGAGATCGAGATCACCCCATGGCAAGATCGCGCGTTTTTCTACACCAAGGTTAAAGATCTTTACGACCGGATCTTCGGCATCATGGGCGCGGTGATGGCATTGGTGGTGTTTGTGTCGTTGTTTAACACCATGACCATGTCGGTGACCGAGCGCACTCGTGAGATTGGCACCTTGTCAGCACTCGGCAGTTACCCTTCTGAAATCGTGGCAGGCTTCTTAAAAGAGGCGGGATTGCTGGCACTGATTGGCAGCGCGATCGGTGCGTTAGTGAGTGGCTTAGTGTCGGTGTTACTGCTGGTGGTTGATATACAAATGCCACCGCCTCCGGGTCGAACCGAAGGTTACCCACTCAACATTTACTTCTCATTGGAATTGGTTGGTTACGCCACTTTAGGTGTGCTGACAATCTGTTTGCTGGCTGCTTATTTCTCTGCTCGCAAAGGCGTTAATAAGCCAATCACGGAGGCGTTGGTTTATGTGTAAATTTACTCGTTCACTCACTGTTTTAGGTTCTGTATTGGTTTTGGTTCTAGCATCGACACCAAGTTGGGCAGTCGATTCACAACAGGTCACAGAGATGATCGCCAAGGCGGATGGTTACCGATTGAACAGCGCACAAGCCTCTAAGGTAGTATCTCTGGTGGCGCTGTATCAAGACGAGCAACTGGACAAAATCCGTGAATACAACGTCTACACAAGGCCAAACCGAGAGTCATTAGTGGTCTTTAAATCAGCCGTTGAGGCAGGTCAAAAGATGCTGATGATTGAAGATAACTATTGGCTGCTGATGCCAAAGTCACGCCGACCAATTCGTATCACACCGATGCAAAAGCTATTGGGTGAAGCCTCGGTAGGCGATATCTCGACACTTACTTGGAGTGAAGATTATCAAGGTGAGTGGGTTGCCGAGCAACAAGTTGAGATGTCGACAGGCGAGACACTCGATACCCATCACCTAAAGCTCGCGGCGAAAACCAAGGGTGCCAGCTATCAATCGATTGATCTGTGGCTAACGGCAGACCGAGCATTCCCAGTTAAAGCTGATATGTATCTGCGTTCGGGAAAACTGGCGAAGCAAGCGTGGTTTACCGAAGGCGTGCGAGATGGATTACCAACCGTTGTGTCGATGACCTTGCTCGATAAGATTCAACCAAGCAAGAAAACCGTGATTGAGTACCGCGAAGTGAGTGAACAAAGCTTGGCGGATAAATATTACAACCCTGCCTACCTATCGCGTAACAGCATATCTGGGTTGTAGGTGGACGTCATGAAAGCTTCCAATCGCCGATTCCGCATAAAGTCTTCAATCACTACGTTGCTTGCTTTGTCTTGTGTGAGTAACACGATTCAAGCGGGCGACCTGAGCTTGGCGTGGGATTGGCAACTCAGTACTGAAGCGATTGAATCGAGAGAGTCGCCATTCAGCCCTTTAGCGTCTGATAATCGTCAGTCTGTAAATGGCTTGCTGGATCTAGAGGTTGGCTATGGCAATTGGCTTGGTCTGTTCGCAGTGAAAGCCAACGATATTCTAAGCAATAACCCTCAAGGGCAAGAGGCGAGCTTTGAATCGGAATTTATTGTGCGTGAGTTGTTCTGGCAAGGTGGTGTCGAGCTGTCGAATTCATTAATCGGTGACCATTACCTCGATGTCACGCTCGGCAAGGTTCGCCTCGATTGGGGTGTCGGTTATGGCTATCGACCTTTAGACATCATCAAGCCTTATCGACAAAATCCGGTGGGCATTGTCGCAGAAGAGGGTGCAGGAGTGGCCTCGGCGTCACTGTTCGATATGACGGGCGAGTGGACATTGCTTTACAGTGACTCGTCATGGACTTCCCAAGACGTAAATGAATTCGAAAAGCAGAATCAGCAACAAGGCTTTGGGGTACGTCGTTACAATCTAGTGGGCGATCATGAATATCAATGGGTCGCTTATTACGACGATGTACGCCACGGTTTACTTGGGGCGAGTTTGGTTTCGGTGTTGAACCTCGCTTGGGAGTTTCATGGTTCGATGGTCTATCAACGACAAAGCCTTGGCTACAGGCAGCCTAACTCACTGCTTAAACCGGTTTATCTTGAAGAGCAGGGCGAGGCTTATCAAGCGTTAGTAGGGTTAACATGGGCGAATGACATGGGCCACAATGTGGTGCTGGAATACTGGTTTGATAGCCGAGCTTGGAGTGATTCTGAATGGCAAAGCGCAATAGGAAGTGCCGAGTCTTTGTCGGTTAATGCGACGGCAACATCACTGGCCGGTTCTTATGCGCAAGGCTATCAACACGCCAATTTGGTTCAACACAACATCATGTTTCACTGGTCTCTGGATTCGACACATGGCTGGCTTGAAGATATCACGCCGACATTCGATGTGATGTTGTCTCCTCAAGATAGCGGCTTTATTGCGACTCAGTGGCTCAATTATCAAGCATTAGATAATGGCGATTCATCGTTGGAATTGGAACTTGCTGCACGCTTTCTAGGTGGTAAAAGTGATTCTGCTTACGCCAACTTACCCGATAGTCATATGATTCTTTTAAATATTAAAGGACGATTTTAATGGACACTTTTTCAAATAGTCAGTTTCCATGGATTAAAAGCTTCACAATAACCACTCTGTTTTGTTTCGTCATCGCCATTACCACACAGACAATTTGGGGCGGTGACCTTGTGGTCAATCTCGCGATCAGTTTTGGTTTTGGTTATAGCGCGGTGGGCTCCTCTTTTATTTTGGTTGAGGTGTTGAAGAGGAAATCGAAGGTGTTTGATGTGGGTATCTCTATGGTGGTCGCGATGACTCTTGGTACCTTGAATGCATACTATTGGTTGAATGGATTCTTTGGCTCTAATATCTCTGATCTTAAATCTGTCGTGTTGCTCGGTGTGATTTTCTGTTCGGTTTGCTTTTACTATTTCTATACACGAGAGCAACAGCTACGGGCCGATAATGAGCTGGAAGTAGCCAAGCGTCGTCAGGCCGATCAAGAGAAGGTGGTGGTATTGAGTCAGCTTAAGCAGCTACAAAGCCAAATTGAACCGCACTTCTTGTTCAACACACTTGCGACCATCAATGTGTTGATTGAGAGTGATAGCGCGAAAGCCAAGCTGATGCTCGAAAAACTCACCGACTTGTTGCGTGTGACTTTGAAAAACAGCCGCACCGAGCAGTCGACCATCGCACAAGAGGTCGACTTGTTAGACGCTTATCTTAATATTCAGAAGATACGCTTGGGTGAGCGCCTAACGTTCTCGATTGAAACACATGAGATTAGCGATTTGCAGGTGATTCCACCGTTCTTGATTCAGCCTTTGGTCGAGAATGCACTCACGCACGGTATTGAGCCCAAAGCGGCGGGTGGCCAAGTGAATATCCGAATAGCTCAACAAGCCGATCAGCTCAAAATTGAAGTATCAGATAATGGCACAGGGCTGAAAGTGCCTTCTGCGAATACGGGACACGGTGTTGGGTTAAGCAATATTCGTCAAAGGATCGAAACCCTTTATGATGATAAGGCGAGCCTAACGATTACTGAACAAGCTGAAGGCGGGGTAGTCTCGACGATCTTATTACCGTTGACTGACGCAACTGCCTAGAATTACAAATCAGAAAGCATAGACCAATGACGAAAGACAGATGATTTACAGTGTGAATTTAAAGGACTGACCATGAAAAAACCAGTATTAAAGCCAAGCGTAACGGCGATTATCGCAGACGATGAAGCACTGTTAAGACACCACTTAGACAAGAGCTTGGCTGAAGTTTGGCCGGAACTTGATATTGTCAGTAAGGTACAAAATGGTTTGGAGGCGATGCAGAGTATTCGGCAGCTTAAGCCTGACGTGGCCTTTCTCGATATTCGTATGCCGGAGCTGGATGGAATCTCACTAGCGAAACAACTCAACAAGCTAGATTCACCGCCATTGATTGTGTTTATTACGGCTTATGACGAATACGCTGTCAAAGCCTTTGAGTTCAATGCGATGGATTACCTGCTAAAACCGATCAATGAAGAGCGTTTACTTGCCACATGTCTGAAGGTTCAAGCGCGCTTGTCGAGCAACCAAGAGAAATCAGATAGCACGCCAGTACAACCCGATATCGCGGCGTTAATGAGTCAGCTTCAGCGATTATCCCAATCAACATCACAGCAAGTTCAATATCTAACATGGCTCAAAGCCAGTGTCGGAGAAGATATCCACTTAATCGCCGTCGATGATGTGGCTTACTTCAAAGCGGAAGACAAGTACGTCTCGATATTCAAAAAAGGCCGAGGCGGCTCTCTAGAGGAATTTATTATTCGCGTGTCGCTAAAAGAGCTGATCGCCCAGCTTAACCCGGATGATTTTTGGCAGATCCACCGTTCGGTGGTGGTCAAAGTTTCAGCCATTGATAAGGTGAAGAAAGGGCTCTATGGTCAGATGTCGGCTTATGTGTCAGGCGAAAAGCTACCGATCAGCCGAGCCTCGCAAGTCAGGTTTAAAGGGATGTGATAAACGAGCTTAATGACACCTTACCTTTTACTTACTCTTACTCATTCGTGTAATTTATAAATTAAACATTTTCATGCCAATATCGATTGCCTCTCAAATCTTAATTGTTTGATTTAATAAGAAATTATTACATTTTATCGATCGGATATATTGAAGAAAATCACTTCAGAGAGATCGTTATGAAAGCACACTATTTAGTCGTCGTATTAAGTACCGCGTTGCTAGGTTGCAGCTCAACGCCTCAGCAGCAAACGTTATTGAAATCCGATCCATATTGGGTCACAGGTGAGTTAGATAACGGCTTAACCTACCACGTTTACCCTGACCGAGAACAACTCGTATCAGTACGCCTACTTGTTCACGCCGGATCTTTTCAAGAGAACGAACAACAAAAAGGTTACGCCCATTTTGTTGAGCATATGGCGTTTAATGGCAGCAAAAATTTTTCAGGTAATGATGTAGTAGAACTATTTGAGCAATCTGGTGCTAGCTTTGGCGCTGACTTAAATGCTTATACTTCTTACCAAGAAACGCTCTATAAGTTGGATTTACCCGATAATAAAAATCTAGACAAAGCGCTGGCATGGTTTAGAGATATTGGTGATGGTTTACTGCTCTCCGAAACTGAGACCAAAAAAGAGAAAGGAGTAATACTTGGGGAGTTTCGACACTCGCGAGTTAAAGATAAGCCTCTTTCGTTTCAGTTCTATAATCATATGGTTGACGGTACGAATTACCAAAGCCACGATCCCATGGGCAATAAAAAATCCGTTTCTAATGTGAGTGCCAAAGAATTAGAGAACTTTTATCAAACCTGGTATCAACCTCAACTAACCGAGGTGATTGTTTCAGGTGATATTACATTGGCAGAAGTGATTCCGTTGATCGAAAAAAGCTTCTCTAGTTGGCAAAGAGGCACGACACCTGTTCCCGTGAAGAAATTATCAACGAACTACAATACTCAAGATTTTGTGGCGTACGTCGCAGGGAGCGAGTCACCAAGTATCGGGATTGTCATTGATCGTGGGGAAAGAGTGACACACAGCCATGAGCAGCAACATCAACTTTGGTTAGACGAAATAGCTCAGCAACTTATCCAACAAAGATTGAATTCTGACTTTGTTGACGCTGCGCTACCAGTGCAATGGGTTGCTTCGATTCCTTACTTATTAGAGTACCAACGCTATTCTATTACAACGGTTGGCTTTCCTGCCGATAGTCGAGAGCAAAGTCAGCAGCAGTTTATTTCTACTCTCTCTTCTTTACGTGATCATGGCGTGAGTGAGAATGAGTTTATGAGTGTAATACAGGCCTACCAAGCGAATCTTGATGACATTCAAGTGAACTGGGAAAAAATGGATGCAGTGGCTCATGCGAATGGTAAGTCGACGGCACTGGTGATTAACCAGACGGTTCAATCACAGCTTGATTATAAATCGAGTTTAAAAGAGTTTCTTTCGAGTACAGATCTCAAAGCCGTAAATGATAATTTAGATGATTTACTTTCAAGTCCTTATATTTTGGGATTAGGTTTATCGTCTAAAGAAGATTTGCAGGCAATGAATGACGAGCTAAAAGATGTCAGGAGAGCCTATAAGAAAACTGGCAACAAACCATTGCTCGTTACTGCAAGCTCTGCGTTTAGTGTGCCAGCGTCTCAAGGAAAAATTGTAAAGCAAGTTCAGGTGAGTGACGAGCCTAATTTGAAGCAATGGACATTAAGCAACGGCATTGAAGTTTGGTACTTACGTAACTCTGAGGCGGGTAATAATGTTGGCGTGTACTATGCGAGTGAGGGTGGAAAAGCGGCGTTGGATCCTTCGCTGTTTCCTGCTGTAGAAATTGCGCTGCAAGCTTCGATTCGTAGTGGTGTTGGTAAATTTAGTGGTTCGGAGCTAACCGCTCACTTGAGACGCGAAGACATTGAAATCTATCCCTTCATCAACTTTACTCATCATGGCTTAGAAATAAGCGCCAAGAAAAAGACGCTTGCAGAAGGTTTAGCTGCGCTCCACACCATTGTAACTGAACCTAAAATAGACAGTGACCAGCTTGAGGCCGTGAAGTCTGAATTTGCTCAATCTCGTACCGCATATCTAGAAACACCTGTGGGGCAATTTATTCAGATGGTTAATCGCAATAGCTATCAAACAAGCAGCCGCCACATGATGCTTGAAAGTGACGATATCAAAGCTGTCACGTCGCAAGATATACTTAACGTGCAGCATCAACTCTTTCAAAAATTGAGAGACAATACGTTAGTTATTGTTGCTGATATTAACCCCGCTGAAATCAAGCCTCTTGTGCGTCAATATGTTGCTTCATTGCCACTAGAAGCCGTTGTGTCTCCTCATTATAAGGTGGCTTATAGTACTGATTCGAAAGAACGAATGGATATATCCATCAATAATGAAGACAGCAGCCAGTATTTATTGCGTGTGATTTCCCAGCAAGCTCGGGATAAAACTGCAAAAGATGTGTTTATGGACGATATGCTTCAGCGTGTGTTGTCGAGCCGTTTAACGGCTTATGTTCGTGAAGAGTTAGGTTTGGATTATGCGCCTTATGTGTACTCGGTCGCACAAGACAGTGAGCCTAGCTATGACTGGCTAATCGGCTCTTTAACGGCTCCAGAAAACTCAGATAAAATTGAACAGGCGATTGATAAGGTCATTGTTGAAGCTGCAAAAGGGATTTCTGAAGATGAGACTCGAACGGCAGCTAAGCAGCTGTTGGCAGACCTCACTCCACTCCAAACTAAGCCGACTGAACAAGCTTGGTTTATTTCGCGTTACTTAATTCATGACTATGGTGTTGAAGCATTGTTTGATCTACAGAGAATGACGGATTCTATTTCTAGTAAAGACATGACGGAGTATGCGAAAGAGATTTTTGGCGATAACAGTTATAAATTGAAGAACTTGTTAAGACCACAAAGCTAAGCTAAATCGCTTTTCAGGTAAGTAACCTATCAGCCCTGAATCTGCGGGTTTGGAGCGAAGCCAAATGTTAAGTCATTTGGCTTTTTGTTTTCTCGCGACGCAGGATGCGCAAACACAGCGCAATGAGGTGAACAATTGTCAGCGTAGTGTCAAATGTCGGCGGTTGTGATTTCAAATCAATTGTAACTTTCATAGCTGTTCTATATTGTCACTGTTTCTACCATTCAGGATTGTTGTTCATTGCTTAAACTAGGTACCCGATTAGTCTTAATGTTGTTTTTACTGAGCTTTGGCTTAGTGAATTCTAACGGCTATTCGTTCCCTTCTAAGCCATTCCAAATATACTCAGCTCAAGAGCAACCTTCGCAGAATGAACAATCTTCCTCGATAAAACAGTGTAAACAAGCCACTACGGATAATCCGTCGGGTTATTTAGAGTGCGATAAGGTTCCGTTTGGCACCGTGCCTTCTGGTGACAGTTCCAACTATCACGACACCGAATCAAGCCTTCAAGCAGCAAACTTCAGACGTATGCTCAGTAACGAGCAAGAAAGCGTGGCCGATCTTGAGCCTGCTTATCATCTATTGATCGACTTCTCTCCCCCTTCATTACTGGCTTCTCTGCTTTTCAACACACCATTGTTGGATTCCAAGCAGCACTGGACCAGCATTGTGAGTTCCCCGTCCTCCCGGCTTGCTGGGTGGAAAGAGGGCAACATCCAGTACTCGCATTTCCGAGAACTTCTTAGCTAATCGTTTGACCCTAAATTGGTTGTATCGATGGTCACTTGTGCCCGTTGATCTCGCCAGTTAACCAACACAAACATAGCGACATCAGCTTTTGCATCACTATCTTTCAATCAGCTTGTTCTGGTTGCGGTTAGCTATCGCTCGTGTTCGCAAAACATTAGACATACCAATCGTAGTAAATAACTGGACACCCTAGCTGGTTAAAATGCTCGATAACTGCGTTAGAATTTTTGATTGTAGAATAGCTACTTATCGAAAAATCCTGCCTTGTTCTCAAGCCTTTTTCCTGCGCTAGTGTCGTTCATTTATTCACCGTGATTGGTAAAAAGAAGAGATCTTGACTGTGAAAAAGCGCATTCCAAGAAAACAAATCAACCACTACGCAAAGTGGAAATACGTGGTGCTTATCGCCACCATCGTCATCATGGTTCTAAGTGCTCTGCCGTCTTGGTATGGCGAGAACGCTTCGGTTCAAATCAGTAACCGTTCTGAGCAAACTATCGATGCTACTCAGGTAACTCAATACCTTGCGAGCGAGGGCATCCAAGCCAAATCAGCCTTTCAAAAAGACAAACGTTTAGTGGTTATCCTAGAAGATGCCGAGCAGCAAGCGAAAGCCAAAGAGGTGCTGAATGATCGCCTACTAGACAACGCAACGGTTGCTCTCGCGATGGAGCCAGCAGCACCAAAATGGCTAACTGATATGGGCTTCGCACCAATTCAGCTAGGCCTTGATTTACGTGGCGGTGTGCAATTCTTATTAGAAGTGGATATGGAGACGGTTTATCACGCACAAGCTCAAGCTATGGTCGACGAGATCACCAGCCAAGTGCGTTATGCACGCGGTAAAGTGATGAACAACCAAGTTGAATTTAACTTCCGTACAGATGCAGATTTCGAAAAAGCACAAAAACTGATTCGTGAAGAGTTCCCACAATGGCAACGTGACCGTTCAGATAAATCGCTAACGTTAACTCAGTCTGAAGAAGAGCAAAGAACGCTACGTAACCTAACGGTTCAGCAAAACCTGCAAATCATGCGCAGCCGTATTGAAGAGCTAGGCATCACTGAGGCATCGATTCAACGCCAAGGTGAAAGCCGTATCCGTATCGAATTACCGGGTGTACAAGACCCTGCAGCTGCGAAAGACGTGATTGGTGCTACGGCTTCATTAGCGTTCTACTCTGTGTACGACAACGCAACGCTCAATACTCAAACTCTGAAAGATTCAGATGGCAATCGTGTCGTGGTTGCTCGCAAAGCAGTGCTGAGCGGTGAACACATTATCGATGCGCGCAGTGGCATTGGTGAGATGGGCAGCGCAGAAGTAAACATCACACTGGATTCAGCGGGTGGTAAGAAAATGTCTGAGTTTTCTCGCCATAACATCGGCAAGCCAATGGCGACTGTTTACAGCGAATACAGCCGTGACAAAGCCGGTAACAGCGAGAAAACCAGTGAAGTGATCAGTGTGGCGAACATCCAATCTCAATTGGGTAGCCGCTTTAGAATCACAGGTGCAGGCAGCATGGCTGAAGCACAAGAGCTGGCTCTATTGCTTCGTGCTGGTTCATTGACTGCGCCAGTGACCATCATTGAAGAGCGTACCATTGGCCCATCTCTGGGTGCTGAAAACGTCACTAACGGCTTTGCTGCTTTGGCACTTGGCCTTGGTCTAACTCTCACGTTTATGGCGCTATGGTATCGCCGCCTTGGTTGGGTTGCGAACGCTGCATTGGTCGTTAACATGACCACTCTATTTGGTTTGATTGCAATGCTACCGGGTGCGGTATTAACCCTGCCAGGCATTGCGGGTTTGGTATTAACGGTCGGTATGGCGGTCGATACCAACGTGCTTATCTTTGAGCGTATTCGAGACAAGATGAAAGAAGGACGCAGCTTTGCGAGCTCCATCGACCGTGGCTTTGATAGCGCATTCTCTTCAATCTTCGATGCCAACGTCACCACCATGATTGTTGCCGTGGCTCTGTACACCATTGGTAATGGACCAATTCAAGGGTTCGCATTGACCTTAGGTTTGGGTCTTCTAACCAGTATGTTTACAGGCATTTTTGCGTCACGCGCGATCATCAATTTGGTTTGGGGGCGTGACCAACGCCACGACGTAAGGATTTAAGCATGAGTATTTCAAATATGACTAACTCAAACAGCAATATTTCAGACCGCTATATTTCAGACAGCAATATGACTCGCCTTCGTAAGGTGATGTCTGCGATATCTATTGTGCTGTTCATGAGCTCTGTGATGCTGGTGGCGGTGAAAGGTTTTAACTGGGGCTTGGACTTCACAGGCGGTGTGGTTGCCGAGGTTCAGCTCTCTGATCAAGTAACCAAAGATGCGTTAAAAACAAAACTTGATACGGCTTTCCAACAAGACGTGCAAGTGGTTGGTATGGCAGAACAAGACCGCTGGACACTACGTTACAGTCAACTGACCGATGCGCCACAACCAAACTTAGTGGATGCTTTGTCTTCTGTGAGTGACCAAGTAAAAGTGCTCAACAGCAGCGTAGTTGGCCCTCAAGTGGGTCAAGACATGGTTGATCAAGGTGGCTTGGCGGTACTAGTGTGTTTCCTAATGATCATGCTGTACCTGAGTGTACGTTTTGAATGGCGTTTGGCATTGGGTGCACTTGCTGCGATCATCTATGACGTGATGCTTATCTTAGGTCTGTTCGCTTTTACTCAGTTCGAGTTCAACCTGACTGTGTTAGCGGCTGTGTTGGCGATTTTGGGTTACTCATTGAATGACTCGATCATCATTGCCGACCGTGTTCGTGAAATGCTACGAGGTAACCCTAACGGTGATACGGACAACCTGCTTAACGAATCGGTTAAAGCGACCTTCTCACGCACCATGGTGACATCAGGAACCACGTTGATCACCGTATCAGCGCTTTGGCTGCTTGGTGGCGCAGCACTGCAAGGTTTCGCGATTGCACTGGTTGTCGGTATTGTCAGCGGTACGTGGTCTTCCGTTTCCGTAGGCATCACACTGCCTAAGTTACTTGGACTACAGCCTTGTCACTACCAAGTGAAACCACCAGTAGAAATTGAGGGTGAGTACCCTTAGGCTCTCTATTGGTTAACAGTACCACTTAGTCAGTAACGTCAATAAAGCCCTTCGTTTATAACAAAACGAGGGGCTTTATTTTTTATAAGAGTCAAACAGTTAGTCAAAAGAGGCTAATTCAAAAAACAATAGATTGAGCAAGCAAGTCCTCAGGATATGAAGTATGTTTATATGACGCTAGTAGAGATGAGGCAAGGGAATGGAATATCGACATCAATGTCACGTAGGCGATCATGGGGATGCACTCAAGCATCCAGTCTTGAGTGCACTGGTTAAATCATTAATGCAGCAACACTCACGCCTCAATGTTATCGACACACACTCAGGAACAGGGTGTTATGATCTAACCACAGCGCCAAGTAATCATGCGGGCGAGTTCGCAGAAGGGGTCGGCTATTTATGGCGAAACAAGGCTTATCTTCCAGAGTCGTTTGCATCTTTTATGTCGGTGCTGGAATACTACAATCCGAATCAGATTCTCACGCTGTATCCCGGCTCTGCGGCCATCACCTATCAACAAGGCCGCAGCCAAGATAGTTTCTATTTTTCAGACATTCAGCAAGATGAAGCCGACCTATTACAAGTCAACATTGAGAAGCTGCAACGAGATCTTGATGTTTCAAGTAAGCTCACCATTACCGCGGGCGATGGCTTGGAAGCACTGCCTGATGACATAGCAAAACACGATAATCATCACCTGATTGTCATCGACCCACCCTATGAAACCGATTCTGAATACCTCGCGGTAATCGATGCCTTGGTTAAGGCGTATCAGCAGTCTGATAAGGTATCAGCATTAATTTGGTATCCGCTTTACACGGATGATAAGAGCTCACTGATTCTGAACCACAGCGTGACAGCTGTGAAAGATGGCTTGCTACCAAGTCCGATTAAGTCGGAGCTTCGCCTTCGAGATCCCAAGGGTGATGATCGCCTGATCGGCAGTGGTTTGCTGTTATTCAATCCACCACAAGGCATCGCTGGAACGGTCGCAGATACGCTCGATTATTTACACAGCCAACTCGCAACCAATCGTGAAGGCTACTGGCAAATGAGAAGCTTATAGGTCTGATTTTTATGAGTTTTATGATGCTTTTCTAGACGCCACTCACTAAATCACTGTTATCTATGTGGTTTAAATTGACCAAACGCTAACTTTTATCGATTGATTAATTGCAGTGAATCATTTAAAAATAGAATACCAATGCGCAAAGGTGCATAAAGGCTCATAAGTTAAATAATTAATCTTAAGATTAAACTCGATTGCGGTTTCCCCCTAAACTGCATTAGGCTCGCACTAGTCATGCGAGCCTTTCTTTTGCCTGTCGGAAATGTTTACAACAGTTTCTCTTCAATCTTTAGCGCTTTCTTGATGAGTTTTGCATTGAAATCTGCGGCTCCCACCGAGTAGTGTGCTTCTCGATGACAGGTCGGACAAAGTGCGATCACATTTTCAGGGCAATCAGCGCCGCCATCCGCTAACCGTGTCAGGTGATGTACTTCTAGGTAAGGACCTGACTTGGTCTCAAAAGGTGAGGGCACTCCACAACCTTCACAGATACCATTTGCCCTCTTTTTTGCGTAAAGCTTAATGGCTTCACTACGATACTTCACATGCGTGAGTTGTTCTTTAGGGTCAGCTTGAAGTGGTGTTGAAGCTAAGGCGATGTCTCGTAATTGCCTTAATGATTTACTTTTAGTTGGCTTCGTTAGGTATGAAGCTTTTGGTGTTTGAATGGTATTGCCGACACTTTGTGGGACGATATCTAAATGGAAAACTATTGCATCGCGAAGTTGGTCGTTCTTGTCGGGGCGTTGCTCAATGTGATGACAGATGTAGTTGCAAACTCCGACGAATCTAACAAAACCAGTTGAGACAGATTCAAACAAGAGAATGTCTTTAAGGTTGTTTTGGTGTTTAAAGATGGCCAAGTTTCCTTTAACCATTTTCATATCACCTTCTTGCCCTTCTCCTGTATATCGGAAAGTGCCGTCTGCACTAAAACCATCAGAGTAGCCAAATTCTTCACCAGCATCGCTAGTGAAGATAAATACATATGGGTGGGCTGCAGGCGTAGCTATACCACCATATTGCTGACCTTTGTAGCGACCGTGTATATCTGTGCGTCGATTGTAAACCTGTCCTACGTTGAACAATGGAGAGTCCTCGTTTCAATTCTAATTATTATTGATATTTTTATAATTTAAATTTGATGTAAAGTTCAAATATAACAGTGGTTTAGGTCAAAATATGCAAGTGAATTTTTGAGTGTGAAAAGGTATCGAATCGGTCACGTTTCTAAAGAGGCAAGCCTGCAGGACTCATGCAGGCTTGGTGTTTATTTAATGTTTTACCACTACAACGCTGGATAATCGATGTAGCCTTTTTCGTTGCCGCCAAACAGAGTAGCACCGTCGAGATCGGATAGTTCGCTGCCGTTTTGTAGGCGTGAAACGAGATCTGGGTTTGCCACGAACGGGCGACCAAATGCGACGAGGTCGGCGTAGCCTTTGCTTAGTACTTCTTCAGCGCGTTCTGGTGTGTAGCTGCCAGCAACGATGATGGTGTTAGAGAACAACTCTCTTAGTTCGACACGGAAGCTTTCAGGTATCACAGGCGCGTCATCCCAATCGGCTTCTGATAGGTGTAGATAAGCGATATTACGAGCTTGCAGTTCCTTTGACGCTTCTAAAATCGTTGGCACGATGTCTGGGCAGTTCATGTCTTTGAAGGTGATGAAGGGAGCTAAACGTACACCCACTTTGTCAGCACCAATCGCTTCAATTACCGCATCAACGACTTCAATTAGAAAGCGAAGTCGGTTCTCACGACTGCCACCGTAGTTGTCTGTGCGTTTGTTCGAATTAGTTCTTAGGAATTGATCGATGAGGTAGCCATTACCACCGTGGATTTCCACTCCGTTGAACCCTGCCTCGACTGCTTTTTTCGCTGAGTTAGCAAAATCTTGAACAACACGACTGATGTCTGCTTGGGTCATCTCTCTTGGTTGGATACAATCCACCATGTTGCCGTTACCATTTTCATCAGAGATCCAAACCTGAGTTTCTACCGGAGCCAGTGCTGAAGGTGCAATCGGCAACTCGCCTTTTTGAAAGGTAGGGTGAGACACTCGGCCCACGTGCCATAGTTGACAGAATATCGCGGCACCTTGTGCTTTAGCTGCTGTTGTTACTGATTTCCAACCTTCGATTTGTGCATCGGTATAAACGCCGGGCGTAAATGAGTAACCTTGAGAGTCATCTGAAATTTGTGTGGCTTCAGTGATGATTAAACCTGCACTGGCGCGTTGTTGGTAATAGGTTGCCATCATGTCGTTTGGCACGTTTCCAGGTTGGCTAGTACGAGCGCGTGTCATGGGTGCCATAACAACACGGTTTTGCAGCTCTAGGCCTTTCAGTTCTGATGTTTCGAATAATTTTTTCATGGTGTTTACCTTGTTGGAGTCATGTGGTCTTAAAGTTTTTAGTTTTGTCTAGTGCCAGTGGCAAGCGGAGTTACTTGCTTTCCGCAGGGCTAAAAATTGAGTTGCTCTGTGGTTTGTCAGCTCGGTTAGCTTTGGCGATTAGCAGCAAGCCAATCACGGGGACAACAACGGCTGCGAATGGAATCATGCCTGCGCCTAGTTGGCTGTCGAGAACCATGCCGCCAAGGAAGCCACCAAAGGCATTAGCTAAGTTAAACGCTGAGATATTCGCGGTGGCTGCTAACTCTTGGCCTTCGCCACCGTGGTTCATTACTCGAAGTTGCATAGCAGGAACGTTCGCAAATGATGCAATACCAAAGACAAATGCCGCTGCAACGAATAGGATTTTGTTGTCTACCACAAGACCAACCACCACCAATGACACAATCATTGCGACAGCCCAAAACATTGAAGCTTTACCGAGGTTTTTATCTGAAGAACGTCCGCCCAAAGTGTTGCCGATGATTAAGCCAATACCCACAATGACTAAGATCCAAGTTACTGATTCTTGACCGTAGCCCGTGATGTGCATGGCGATAGGCGCTAGGTAGCCGTAAAGCGTCATAAAGCCAGACCAAGCAAATGCGGTGATCGCCAAGCTGATCAGCAGCATTGGATTTTTGAACGCCAGAAGCTGAGTTTTGATGTCTTTCGCTTCACTGTGCCCCGTTGATTTGATTGAGATTAGGATAGAGATCATCGCAATCGTGCCAAGCGCCGCTACGGTAAAGAAGGTGGTATGCCAACCGAATTGCAAGCTCACCCAAGTCCCTGCGGGAACCCCAAGAACGTTAGCGAGCGTTAAGCCTGCGAACATTTGGCCAACGGCGCGACCTGCCATTTTCTCAGACACTAAATTGGTCGCGACAACTGCACCTATGCCATAGAAAGGACCTTGCACTAAGCCTGCGATAACGCGGCTTGCAAGTAGAAGTGGGTAACTAGGAGCTAAGGCTGACAAGATATTGCCGATGATGAACAAAGCCATTAAGCCAATCAGTACCATCTTCTTGTTAAAACGTGCGAGGTAGATGGTTAAGATCGGGCCACCAATAACGATAGCTAATGCGTAAGCACTGATTAGGTATCCGGCTTGACCTTCGGTGATCGAAAGGGATGTGGCAATTTGTGGAAGAATGCCGGCGATAACGAATTCAGCTGTGCCGATAGCAAAAGCCGCGAGTGTCAGTATCCAAACTTGGAATGGAATCTTTTCTTTATGGATGGCTTCTTGTTTCATGATGAGCTACCTATGTTGATTCTTGTTTGTTAGGGCGTTATATACACGCCCTAACAATTGCATTTTGTGTCGTTAAGGGGTTAGCCGAGCAGAGCGCCGCCGTCGATGTCGATGATTGACCCAGTTACATATGGGTTGTTAATCGCGAATAGGTAGCCCATTGCGATATCTTCAGCCTCTCCGACTTTGCCTGCTGGTAAGTTGTTTTTCGCGTTGTCGTACATGGTTGAACGAGCTGAGTCATCCATGTTTTTGTAGGCAGTTGTCATGGTTATGCCAGGGCTGACGGCGTTGACTCGAATCGGTGATAGCTCTTTCGCCAGTATCTTAGTCACGCTTTCTAGTGCGGCGTTTATTGCCGTTTTTACGTAAGTGCCAGCGACCACTTTGCGCGATAGCATGCCCGTCGTGAGCGTGATCGAACCGTTAGGTTTCATGTAACGTGCTGCATGCTTAGCAACGTTTAGGCTGCCCCAAAACTTGGTATCGAATGCCGACTTTGCGTCGTCGATAGCAACGTTTGTCACTTTTCCAGCCGGAGCGGATGAGCCTGCCGTGACCACCAAGTGATCGAATGGACCAATTGATTCGAAGTATTCACAAATCGATTTTTCATTGCTGATATCAACACCAGTGTGACGGCTGGCAATGTGTACTGTGTTGTCTTCGTTTCTCAATTGCATTGCTAATGCTTTACCAATACCTGACGTGCCACCAATGATGACGAAGGTGTTTTTTTCTTGGTTTGCTAGTTCGTTGTTCATGTCTTGAATTCCTACGTGTTCTGCTGATGGTTGTTATTATATTTATTCGACTAAATTTGATAATTGGCTAAAATATAAATTCATTATTCGGTTTAAGTGAACAATAGGGCGAGGGCACGAATAGCATGGATAAGTTTTCAGACATGGCGATGTTCGTCAGTATTGTGAAACATCAAGGTTTGGCTGCCGCGGGGCGAGAGTTGGGTTTATCGCCCGCGACCATGACAGCAAGGCTGCAGGCACTTGAAGAACGATATGGCGTGAAGTTGTTGAATCGAAGCACGCGACATGTGTCTTTGACTGACTCAGGAGAGCTGTATTACAAGGCATGTCTGGAGATATTAGATAATGTCAGCGAGGCTGAAAATCTGATTCAGAATGGTGTCAAAGAGGTTAAAGGCCCATTAAAGATCGCTGCGCCGAAAGACATCGGTAAGCAGTACATCCTGCCTATCTTGTCGGAATTTTGTCAGCAGTATCCAGATGTGATTCCTTACCTGTATTTGAACGATAACCTATCGAATATTGCGGAATCGGGCATGGATATCGTGATCCGTTATGGGGAGTTGGTCGACAGCAGTTTGATATCCAGACGTTTGTCGCCAAGCCGACGTGTGCTGTGTGCTTCGCCTGAATATCTTGCCAAGTATGGAACGCCGTTGACGCCACAAGATTTGGTCGAACACGATTGTTTAGCGATGCTGCGCAGCAATGAAGAACTCAAGACATGGCACTTCCAAGATCATGATATGAAGAAGTCGATTACCGTTGTACCAAAGCGATTCTCAGACGACGGTGAAGTGATTCGATATTGGGCATTAAAAGGTGAGGGCATTGCCCTTAAATCAGTGTTGGATGTGCAAGATGACATCAATAACCAGCGTCTTGTGACTCTGCTCAATGGCTACATGAAGAACTTTAACACCTCAACCTCTGTATCAAGCGCCGACTTGAATGTGGTGTACATCAGTAAGAAATATCAGCCGAAGCGTATCCGACTCTTCTTAGATTATCTTCTTGAGAATTTCAGTGGTTTGGTCGAGCGATCAGACAAAGAGTCGACGCTCACCTACGTATGACGGATCTCTCGAACTCAGCGCCAGCTTACGGACAGAGGTCATTGAACTGGTTATGATACCTGCAACATAAGGACGTGATTGGAGAGAAAAATGAAAGTCGTCGGAGATACGGTTATCCAACCTTTTCACAAAGCCACTTGCCACTGTGGCGCAGTTGAATTGGAACTCAGCCTACCTAATGGAATAGAAAAGCCACGTCGATGTGATTGTTCTATCTGTCGTCGTAGAGGCGCGATTGTTGGCTCTGTGGCGCTTGATAGTATCAAGATCATCAAAGGTGCTGACTACCTCAAGCTCTATCAATTCAATACCAATACCGCCAAGCATTACTTCTGTTTGAACTGCGGTATCTATACTCATCATCAACGCCGCTCAAGCCCAAATGAATATGGCTTTAATATCGGTTGTTTGGAAGGGGTAAACCCTTTTGATATTGGTGATGTGGTCACTAATGATGGTGTTAATCACCCAGCTGATCGTTAATTTATTGAGCATTAAGAAGGGAAGGAATTATGTCTGAATATGGTGCGGTCATTCGTTGGCAAAAAGAGGAAGATGAAGCCTTTAGCGACAATCAATACAGTCGCAGCCATACGTGGGAGTTCGATGGTGGTGTCACTGTGCCTGCTTCCTCTTCGCCTCATGTGGTGCCATTGCCACTTTCGGTGGCCGAGAATGTTGATCCAGAAGAAGCCTTTATTGCAGCACTTTCTAGCTGTCATATGCTGACTTTTTTGGGCATCGCGGCTAAACAGAAGTATGTGATCGGTTCTTATGTGGACGATGCAGTTGGTGTGCTTGAAGAAGATGAGTCAGGTCGTTCGTCCGTTACAAAGGTAACGCTGCGACCTGAGATTGTGTTTTTAGGAACTAAGCAACCAACGGCCAAACAGATCCAAAAGCTGCACCATTTAGCGCATAAAAACTGTTTTATTGCGAACTCGGTAAAAACGGACATTGTGGTAGAAACTAAAGCGTAAACAACACACGTGAACATAGAACAACTGCGAGGCTGCCTAGTGCATCACTGGCGGTTTTTTTGTGTCTGTGTAATCCTACGTATGGTTTTATTAAGTGACAGTTAGAAAGTTCTGAGAGATAGGTAGAGAGCTCTTGAATGGTAGGAATAGATTGGTTAGCAGAGAGTTATGTTTAGTGTCCCATTGAATAGTTTTGTACATCGTGTGAGTGATAAAAGCCAAGTGATGGCGAATGCTGCGGAATGTGGATGCCAGTTGAAACGAGTTCGTCGTTCGCGTAATTGGTTGTTGGTCGCTCAAGAGCATCAACTCGTTGAATTTAAAGCCTTGCTCACCCACGAAAAAGACGGTTGGATCGCCATTGCGATAGACAAAGTACTGCCTAAACCTGTGGTGTGTTTGGCTTCTCTGTTAGCGGCGACACCCTCGATGACGGTCGCTCAGTTGGTGATGGAATCTGGATGTTCAATGGCAGAAGCAAGACGTGCGATTGATGAACATGAAGGGTTGTAAGCGCGAATTTTAAGTGAGTCGAATGGGTTGTGAAAAGAAAATCGCGAGCAGCAAAAAGCCCGTAACGATATTGCGTTTTTCAGCGAAATATCGTTACGGGCTTTATCATCTGTGCTGCCGTTAAGCTAAGCCACTTGGCTTATGAAGCATTGCTCGATTAAGAGTTCGCTACTTTTACACGAATCGTGTTTTTACCAAGCTTAGTCATGTTCAGCTTGTTTAGCGCCGCTTTCGCTTCTTCGTGCTCTGGCATTTCAACAAAAGCAAAGCCTTTTGAGTCGCCAGTTTCTTGGTCTAAAACTAGGCTGCACTCTTTTACTGAACCGAACTCAGAAAATAGCACACGGATGTCTTGCTCAGATGTAGAGCGCGATAGGTTACGAACTAGAAGTTTCATAATAAACCTTGAATATGAATTTACGCCGAGCATTGTCGCACACTTTCATGCTCACCCTGACATAATAATTTAAGTTCATGCTTGCTTGGGTTTGTTAAGTCATGCCAGCGGTTTTTAGAGTCAGGTTACTCTTCGTCGAACTGTTTGATCGTGAACGCGTCTTCGATTCGGTTAAGCTCTTCTTGTTCTTTAACTCGCTTCTCTTCTTGAAGAGTCGCTTTCGTTTCGTTGAAACGTTTTTTCTCGGACTTAGTCAGGAATTTTACAGCTTTTTTGTTGGTCAGTGCGTAAGCAACGACGTCTTCACCTTTTTCTCTGCGGTCGTTTACGCGTTGTGAGAAACGTTCATTGTCGCGAGCTTTACGCTCCGCTGAGGTCAACTTGCTCATGCTTTAAAGCCTTTTCAATTAATCATGTTAGGAAATCTACGCTAGCGAAACAAATAGGAACTGCTATGTGTGAGCCTAGCCCATTTGTGTGCTGGTGGCGCATCTTAGCACAGAGCGTTGAGCTTGCAGGTATGCAATTCGCGAGATCAAACAAAACAGCCCACAACATATCTTTGTGGGCTGAAATTTCGCGCTAAACGAACAATATTAAATCTAAGGTTCGCTTCATCAGATTTTCTCTATGTATAAGATGACCTCACCGACCTTAAAGCCAAACTTCGACATTTCGGTTTTGTTGAATAGTCGTTTTTCGTCCATTAAGAACATCCAATCATCTAGTACGACTTCATAGGTGCTGCCGTCTACTTCAATTTCGAGGTCATACTTCCAGTACAAGGCGGAGCCTTGAGTCTCACCATAAGCGGTTCCAACGACATCGTTGGCAGTCCCAGAATAGGTGTTTTCGCCCGTTTTGATCAGATTCCAAACGCGAGTTGAGCGCTCACCATCAGCAAAGGAGAACCACTCTTTTATCTCTCCGTTGTCACCGTCCCAAGTCGCGATAAGTTTGGCATCAAAGCGGCGCAGCAGGTTACCAGAGCGGTCGAGCACCATGCCATAGGCCATCAGATCACCATTAAAAAAGGTTTCAAGCTTGAGCTCTGGCGTAGTGTCGACATGGTCTTCTAAACTTGCAGAGCCACAGCCCGCTAGCAAAATGAGAGAAAGCAGTGCTAGAGCGAGTTTTATTATTTTTGTTTTTGGACTCATTTATTTAACCCTAATAGTTGTTTGCGTAGGCCGGGCTCGGATGTGTTTTCAGATAGCCAGATTGCCAAAAAAGCTTCACCAAATTGTTTGTCTTGGATGGTGCCGATCGGTTGTTCGTCGAAGTAGAACCGGCTTATATTGTCTTCTGTTACACGGATAGTGAGTGTGCTTCCTGCTTCAACGTTAGGCCACATCTCGTACAAAGGTTGTAGCCAACGTTGAATATTGTTGTTTGAGTAGCCAAGTTTGTTCCATTGCTCTTTGGTTGCGTCTACGAGGTCTTTGCTATCTATCGCGCGGTAATACTCAAGTTTTAATGCTCGATCTGAGTTGGTTGGCGTTGCGTAGAACTCAGCAGAATAAAGTTTCCAAAACAGGTAACTCATTTCGCCTTGGCCGCGTTTATTTAAATCATCAACAGCAGAGGCGTTCGCGTTTCCAGTAAAGAAGAGCACAGCAAAAATCAGGGGTAGTGTGATGAAGCTTACCAATCTGTTTGTTGTTTGAGTGCTCTCTTGATTTAGATAGCTTGATTGCACTGTAGATTTTGACAGCGCACGAACGCGGCTTGTTTCGTTCTCAGGTATGAACGCTTGGGTAGGGTTGCGTGAATAAGCCATAAGTCACCTCGTTGTCCTTGCTATTTCAGGTTGTACTAAGTTGGAGTAGGCGGCCACCAGTAAGGGCAACAAAATTCCCCAACTTATTGCAAGGGCTGCGACTACCGATGCATCTGGCCAAGTAGTAATAAGGGCGCCTACTTTGATGCCTCCCCAATAGCTACTAGTACCCGCTACGAACCCTATGGCGAACAAGATCACTTTCGAGCATTTTAAAAGCCAATTTAGGCTGTGATTGAAGCTGATCAAAAACATGATCCATAGACATACGAGCCACACTGGAAACCATGATTGATTGGCAATTTCAGAATCGACGGCAAACACGCCGAAGTAAAGCATGAGGCTATCAAGCAATAGCCCTAATGGAAGCAAACAGAGTATTTTCAGGTCACGACTACGAGTCGGAGAGAGAAGGAAATGAACAGCGACAATCAGTGGCGCGATGAACGGGGCTTGCGCGGTAAAGAAGGCGCTGCAAACCCAGGTCGCTTGAAACAAGACCAGATTAATAATCCAAAACTGTTTCATCTTTTGCTCCAAAGTAACGAGGTTTTCTGGCCACTAGGTGATGTGTACTGATCACGCGCTCTTTGAATGCGCCTTCACAGTAACAGAAATAAAAGATCCATAAGCGCTTAAACTCTTCTGAATAACCGAGAGACTCTAACTCTTGCCAGCTGTTTTCAAAGGCGATGTTCCAGTCGTTAAGCGTGCGAGCGTAGTGCAGGCCTATGTCATTAATTTCTTGGACGACAAGGTCTGTGCTGGTCGCAAGGTGTTGAGTCATCACTGAAACCGAAGGTAAACAACCGCCCGGGAAAATGTACTTCTGAATAAAGTCGACGCCTTTGCGGTATTTATCGTAACGACTGTCGGCGATGGTGATTGCTTGAATCAACATCTTGCCTGAAGGTTTCAGTAGCGAAGAACATTTCTCAAAGAAGGTTTGTAGATATTCATGTCCGACTGCTTCTATCATCTCGATAGAAACCAATTTGTCATACTCGCCAGCGAGGTTACGATAATCTTCCTTAAGGAGGGTGATTTTGTCGGTTAAGCCAAGCGCTTTTACTCTCTGTTCTGCAAGCGCGTGTTGGGCATCTGAGATTGTGGTTGTGGTGACATGGCAACCATAGTGTTGCGCCATGAATATAGCCAAGCCACCCCAGCCTGTGCCTATCTCGACCACGTTATCGTTCTCAGACAGCTCTAATCGCTCACAGATGGTTTTCATTTTGTTTTGCTGAGCTTTGGATAGGGTTTCTGCTTCTTCGCTGTAGATAGCCGACGAATATTGCATAGAGCTATCTAAGAATCGCTCATACAGTTCGTTACCGATGTCGTAGTGAGCGAGAATATTTCGCTTAGAGCCTTGCTCGGTGTTGGCATTCTTACGTCGTAATAGCAGGTTTTTGATGCGAGAAATCCACTGTGTTTTATCGTCCAATTCGTCTAGCTGCGATTGGTTGCGCGCCATGATCTGGATAACGCGAGTCAGATCTGGGCTGGTCCATTTACCATCAATGTAGGCTTCGGATGCACCAATACTGCCGTTGATGACAACATCTCTAAAAAAGGTCGCATCGTGAATCACAATTTGACCTTTCAAGTCGGCTTCTCGATCACCAAACACTGAATTTTGGTCTCGCTCGATGATTTCGAGCGTCGCAAATTGCAGGCGTTCTAACACCTTGAAGATTAAAGATCGATATTTACAGTTGCTTGAAACAGCAACGGCTTTAGCTTGTTGTTTAATGTTGTTGTTTTGTTTTGCAAGCTGTTCCATGTAAACCTCGCTGAGAACTCATTTAAATTTTTTAGGTCAACTAAGGTTGGGTGTTGTTCATTGGTTTGAGACGCCCAAATCGTTAATTGAGTTGTACTATTTAGTGACTGTAAAGGCGCTTAAGACGTTGAGTCTGGATGCGCCACGAACGGTACTTTTTTCAGGAATAATTTGAGAGCCTGATAATAAATTCCCATCACGACTTTTATCGTCATCGCCGGAATTTTGAATACTGTTCGTCGAATGTTTTGCTTGGTTACTGACTGCTTGGTCAGTGCCAGCGTTGCATCGAAAAGCTTTTCGTCTCGGCGGCTTTCGATGTGGACTAATGTTCGTTTCGCTGGTGGCTTAATCTTCCAAAAGTAGGTCATGTTTAAGTCCATAAACGGCGATACGTGGAACTCTTTCTTAACCTTTAACTCTTGTTGCATGTCGATCAGATAGTAGTGTCGTTGTCGCCAAGGTGTGTTACTCACTTCAGCCAACATATAGCGACACTCTCCGGTTTCGTCGTAGCAGAAAAAACAGTTGATTGGGCTGAAATAAATACCTAAACAACGGCACTGTGCCAACATTGTTACTCTATTTGACTCAGACCAAACCCCACCAAGTTGTTGCACTTTGGAAGCTATACGTTGCTTAAGTGATTTTGGTTCATTGTTAATGCTATTTTCTTTTTTTTCAGCGAGATAATCCGATTCGACAAAGCGAATCGGGTTATACCATTGAGTTCCGAACAGCGCACTACGCGCTGTGGTTTGGGGCAGTTCATCAAGATCCAGCCCCATCATATATAGCTGATAGCTGAACTCGTGGGTGATGTCGCCGAAACGGCGATGTCTGACGTTACCCCAATAGATCCCGCTGAGTTCTTCACTCTTTTCTGGATCGGCCCTCATGTCGGGTGTCAGGGCGTGAGTGTTCATAGCGCTGAACTCGTATTCAAATCTAAGCCGAAGCGTTTGGTTACATCAAGTGCGCTGTGGACACCATCTTCATGGAACCCGTTATACCAATAAGCTCCTGCGAAGTGAGTTTGGTTTTTGCCACAAATCTGTTCACGCTTGTGCTGAGCTTCAACCGTGTTCGAGTTTAGAACGGGGTGGTGATAGACAAAGCTGCGAATGATTTTCTCAGGTGCTATCGCGTCACTTTGATTTAGGGTTACACAGAAGGTATCTTGGCTTTCAATGCCCTGTAGGATGTTCATGTTGTAAGTGACACAAGCCGGTCGTTTGCTGTCGCCATCGAGCATGTAGTTCCAACTCGCCCAAGCCAGCTTTCTGTCTGGTAGTAAGCGAGTATCCGTGTGGAGCACTACTTCGTTGCGGCTGTAAGGGATCGCGCCTAGTACCTGCTGCTCTTGTTCGGTCGCATCACCAAGTAGGCGCAGGGCTTGGTCTGAGTGACAGGCGAATATCACTTCATCGAAGTCTTGTGTATCACCATCTTCAAATTCAATGGTAATACCAACTTCTTGGCGGGTGACCTGTTTGATTGATGTATTCAACGCAACCGGTTTGTTCAAACGCGAAAGGATGATCTCAACATAAGATCGCGATCCTTTAGGAATCACGTACCACTGAGGTCGGTTGGCGATGTCTAGCAGGCCATGGTTATAGAAGAACTGAATAAAGAACTTAAGCTCAAACTCTTCCATCTCTTCTAAGCTTGTCGACCAAATAGCGGCACCCATCGGTAGGATGTAGTGCTGGCTAAAGAAGTCGGAAAACTGGTTATCTCGCAGGAAATTACCAAGGGTAACGTCAGGCGTGAATACATTGCTTTCGAATTGTGCTTTACACAATTTGTTGAACTTAAGAATGTCGGAAACCAAAGACCAGAACTGCGGTTTAAAAATGTTACTCCTTTGAGCGAATAATGAATTAATGCTGTGGCCATTGTATTCAAACTTAGTGGTCGAGTTGTGAACACTGAAGCTCATCTCAGTCGGTTGCCTTTCAACACCGAGTTGTTCTAGAAGCTGGTTGAAATTCGGGTACGTTCGATCGTTGAATACAATAAAGCCGGTGTCGATAGAAAACGCCGAGCCTTGATGTTCAATATCAACGGTGGCAGTGTGCCCTCCAACGTAATCATTTTTTTCAAATACCGTTACGTCGTGGTGCTTATCCAATATATGCGCGCAAGTGAGTCCAGAGATGCCTGAACCAATAATGGCGATTTTCTTCATTGTTATACCATCCTTGAAGCGAGTTTTTGCCAAACTTGAGTTGGAAGCATTCTTAATAGCTTCATCAACATGATGAATCGTCTTGGGAAGTCGATCTCACTCTTTCCTTGAGCAATACCGTTTACGATTCGCTGAGTTGCGGCCTCACTACTAATGATCATAGGCATAGAGAACGTATTTCGCTCGGTTAATGGTGTTTCAACAAAGCCAGGATGCACAATTGATACATGAATATCGTGTTGTGCCAGGTCAACCGAAAGCGTTCTGCCTAAATACGTGAGTGCCGCCTTAGAAGCGCCATAAGCCTCAGCTCTAGGCAAAGGCAAAAAGCTCGCGCTTGAACTCACCAAAACCAAGCGACCGCCGGGCTTGATGTTTTTGAGCCATGCTTTTAAAGCGTAGCCAATAGAGATCAGGTTGATATTAATGACGCGTTCGAAAAGCTCCGCATCAAAATTCAATGGATCATCGATATACTCACAATCACCTGCATTCAAAATTAGCAGGTCGAGTGGCTTGTTGTGGTCAAGCTCAGGGAAATTGTGGTAATCGGTTAGATCAAAACAGAGTGGCTCAATGGATGAGTGTGATAGGTCTGTTTTGTGGGAATCGACTAAGGTTTGCAGCTTGTCTGAGTTGCGGCCACAAGCAATTACTTGATGCCCTTGCTGAGCATAATCGAGTGTCAGTGATTGGCCGATACCTGAGGTCGCGCCAGTGATCATAATACGCATTATCGGCTCGCTCTTTTCTTGATGGATTTGATGGCACAGCCTAACACTGGAATGTGTTCATACAACATAGAGCCGACGTCGAGGTAGTCTCTGTGATAGATCACTTGGTCATCGAGCATTTTGATATGGCTGTGGCCTTGAACTTCGATAGGCTTTTGACCATTCAACTGCTTGTGAGCAAACTGCATTGTCCAATATATAGACGCCTCATCTTTCACCTCAAACTTGTGCTCTATGTGAAAGTAGCAGCTGGTTACTTGGGAATATAGGTTCTCAAAATAGTGCGTCAGTGCTTCGATCCCACTGACTTGATGCAGTGGGTCCTGGAATTCAATTTTTGGATGATACACCGTTTTCAGCACATCAAAATTCTCGGTACCAAGTTCTCGATACATGTTGAGAAAGTTATCAAGCCATAGAGAGTTATCCATAATACTCACTCTAATTATTTGAAAAAGGCTAAGGCTCTCAATCGTGCTTCTTTATGTTCGACGATGGGTTGCCAGTATTCGCTGTCTATTCCGTTTTTAGCGATAAAGTCATGTGGGAAATGTACATGCTTATCAGGGATATTTTGCAGCTCTGGTATGTACTTACGAATAAAAATGCCTTTTGGATCAAACTTTTCACTTTGAGTGATTGGGTTGAAAATTCTAAAGTAAGGTTGAGCGTCACAGCCGGTACTTGACGCCCATTGCCAGCCACCATTGTTGGCACTAAAATCACCATCGATAAGGTGCGACATAAAGAATCGCTCGCCCCAGCGCCAGTCAATGAGTAGATGCTTGGTCAGGAAACTCGCCACCACCATTCTTAACCGGTTGTGCATCCAGCCAGTCTCAACTAATTGACGCATTGCGGCATCAACCAATGGATAACCCGTTTTACCTTCACACCATGCTTTGAAGCTTGGGTGGTCTTGATGCCAATCTAAGCCGTTGTATTTGGGCTGGAAATTAGAACCTTTCACTAAATCAGGGTGGTGAAACATCAGATGTTTATAGAAATCTCGCCATATCAATTCATTAAGCCAAGAAAAGGCAGGTAATTGAGTGTCAAATAATAGGTCAGGTTGCTGCTGAATCAATTGAATCGCTAGCCACCTCGGACTGATCGCTCCTATTGCTAAATAGGGTGACAACCCTGAAGTGCCTTTAATCGAAGGAATATCCCTAAACGTCGCGTAGTCGTTGACTTTGTTTGCTAGGAAGTTGGGAATCACACTTTTTAACACGTCTTGACTTAATGGCCAGCGACTTGAATCAACACGAGGAAAGTCGAAATCATAGTCAGCGGATATTTTTAAGGCTTTTAAGTCATCAGGAAGCTGTTCTTGTGAAAACTCAGTAGGCACGAAAGGAGCAGGGTTACAGATGATGCCTTTTACCTGAACTTCTTTTAGCCAAGCGTTCTTAAAGGGTGTAAAGACTTTGAACATCTCACCTTGTTTGTTGAGAACGCTACCTAGTGGCAGCATTACATCGCAGTCGCTTACCTTCAGGTTTAGGCCGTTTGAAATCAGCTTTTGATCGCGAGCTTGTTCATCAACCTCAGGCTCTGAGTTTGCGTAGACACATGTCGCATCGAGCTGTTTACATAAGTCGACTAGTTTTGTGGCTTGGTCGTTAAAATCAGTGGCTTTGAGGTGCAGCAGAGTGATACCGAACTCCGAGAGCTGTGATTCTAGCTGCTTGAGGTGGCGGTAGATAAAATCTGCTTTGATTGGTGCTAGGTGATGCCGTTGCCATTGCTGCGGGGTAGAGATAAAAACGGCGATAGTTACGCCGCTTTCAATTGCAGCGACGAGAGCGGGATTATCGTGAATCCTTAGGTCTCGTCGTATCCATAAAATATCGCTCAATATCCGTACCTCAGTTTAAGTTCTTGTGGGTGAGGGTTTAGATACACTTGTGACTCGAGGTATTCATTTGGGTATTCCATTAGATAGTGGTTTATCAGTGTTAATGGTACTAACAGAGGAATGACACCTTCGCGGAATGAGGTTATCTGATTGGCAAGTTCTTGCTTATGCGCGCTGCTCAGTTGCTTTTTAAAGTAACCCTGAAGGTGTTGCAAGGTGTTAGCGTGGCTACCACGGTTCGCGTGGTGAGATAACGCCGTCATCAAGCCTTCAATGTATTGACCTGCTAGTTCATCTATCTCTAAATCATTACTGGCCAGTAGCTTGCCTAGGCTCTTATAACCTTCCACGTGATGACACATTACTAGGTACTTATGTGCACTGTGGAACTGAATTAATTTGTGTTTAGTCACGCCCTCATCGACAAGGTCTAACCACTTTTGATAGGTGAATACTCGTGTCATGAAGTTTTCGCGCAAAATCGGATCGTTAAGGCGACCGTTCTCTTCAACTGGAAGTAACGGGTTCCCATCCATAATTTGTTGGGTGAACATGCCCACGCCTGTCGATTCAGAACCGCGGCCATGATGGTGGTAAACTTTTACTCGTTCCATACCGCAGGTCGGGCTTTTTTGGCAAACAATGAAACCAGCAATGTGCTGATTGTTTTTTGAATAGTTTTGTCCAAACTCAATAAGCTCATTGGTTACATCACCGGAACCGTCTGGACGAGAGACATGGATGATGTCATCTAGTTGACGAGTTTGACGAATGGTTGGTCTTGGTGTCGGTAGACCAATTGCCATTTCTGGGCAAACTGGTTCCAATTCGACATATTCTGCAAGGTCGTCTGTGCAGAAGCGAGAACGTTTATGTCCTGTATCAAACCGAACTTTGTGACCGGCAACACATGCACTGATGCCTATCTTGATTTTTTTGTCCATTGGCCAACTCCTTCGCTCTGTGCTGTTTAATTTAGTCTAGGCTATTTAACAAGTTCAGAGCTGTACATAGCAGCTCTGTAACTTGATGATTTTAAAAAGCCGATATAATTTTAGACTATTTATTTATTGGTCTCTATACCGTTCTGTATACCTGAATCACACTTACTTTTAGTAAATGTACTTACCCAATGGGTTGAATAACTGACTTACGCCTTTAGTGAAATGCATGGCGTCGCTTGAAACCGTTAAACACACACAGCCTTCTTTAGTTTCTGGTTGATGAGTGTGTTTACCGTCTAACCAGATGAAATCGCCTTTGTTATAGACTCCCATTTCGTCCTCGAAGCTTCCCTCTAGCAATAGGGTTATTTCAAAACCTTTGTGTGTGTGGCAAGGCACTTGTCCATTTTTGTCTATATGCAATAAACTGGTGTGGTGCGACTCATCATCGAAATCGAGTCTTGCTCTCGATATTTTCCCTAAACTTATCCAGTCTTTTAGTGCGACTGAGTTAAGCGCTCTAGGAAGCGTAAAAGTGGTTTTAGCTACTGTTATTTTCTGTATTTCTGGCTCCATTTCAACGGATTGAGATAAGTCAGCGGTGATTGATTCAATTGCATTTAAATCAAACTCTACATCATCAGAAAAAAAGGTGTTGATTTCTCTATGACCCAGAGGTAATTCTAAATTGTCAGTGTCAAATACAGTGTTGGCAGCTTCGGCTGTTAACTGATTAACTTGTTGTTGGCAGTGTTCACAGAGCTCAACATGGCTCGCCACAATCAAAGAAACGGAATCAGCGAGAGAACCCCCAACAAAGCTTTTCAACATATTTAAATTTGGGTGATGTTTAATCATGGTTTTGTTCTCCCATGTGGACCTTAAGTTTGGCTAAAGCGAGTCTTAGACGTGATTTGACGGTTCCTAGCGGGACATCAAGTTGTTGAGCGAGTTGTTCTTGTGATAGCTCTTGAAAGTAAACCCCTTTCACAATCGTTTTCTGGGCGAGAGGTAGTTTCTCTATCTGAGTCATTACATGACGGCTCATTAGATGGTCACCAAATGGAAGCTCTTCGTTTTGAGATTCCGCTATCATTGAATCGATTGGCCAGATATCGTCTGCAATGGTTTGTTCCGCTTTTGATTTCACTTTTCTCAACATATCGAAAGCAGCGTTTCGCATCACGGTGTACACCCAAGTCGTTGCCGCGCCTTTCTCTTCGTTATAGAGGTGTGCTTTTTTCCAAACATTAGCCATTGAGTCTTGAACAAGTTCGTTAGCCGCAGCTTCGCTCCCCAACTTACTGATACCAAAGCGTTTGATTTTGGGAGCAAAAAACTTAAACAAATTAGTAAAAGCCTGCTTGTCTCGGTCTGTACCAACCAAAATCAACCAGCTTGAAAGCTCTGCTGGTACTTTGGTTTCGGTAGGTAATTTGTTATCGGGAATAATGACATGCTCCTTGCCTTTCCCTGAACTTCTCATTTCCACTTGCATAGTATCTGACCATCATGCGAATTTGGTTAACACTACGCAGAAAGTAAAGCTCAGGATCACTTCAATTTAAACTAATTTCTATTGTACGAAATTATAGTGAATAAAAGTGTCTATTGCCCCGTAATGATTTGATTAAGAAAAGGAACGAGAGAAGGAAAGCTCGCGGGTCTAGTAAATTCGGCTTTTTTTTCTAGAGGGATAGGCAACATTTCCAAGAGTCTTGCACAAGTCCATTGAGAATTTTCGAAGTCAGGTGTTGGATAAAGCGTTCTGATCGATTCATTTTCTCTGAAAAGCTGAACAAGAAATGAGGTCATGATATTTGGGGTTTTGGCATTTAACTCTGGCCAGTGAGGCAAGTTTTGAAAGCGACTGGTGATCAGAGTGTCTTGTTGACGCATTGCATCCTTAAGCTTAACTAATTGAACGCCTTCAACGTCGATTTCAAGAATATTGTCGTCAGAAATATTGAAGTCCACTATCGTTACTCTGGTTCCCCATGAGCTGAGTGTTTTGGGTTTTGCTGCATCTTGGGGGGCGATGATAAACCCACCTCCTTGAGACGCACTGGAGACCATTTTCAAGTATTTCTGTTCGAAAATGCGTAGTCTCTGTCTACCGTTTGGTAAAATAAACAAAGGAAGCGGGAATACTGGCAGTCTGTCAAGTGCTTCTGATTCGGTGTTATCTAACGGCTGTATTTTTTTAGCTGATTTAGGCACATAGTACTCCTTCAAACATAAAATTCATCTTAGGGATATACGTTCCTAGTTTGGTGTACGATCAATTTGATGAGTCATGGTTTATCGGGGAGTGGCCGAGTGTAAATCGGTGGTCTGCATTTTTTGTTGCACCTGTTAATAAATTCATTGTTTATCCCTTCTTTCATGAATGCCATTAGGTTATATGATTAAATAGTAAGCGAATGGATAGGTGAGATAGTGAGCGTCTATCTGACGGAGATTTCTTTATCCGACATCACATCAAAGGAATGGTCATGATCGTTATTTATGGTATCAAAGAGTGTTTAAATCCTATTAAGTTACAGCTCTCTAATGTTTTACAGCAATGTTTGAACAGTGAGATGGGTTTACCTGATGACAAGCGGGCGCATCGATTTGTTCCATTAGAAAGAGATGACTTTTTTTATCCTGAAGGGCGGTCTGAAGCTTACACCGTTATTGAAATCAACATGATGGAAGGTCGAGCTGTTAACACCAAAAAACGGCTGATTAAGAAGATTTTCTCAGAAATAGAAAAACAGTTAGGTATCTCTCCTTTAGATATCGAAATTACGATAAAAGAACAGCCGTCACACTGTTGGGGTTTTAGAGGCATGACGGGAGATGAAGCTCAAGACCTCCAGTACAAAGTGAAGGTTTAGCTTATGTTTGGTTCTGCGGGCGATTTATCAGATAAATTTCGGTTCGCGTAAACCCTTGTGCTATACTCCGCGCCCCAATCCAAGTTGGCTTGCTTAATCTTAGGAAATTATTATGAGTGCTAAAAACGAACTTCAACAAATTAACAACCGTCTAGACAAGTGTCGCCACAAGTTAGCGGCTGCTAAAACTCGTAATGATCGTCCTGTTGTTCGTCAATTTGAAGACGAGATTAAGAAACTTACGAAGAAAATTGCCCAGCTTAAACACAAAGAAAGCTTCGATGTGAATCAAGAGCGTAAATCGCTGATTGATATGCCATTTAGCCGTGAAATCACCAAAGCTGAGCAAGCGGATATGGGGAAACTGAAAAAGTCTGTAAAAGGATTAGTGATTGTTCACCCAATGACGAAGATTGGTAAAGAGCTTCGTATTGAGGTTATGACAGGTTATGCCCCGAAAAAATTCTAATTACCTGTAATGGTAATAAAAAAGGAGCTAGCAGTAGCTCCTTTTTGCTTTATTAGGCATTTAGAAAGGTATTGAGCGGCGATATTATTTCTGTCGGCTTGTATTTCTTTGAGGTGATTGTTGTTAAAAAACCTTCGATAAAGGTTAACACGTTACATACATAGCACAGAGCGAACACGGCAATGTGCTCGTTTTTCTAATCTACAACTTCTCACCTATTTACATAAATATAAGCGGAGCAACACATAATTACAGGTCACTAGACTCATTAGGGAATATGAGAACGTAAAAATATAGAGGTTATATGAATCAATTAATTTCAATAGGGCCACTAGAATCTTTCCTAATCGCGATTAGTGTTTTGTTTCTAGGCAATTTTGTAAATGCAAAGCTACCGGTTCTCAAAAAATACAATATCCCAGAGCCCATTGTGGGCGGCTTGATCGTCGCTTTTGCTATTACAGCCCTACACTTTAATGGCGTTGATCTAGAGTTCTCTTTGCCATTACAGAATACATTCATGCTAATGTTTTTTGCTACCGTCGGCCTTGCCGCTAACTACACACAGTTGATAAAAGGTGGGGCAAAGGTATTTCTGTTCCTAGGGGTCGCCTCTGTTTATATCATCATCCAGAATGGTGTGGGTGTAACTCTCGCCACGGCACTTGGTCTCGAACCTTTGATGGGGTTGATTGCAGGGTCAATTACGCTATCTGGTGGTCACGGAACTGGCGCCGCTTGGGCACAAACTTTTTCAGAGACCTATGGCATTGCCAACACCCTAGAAATTGCGATGGCGTCAGCGACTTTCGGTCTTATCATCGGCGGTATTATTGGTAGTCCGGTAGCCCAAAAGTTGATTGATAAAAACAACCTAGAGTCTGAATACGGTACTGGTACACAAACTCACGAACGTTTCCCTGAGTTGGTGACTTACAACGAATATGAAGAAGACAAAGTAACGGCGAAGAAGGTAATTGAGGTTCTTTTCATTCTTCTTATCTGCATCACTGGTGCGAGATACCTAGAACAATGGGTCGCTACTTTTGAAGTTTCGTGGTTGATGATTCCTGACTTTGTGTATGCGCTATTCATTGGTGTGTTCATTACTAATGTTTTTGAAGTGACTAAGCTGCACAAAACCGACAGTGAAACGGTCGATATTCTTGGTACCGTGTCATTATCGCTGTTCTTAGCCATGGCACTAATGAGCCTTAAGCTTTGGAACATTTTTGATCTTGCGATTCCATTCTTGGTTATCCTTAGTGTTCAAGCGGTGGTGTTGGGACTTTTCTCTTACTTTGTGACCTTTAAGGTGATGGGGGCGAACTATGAAGCGGCAGTTATGTCGGGTGGCCACTGTGGTTTCGGCTTAGGAGCAACGCCAACAGCAGTAATGAACATGGGGTCTTTGGTGAGTCGATTCGGTCCATCGCCACAGGCGTTCATGGTAGTGCCAATTGTCGGTGCCTTCTTTATCGATATTGTTAACCTGATCATCCTACAAGGGTACATCTCGTTTATAGGTTAATGGTAATACAGAGAATTGATACAAAGAAAACCAGTCGATTGACTGGTTTTTTTTATTGTTCTACTTTGCCTTTTCTTAACTGCGTTTATGCATGTGGCGGTGAACTTATTTGTAATTCCTTTAGCAGAGAAAACGCAGATTGGGTGTGCTCACCAGTGACAATAAATCCTACAAGCTGGTTAGATTCATTAAAGCCTTTGGCAATAATCCCTTTCGGGTCAAACCTCGCTTCCCAACTCTGAACGGTTTGAATATTTCTACCTGCCAGTTGAATAGGATAACGGGGTGTTTTTACCTTAGTAATAATATGCGGCAGCCTTAGCTTGCCTTCTCCTGTGGTGAGTTGTTTAGCTAATATGCTGGCCGACAATACGGCGGGTTGTAGGTAAGCCATTACTTGGCCTTGAATCTCAGTACAATCACCAATCGCATAGACATTTTGTATGCTGGTTCTCATTGCTTCGTTAACGATGATACCTCTGTTCACCTCAATGCCCGCTTGTTTCGCTAGTGTGGTGTTTGGCATTAACCCAGCAGCAGCGATGACTACGTCGGTCTTGATTAATCGAGAAGACGTTGTTTGCAGCCTCACCCCATCCGGGAGATAAGTTGCGCGACACACTGCAGAATCGGTTTCGACGGTAACACCTGCTTTTGTTAGTTCCCTTCCCAATTCAAGCGAAACGAAAGGTGGCACTAGGCTATTTAGCAAGTAACTCGCAGGCTCAATGATGGTGACATCTTTGCCTGCGGTTTGAAGGTCG
This sequence comes from Vibrio kanaloae, assembly GCF_024347535.1. Classification (NCBI taxonomy): domain Bacteria; kingdom Pseudomonadati; phylum Pseudomonadota; class Gammaproteobacteria; order Vibrionales; family Vibrionaceae; genus Vibrio; species Vibrio kanaloae. The sequence goes on along the minus strand of NZ_AP025498.1, from coordinate 309,737 downwards.
AAGGCGAGCTCAACGCCGATTAATCCTCCGCCAATCACGGTGATTCGTTGAGCATCATCAATTTGAGCTTTGCTCCTTTCGAATTCCTCTAAGCTATTTAGTGTAATGGTCGCCTGAGGAAGCAACCCTTCTGCTGGCGGTATAAAGGGTGTAGCGCCAGTCGCTAGTACAAGTTTTGAGTAGGGGATGACATCATCGCCAGCGACAATAAACTGCTGCTCGGTGTTAATCTCGTTTACCCAAACGTTGGTTTTAATGACAACGTTATATTGCTTTGCTAATTGCTGAGCATTATTCATCACGAGCTGTTGAGGTGTTTGCTCATTACTGAATACGTGCGAAAGGTTCGGCTTGCTGTATTCAACACCAGAGTCCGCCGTGACCATAGTAATAGTAATAGTAATGTTTTGGTCAGCTTTACGAAGCATCTTTATGGTTTGTAGGGCGGCGAAACCACCACCCACAATCACAATGTTCGACATGTTATTTCTCCACAAACACTTCTTTACCTAAATGGCATTCAGGGCAAAGGAAATCATCTGGCACTTGTGCCCATGGTGTTCCCGGTTCAACGCCTTGGTACGGTTCACCTAACTGTGGGTCGTACACCCATTCACACACAGTACAGCGCCAGCAAGTGCAGTCTGCGCTGCGTGCTGACTTGTCTTGCGATTCTTCTGGCTTCTGCTCTGCCGTGTCTTTTAGCTCGGTTGGGGGGCTTGTCGGTGCTGATTCAATACGTTGAACGTTGCGCTCAACTTGTTTAGGCTCACTAACCTCGTTCGCATCGGCGCGCCAAACCTCAGCCAGTGTCATGCCGTAATCAATACATTGGCGAAGGGCGTCTGTGTCTGGTTTCCAGTGGATGTGTTGCGGTGCGCTGACTTCGAAATTAGCTTCACGTAGGCGAGCATCGATGCGTTTAACTGCGCCACCTGTCCAACCTGAAGAACCAAAGGCTGCGGCTCTTTTTTCTGCGAAACGCAGACCGTGTATCTCTTCGAGCAGCGCTGCGATCTGCGGCATCATCACATTGTTCATGGTCGATGAGCCAACGAGTACGCCCTTTGAGCGAAAGATGTTGGCAAGGATGTCATTCTTGTCGTGCTTGGAGATGTTGAACACCTTGATTGCCGTCTCTGGGCTGCCTTTACGTATTCCCTTAGCGATAGCATCGGCCATCATGCGAGTATTATTCGACATGGTATCGTAGACAATCGTAATACGATCTTCTTTGTAGGCCTTAGACCACTCGTAATACTGCTCAACGATTTGCGTTGCGTTATCGCGCCAAATACAACCGTGAGAAGTGGCGATAACATCGATAGGCACACCCAAGCTCAACACTTCTTCTATCTTCGCTTTCACCAAAGGCGCGAAAGGCGTCAGGATGTTCGAAAAGTAACGCAGACATTGGTCATGAAGTTCTACTTGGTCTAGCTGGTCGTTGAATAGGTTTTCGTCACAGTAGTGTTGGCCGAATGCATCATTACTGAACAGGATTTCGTCGCCCGTTAGGTAGGTCGCCATTGAGTCTGGCCAGTGCAGCATCTTCATCTCAACAAAGATAAGTTGCTTGCCGTTACCCACATCGAGCGTGTCGCCAGTTTTAACGGTTCTGAAGTTCCAGTTAGGTTGATGGTGATGGCCAATAATCGAGTTCACTCCTGCTTCCGTACAGTAAACTGGTGTGTTTGGAATTTTGGCTAATAATGCTGAAAGTGCACCTGAGTGGTCTTCTTCGGCGTGCTGACAAATGATGTAGTCGATGTCGTTGATATCGATTTCCATCTCAAGGTTTGCAAGGAATTGCTCAGTAAAGCGATGATCAACGGTATCGACCAGCACTGTTTTCTCTTCACGGATCAGGTACGAGTTATAGCTGGTACCTTTGTTCATGTGGTATTCCTTGCCATGAAAGTGCTCGGTTTCCCAGTCGTGGACGCCAACCCAGTGAACATTTGATTTAACGTGAATAGTCATAATGATAATACCTTATTTGAATATCTAAGGTCATCATTGCACTAGTTGTGCCATGTTTTTTAATGTATTGTTTTACATTGGTTTTTTTGGATTCACCTATTTTGGTGTGTCTTTATGACTGTATATGTTGTGTAATCAAAATGATTATTAAGTGTCTTTATGACTAACTTTATTCGGGCAACTTTAGGTCGTTAAATAGCAGGAATAAAAAAGGCCAGACGAGTGTCTGGCCAAAACAAGGCAGTGTTATTTAACAGTCTGAAGTTCTGTTAAAAATATATGTTGTAAAACGAAAAAGCGTTTTAAAGAGTAAAGCGCTGTAGCTATTGGTACATGATGCATAGCGCATGGGAGCTATTACAGCGTAGTAACCACTTCATCAAGAGCTAGACGCGCTTTTGGTTTACCGTGGTTGTAGTCTTCGCCGTCTTTGTGGTAGCCGATAGCGAGTGCGACATCAACAACATGACCGTCTAGTTCGTCAGCAAATTCTTCGCCGATCATAGCGGCATCTACGCCTTCCATAGGCGTTGAAGCGATACCTAGACGAGCCAGTGTGTGCATTGTGTTACCTAGCGCGATGTACACTTGAGACTTAGTCCAGTTACCGTTGAAACCTGTTTCGTCTGTGTTCATTTCTGCGAATGCGTAAGCCCCTAAGAACTGCTCGTACATTTCAGCGGGTAGGTGACCAGAGCTTACTTCTGTATCAGCACGCTTAGCAAATTTCTCTTTAGTGTACTTAGGATCGTGAGCAAACAGGATCGTATGTGACGCTTCTTTCGCATGCGGTTGGTTAAACTGGAACATGTTCTCGAAAGTATTGTGGAAGCGCTGCTTAGCTGCGTCGCTCTCAATGATGATGAATTTCCAAGGCTGAGAGTTAATTGAAGAAGCAGACAAACGAAGTGCTTCTTTGATTACTTCCATGTCTTCCGCAGAGATGCGTTTTTCTGCATCGTATTTTTTAGCTGTGTAACGAGTGTTTAGATCTGAAATGATTGGATGAGTCATGTTGAATCCTAATATCTATCAATAATAAATGTTGTAGGGTTTTATGTTCAGTAGCGTCAACAATAAACGGATAACGCATTTAGGCTGTATATCTATAGATGAACAGTCAGTTTCTAAAAGATTGAACGCTTAAATGGCTATCGAACATGCCCCCATAAAATCGAGTATCTGCGGTAGCTCAAGTCGATGGGTGTAAGATAATAGAAGAATGACTCGGGAAAAATAGCGAACATATCAAATCACTATGGTAAATAATGTCCATAATAAGTGATTAAGTGTGATCTTGATATGTTATGGCGCGCTAAGATCAGTCGCTTAGTACGCCTTTATGCCATATTGACGCAATAATGGTGGAAGTACGCTGTCTAGGTTTGGGATATCTTCTGGGGTGAGTTCAATTAAGCTGAAGCCGTGTTCTTCGTATGTTTCTCTCGTTTCAATGCGTTTGTCTTCAGCGACAGGGGCAGAATCGGTTCCCCAAAACTGGATGTACACCTTGCCATTTGGCAGGTAAAAATCGCTGATCACTTCTTTTGATATTGGCAGTGGACGTTCGTACGCATGCACCACTCCTGCCATATAAAGCCAGTTATCGATGATCAGCTCTCCCTTTGAACGCACATAGTGCCCATCTAAGGTTCGGTGTTTGGCCTCAAACTTCTGGCGGAAGCTAGAAAACGATACATCGGTCGAGTGGCTTTCTGCATCGTGGCCTAAAAACTCGACAACAGATTGCTTTAATCGTTTATTACGAACCAACGAATCGTGCCACACCACGAATAAATTCTCAGTCGCTTTGTCTTCTCTTTGTTCACCTCCGGCTTTTAAGCCTGTTGAGGTGACGTGCCAGCCATTTTCTTCTTTCTTTATCCACCCAAGTTCATTGAGCAATAAGTTGATCTTCTTAGCGCTGAGCTCAAAAGCGTGGCCAAGTTGCGTCGCGGTTAATGTTTTGCCAGAGAATGAGTCTAAGTCGATGAGCAGTTTTTCTGGCCATACGATAAAGACACCAAACTTTTTGTGCTCTACATACTCCCCACCAAAACTTTCCCCTCGCTCTGTCAATACCCAACGTTCTTGTGAACGCACAATATAGCCAGCAGTCTTTAGATCGCTAAATAGCGCTTTGGCCTCTATGCCTTTTTGTTTCGCGAGTGCCGATGTGGAAATTTTGTCTGACATAGTCTTTTCTCAAGAGCAGAGCGATCTGCTGATTCATGTTGAGGCGGTAGTTAATATGAATAGGTAAATACAATAGCACATCTCTTGCTGCTGACAGCAGTGCGTTGTGATCAGCTTTTGCTGCAAGAGTGTGGTGAAGGTGCGCATGATGTATAAGCCAATGGTGTAACCGAGAAGATGCGATTGGATAATTTTGAGTGTGATCTATGCCTTACTATTTTGTAGTTAAATTACATAATGCCAGTTCACACTCAAGGGTGTGCGTATATTTCGCGCTTTGTATGGCGTTCTTTTATACGTTTATTATCGTTTCATTGAGTGTTCTTTTGTTTAATGTGATTATTGTCACTATTTATTTTTAATGGTTGCGCGTTAAATCGTGATCTTGATCGTTGGTTTATGAGAGTTATTCTCACTAATTTTGCTTTGTAATTTAAATTCATGGCATTTTTGTGATCTAAGGCATTGTTGTTAACCCTAAAGTGTTTTTTGTGTGTGATGTTTGTCACGAAAGTTGGGCTGAGGTGCATTTTGGAAATGTTGTGATACATTTTAATCAACTTTTGAGCACACACTTTCGGTCATTTGACCAACCAATACAATACGGGGTTCTACCTATGTTATCACCAGAAGCAAAGATCAAGGTTCAAAACTTTGGTCGTTTCTTATCTAATATGGTAATGCCAAACATCGGCGCATTCATTGCGTGGGGTTTCATTACTGCACTATTCATCCCAACCGGTTGGTGGCCTAACGAAACGTTAGCATCAATGGTTGGTCCTATGATTACGTACCTATTACCACTATTGATCGGTTATACCGGTGGTAAAATGGTTGGTGGTGACCGCGGTGCGGTAGTCGGCGCTATCACAACAATGGGTGTTATCGTTGGTACTGATATCCCAATGTTTATGGGTGCAATGATTGTAGGCCCACTAGGTGGTATCGCAATTAAAAAATTCGATGAAGCTGTTCACGGTAAAGTGAAGAGTGGTTTCGAAATGCTAGTGAACAACTTCTCTGCGGGTATCATTGGTATGATCTGCGCAATCATCGCATTCATCGTGATTGGTCCTGCAGTTAAAGTGCTTTCTTCTGGTCTGGCGGCTGGTGTGAACGTGATGGTTGAAGCGGGTGCATTACCTCTTGCTTCTATCTTTGTTGAACCTGCGAAAATCCTATTCCTAAACAACGCAATCAACCACGGTATCTTCTCTCCACTAGGTATCCAGCAATCTGAAGAAATCGGTCGTTCTATCTTCTTCCTAATCGAAGCAAACCCAGGTCCTGGTTTCGGTCTTCTACTTGCTTACATGGTATTTGGTAAAGGTAGCGCTAAGCAATCTGCTGCTGGTGCATCTATCATCCACTTCCTAGGTGGTATCCACGAAATTTACTTCCCTTACGTTCTAATGAACCCACGTCTAATCCTTGCTGTAATCGCAGGTGGTATGACGGGTGTATTCACTAACGTAGTGTTCGATTCTGGCCTTATCTCCCCAGCATCTCCTGGCTCTATCTTCGCAGTATTGTTGATGACACCTAAAGGCTCTTACATCGGTGTGGTTCTTTCTGTTATCGCTGCAACGGCTGTGTCTTTCATCGTAGCTTCAATCCTACTTAAGACTTCAGCTCAAGGTGACGACGAAGGTTCACTAGAAAAAGCCTCTGCTCAAATGAAAGACATGAAAGCGTCTTCTAAAGGTGCAGCAGCAGAAGCAAACGTCAACCTAGCGGATGTAAAAGCAGTCTATGTAGCCTGTGATGCGGGTATGGGTTCAAGTGCGATGGGTGCAGGTCTTCTACGTAAGAAAATAGAAACAGCTGGCCTAGACATCGTGGTAACCAACTACGCAATCAACAACCTACCGGCTGATTCGCAAATCGTTATTACACATAAAGACTTAACAGACCGTGCTCGTAACACCGTTCCAGGTGCAATGCACATGTCTTTGAACAACTTCTTAGACGCAGCAGTATACGACCAACTAGTCGCTGAACTTGTAGAAGCACAAAGTGGTGACGTAAAAGCTCCAGCTCCTGCAGCGGCTCCAGCACAAGAAGTCAACAAGTTAGCACTCACTGACGACAGCATTTTCCTTGGCCTAAAAGCGACTCAAAAAGAAGACGCAATCAAGTTTGCTGGCGAACAATTAGTAAAACTTGGCAACGTATCACCAGAATACGTAGACGGCATGTTTGCTCGTGAAGAGCTTGTGTCTACTTACCTAGGTGAGTCTATCGCAGTACCGCACGGCACAATCGAAGCGAAACAGTACGTACAAAAAACCGGCATCGTTTTCTGTCAGTACCCTGAAGGTATTCAGTGGGGCGAAGATGAAGATGATATCGCGAAGATGGTTATCGGTATTGCCGCACAAGGCGATGAGCACAACATGGTTCTGATGGCTATTACCAATTCACTCGATGATGAAGAAGCTGTGGAATGCCTACAGAACACAACAAACCCTGCTGATGTTCTACGTATTCTCAACGGAAACTAAAAAGCTCTAGTCAAGCTCCTGAGTGAAGGAGGCCGGTATCCCCCTACTGGCCTCATTTTCGGTCTTAATCTTTCTAAAAGATTCAGTCTGAATAGCTTACTGCTTAATGTCTAGGGCACATCGTAAAGGCATGTTGTTGAGCAGTTAGCTATCTAGATTCAAATATTTATAAGGTCAAAATTATGAAAGCGTTACATTTTGGTGCAGGTAATATCGGTCGTGGTTTCATTGGTAAGCTTCTTTCTGATGCTGGTATGAAGGTTACGTTTGCTGACGTAAATGAAACGGTTGTAAATGCGTTAATTGAACGCCAAGAATACCCAGTTAAGATCGTTGGCGAAGAGTGTGTTGTCGAAGTTGTTAAGAACGTGACAGCAGTTAACTCAGCGACAAGCGCAGTAGTAGATTGCATTGCTGAGTCTGATCTTGTGACGACAGCAGTGGGTCCTACGGTTCTTAAAATCATCTCTAAGTCTATCGCTCAAGGCATTGAAAAACGTGCAGCAGCAAACAACACTGCACCAATGAACATCATCGCGGCAGAGAACATGGTTCGCGGTACAAGCCAATTAAAAGCAGCCGTGTTAGAGCACCTTTCTGATGAAATGAAAGCGTTCACTGAAGAGCACATTGGCTTTGTTGATTCTGCAGTTGACCGTATTGTTCCACCGGCAGAAGCAGGCGAAACAGACCCTCTAGCGGTAACGGTTGAAACGTTCAGCGAGTGGATCGTAGATCAAACACAATTTAAAGGTGAGATTCCAAACATCCCAGGTATGGAATGCACTGACAACCTAATGGCTTTCGTCGAGCGTAAACTGTTCACGCTAAACACAGGTCACTTGGTAACGGCATACCTTGGTGTGCTTGCAGGTCACGAGACAATCAAAGACTCTATCGAAGATGATGTAATTCGCGCTGAAGTAACAGCGACGATGGAAGAGAGTGGTGCGGTTCTGATTAAGCGTTACGGCTTTGATCCAGAAGCTCACGCTGCCTACATCCAAAAGATTCTAGGTCGTTTTGCTAACCCGTTCCTACGTGATGAAGTAGACCGCGTTGGTCGTCAGCCAATTCGTAAACTGAGCCCGCAAGACCGTCTAGTTAAACCATTAAACGGTACGCTAGAATACGGTCTACCGAATATTCACCTAGTAAAAGCAATCGCTGCTGCGTTCCATTACAAGAACGAAGATGACCCTCAAGCGGTTGAACTTCAAGCAATGTTCGCAGAAAAAGGCTTTGCTGAGACATTAGCGCATTATTCTGAGCTGAATAGTGACTCAGAAGTTGTTAAACTAGCGGAACAAGCTTATCTAGCATTGAAATGATAAACCATCAAAGTGTCACACCTGTGACACTTTCTTATTCTCGAGCCGTTATGCCAATACAAACTAGCCATGAAACTGAATTACTCGAAGCCCTTTCGGAAGCTGAGAGTGCTGGCGCCTGCCTAATGGCGGCTTATGATGCATTGGACGACACGGTAGATGCCGTATTAAAGAACATCTTTAAGAAAGACGACACTGCAATTAAGTTCGTTGTCGAACCACTTCTCAACAGTGGTGGGCCGTTAGGCGAGATCATGATTCGTGCTAAGTTGCTACTTGGGCTTGGCGTGATCAGTAAAGAACTCTACGACGATCTCGAGGTTTTCGTTACCTTGAAAGAGTGGGCGAAAATACAGGGTGAAGACACCAGCTTTACAGAAGTTGATGTGATATTTGAGCTCAACAAGGTGCACGCGATTCAGCGTATTATGCCTATCGAATATGACGCGGAGATGGTGGAAACGATGTCTGGCCCAATGCTTGAAATGTTCTTGGGGCGACATAATCAAAAGGTGAAGTCGACGATCATATTGGCTATCACTGACATTATCACTACCCTATGCCGAGATAACGCGCTGAGCTCTTAGCGCTAGTTTGCAGCCTTGCTTACTTGTTTAACATCCTACACATCTAGTAGCTGTTCGTTCGTTTCAATACAAAGTTTAAAATGATGGCGGTTTCTCTCGTTGGAGAAATCGCTTTGTTGTTTTTGTGCCTCTAAAAATATCCGAAACCTCTTCCCATTAAACACAAAATCAACGCGCACAAAAAAGCCACATTCAGTGGCTTTTTTTATTCAAGACGCTCTCTTTATAAAAACGCCTTTCTATTCAAGACTATGCGGATTATAGGTCTTGGATGTTCTCAGCTTCTAGCTCTTGGAAGTAGCGTAGAGTCTTAACTTTTAGCTCTTGTTGAGCTGGCTCATCAGCAACGATGATCGCTTTACGGTGCATCTGTAGAGCGGTAACCGTCCACATGTGGTTTACAGAACCTTCGATAGCCATTTGAAGCGCTTGCGCTTTGTTGTGGCCTAGAGAAAGGATCATTACTTCTTCAGCGTCTAGAAGAGTAGCAACACCGATAGTTAATGCGTATTTAGGAACTTGGTTGATGTCGCCATCGAAGAAACGAGAGTTGGCAATACGAGTGTCTTCAGTCAACGTCTTGATACGAGTGCGTGAAGATAGAGAAGAACCTGGTTCGTTGAATGCGATGTGACCGTCGATGCCTACGCCGCCCATGAACAGGTTGATTTTGCCGTATGAACGGATTTTCTCTTCGTATGCTGCACAGTGAGCATCGATGTCTTCAGCTTTGCCGTCTAGCAGGTTGATGTTTTCTGCTTGGATATCAACGTGGTTGAAGAAGTTCTCATGCATGAATGTGCGGTAAGACTCTGGGTGGTTTGGGTCGATACCAACGTACTCATCCATGTTGAATGTTACAACGTGCTTGAAGCTTACTTCGCCAGCTTTGTAAAGTTCAATTAACTCAGCATAAGTAGTTAGAGGTGTGCTACCTGTAGGAAGACCTAGTACAAATGGACGCTCAGCAGTTGGAGCGAATTTGTTGATAGAATCTGCGATATGACGAGCAGCCCATTTACCTACTTTAGCTTTGTTGCTTAATGGAATAAGTCTCATTGATTTTGCCCCTAGAAATTAAATTTACAGTGTTCTGAAACATTAATTCGCATTATAAAATAAGTTATCAAGTTCTGCTATTGTTTTAGGTCAAGTTTTTACTTTTTTCCTCGTATCTGTGACTAGAACGCTCAAAATTGCACAATTACTGTATGGATATTTGGTGGCGTTAAACAAGATTAATACGCTTGTCATATACAGGAATGTTGATTTGATTCAGTGCCTAAAAGGGTCAGTGCGTTTCAACCTATTAAATAGCTTTGGCGTATTAAAGATCTTCAGTGTAATAACGAGCTTTGAAAGTATAGTTGAGGCAGCAAAATAATGGTGGCAATGTAGCGCTATCGTGATAAAAGGAAACAGCAGGGTGAAGAATGATGATCCTAATTGGGTCTGATACCCGTGAAATTGTGTGAGAACAGAGGTCTGTTCACGCTATCGTTATGAATTATCTATAAATATAGGTAAAACCAAGCAGGTTAGCTAAACTGACCAACTACGAAGAAAAATCGTGTTTGAAGATAAAAATAGAAGGTAAAAAAAAGCCCAAAGTGATGAGGTATCACCTTGAGCGTTTTTACTAATCTTCTAACACTAACTCACTTTCGTATTCTTCTCTAGACACTTCGCCACGTTTGCAGCCGTTTAGGGTATGAAAGCGACGGCGTCCACGAGCCAGTTGAATGTATTTCAACCAAACACGCTCTAACTTTGACTTAGCCTTATGAGGGTGAGACAGCACTTTTAAGAAATGTTTTTCTTCAGCATTGGTTGGCGTTAACTCACCAGTCTCAAGTGCTAGCATTGTGTCACCAAATAAGGTCAGGACTTCCTCTTCTGAAAGAGTAAAATTACCTGATTTAGCGAACCCTCGTGGGAATTTAGTGGTGTCATAAAAACGTTTTTTTCCGTGTCGGAATTCGGTCTCAGACATATCAGCCTCAGTAATGTGGTTAGATAGAAATTAGTGTTTATTGTTCACGCGAACATATTGTTAAAAGGCTACAATGGGAAACAAAATGTTTTTGCCTTTACGATAAACAATTCTAGATCGGCTAGTTAGCAGATTTATTACAGAGATGCATTTGATGGATGTGAAAGTATTTAGAACCTTTCTTGAGGTTGCAAGAGTACGCCATTTTGGGCGTGCAGCAGAAAACTTGTATTTAACGCAAGCCGCAGTGAGTGCGAGAATTAAACAGCTAGAAGGCTATTTTGATACTCAGCTTTTTATTCGTGACCGCAACAATATTAAGCTTACTTCCTCTGGTGAACGTTTGATTGGTTATGCTGAAGTGATGGTTTCTACCTTACAACAAGCTAAATTTGAGCTGTCGTTGGAAAGTGGGAAAGCCTTGCAGCTAACGTTGGGTGGCACGCCGAATATTTGGGATGCGTATTTACAAAACTGTTTGAGTGTTGTGACCGATTCCTTGGGTGGCTACGGCTTTATGGCAGAGGTGATGGGGCGTGAGCAGCTCAACCGTCACTTGTTAGAGCGAACCTTAGATATGGCTTTTGCTTTAGATCAGATCAAAGCAGAAGAGCTAAACTGTAAAAAAGTCGCAGATTTGGTTTTGGTGCTGGTATCAACGCAACAGGATGATCTGGAATCTGTATTCCAACATAAATACGTTTATGTCGACTGGGGAACGCGTTTTGGTTCTGAACACGCAGAGCGTCACCCTAAAGTACCGGCACCGTATCTACGTACTTCGACAGCCCGCATTGCCCTGGATTTCATTTTAGAGAAAGGCGGCAGTGCGTATTTGCCAGTATCTCTAGTTGAGCCTTTTATCGACTCTGGCCAGCTACACAAGGTGAAAGGGGTTGAAGACTGGTATCGCCCAATTTACCTGAGTTACCGTAAAAGTAGCACTTCGGTTGACGCGATCATGCAGGTCGAGAAATTGGTTAATGAGATTGACCCATCGACTGCATATACGTTGCAACAAGCCGCTGAACAAGCGCCTGAATAGTAGTATTCATTTGTTACTATGCTGATAAAATAAAAAGCTTATTCTATAAAAAATGGCTCTCAAGAGAGCCATTTTTGTTTTTAAACCAGTTTAAGCCTGGTATCTGTAACCTATTCCAAGGCACCTAGTTATCACGGTGCCAAGTTTTTTAAAGCATCATGTTCTAAAATCGCTATGCTTTCTTTCAAGGAGCTACAGGTTCATTAAGTTCTCAATGGACTCTTCAAGAGAGTGAGACAGATATGAATGAATCTGATTTCCATCGGTTGCGTCTATTTCAATCTTAGAAATCCCGTTGCTCGCTTTATCTTCAAGAAAGCTGAGAGATTGTTCAACTGATTGACTGGTGAGAACTTGTTGGTTTGATAAAACAATACGACACGTGTGCAAAACCATAGCCTTTTTCCTTTTATTCGATAAGTCTCTACATCTTGGCGTGCTAAGTACTTATCGTTGACGTTGTGAGAAGAATACCTTCTCTAGGTTAAATTTAGTCTAATTGAATAAAATTAAAACTTTTTTTGTGATTTATCTGACCTTAGCTTCCGAAAATGGCTAGCGACAATGGCAGTTCACGGTAAACTTTTAGTTATCAGAATGAAGGTTATGATTAACGGGAAAGTACGACATGTCGAAAACTATTCATCACAACAGTACATTAACGAGTGAGCAATGCCATTTAGCTCGTTATGCACGAGATGCTCGTTTTGATGGGATGTTTTTTACTGCGGTGAAAACCACGGGCATTTTTTGTCGACCTATTTGCCCAGCAAGCCCGCCCAAAGAAGAAAATGTCGAATACTTTTCTCATCAAGCTCAAGCTTTGAAGGCGGGGTATCGCCCTTGCTTACGTTGTCGCCCAGACAGCGCGCCTTTCTCTCCAGCATGGAAAGGGGTTGAGACTACCTTTCTGCGAGCTATGCAATTAATCGATAACGGCGCACTGAATTCAGGATCAATTGTCGACCTTGCTACTCGATTGGGTATTTCAGATCGTTATCTGCGAACCCTATTTGACAATTACATCGGGGTGTCACCGAAGCAATATAGCCTTTATAGCCAATTGATGTTTGCCAAGCAGTTACTGCATACCAGCAGCATGAGCATTACCGATGTGGGCTTTGCGAGTGGTTTTAATAGCACGCGCCGCTTCAATGATGCCTTTCTAAAAGAGCTGAAGCTTTCGCCAAGTCAAATCCGAAGAGCCAAGCCAAATAACAGCCTAAGTAATCATATCCAGTTAAGTTTTCACGGCCCGCTGGACTGGAACTATTTGTTGGCTTTCTATCGACGACGAATGATTGAAGGCTTAGAAGAAGTAGGCGAGGACTATTACCAGCGCACGGTGAATGTGAACGGTTCGAGGGGCTGGTTCAAGGCCACGCTAGTGACAGAGAGCCGATTAGATATTGAATTTGAGTTGGGCGATATAAGCCAATTAAGAAGCTTGATTGCTAACATTCGACGTATGTTTGACCTAGATGTCGACATTGCAAAGGTCGAAACATTTTTTACCACTATCGATCCTACTCTAGTCGCTAAAAGTGGTATTCGTATCCCTGGAGTATGGAGTGCTTGGGAGGCTGGGGTCAGAGCTATTCTTGGGCAACAAGTCTCGGTCACCGCAGCGATTGGCCAACTAAATTTGTTGGTGCGTGAGCTTTCTGGCTTACATGGGGATACTGATACGCAAGAGTCTGTTGATTCACCAGCGCCTGTCGATTCACAGGAGCCGTTTGGAATACAAGACAAAGCGTATTTCCCAACACCGCAACAGATAGCCGATGCAGATGTGAGTTTCTTAAGAATGCCGGGAAGCCGCAAGGACACCCTCAAGCGTTTTGCCGAATACATGGTAAACAACGAAGCCGAGCATCCTTCTCAGTGGATTGACCTAAAAGGCATTGGACCTTGGACGATTCAATATGCGTTGCTTCGAGGCTTAAGTGAACCTAACCATTTGCTAGTGGGCGATTTGGTCGTAAAGAAATTTATCGAGCATCGTCCTGCCATTAATGCACAAAGCGTGTCGCCATGGGGCAGTTACGCTACATTCCATTGTTGGAATCAATCTTAATCGGAATACTAAGCTAGGAGATATCATGGCTAATCGTTTTACTTATTATGAGAGCCCGTTAGGCATCATTACTTTGCAGGCCAATGAGCAAGGTTTGCTTGGCGCTTGGTTTGAAATCCATACCACAAAGCCAGATCAGTTGGGTATTCAAGATGATAGCTTTCCGATCTTCGAATTGGTTGCTGAGCAACTTAATCGTTATTTTGCTGGTGAGGTCATTCAGTTTGATGTGCCGATCGCTGCGAAGGGAACTCCGTTCCAGCAATCGGTTTGGCAAGCGCTCACGACAATCCCTTATGGAGAAACATGGAGTTATGCCCAATTGGCTGACGCGATTGGTAACCCGAAAGCGGTGCGTGCGGTTGGTTTGGCGAATGGCAAAAATCCAGTGTCAGTGATTGTGCCGTGTCACCGAGTGATTGGCAAAAATGGTAAGCTGACAGGTTATGCGGGCGGTGTCGAACGTAAACAGCGCTTGTTGGTGATTGAAGGAAGAGAGGAAAGTTAGAGGATTCTTCTATAGGGATTTTTGTTGACGAAACCCTGTCAATCAAAGCTGTAGAACAAGGGGTATTCAAGTGGTAACTTCGCAATAAAATTGTCGTTTTCTGGAAAATCCTTGTTTGGTTGCATATCCTTTTATCATGTGCTTTAGGCAAGGATGCCCAAATGAATCGCTATCAATCACTTATGTTCAGCTGCAGTAGCGTGTTATTACTGACGGGTTGCTTAACGGATACCACTCGCCCTTTCGAAGTACCACAGTTGGTTTTGTTCACAGGTATGTATGAAAATGCTGACAGCGACAGCTATCTGCTTTTTGAGTCGGGGAAAGTGACCTATCAAACCACGGATAACACGGTTACACGCAGTTATAGCGTCGACGATGATTTGGTCATCATTGAATTAAATTCCGGAAGCAGCCGAACTGATTCAGACTTGGTGATGCGAGTTCAGCATCAAGGTGAAGTACTTACCTGCAATATGTGCCCAGCAATACAGTTAAGCAATGTCTGGACACGAGTTGAGAAGCCGCAGAAAGGTCCATTGAATTAGAAAAGGCCACCATTCAACCACAAGTGAGCAGCAATACTGGCCACGTAGCCAATCATGATCGCTGGCATCCACTTCAAATGACCAAAGAAGGTATATTTTCCGTGTGCCGCCCCCATTAATGCCACGCCCGCCGCGCTACCAATCGATAATAAGCTACCGCCAACCCCTGCCGTTAAGGTAATCAATAACCAGTTACCTATCGACATTTGAGGCTCCATTGATAACACCGCAAACATAACCGGAATGTTGTCGACAATCGCGGACAAGATCCCCACCATGATATTGGCCCAAATTGGATCCCATTGGCTGTACATTACTCCAGAAGCAAGTTCCAAATACCCAAGCAGACTTAAACCACCGACACACATTACGACGCCGTAGAAGAACAATAATGTGTCCCACTCGGCATGAGATACTCTTCTAAATACATCAAATGGTACGACTGAGCCTAATCGCTTGAGTGCGCCTTCGTCGTTGTTGGCAATCGCCATCGCTTTTTTCTGGGCGAGTGAGTTGGGTAAGGTTTTACGCAAGTAATAACCAAAGAACTGAAGATAGGCGAGGCCCATCATCATACCCATGACGGGAGGAAAGTGAATCACGGCGTGGAAAGCGACAGCTGTGGCAATCGTCATGATGAATAAAAATACGATCCTTCTTGCTCCACGTTTTAACTCGATATGTTGGTGCACGGTATCGGGCTGAGTTGTGGGAACGAAATATGACATGATTAAGGCTGGAACCACATAGTTCATGACTGAAGGAATAAATAGGGGAACAAACTCGCTAAAACTCACGTAGCCTGCCTGCCATACCATCAGCGTTGTGATATCCCCAAACGGACTGAATGCGCCGCCAGCATTGGCTGCTATCACGATATTCACACAGGCAAGGTTTACGAATTTTGGATTTGACCCTGCAACCTTTAGAACGACGGCACACATTAATAAAGCGGTGGTGAGGTTGTCGGCAATCGGGGAGATAAAGAAGGCCAGAATACCGGTTAACCAAAATAGAGATCGGAAGTTAAAGCCTTTACCTACCATCCATGCCTGAAGTGCATCAAACAGCCTTCTTTCTTCCATTGCGCTGATGTACGTCATCGCGACCAACAGGAAAAGCAGTAATTCGGCGTATTCGAGTAAGTTATGTTCGAGTGCTTGTTTAGCCACCTCGGTGAGGTTGTGTTCTTGGTAGGTGAAGCCAATGATGATCCAGATGAGACCAGCAGCAAGTAAAACGGGTTTCGATTTCCGCAGTTTTAAATACTCTTCCATCATCACAACGACGTAGGCGACAACGAAAATGGTCAGGGATAGGTAACCAACAAATGAGTTGGTGAGCTTGAGAGGTTCTCCTAACTGAGCAGTAGCAGCGTCTGCCACAGTAGAAAAAAATAAAAAAGAGAGAACAACTGAAAGCTGGATACCTAGCATGGATTACGCTCCGAAGTTAATGAGTTATTAACACGCGTAAAAGCGTAGACCTAAATAAGTTCGTGGGGTGTGATAGATATCTTAATAATTCAATAGATTATGATTAAAAGATTGCCTTAGCTAAGCTATCGATAGGGCTTCGTTATTTATGTACAGCTAGGTTATTGGTGTGGTTTTTGTTGGTTTTTTATGTCGAGTTATTAATTTATTTTGGTTTTTGAATCTGGCTTTAAATTTAAATCACAGTTTTATGTTTCGCTATTGGTATTTAGGGTGAATTTATATGCTATTTGATTTTGGTCATTAATCGTCGAATCATTAACTTGCACTATCTATATGTGTTTTGTTCCACATAAACGAAGGCATATAGAGGTTCCTATGACTAATCCAACACAAAACCATCGTCCAACTACGGTTGGTAGTTACATCGCACTCGCTTTTGCTATTGTGTTCTTTTCCGGATTCATGCAGTCAAATGAATGGTATGGGGTGTTCGATTTTACAACGCTCAACGGTTCATTCGGTAAGGTCGCTTACGATGTGAGTGAATCGGCTGATGGTATTCAAGCGGCAACGACGTCACTGCGAGGCAAAGGCGGAAATGGTGCTCGTGACGGTTTTATTTTTGCTTTGACACTTATTCCGACCGTGATGTTTGCACTGGGTATGATCAACGTACTTGAGCACTATGGTGCACTGGATGCGGCTCGAAAACTATTGACACCTCTGCTTCGCCCTCTGATGGGGATTCCGGGCAATTCAGGCTTGGCACTGATCGCTTCGCTGCAAAGTACTGATGCTGGTGCTGCGATGACGAGACAACTGAAAGACGAAGGGCATCTGACTAAGCGTGAAACCGATGTGTTCACCATGTTCCAGTTTACGGCGGGTGCGGCGATCGTTAACTTTTTCTCTTCAGGTGCAGTGTTGTTCACGTTGACGGCAATGGACGGCTCTCTTGCTGTCACTTCATCAATTGGTTTAGCTGTTGTCGTGATATTTATCTTTAAGTTTGTTGGTGCGAACCTATTCCGAATTTATCTCAACATTACTGAAGGTAAAGAAGACAAACCAAAATCAGACAAAGAACCAAAACTGGAAGAGGAAGTAGCATAATGAGCGAAGTTAAAGCAAAGAAACCAATGGTGACTGATATTTTCGTTGAAGGCGCTAAGAAAGGCTGGGTAATTGCCACTACTTCTACGGTACCGAATGTTCTAATGGCATTCGTCATCATCAAGGCATTACAAATCACAGGTGCACTGGATCTGATGGGCACTGTGTTTGCGCCTATCATGGCGGTATTTGGTTTACCTGGCGAAGCGGCAGCGGTACTGATTGGTGCGTGGATGTCGATGGGCGGGGCTGTTGGTGTGGTTATCACGCTGTTTGACCAAGGTATCTTGAACGGCAACCATATCGCTATTTTGGCGCCTGCTATCTACTTGATGGGCTCTCAGGTGCAGTACATGGGCCGTATCATGGGACCAATTGGTACTGAAGGTCGTTACATTCCAGTGATGATCGCGATTTCGGTATTGAATGCTTTTGGTGCAATGTTCTTGATGAACATTATTTTGTAACGTGATTTCTAGATCTTTTTAGACGTAATAAAAAGGAAACCCCGTTTGGCTTTCACAAAACGGGGTCTATTCTTTTTGTAGCCATCCTGCTACTGCGCGTTACTTATCTTTCAATAGGTAACCAATGCTCCCTGCATCGTTCCTTGACCTGGTTAAATCCTTTAACCTATCCAATTCATCGCCTTCCTAGCGGTGTCCTTGCTAACTCATCATTCCGATAAGTGACTCTATCCTAGAGCATAACTTCCTTGCTGATAACTCATCCTAAGTCATCAAATCTTCATCCTGAAGATACCTAATCCGTTAGGCTTTTTCCTGTTCCTGCCAACTCCCTGTCGACACATACATTAAACACTCAGGAGGCTTTGTTCGCAATTGAGTTGGAGAAGTAAATGAATACGTTAACTGAAAGAAATATGCGTTGATTCATACAAAACAAGGGGTTGGGGTTGTTTTTTAGGAAACTTCTGCGAAGCTTAGTTGTGATATCTTACTTCTGTGTAAGAGATCTCTCACAGGTGTTAGGGCATAAATACCATGACGTGTTTACCCCATCAGTGAATCTATGGGTAAAATACGCCGAATAAACTCCAATTTATAGGGATAGATGATGATTACAGCACTTTACGCAGCTTTGCTGACAGTATTAATGATATGGCTGGCGATCGAAGTTATTAAGCAAAGGCGTATTAATCTTATCGCTCATGCTGATGGCGGTGTTGAGTCGTTGCAGGTAGTACGCTCAGCACAAAGTAACGCAATGGATTACATTCCAATTACGGTAATCTTGATGGGCTTCCTAGAGATGAATGGTGCCAGTGTATGGTTTATTCATGTGCTTGGCGTCGCGTTTTTATTAGGGCGAGTGATTCATGCAAAAGGGATTTTGGCGAAGAACTTGAAAGGTCGAAAAGTGGGGATGGTGCTAACGCTTATCTGCATGATCTCTTTGATTGTCCTAAACTTAGTTTACCTACCTTTTGATAAAATGTTCTAGGGAGCATTATGGCATTGCGCCTTCCTCCTGCTTGGGCGATTGTCCTCGCAGGCTTGATACTGAACGTCTTGATGCCTATCTTAGCTCAAAATATAGCCCTAACTGACGTTAACTAGACCTGTATCGTTAGCGAGGCTCGTTTGGCAGGTTCGGGTGTTGTTGGCCTTGGTACTTTGGTAGCTGCTCTTTCAACCCTTTAAACGTGCTCAGTGCACTGCTAATCGATAACTTATTCATTAGCCAGTTAGGTAAGATGCCTCCTGCGTTCGCATAAGCGGTATAGGTGATGTAGGTATTGCCATTGGTGAGAGGCTGTAGGGTCCACAAGGCGTCGATGTCGTACATTCGAATATACCCTGCCTCTTTAGCTAAATAGTTCGATGCATCTTTAATAGATAAGACAAACTGCCCATCCTCCACTCTGTATTTCGAGTAGGTCACCATGTCTCTATCTTGGGCTGGCCATGGCGCTTTGAATTGGGTATAGACGATGTTTTCCGCGTCAGAGATCTGCATCAAGACGCGGCTGTTCGACACGTTATCTATCCAATTTGGTACGTTCTCACTGTCTTCCAATAGCAACAAAAAACCAGAATAAGTGGTGGGCGTTTGCATTTGTGCTTGTATCTCTACCAACCCCGCATTATGTGGTCGTTTGTGAATGATAATGCCATCTTCACTTTTTACAAATATCCATGGTAATTCGGTGGTTGCAAATACTATTGGACTAAAAAGTAAAATACAGGTGATAAAAATGGTTAGTCTGTGTAGGGGCTTCATTTTTCGTCCTGAAAAAAAGAAAGGCTATAACTAAATTATAACCTTTGTGGCATTAATGCGAACATTAGATACTGACTTTTGGTTGCTTCATCTTAGCTTAGATAATGATTTGCTTTAGCTTAACCTCAGCCTTGAAGCTGCCATTTGAATTGACGTGAAAACAAGCATTAACGTAATAGCCATCGCTTTAGTGGTGTTTGTTCGATACCAACGACAAGCATGAAACTAAGCATAAAGGTACCGAAGAATACAATGCTATCTTTGGCTAATCCCGTGATACCTAATATTCCACAAACATTGAACAGTAAGATAATGATCAGTAGATGGCTTACATAGATACCCAACATACGGTTTGAGATAACACGAACCCATGCGTAGTCGCCGATGTTTGGATTAGCGAGAAGCCACATAAACACACCCATCCCCCAAAAAACTGTACCCAATAAGAAATCGTGAATATTAAAGGTGATATCAAATTGGGTTAGCCATGCAGCCTCAGCAAAGTGAATTAGCATGCCTAACGCTAATAATCCCAACGCTTTAGCTGATGATATTTTCCACTGATGCTGTCGAATGAGGAAACCTAAGGTCACCATTAACGTGCTAAAGAACGGACCGTTACGCGTGAAGAACGGCGCGCTTAGATCGGTTAAACTCGCATAGCTGCCCGCCAACACACCATAAACATAAAGCAGAATAGCCGCTGGCAATAGCAGTTTGTCGAGTTTCATCTCAACCATTAAGGCGATGATCAAAACGGCACACACAAGAGCGGGAATAAACCACAAATGCACCAATCCACCCTCTAAGAAAGAGTTAAGTGGAGTGTTCATTAAAAAGTCCCAGTAGCCTTGGCGTTCGCCTAAGTAACCTAACTCTTCAACCTTAGCGAGATTGAATGGCATGACTAGGCAAATGACGCTCCAAATCAACCAAACTTTGAGTAGTGGTTTGGAGTAGTTGATGAAGGTTGTCCAAGGCGATGCGGTGAGCTTAGGTTGAATAAGATAGCCGGAAATAAGGAAGAACAGAGGCACGGCGAAGCGAGCTGCCTGGTTGAGCACATAACCAATCCATGGCACTTCATCTATTTGCCAATAAGTCAGTGCCATCTGGCCGTGTAAGCCAATGATCGCCAAGATAGCAACCACTCGACCCAACTCGATACTGGCGATGCGTTGTGAAGACGTATGTTGAACGGAAGACATATCAGATCTCTAAGAAAAATTTCGTAAAATCTAACAGCCTTTATGTGGAATCAGTTAGTCCTAAATCAAAGGTGGAGGCCTTTGATTTAAGGCTTATGTTTATTTTTTGAAGCCTGTCGCAGCTATATTAAATCCATTGCTGTTAATACGAATATACCAAGCGTGCAAGTGATAAGTGAAACGACAGTGGTTAGCGCGATAATATTGGCAGCCAACGTTGAGTTTCCGCCCATCGCACGTGCCATAACATAGCTTGCGGCAGCGGTTGGTGCTGCGCTCATCAAGAAAATAAGGCCAAGATCTAATCCTCTAAAACCGAAGAGCAGGGCAGTAAGCGTGATCACTAGCGGAGCCAAAACCAGTTTGTATCCGGTTGAGAACCAAGCTGGGCCTTTATCTTCTTTTAGGGAGCGTATATCAAGCGAACCTCCCGTACACAAAAGGGCTAACGGTAAAGTCATATTGGCAAAATACTGCCCTGCATCTGTTACCATTTTTGGTACTGGAATCGATAATAAGTAGAACAATACACCTAAGGCGATCGAGATAATAAGCGGGTTTTTGGTAAGTGTTTTAACGATGACTTGAATGGCTTTGTTACCTGATTCTTGACCCTTTGGAGTAAGCGCAATAACAGCCTGAATATTATAGAGAACCGTCAAGGAGGCGACATAAAGAGCTGCGAGCGCGACACCATCATTGCCGTATATATTGGCAACATAAGCAAGCCCGATAATAGCGGTGTTGGCTCGAAAGCCACCTTGTACTATCACACCTTGGTCTTGAGGCTTTTTAAAGGTAATTTTAGTGCTGACAGTGGTGAACACGAAAAAGGCAAGGTTGGCTAACAAGCCAAAAATAACGAGCTTTCCACTTGCGGCAAAATCGTGGTGAGACTGAACAATGCTGAGAAATAACATCGCGGGTAGAGTGACTTGAAACACCACCTTGGATGCGACATCAATGAAGTTGTCATTGATTAAGCCAATTCGCTTGAGCACCACACCAAGAAACAGCATTAAACAGATAGGGCCTGTTACTGACGCCGAAAACGCAAACTGTTCCCAAAGTGTGTTCATTCTTTTTCCTTTGTTAGTCGATTTCAATTTCCTTTGAATACTGTCGCATTTTTCCACAGTTCTTTGATAAGAGAAATTAAATCCCAGTGGTAAAGCAAAAAACTTGAAAAAAAGTACGAACGTGCTAAAAATAAACCATCAGATTTATCATTGGTGAATAATGAGCAAAGGAAAGATAACCAAAGAGTATATTTTGAGCCATGCATTCGCACTTGCGAGTGAAAATGGGCTTGAGAGTTTAACGATTGGTGAATTAGCCAAGCAGTGTGGCATGTCTAAGAGTGGATTGTTCGCGCACTTCAACTCTAAAGAGAACCTGCAGCTCTCTGTACTCGAGTATTCCAACGCCATATTCACTGAAAGAGTCATCATTCCCGCGCGAGAGTTGGGGGATGGTGATATTGAAGCGAAACTAAAGCAGCTGCTCGACAATTGGCTGGGTTGGAATCATTCGTTTCAAGGTAGCTGCATGTTTATTGATGCATGGAAAGATGCGGGCAGTGAAACCTCTGTGATTCAGAAAGCGCTGCAGAAAACGATTTCAGTGTGGATTGATTACTTGACGATTCAGATTGCAAAAGCGGTTGAGAGTAAACAGTTCAGAGCCGATTTAGACCCTAAGCAGGCAACCTTTGAGTTATACGGTCTCTACTTGAGCGCGAACTTGTTTTACTCCTTACGGGGCCAACAAGCGAGCCACACTCACTTTTGGAGTGGTGTAGAACGTTTAGTCGCCAGCTGGGAAGCGGTTTAACTCGTAAATCACTTAGTTCGCAAACCACTTAGCTTGCAAACCACTTAGTTCGCAAAACATAGAGTTCGCGAAGCATGTGAGCTTTGCTTATCTAAAACCTGAAAATTTGAAGAGAAGTGGCAGTAAGCAGTTATAAAAAGTTCTGCGCCATTTTTTACACCAACAAATAGCACGGTCGTTCGTTTTTATGGCCGAGCTCGATAAGCCAATGATATGGCAATATAAGGAACGGTCATGAGTGACAAAATCTACTTCAATACATCGAATAAATTCAGCTTCAAACGCAGCCTAATTGGTGCGACA
This sequence comes from Vibrio kanaloae, assembly GCF_024347535.1. Lineage (NCBI taxonomy): Bacteria > Pseudomonadati > Pseudomonadota > Gammaproteobacteria > Vibrionales > Vibrionaceae > Vibrio > Vibrio kanaloae. The sequence continues at coordinate 286,825 of NZ_AP025498.1, read as the reverse complement.
ACGAACCTGCATTATATTCTAGCGCCGAGCCATGCAAAGAAAACAGCGCGTAAACTGCTGCTCACACCAATGCGTACAGAGCAAAAAAACGCCGATCCACAAGGGCTGATCAAAAGTGAGATCAAAGGTCGAGATGGCGTTTTAAAAACCTACTCTTTGGGCACTGGTCCAGTTTGGGTGCTTACTCATGGTTGGTCTGGTACCGCGAGTCAGTTCTTTCCTCTGATGGAGCATATCGCGGCTAAAGGTTTCACGGCTCTAGCTTACGATCACCCCGCGCATGGTGGCAGCGATGGCGTACATGGTCATATTCCTGCATTTGTGAACGGCCTTGAAACTATTCTCGATTCGGTGGGTGAGGTAGCAGGTTTGGTCGGTCACAGTATGGGCACTGCTTCTGCGTTGGAGTGCAGGCACGTTAAATTAGAAAACCAGCCGTTGTTGTTGATTGCACCTGTGTTGAATTATCTAGAAAATTTATTTGAGAGTGTGGCTCGTTCTGGTTACTCAATGAAGCTGTTTGAGGCAGTCGTGGGAGAAGTGGAAGAGCAGTTTAATTATCCACTTCAGTCTGTCGACCCTTATGGGAAGCTAGCACTTCGTAAATCTCAGACGATTATTGTACATGATGAGAAAGACAAGTTTTCGAAGTTTGATGTGTCTCAGCGTGCGGCTAATGAAATGGATTGTATTACCTTGATTGCGACTCAAGGCCAAGGGCACGGTCGAGTGATGAAGTGCCCACAAGTATTCGAGAGCTTTGATAACTTGATTGGCTAAGCTTAACGAGCGTAAGTCAGCGGAGCGCCAACTAAGAGAACAAATCATAAAAAGGCCAACCAGGCATTCTCTGGTTGGCCTTTACTGTTAGGTGTTTAGCTGTGTTTAACTAAATTCCATTTTTTTAGTTGGCACAGCTAGCTGGGCCGATCTCTTTCCACACGCCCCATTGGCCTGCTGTGGTTGGATCTTCACCTGTAGTCCACCATTTTGCTTCCCAAACCTTACCGCCTTGAGTCACTTGGTCGCCGCCAGTGTAGACCGCACTTGAATCCCAAGCGTTAGTACACGTACCGCCGCCTGTCGTGTTCTTAAGAACTTTTACTGAAGTAGCCGCTACCGATGTCTCTGTGCCATCGCTGACCGTTACAGAGAAGTTCAGCGTCGTATCTTGCGTGTATTCAGCCGCGACAAAGCTTACCAAAGCGCCCTGTACTGTTGCGTTTATACCTGCTGGTACATCCCACGTGAAGGCCAATGTATCTTGGTCTGCATCGCTAGACGCTGACGCATCTACCACTACCACATCACCCGCATTGGCTTTAGCCTGAGCTGTAACCACTGCTACCGGAGCGGTGTTGACTGGGCCTGTGTCTTTAGGGTTTACCGTTACAACAACTGTGTCTGTTGACGTTGCGCCTTCGTTGTCTGTTACGGTTAGGCTGAATGTTAGCGTCTCTTGTTGCGTAACTTCAATAACATCGAAGTTTGCAACTGCTGTATTGCCATTAGCTAGTGTTACTGCGGTTCCGCTCACTTGTGACCAAACGTAGCTCGCAATCGTACCGTCACTATCTTTTGAAGCGCTGCCATCTAGAGAAACAGAAGCTGGGCCTTCAACCGATTGGTCTGCACCAGCGGCTGCCGTTGGTTTGCGGTTTACAGGATCTGTTGTACCGCCGGCAAGACCTTCATGCATTGCGTTTAGGATGTCGCCGTTATCCGCATCAATTTCCCAAGAGAATAGACCCGCAAGGCCAAGGCTACGAACGTACGCGCCTTTTGCTTTGACAGAACGGTCATCATCAAATGTGATCAGTTGCCCTGAAGTACGGTTCCAAACGTAAGGCGCTTCTGCCATTTCGTCGTAGCCGTATTCGAAGCCGTTGATGCCTTGGTTGTTAGCACCAAGCATGTTCGCCTTAATGCCTTTGTAGTCGATTACGCCATCTTCCCACACACCTTGTGCAGAGCTACCCTTCAGCTTGCCGTTACCAACCCCTGTCATCGGGTCGCTAGGATCGGAAAGTGATGATGGTAATACGCCTTCCCAACCACGACCATACATTGCTGTACCCACCACGAGTTTGTTGGCTGGAACACCTTGTTCAAGCAGCAACTGAATGCCGTTGTCAGCGGTATAAGCTGGGCCAGTGTATGGTTCGCCATTTTCATCAAGTCCTGAGCCATCACATTGACCTGGGCGCATGAAGTTACCGCAGTTCAATGCTGTTTGGTGGCCTAACACGTTGTTCCAACCGCCGTAGAAGTCGTAAGTCATTGCGAAGATGTAATCCATATATTGGATAGCATCGCCGTAGTCCACATCTTCAATCTTATCGTGACCGACACCAATCGCAGAAGTTAGCTCGTAAGTACGACCGTTTTCAGCTTCTAGCTCATCTAACATCACGCGTAGCTCTGCCATCAGGGCAATGTAAGCTGGGCCATCGTTTACAGGGTCACCAAGGTCTGGCGCAGCGCCGCCTCCACCAGGGAATTCCCAGTCGATATCCACACCGTCGTAGAATTTCCATGTGTTAAGGAATTTCTTAACAGACGCTACGAAGGTGTCACGGTTTGCCTTAGTTGTGAAATCAAAGAATGGGTCAGACAGTGTCCAACCGCCAATTGATGGAATGATTTTTAAATCTGGATTGCGCTGCTTTAGCGCCATCATCATCGCGTAGTTACCCTTGATAGGGGAGCTGTATTCGTGACCTGCTTGAGGGAAACTTTTTTGGAAAGCTGCCCAAGGGTCATGAATCACCACTTCGTAATCGTTAACACCCTGACAAGCTGCCATGAGTGCGTTGTAGCTGTTTCCGCCTACCGATTTTACTGATTCGTTAGGGCCACAAATTGGGATGAAGCCATAAAGGATATGAGTTAAGTTGTCTGCGGGCAGATTGTCTATCGTGTAGTCACGACCATAAATTCCCCACTCTACAAAGTAAGTACCTACGACTGTGTTGGGATCGGTGTTGTATGACTTGTTGTTCGGGTCTACATTCATCGCTAGTGGTGCTAAGTGTGAACCATCGGTATCGGCGATTGTGATCTGAGCGGGCGCACTCTTGCTACAGCCTGTTTCGTCACACGCTTCTATTTCCATCTCGAATAAGCCCCCCTGACCGTATTCGAATGAAGCTGTGGTTTGGCTGCCAGTGATTGGGCCTGTCGCAACTTTAACGCCATCAAAGTAGATGTTGTAAGTGTTTCCTGATGTCCCGCTCCATTGGTTGAATTTAACGTCGACCTTCGCTTTGTCGTGATATTTAACCATCTGGTTGTAGCCTGATATGGTTTCCATCGCGAGTTCAATTTTAGAAAACTGCAGGTTGTTGGAACCGTACATGTCGATGCTAGGTGCTGTTGGAGCAGCTAATGCTGTACCAGATAGCGCTAGAGCGATGCTCGCAGCACAGGTATTTATACGAATCATACTTTTTCTCTCATTCCTTGAAGGTTACGGAACCAAATGGCCCCATAAACGGCTCCAGTCAGTTTTGATGGAGCTTCCCCGTCAGTATTCGAGAGAGTTTTAATTTCAGAACTGAAAATAAATCTATTTTCGATGGACAACTAAAAAATTGTACCTTGTTACAAATCTGTTGCTTAGTGAATGAGAGGCTGAGTCCATGTTTTATAAAACAAAACAATGTTCATTAAGAAGATCTCATAAGTGAAATTGCACGACATGAAGTTATAAAAATTTGTGACAAACTATAAGAAATACCGTGAATTGAAGCGGTATCACAAAGCTAAGGGTGTTGGTAAAAAGGCTGGCCGGAGGGAGATCTTGCGCAGGGTTATCTTTTGAATTGCTCAGCTAATGAAGCACGTCGTTGTTGCATGATACTATGAGTATCACCGATTGCAGTATCTTCATAGCCTTCTTTAATGAACTGTTGAGAAGGAGTACTAGGAACCAATCGCTTTAAACGAGGCGAATCGTAAGTGCCACTGATTGTGTAAACTGTCTTTCCAGAACCAGTGTTGATGGTGACAATCTGACCATCAAAATCAAATGCAGTACTGATGAGGCGATGGTTCATTATCACGCCCTTATCAGAAAGCGTAAGGATATCGGTATTGTAAGGTGGAGCAGCAATCTCTATCCATGTGCCATAGACATTACTTGGGCTGACAGATTGTTGGTGGGTTTGGTAAGCAAAATAACCAGCGCTGAGGGCAATCATAAAGCCAGCGAATAGGAAGCCGTAGAGTAGCAAGTTGGCAAGTAGATCTCTGCTTTTAGTCGGATTTTTTGCCATTATCTCTTCATTTTTCGACTGATATTGTTTTAGATTCTATTAACTAAAACCTTAGTTTGCAAAAATTGTTCTAAGAGTTAGAAGCAGGATCGAATGTTCCAAAAAATTTGGTTGCGTTGGCGGTTTTTAATCTTTACCTCAGCATTTATGCTACCAATAAAATCGAATTCCATAAATGACTAAGCTATGCGTATTTATTTCTTGTAGGACAGTCTCGAATTGGTTAAAACAATGATCACCTAGAGTTACGCATAGGCTTATTCGTTGAGCCCAATAATTGCAATTTTGAGATAACAAGGAAGTACAATGATTAAAGAAAACACATACTTTGAAGGTGGCGTTAAGTCGTTAGCGTTTAACCAATCTGGTGCTGATGTGAGTGTTGGTGTGATGGCGGCTGGTGAATACACGTTTGGTACTGCGGCTCCAGAAAAAATGACCGTTGTTAAAGGTGCTTTGATTGTAAAGCGTGTTGGCGATGATGACTGGACGACATACCAATCTGGTGAGTCTTTTGACGTTGCGGGTGATTCTTCATTCGACTTACAGGTAAAAGAAGCGACAGCTTACCTGTGTGAGTATTTGTAAGATCCTTCGAGTAGTCTCTGACTAATAAGAAAAACCACGCTCCAAGAGCGTGGTTAAATAAGTGATAGTAACCGGCAGTGGATAGTGTCACTTGTTTTTACAGTCATCAAATGGATGACTAAATCGTTGTTCGTTACAAAATCTTTTCAATACTTTCGCCAAAGCTTAAAGCCAGAGCACTAATAAGTTTCAAATATCCCGTTGTTGTAGTCTTGAATTGTCTGTTCAATCTCTTCCATCGAGTTCATGACAAACGGACCATAGTGCACAACCGGTTCATTAATCGGTTGACCAGAAAAAATCAGCACACCTGAATCTTCTAGGCTTTCTAAAGACAACAATTCAGCTTTTGTTAACAGGGCCAGTTGACCTTGGTTGATGACTTTGTCTCCGATCTGAATCGTGCCTCGGTACACATAAGTCATGGCATTATGATCAACTAGAGTCTCTAGCGTTACTTGTTGTCCTGAATTCGCTCGCCAATCCGCAACGCTTAATGGCACACCTGTCGTTTGCAATGGACCTTGTGCTTGCAAAGCCTCTGAATCATTTTCATTTCTGTTATGTAATTCAAATCCACCAGCGATCACTCTTAGTAAACCGCTTTGTTCATTTAGATACTCTGCAATACTTTCACTTTGAAAATCATGATATTGCGCTGGCTGCATTTTGTGTGTTGCAGGTTGGTTTATCCAAATCTGAAAACCATGCAGCGTGCCTTCTTCCATCATTGGCATTTCGCTGTGAATGACGCCACGACCTGCAGCCATCCACTGAGCGCCACCGCTGCGTAGCTCTCCAATATTCCCTATATGGTCTTTATGTTGGAAGTGACCTTGCAGCATGTAAGTGAGCGTTTCTATCCCACGGTGAGGATGTGGAGGAAAGCCGCCAACATAGTCTTTGCTTTCATCCGACTTAAGTTCATCAATCATCAAAAATGGAGAGAAGCGTGCGTTATTAAAACCAGCGAGTCGTTGGATTTTGACACCATCACCATCTGAGGTGGCATGTGCTGCAAGCACATGATCTACTGCTCTTACATTCGTCATTTTGAAACCCTCATAAACTTGAATAGCTGTAGTTTATGTAATTTGATTCAAAAAGTAGACGGCACAGCTTTGAGTGACTTATTCGAAAATATTGAACAGGTAACAATATAAAATTATGTCTATAATTGGATGTAGAGTAGACCGCCAAGGAGGCCGCTATGGCAGTACAGCAAAAACATGGCGAAAAGAATGGTCGGGTGGGCTTTGATAACGACTTTACAACGGATCAAAGTCAGCGTTTTACAGAGGTTGCGAACAGCGCGGTTAAGCGTCGCGTGAAAAAGCGTGAGATTGAAGCTCCGTTTATTCAGTCGGCTAAGCAAACTGTTCTTAAAACGGTAGTAAGACCTAAAGGCAATAACCCAAACCGAGCACGACAAGTGGTATGGATTATCATCATCGGGTTAGTCAGCCTTTGGCTGATGTATATGGCGGGCTAAAAAGGTATTTATATAGCGGCTAACTTACAGGGTTGGCTAGCGTTGGCGAGTTTTTAATTGCGTCACATTGTTCCCTTCAACCTTCGCTTCAAGACAATCTTCAAGTTCAGAGGAAACAGGTTCTGAGCTGGTTAGGTTCGTCGGTAACTCTTCTATTAAGGTCGATGTCGGGTTGTCGTGATAATAAGCGTATCGGTTTTTTCCTGAATGTTTCGCAACATACATGGCTTTATCGGCGCATCTTGTTAACTCATGTAACTCTTTAGCATCCTGCGGGTAAAGTGATACGCCAACGCTGAGTGTCAGCTCTTTGATTCTCTCGTTAGTTTGGCATCCGCTTTCGAATAATCCACAAATCCTATTTAAAATACCGTCTAAATCTTTGCGATTGGGAATATCGTAGAGCATCAGAACAAACTCGTCCCCAGCAAAGCGTGCAATTGAATAATCGTATTCATGACGTTTTCGATCTCTGGTTCGAATATTATTGCTTAAGCGATTGGCAAAATGCTGTAAGACACTGTCGCCAACATCGTGCCCATAACTATCGTTAATATTTTTAAAGTCATCAATATCTAGAAAGACCAATGCAGTAAGTGATCGCTCACTATCAACGGTCGTGAGCTTTTCAGTTGCCCACCTTTCGAAGCTCCAACGGTTCGCTAGCCCTGTGAGTTGGTCCCTGTAGGCTAAGTCTTCAATGCCTTCTTTATACAGGCGCTGAATATAACTCACGGCTTTTGTGTAGTAATAAGCTGACGTATGGCATACCAAGCTCATCATCAATAAGCTGAGAATAAAGCGATGAATACTGTTAAATGGCAAAGAAAAATTGCTAGGTAGCGCCGTAATTAGAATACTGATAAAGACACAAAATGAGGTGCTGAAGATGACTCCAATTCTGAAATCATTGATGAAAATCACTGCGGCCAAAATAGGGTATAGCCAGAGTATTCGGTCTGGGATAGCGTGGCTGTGCAAGAACAGAATAATGCCTTGTACTAATAGTACACAACTTAATATTAATTCAGAATAGTGGGGGGTAATGGCTTTTCTAACATAAATTGCATTTGATATTGCGATAAAAGCAAAGCACAGTTCGAAAGTTAACAAGGTGTAATGCTGTCCTTGGAGATAAGCCCAAGTGTAAAAAATGAATAAAGCTGCGGCAATGAGTGAGAAGGCGTAGACAATTTTTTGCTTTCGAGTGGATCGTATATCCGCCATTTCTTCTATGTGTCTGCCCACTAGCCTGTTCATGTGATTTGTGCCACTAAAATTTGATAATGGCATTAATACTAGATTAAATAACAACCTACGCGGACCCTTTGTCATCTATTTAGTGTGACTACTATCAAGGTTCTATGTTAAAGGTGGCTGAGTGAGATTTATACAGTGATGTGTATCACTGAATGTGACGGGATAGTGGTAAACTTACATTGGAGCGTCTAATCATGGAATCTATTTCATCATTATGCGCTTGCTTTCTAAAGATTTACTCAACATAGTTTGTATACAATAAAACTCAAAGAGACTAATTATGTTAATTACCTTTAATTGCAAAGCTCATGCTAGCGTCACTATGTTTGGTGATGTTGCACTTCATTTTATTAAGATGCTTGGACATAGCGGAACGGTTCCTGGTGCTATTGATGCCGCAGAAGTACCTCAAGCGTTGAACAACTTACGTAGGGAGATTGAAGCTGAGCAAAACCAACCTGTAGAACAAGACGATACCGACCTCGAGAACGAAGACAATAGTGCCGAAGTTCCTGTCAACATAAGTAGTAGAGCTTTCCCACTGATTGAACTATTAACAGCAGCGATCAAAGAAGAGTGTGAAGTGATATGGGAAGACGGTAGTGGCAAGCAACTTTAAGGTTGATTGACGTAAGTAAAGGTTCGCTTATCATTCTTAAAGCTTTCACTCCGAATACATAAGTGAACGATGCACAAGTAAACGTAGTTGACTAATGAAAGTGAGCTGAAACAATAGGTTGTATTTATGAAAGTAATTTGACCTAAAGGATATTGGATGCGTTTCTATTCCCAAGCCCGTCGCTACGCCAGTTTGTTTAGTAGCCTTTCGTTGACCCTAGTGTCGGCGCCTAGTTTTGCCGATATGTCGACAACGCCTGTTATTGGTGGGGTGTTCAGTTCCAGTGATGTACTGAAGAATCAAGTGCTTTCAAGCCTAGATTACTCCGCCAAACTCACTCGCGATGCCGCACTTTTCACCATCGGCGGCGTAACATTAGATGCGTACATTCTTGCGCTGCCTTTAGATGCTAAAACGAAAGCGCGAGTGATCGCTCAGTTGTCCAACCCGACTTACTCAATTCCTTTAGGTTATTTTCTCTATAGTTACTACGACCGCTATTCCGGTTTGGGTAGTGAAGATGTATTCAAAGGGTATCTGTCGACAGTCTATGATAACGAGGCTTTAAAAGGCTTTGAACATAGCCTCTATTATGTCGGTGATGAGCCAGTCTCAGAGCATAAAGAGCCAGATACCTCGACTGAAGCAACAGGTCACCATGAAGGTATTCGTATCGATGAGCAGTTCATTGCCAACATGGTGATTATCTACGATGCGTTATTCGAAATTGGTGTTTGGCAGGATATGGACACGCTCCCCGCGAATTACACATACTTAACCAATAGCCCTGAAGATCTAGCGATCATCGCTCAGATTCAACCGATCATCGTTGATTTGATCGGTAAAGCGGCATTGGGCATGGATGACGGTGACATGAAATCTGCAATGCTGGCAATTGCAGAAGATGGTAAACCAGAAAACGCCGATAAGCCGAATAACAAAGCACAAGCTCTGACGGTCACTCTTATTGATTTTGTGCGCTTAAACTTGCTGAAAGCCTACCGACAATTTGTGTTTAAAGAAGAACGTGCAGAAGCGCTCGATGATTGGATGCAGCAAGCGTTCAGTGACCAGCCTGATGCGCTCATTCAGTTCTTAGAATCCCAACAGAACAAACGCTTTGCGGTTCAAGTGACGGTTGATGGTTTACAGCAAGGGGTGATCGAAGGCTTGGTCGATGAGAATGCGCCTTTCATCTCGGTGGCGTACCAGAATCATAAAAACCGAGCGCAATACAAACCTAATCTAGAAACAGTGATCGAGCCTGAACATCAACAGCAGGTTCGGTTCATGGAGGTTCTGTCTGAACAAACCTATCGTGACCCGAATTATCTTCCGTTCTTCAAAAAACTCTATCAAGAGAATCGAAATAATATAAGCCGAGTGGGTATCTCTTCTACTCCAACAATCAGTGTACGCAACCTACCGATCATTAAAACGGGCGCAAAAGTGTCTGGTAATGGTGGTACGGGTATCCCTAATTTTCATTTTGTCGACCGAGAGATCGACCGAGCGTATTACTTCTTTGGTAATGATGCTCTGCAGTTGGATGTGTTGATGGCAAACAACAAGGTACAAACCATGTTTGATCGCCTTGATTATCTCAAAACGCTGAACTGCAACGCACAGTACGACTGGAATGCGCACACGACTTATGATGGGTTAGTGAACTTAGGTTTAGGAGAGTCGTTACGTGATTACGGTGAGAAACGCTGCGTCAAAGAGCTTGAGGAGCGTTCTGAAGTTGAAGCCGTTCTACGAGAAAAGCGTGAAGCCTTGATTGAAGATATTGAAGCGTACCTGTCTATATCGGGCTTTGATTTTTTCACTAAGCTTTCAAAGAAGGCTCAGGTTAAACAATCGATTACTCAGTTTGCCGAGTTGGATGGAAAAGGGATGCCAGACTATACCTTGGTTTATAACCCATGGCCGGATCACTTCGCACACTTTACCGGTCCTTTTAGTGACGAAATTCTGATGCCGACGGGAGAGCTTAACCGACTGGACTATTGGATTCGTCAGATTGAAGCGACCTACCGCAGTGCAGGCGTTTACGATAAAACGCTATGGGGCATGGCTGGGGATCATGGTTTAACGCCAGTGTTCTACGCGCTCAACCCCGAAAAGCAGGTATTTGAAGGCTTACAAGCAGAGCTAGAGTATCCAATTGTGGTTAAGAAGATATCTTCAGACGAGGGGGAAGGGCCTAAAATCACCAATGCTCTAAGCTACCCAAGCTCGAAGGAATTGGATGTGGTGGTCGCCTCGACTGCCGGTGGTAACTTCATGATGGACTTCTTTAATTCGGCTCAAGGGTGGCAGGTTCAGCCGGTTTACCAAGAACTCACGCAGTGGTCTCCGATTGCAGCGCCAGCTGGTCAGAACATAGACATCATTAATCAGATAGCGCAACGCCTGCCTGAAAGTCTGGATTACATGGTCGTAAGAGAAAGCACATGTGATCAACAACGTTGCGCTGTTCGTGTGATTGGCAACCGTGATTTAAAAAGGGTTGATGAATTGATCACACGTGAAGGTGACAAGCTTTTCTATGAGTCATTGGAAGACAACCGAGCGCCGATTTTGCTCAATACGCAAAGGTTAAACCCATACCTAGCATCACCAAGCGAAGCTGATTTTTCACAATATTCTCAATTGGTCGAAAAGTGTATTAACCGAGCGGTTAAGGCGGATGTGACAACGTGGTGTAGCAGTGCAGAGTGGACTTCATTAACGCAACCAACACCTCGACCAGATTCAGTGAATCAACTGGCTAATATCTACCTTGAAGATAGGGCTGGCACGGTTAACTTGTTCCCTAAAGCGGGAATTGGCTACAACACCAAGGTGCCAGGGCGTCATGCTGGTGAGGATTACTTAGAGAAAGATGCCTTTATAGGATTCTGGGGAGCGCCAATTGGCGAAAACTCTCAGCCATTGAAAATTGAAGCTAACGGATCTTTAGCGCCGACACTCTTTGAGTATTTGACTGGAGAGCAAGTGGTGGCGGGCGAAAATGGTTGGGGGTATCCGTCGTTGCTGAATAAATTGGATGTGTCTAAAAACAATTAGATCCAATTATCTATCGTTTAGATTGTGACACCGTAAAGTGAATCTAATGTGGTTTTTATTAGCCACATTAGATTTCAATAAATTGCTCAATACAAACGGTATTTAGTTTGCTTGGGGCACCTATTAAATACCTTAAGCCCAAATTCAACTGCGAAGTGCGATAATCTCCAATACCTCCTAACTACATAACACATTTTAAACAAAGTGATGCTGTTCACGCTTTCTTGACTCCCAATTCTGAACTAGGAATTTTTCCTAGTTATTCTAAGACCCTCTCTCATGCGGTCGATTTTTAGACTCCTTATTATTTCCCTATCAAATAACAAACAATGCATGGTCGCAATTATGCCGTGCAGACCTCATAAATAATAAGAGAGTTCACAATGTTAAAGTTCCTAGATCAGGTTCGAAAACCGACGCTGGATCTTCCGGTCGAAACTAGAAGAAAAATGTGGTTTAAACCATTCCTACAATCTTACCTCGTCGTATTCATCGGTTATCTAACCATGTATTTGATCCGTAAGAACTTCAATGTCGCGCAAAACGACATGATTTCTACTTATGGATTATCGATGACGGATCTAGGTCTTATCGGTCTGGGTTTCTCTATCACTTACGGTATCGGTAAAACCGTCGTTTCCTATTATGCCGATGGTAAAAACACCAAGCAGTTCCTACCATTCATGCTTGTTCTTTCTGGTATTGCCATGTTGGGCTTCAGCTTCAGTATGGGCGGTGGCAGCGCTAGCTTATTCCTGATGATTGCCTTCTATGCGTTGAGTGGTTTCTTCCAAAGTACCGGCGGTCCTTCAAGCTACTCGACCATCACTAAATGGACGCCTCGTAATAAGCGTGGTTCTTATTTAGGCCTTTGGAATATGTCGCACAACGTGGGTGGCGCAGGTGCGGCTGGTGTTGCTCTGTTCGGTGCTAACTACCTATTTGATGGCAACGTGATCGGTATGTTCGTGTTCCCATCAATCATTGCGATTGTGGTTGGCTTTGTTGGTATGCGCTTTGGTAATGACTCTCCAGAAGCCTATGGTCTAGGTACGGTTGAAGAGTTGTTTGATGAAGAAGTCAGCGAAGAAGATACGGCTGCTGAAGAAAATCAAATGACTAAGAAAGAGATCTTTGTTGAATACATCCTGAAAAACAAAGTGATCTGGTTGCTCTGCTTCGCGAATATCTTCTTATACATTGTTCGTATCGGTATCGATCAATGGTCTACCGTTTATGCGTATCAAGAGCTAGGTCTATCAAAAGAAACCGCGATTTCAGGCTTCACTCTGTTTGAGGTTGGTGCACTAGTCGGTACGTTAATGTGGGGTTATCTGTCAGACCTTGCGAACGGACGCCGTGCTTTGGTTGCTTGTGTGTCGCTTGGCCTGATCATCGTTTCTCTAGAGTTCTACCAGCATGCAACCAGTGAGTTCATGTACCTAGCATCACTGTTTGTACTTGGTTTCTTAGTGTTCGGTCCTCAGTTGTTGATTGGTGTTGCTGCCGTAGGTTTCGTGCCTAAGAAAGCAATCAGCGTTGCGGATGGCGTGAAAGGCACATTTGCTTACTTAATTGGTGACAGCTTTGCCAAACTTGGCCTAGGTATGATTGCAGACGGCACGCCTATTTTTGGCTTAACGGGTTGGAAAGGCACGTTCGCAGCGCTTGATACGTCAGCTGCCATTTGTATCGTGTTACTGCTGTTCGTTGCGGTTGCGGAAGAGAAGAAGATTCGCCATGCTAAGAAAATGCACTTAGCGTCTCAAAACGCGTAGCGAGTCTCACGTGCTTTATTGGTTTAAAGCACGTGAGATCATACCAATCGTTAGTTCGATTCAGTATCATCTCTATCAATAAACTTAATTTTAGATAGCTCCTGTTGGGGCTATTTTTCTTTCTTACTCTTAATTTTGGTTAATATCATGATTAATGTTGCGCTTGTTGATGACCACGTCATTGTTCGATCTGGCTTTGCTCAATTACTCAGTCTTGAAGCTGACATTACGGTCGTGGGGGAATTCAACTCTGCGGCAGAAGCGCGCCTAGGATTGCCAAGCTGTCACCCTGATGTCGTGATCTTGGATATCTCAATGCAAGACGAAAGTGGCCTGAGCTTATTGGAAGAGATTCCATCTGGCATTGCCAGCATCATGTTGAGCGTTCATGACTCTCCGGCGATGGTTGAGAAGTCATTAGAGTTAGGAGCCAAAGGTTATCTCAGCAAGCGCTGCAGCCCAGATGAGTTAATCCAAGCCGTACACACGAGCGCAAATGGTGGCTGTTATCTCACGCCCGACATCGCCATAAAGCTTGCGACACCCATGAAGAATAAAGCCTCTTTAAATCAACTTACCCGCAGAGAGAGTGAAGTGTGTCAGTTATTGGCAACAGGGCTCGATGTAAAATCTATCGCCGTTGAGCTAGGGGTTAGCCATAAAACGGTGCATGTACACCGTGCCAATGCGATGGACAAACTCAATGTTAAGAACAACGTTGAGTTAGCTAAATTGTTCACACAAGACCAGTACTAATGCGTTCCTATCTAGCCACCTCCCTATGTGGGGTTTTTATGGCTGGTTGTGCATGGTTCTGTTTGTGGGTTATTGCCTTCTATTTCATTAATGACCCTGAGTTAGCCATTCTGCTTTTCCCATTCTCACTTCGATTGGGAATGACGCTGCACACTCGCATTCACTATTGGCCTGCTATCTATATTGCCGAGTGGGGGCTTGCTATCGCTTTAGCTTTACTGCTTGATGAGCCTCAATGGCTGACGATACTCATCGCCAGTGGATTGAGTATTCCTGCCACGCTAATTGCCAAGCGTTATTATTCTGGTGACCAGAATCGTCACTTGTTAGTGATGGCGAGCTTAATCATGGTTACAGCATTCATTAATGTTGCCGTGGTGGGTTCTCATGTTCCGGCTGTTTACATGGTGTGGTTGGTGAGTATCACTGGCGGATTGATGTTGGTGCCGATGTGTTATCTGGTCTGGAACTACCTATTCCAAAACAAGTGGGCACCACTGAGCTCTTACTTAATCAACAATGTCGTTGAGTTCAAAATACGTCACATTGTGTTATACAGCGTGTTGTTGGTCGCCAGTATTTTGATACAAACCAGTCTGCCTGATGAGCTAAGACGCTTCGCCCCATTCTGTATGGCGATCCCTATCATCTTGCTCGCCGTTCGTTACGGGTGGCAAGGTGCTTTACTGGCGACCCTGTTAAATAGTGTCGCGTTGATTGCTGCTCACAGTGGAACATCTAAACTCGAAATTACCGATTTACTCTTGTCTCTGTCTGCTCAAACCATCACCGGTATTTTGCTTGGCCTTGCGGTTCAAAAACAAAAAGATCTCAATGCGAAACTACGAAGTGAGCTCTCCAGAAATCAAAACCTTTCACGCCAGTTAGTGACAGCTGAAGAATCGGTTCGTCGTGATATTGCACGTGAGCTGCATGATGAAATCGGCCAAAACATCACGGCAATTCGTACTCAAGCGAGCATTATTAAACGTGTCGATGCGGCTGAAATGAGCGTTCGCTGTGCTGGTACGATTGAATCATTATCGTTGAATGTTTATGACACCACCAAGCGTTTGCTAACAAAGCTAAGACCCAAAATGTTGGATGACCTTGACCTGAAGGACTCAGTTGAACAGCTCATACGTGAAATGGAGTTCTCGGATCACGGTGTTGATATTCAGTTAAATTGGCAAGGTGATTACTCGTGTTTGAGTGACACGCTCAAGGTCACTATCTTCAGGCTGTGCCAAGAATCCTTAAACAATGCCTATAAATACGCGATTGCGAGCGAGATTAAAATTGAACTGATTTTAGGTGACCAAGCTGACCTTCAGATCACAGATAATGGCGTTGGTTTTACAGCGCAAGATCTTCTCAAAGGAATGGGTGTTCGCGGCATGCAAGAGCGTGTTCAGGCGCTCGGCGGCAAGATGACAATCAACGCTAATGGCTCATCTTCGGGTACCAATATCAGCGTTACATTACCTAAAGTGTGAGAACGAATATGTTTGGATTTCTGCGCTCAGCTACGTCAAAGAGTCATTCTCTAACTGATGATGAGGTCAATCAGAGTTATCGCTACTGGCGCCTACACATCATGATAGGTATGTATGTCGGCTATGCAGGTTTTTACTTCACCCGTAAAACCTTTAATTATGCCGCGCCAGCCATGATTACTGACCTTGGCTTGGACAAAGGCGATATTGGCTTAATTGGCACGCTCTTTTATCTTTCTTATGGCTTATCGAAATTTATCTCAGGCACGATATCGGATCGGTCGAACCCTCGTTACTTCATGGGGCTTGGCCTAATCGCGACTGGTCTGATAAACATCGCGTTTGGCTTTTCTAGTTCGTTGGCGGCTTTTATCTCGCTGTGGGTACTGAATGCATGGTTCCAAGGTTGGGGCTGGCCATCGTGTTCCAAGTTATTGACGACTTGGTATTCTCGTTCTGAAAGAGGGTTTCGCTGGGCAATCTGGAATACAGCACACAACGTTGGTGGGGCATTGATTCCTATTCTCGTCGGCTATCTAACTCTCCAATACAGTTGGCGATCAGGGTTTATATGGCCGGGGGTGATTGGTGTTTTTATTGGTCTTATCGTCTGTTGGCGCTTACGTGATAAGCCCACCACCATGGGACTTCCGACTGTAGGGAAGTGGCGCAGTGACCATCTAGAATTAGCGCAAGAGAGCCATGGGCAAGGGTTAAGCTATCGAGAAATCCTAAAAACCTATGTGTTCAGCAATAAGTACATTTGGTTGCTCGCCTTTAGTTATGTGTTGGTTTACATCGTAAGAACGGCCGTCAACGATTGGGGTAATTTATATCTCACCGAAGAACACCATTACAGTTTGATAAACGCCAACGCTGCGTTGTCTCTGTTTGAGATTGGAGGTTTCGTTGGTTCACTTGTTGCTGGGTGGGGATCGGATAGGCTGTTTGGTGGAAACCGAGGCCCGATGAACATCTTGTTTGCGATTGGTATCTTCCTCTCGGTATCGGCTTTATGGCTTATGCCTTTAACCAACTTTGTGTTTCAGGCGGCTGGGTTGTTTTGTGTTGGCTTTTTTGTTTTTGGCCCTCAAATGCTCATTGGTATGGCGGCGGCAGAATGCTCGCATAAAGATTCTGCCGGGGCGGCGACAGGCTTTGTTGGCTTGTTTGCTTACATGGGCGCTGCACTCTCTGGTTACCCATTAGCGCTCATTCTAGAAACTTACGGTTGGAGTGGGTTCTTCATTACCATCTCTACTTGTGCTGCGGTCATCGGGTTGCTGCTACTGCCTTTCCTACAAGCTCAATCACCACAGAAAAGTGCAGAGGCTCGCTCTGGTTTTTAAGGGGTTTCTTCGTCAATAAGATAGCTGCCAATAGTCCTCTGGTTATTGTGCAGCTATCCTATCTTCAGCGTTTTTTATGCGTAGCATTCAAATGTGATTATTTTCACGCTTTTCATCTACCTCACCCGTTTCTAAGAATTTTTCCTATTGCGTCTAAGACCCCGTCTCATGTGGGTTCTAACCGTTATCTGTAGTCTTTCTAATTATTCACGTTATTAGAATCAGCTCTCTTGAATTGTCTTCAGAGGGCTCACTACGGAAAAAGCCATGTCACTCAGTCACTTCTCAGAACACTCATTTTTCCCAATGGAAAACACCATACAAAATTATGCATGGGGGAGCATTTCTTCGATACGTGAACTGTTTGGCTTCAAAAATGAGTCACAAGAGCCGCAAGCGGAAGTTTGGATGGGAGCGCATCCGAAAGGTTGTTCAATGGTCAAGTTGGACCAACATTTAGTGCCTCTATCTGAGCTGATTAACAAGAATAAACCCGCTTATCTATCAAGCGATATTGCGCAGTCGTTTGGTGAACTGCCGTTCTTGTTTAAGATATTAGCGGCAGAAAAAGCGCTGTCTGTTCAAGTTCACCCAAACAAGCTACAGGCTGAGTTAGGCTTTGCGAGAGAAGAGCAAGCGAAGATCCCTCTGACTGCAGGTCACCGTAATTACAAAGACTCGAACCACAAGCCTGAATTGGTTTACGCGATCACTGAATATCAAGCGATGAATGGCTTTCGAGAGTTCGATGAAATATTAGGTCTATTCAGACAATTGAATTCTAGCGAGCTTGCTGGTTTGGTTGAAGAGTTTGGTAACAACCTTAATTCTCTAGGTTTAGAGACGTTTTTCCGCGATTTATTAACGCTAAATAACCAACGTAAGCAGCAAGCATTAGATCAACTTCTGACTTACGCATGGGCTCACCAAGATCAAACAGAATTTGCATTGATCATTGAGCTTAGCCATCAGTACTCGAACGATATCGGTCTGTTTTGTGTTCTGCTTCTTAACTTGATCACACTGAAGCCAGGTGAAGCGATGTATTTGAATGCGAACACTCCGCATGCTTATGTTAAGGGAACCGGGCTCGAGATTATGGCAAATTCAGACAATGTTTTGCGCGCGGGCTTAACGCCAAAGCATATTGATGTTGCTGAGTTAGTTGCCTGCACAGAGTTCAATCCAATTCCTTTTAACCGTTTGCTGTTGGCGCCCTCAAAGCTGGGGCAATGTGATAGTTATGCTATTCCTGTCAGCGATTTTAGTTTCAATATTTTTCATTGCCCAAAGCAAGAAAAAGTCACCACAAGCGGTGCTGAAATCTTAATGGCAATAGATGATGATTTAACGCTAATGAGCCAAAATGGTGAGCATGTGACCCTTACTAAAGGGCAATCGGTATTTATTCCTGCCTACATTGGTCATTACGAACTGAGTAGTGAAGGACGAGTTGCTAGAGCTTTTAATTAAGCAAATAACTTTATAATGGGCTGGTGGGGGGACTCAATGAAGAAGCCACGCGGTGTGCGTGGCTTTAAAAGTCGTATTTGTAGAACTTGTTTAAACGATCTTAAACGATCTTAAGCGCGTGATGTCGAGTAAGTTGTTTGTGTAGCGAGTCTTTCAGCGCCATGCGTTCTACTTTTAGGTTGTGCATGCTGTCGTCATCAATGGGGCTGCCAGAGATTTCTAGTTGGCGAATGTCGTAGTCGAGTTGGTGGTATTTCTGCATGTCTGCTTTGAATTTTTCATCGTCGTGGTTGAGCTGAACAATGTCTAATTTAAGATCTGGGAAATCTAAGATAAAGGCATGGTTTTCATTGAGCATTGGCACTTCCTCTCTTGTCTACTTAACTTCAGTATAGAGTCTATTTTTGAAGATAAATGTGTTCCTAAACACAAAGCGAGAGCAGGATCAAAAAAGGGCATTAACGTTCCATTTTGGATGCGTTACTGCCCTTTATTATTTTAGTAGTATTAAAAATTACTGAGCTTTCTTACCAGAACGTTGTTGCTCTTTGTGTGCTAGTTTTGCTTTCTTGCGTTGCTCGATAAGTTGAGCAGCTTCGCCACCGACGTGGGTTTCGCCACGAGCATTCGACAGCTGAACTTGCTTTTCACGCTCGCGGAAGCGCGCTTTTTGCTCGTCGCTGTGCTTATCAATACACTTAGGACAGCTTACGCCTTTTTCGAAGTGTTCAGACGCTTTATCTTCGTCAGTGATTGGTAGACGACAAGCGTTACACACATCGTAACTACTTTTTTCTAGCTGGTGGTTAACTGCAACACGACCGTCAAATACGTAGCAGTCGCCTTCCCACATGCTCTCTTCTTCTGGTACTTCTTCTAGGTACTTAAGGATGCCGCCTTCAAGGTGGTAAACCTCATCAAAGCCTTGTTCTTTCATGTAGGCTGTTGATTTTTCGCAACGAATACCGCCAGTACAGAACATTGCGACTTTCTTGTGCTTCTTAGGATCAAGGTTGTCTTCAACGTACTGAGGGAATTCACGGAAGGTTTCTGTGTTTGGGTTTACAGCATTTTTGAAGGTGCCGATGTCCACTTCGTAGTCGTTACGAGTATCCACCAAGATCACATCTGGATCTGATATGAGGTCGTTCCATTCGTTTGGCTTAACATAAGTGCCGACAACATGGCGAGGGTCGATGCCTTCAACGCCCATAGTTACGATCTCTTTCTTAAGTTTAACCTTGGTGCGGTTGAATGGTTGTTCTTCGTTGAACGACTCTTTGTAAACAACATCAGCCAAACGAGAATCTTGTTTGAACCATTGAAGAAGAGCGTCGATAGATTCGCGCTTACCTGCAACGGTGCCGTTGATACCTTCACTCGCAAGTAACAAAGTACCGCGGATTTGGTTGGCTTCTAAAACATCAGTGAGTGGCTGGCGAATTTCTTGGTAATCATCAAGTGCTACGAATTTATACAGAGCACATACAACATATTGAGACATGGTTTTTCCTTTCTGCGAGCTGGAACGTAAATCCAGAGCGGTTGCCTGTTGCGATCAAAACTGAGTATTTCAACTCGGTTCTGTCTTGTTGGCTTATTAAAAATCAGGCGCAGTATAACCAAGGCGGTACGGGACAAAAACCAACAAAACGTAGGGCTATATAACAACACTTATAGTATGGCTATATGTGTGGTGAAAAGGCCGTTATTTGATAAGGAATGTTAGCTCAAATAAGCAGTGGTACTTTGTTGTCTATTGAATATTCGGCTAAGAACTTATGTTGTGTCTCATCTCAATCAGTTGGTGTTCTCCTACCATTTCCACTTCACGAATGAACTCAAAGCCGAATTTTTGATAGTAATCCTTTAGGTATTGATGGGCGTGGATTTCAATTACCTTGGCACCATGTTCAGAGGCGTGTTTTAGAAGTGCGCTAACAATTTTAGATGCGATACCAGATCCTCGATAAGGTTGCAGAACAGCAACACGCGCCATGGTTGAGTGTCCTGATTCATCAATGTGCAAGCGTGCCGTCGCGACTAAATTATCGTCATCGGTGATGAGTGCATGATGTGAGACAGGATCGAGCCCATCAAGATCCAACACATGGGGGATACCTTGTTCAACAACGAATACTTGATGACGAATGGCTTGTGCTTTCGTTATCAATTCTGGGTTGTTACCAATCACCAATTCCATTTCATTGCTCCATACTGTCTAACGAATTTTTTGAAAATCCCCTATTTGTGAGGGGGTGAAGCTTGTGATTTGCCTTTAAACTAAGGCTTTTGAATAGCTGCTTGTCTCAATATCAATGATCTCTACGGTCAGCGAAGCATTGGATAGTGTGAGAGTAAGTAATTGATCCAAAATGGACTTAGAGAGCATCGCTTTAACGCTTTCGTTACGCCCTGACAAAATGCGCACAGAGACATGCACGAAGTCTTCTTTTACTTCACCGGTTTGGTAATGCTGATAGGCAAGGCTGCGTACTTTGATGTCTTCTCCTGTTGGTGAGAACAACTGAGATTCCATTGCGCCGAAAAACACTTGTTGGTTGAGTTGCTGACCATCAATAGTGGGTGAGTGTTCGATAATACAATGCGGCAAACTGATGTCCTTTCTGTGCTTTATGGAGACCTAAAATTAAGGCCAATGTGACTCTCTTGTTGAGAATGGCATTGGCCTTTAATGCTGACGCGTGACGGTTTTCTCGGTAATAAGCCGATCAGGCAATCACCAAAGCGCTCCGTGCTGTCAGCGATTACGCTTGGTTAAGTACTTCAGCTAAGCGTTTTACCGCTTCTGTTAATTCTTCTGGGTTGGCGTTGGTGAAGTTTAAGCGCAGTGCGGCTTTCGCTTCATCGGCCTTTGGATAGAATACGGGGCTTGGTACAACCGCTACGCCATTTGATAGCAGAGTTTTCGCCAGTTCAAAAGTGTCGCACTCTGGGAGCTCAACCCAAATGAACATCCCGCCATCTACGGCTTTTAACACGCAATCTGCAGGCAGTTGTTTTTCTAGCTCTGAGAACAGCACTTCATAACGAGACTTGTACAGGGTGCGAATGTTTTCCATATGCACGCCAAAGTCTTCATGTTTTAGAAGACCAACAAGCAGTGCTTGCATAGGTACACTAGAGTGCAAGTCAGCGCCTTGTTTCACTTTGATCAGTGGCTCAAGGTAGCTGCGTTTTCCTGTTACTGCGCCAATACGTAAACCTGGCGATGCAATCTTAGAGAATGAACGAAGAACGATAGAGTTATCAGGGCAGAACGAAGAAACCAACGGCAGTTCTGTACCTGTGAAACGTAGCTCACGGTATGGTGCATCTTCAATGAATGCCACGTTGTATTTGATACACAGCTCAGCCACTTTTTGACGAGTTTCTGTTGCCCAGCACACACCTGTTGGGTTGTGGAAATCAGGTACGGCATAGAACATCTTCGGTGATTGCTGGGCAAAGCACGTTTCCAGTTCATCTAGATTCGGGCCAAATTCTGTTTGAGACACGGTCGCAATGTTTGCTTGAACTAGGCCAAACACCTGCATCGCACCTAAGTAGCTCGGCGCTTCCATCACAACCACATCACCTGGATCGACATACGCTCGTGCAATTAAGTCGAGACCTTGCTGAGAACCGGTACAGATCATTGCTGTGTGAGTTTCTGGCAATTGGTAGCTTTGCGTAAGGTGATCAAGCAACGGGCCGTAACCGGCAGTAGAACCGTATTGGAAAACTTCAGGCATGTTCGCTAGGTTTTCTAGCGTTGGCTTCATTAAATCGATAGGGAATGTCTTCTCGTCCGGTAAACCCCCGGCCAATGAGATGACATTTGGATCACTTGCGGCTGCGAGGATCTCTCGAATGTATGAAGATTGAATTTGTTGTAATGACTGTGCGATTTCCATATGTTGTGTCTCGTCGTTTTTCGTTTTTATTCTATCGCTTGATATTACACGGCAATTGTAAAAACAAGTGTGTCCGTTTATGCTCATAAACATGTCCATTTATGCTATTTAAACGATGTCGCGACAACACATATCTAGAATCAATGATGTTCTGTTCTATATTCACCAAGACATCAGTCAGCCTTTGTCGGCCAAAGCGCTCTCTGAGATTGCCGCTTATTCAGAACAACACTTTCATCGTACCTTCAAAAGTGTGGTAGGGGAGTCGTTGCACCAATACATTCGACGCACTCGAATGGAATATGCGGCCAACCAATTGATGTTCGATACCACGTCGTCTGTGGTGGAAATTGCCAGTAAGTGTGGCTTTAGTTCGGTGTCTTCATTTAGCCGAGCATTCAAAGCGACCTTTAACATGTCACCGGGTGAGTGGCGTAAACACGACTTACAGATAGCAGAAAAACCCTATTTGAAAGATCCCGAAGTGGCAGCGGGTTATTTGAACGTGGCGCAGCGAGCGCTACCTGAACCTAAGATAGTTGAAACACCGGAGCGCATGGCGGCTTATGTTCGACATACGGGTTATAACCGCTCCATTCGCAACGCATGGTTGATATTGAAAGCGTGGGCTAGCTCTGAACAACGCGACTTTTCGAGCCAGTTTGGTTTGCATCACTCAAACCCTGCTTGGGTTGAGATGGATCAGTGTCGCTATGTGGCGTGTATCGCGATTAATGAACCGATTAAGTACCGCAGCGTGGTTAATCAGATGGTGATTCCGGGCGGTTTACATGCCGTGTTTCGACTTAATGGTCGCTATGGTGAGTTGCTACCACAGATCAGTATGGTATTAGAAAAGTGGCTACCTACGTCTGGCTTCAAGCAACGTTCTACTCCGGCTTATGTGCATTATCATCAGAATCACTTTCTTAACAGTGATGAAGTGTTTGAACTCGATTTTTACCTTCCCGTGGGTTTTTACTAACCGATTAAAAGCCACTCATTTTTCTTGTTAGCGCAAACTCAATTAATCGATGATTGTGGTGTTTTCTTGAATCAAGAGAGAGGGCTTTGTTGATAATTTACTCCAGTAGATGATCACAACGTACGGATTAAACGATAGCATTTCGCTCTAATTGCAAATAGTTCTTAATATCACTCGATAGAATATGACCATTACCCACAAAGATTATCTGAAAATCGCTTTCCCTTTCATCATCTCAACGGTGACACAACCTCTGTTAGGTGCGGTGGATACCGCTGTGATCGGACAGCTTGGCATCGCTGAACTGATTGGTGGTGTGGCGATTGGCACCATTATTATGAACACCATGTATTGGTTGTTTGGTTTTTTCCGTGTCACTACCACGGGGCAAAGCGCGATGGCATTGGGTAAGGGAAACCGCTCTGATTTGGCGGGTAGCTTGATGCGTCCGTTTGTGCTGTCTGGTTTAGTGGGTTTGATCTTTATCTTGATACAACCACTCATCTGGCAAGGTGCAATGTGGGTGATCGAGCCTGAAGCCAATGTGGCCGAGCACGCGCATATCTACTTCAGTATTTTGATTTATGGTGCGCCTTTCGTGTTGCTTAACTACACCATTATTGGTTGGTTAATGGGGCAGGCGAAAGCCAAAGAAGTCCTTTACACACAAGTGTTTGGTAACGTGTTGAACATTGTTTTAGATGCGGTATTCGTGCTTTATTTCGACTTGGGTGTCGCCGGTGTGGCATACGCAAGTTTGATTGCACAAATCACCACCTTTGCGATTGGTATGACGCTGGTAATGAAGACCAGCAATATCTCGGTCTCTGAGTTCATGCAAGGCTCGAAGATGACCAAGAGAGACCTGTCGACAATCATCTCATCGAATACTGACCTGCTGTTACGCACGATCTGTATCTTAGTGTTCTTCAACATGATGGCCCGTACAGGCTCAAAGCTGGGGACTGATGTTCTGGCTGCTAACGCAATCTTGATGCAAGTGACCTTTATTGTCAGTTACATGTTTGATGGCATTGCTAACGCATCAAGTGTGTTCGCGGGCAAAGCTGTCGGCCAGAAAAAACCTTCAATGCTTGATCGTGTGTTAAGGCTCAATTTTCAATGGACGGCAGGTTTCATTGCTGCGTTAACGTTGTTGACCTTGATGTTTAAAGACATGATTGTTTTCTTGTTTACCGATATTCCAGCGCTGGTTGCCTTGTATCAAGAGATGGCTCCGTGGCTGATTGTATTCCCGCTGGTGGCAGGCTTTGGTTTAACGGTTTACGGCATCTTTACTGGAACAGGAACCACGCGTCCGGTTCGAGATTCTAGTATCGCTACTTTATTGGTGTTCTTGGCTGTTCAAGCGTTTGCGGTCGGAGCGTGGGGCAATCATGGGTTGTGGCTAGCGTTTACTCTGTTCTATCTTGGGCGTATCGCATTCCTGTATCCGTTCATCTCACAAGTTAAACAAAAGTGTTACCCAGTAGAAGATGCGTCAGCAGCGTGTCATTAATTCAGAACGACCATCGCCACTTCTAAGACTTTATGAAAGCGCTTTACTATTTATGCTCAATAAATTTAGTGAGCGCATTTTTTCTATCTAATGACTGATTAGAGCCGGTCAATAAAACAGCAAAAAATGCGATCTAGTTCAATGTTCGCTTTTCATCACCTCAGCCAAATGATAAAGTTGTTATGTTATAACATCTATTTTTGAGTATCTGCGTGAAAGCACCACTTTTGTCTGTTGACCGATTAACGATCAAAACCTCTTCGAAAACACTTTTTCAAGATATTCATTTCGATGTGTATCGAGGAGAATTGTTGGCGATCATGGGCCCTTCAGGGATTGGTAAGTCGATGCTTTCACGCGCGATCGCGGGTTTTATGCCAGAGACGGTTGAGGCTGAAGGTCATATTTCTCTATCTGGTGAAGCTGTGTGTGGTTTGCCGATGTTGCAAAGAACTGCAGCACAGCGCCCCGCAGTTATCTTCCAAGATGCGCTTCAAGCGTTAAACCCTCTGGTTTCCATTGAAGGCCAACTCTGCCTTGCCTTGACGGGGACTCGCACCAAGCTTAAATCAAAAGACAAAACTAAGCTCACCGAACTGTTGGTACAGTTAGGGTTCCCAAATCCAGAAACCATCTTGCCGTTGTATCCGAGCCAAATCTCTGGAGGACAACGTCAACGAGTGTGTATTGCGATTGGCTTGTTGAGTAATGCCGATATCATCATTGCAGATGAACCGACTAGCGCGTTAGATCCGGTGACAGAGCAAGAGATACTCAAGCTGATTCGCGACAATGTTAAGCAGCGACAAATCGGTGGCTTATTGATTACCCATGACCTGCACAGCGCCTTAGCGTGTGACAAGTTATTGGTGATCGATGATGGCGGTGTGGTGGCTTATGGTGCACCGAAACACGCGCTTGAATCAAGCTCTCATGCTTTCTGCTGTTCATTGAGAGACCTAATCGAATGAGCTTGACCTTATCACTAAATTCAGAAGTCTCACCATTAATGCCAGTGACTGATTCAGAAACACAAACACCGATAGAGATTAAGTTCGACAATGTGAGTGTTCACTACTACTCCGTACCAAGTTGGTTGGGTGGTAAAGCGTTCAAAGCGCTACAGAATATCGACCTCAATGTTGAAGATAAAAGCCTGGCCATTGTTGGGCGATCTGGTGCCGGTAAATCTACGCTGATTGAACTGCTGTTTGGTTTGAAAGCGCCGACTCTCGGTAGCATCAGCTTGTTTGGTCATTCGCTGCCTATTCGTAATAGCAAAGCGCAAGCTACGGTGTGTCGCTTGATCCAATTGGTGCCACAAGAGCCGCACACCAGCCTCAATCCTTACTACACCGTTCGACAGATCTTAGCTGAGCCGCTAGGTAACCTAGATGTTTCTGGCAATCAGGAAAGCATCATTGAAGAGACGCTGTTGGACGTTGGCTTACCTGCCAGTTTGCTCTTACTAAAACCTAATCAGCTTTCTACAGGTCAAGCTCAACGCGTGGCTATTGCTCGGGCTCTTGTCGTTAGACCCGCAGTGCTGGTGGCCGATGAACCTACTGCCAGCCTTGACCCGGTGAATCGCCAAAGGTTGTTGGACTTGATTAATTCATTGAAAAAGAAGCGTGATATGCGCCTTATTTTGGTGACACACGACCTAGGCGCAGCAAAAGCGTTTTGTGAAGAAGTTCTGGTTCTTGACCATGGCGAAATGGTGGAGTTTGGACCGACCGAACAAGTGATGGGTACACCTGCTCATCCTGCGACTCAGTTGTTGATCGAATCTCAGCCACTGTCGAAATCTACTTGTTAACACAACCTTATTTATTACGAAACACAGCTTACAGAGAAAAATAACTATGCGTTTTAATTCAATCAAACTGGCTTGCGCTCTAGCGCTGGCCTTGCCTTTGACGGGCTGTTTTGACTCTCAACCAGAGTCGAGCGATGCGGCGGTCAAATCTGAAATCCGAGTTGCGATGATGCAACCGCCAAGAACGGGCTTGTCACCACTTTCTGATGACGCGTTCAAACTATCACGTTGGAGCACGGCTGAAACGTTAGTGAACTTGAGCCCAACCTCAGAAGCACAACCTATGTTGGCGACTGATTGGAAACATCTTGATCCACTGACTTGGCAGTTCACGATTCGCCAAGGTGTTAAATTCCACGATGGCTCTACATTAACCGCAGAGTCTGTTGTGAACTCTCTGCAGAAAGCGCTGGAAGCGGCACCTAAGCCACGTATCCTAGATGGTGTCGATCTAGAAGTGAAAGCGATGGACAACTACCGCGTAGAGATCAAGACCAGCTTTGATGACCCTCTTTTACCAAGCCGTTTATCAAGCCCTCAATTAGCGATCCTAGCAGCCAGTGCTTACCAAGAAGATGGCCGCGTTAGCCCAATGAGTGCAGGTACTGGCCCGTTTGAGTTGACTGAAATTAACGGTACAACCAGCGCGAAGCTAAAACGTTTCGATGGCTACTGGGGTGAAAAAGCGCAAGTTGAATCTGTGATTGCAGAATACGTTCCTAACGGTTTTGCTCGTGCTGCAGCTCTAAGAACAGGCACGGCAGACATCGTTGAAGCAGTGCCCGTTTCACAAATCGCGACCATTGCTCCGAACCTACTTTATGAAGTGGCAATGCCTCGTACCAATACGCTTTACCTAAACAACGAGTCAGGCGTATTCAGCGATATTAACTTGCGTAAGGTAGCGGCTGCTGCGGTAGACCGTGAGCAGATCGTGAATACCGTTTATGAAAACCACGCGGATATCGCACAAGGTCTATTAGGTCCTGCACTTGCTTGGGCTGAACCAATTCGACCTGAAGGTCAGGCAGTCGACAAGACACTAAAAGCGAACGGAGAAAGCATTGTTATCGGTACCTTTACCGACCGTGCTGAGCTTCCAGAAGTGGCAGCGCTACTGAAACAACAACTTGAAGCGGCTGGTTTCAAAGTTGAGCTGGATATCCGTGAATACGCTCAGATCGAGAATGATGCGCTCTCAGGCAAGTTCGATGCGTTTATCCTTTCTCGTGCAACGGTTCTAGATTCGGGTGACCCAGTGGCTTACATGATGAGTGACTTTGGCTGTAAGGGTTCATTCAATCTTGGTCAATTCTGTTCTCAAGAAGTAGACCAAGCACTGACTCACGCTGATCTGCAACCACTAGGCGCACTGCGTCAGCAAGCGATCATCGAAGCTGAGCAAAAAATCCTTAACGACTTCGCTGCTATTCCACTGCTTCACGAACGTGTGATTCAAGGTGAAAGCGAGCGCGTGAGCAATGTGGTTCGTGACCCAAGTGAGCGTCGCTTGGTTGATCAAACGACACAAGTTAACCCGGCAACACAGGCTAACTAAATAAATGTTATCTGCTGAGACTCTGCGTCGAACTCTATTTATCTTGACGCCTTGGATATCAAGAATCGCCTCACTGATTGTGGTGGTGATTCTTGTTGGCTTGATGCCTGACATTGCAGGCATCGACCCAAGCCAATCTATTCTGAGGGCTAGAGCGGGGCAACAACACCTGCTTACGCCTGAAGCTTTAGCGGCGGTACGTGCTGATCTTCAGCTTGACCGTTCAGCCATTGAGCGCCTAATCGACTGGGTCGGAAGTGCTTTTTCAGGTGATCTAGGTAAATCATGGATTGATGGTTCCTCAGTTGCATTAGGTATTCAAAAGACAGCGTCGACGTCTCTGTTTCTGATGTCGAGCGCACTTGTGATGACTTTCGTACTGTGTGGTGCAGGCTTACTTGCTACCTTACGCAGTTGGAAGAAGGGCAAACTGGGGCAGAGTTACAGCAGTTTAAGCACCGTATTAATATCCTTGCCAGAGTACGTGGCGGCCTCGGTATTAATACTGGTGTTCTCAATCTGGTTGGGTTGGTTGCCACCGTATGGTTGGCAAGGCTGGCAAGATATCTGGCTACCGAGTTTAGCGCTCGCACTGCCTGCTAGTGGCCTATTTAGCCGCCTACTCAGAGACAGTTTACAACGCGTTTTAAATGAACCTTGGGTGATCACTTGGCTCAGTGCCAACGTTCACTCCAACCAAATTATTCGCTTTGCGATGAAAAGAGCGCTAAGCAGCCTGATCCCACAAATTGCAATGATCGTTATTGGCTTAACGGGCGGTGCGGTCGCGGTTGAGCTTATCTTCTCGATTCCGGGTATCGGACGCATGATTCTTGGTGCTGCTAAGGCGCAAGATTTACCAATGTTGCAAGGCGGCTTATTAGTATTGCTGCTGTTTTCGATTGCCGTGAGCAGCATGAGCTTGTTTGTTCAACAATTGATTCTGGGTCATAGCCTGAAAAGCGGGAAGCTCATCAGTAGCCACTCTTCGTTTCGTTTTACCCAGAGCCGAGCTAAACGTGTCACTGCTTTTACGATTTTCTCATTCCTAATTGCTATCGTAGTTTGGGCTGCATTTCGAGACCCATACACCAGTCAGTTTGCACGCTTAGCATCGCCGAGTTGGCAAGCACCTTTGGGAGCGGATGGCATTGGCCGAGACCTACTGGCGAGAATTGGTTCTGGTATGGTTGCGACCTTCCAAGCCGGTATTTTAGCAACGTTCTTGAGTTTGGTGACAGGCATCATCATGGGTTTCAACACCCGCTTTAGCCAAGGCCTTATCGAGATCACTAAGGGCATTCCTTACATTATTGCAGGCCTGTTGGTTGCGGGCTTAACGGGGATGAATCCGAGCAGTGCATTAATCGCGATTGTATTGGTATCTTGGGCGCCATTAGCGGCGCACTGCTCAAGCTTAATCGTGGAAGCAAAGGCTCAACCTTATACGCATCTCGCGCCATTGTGGGGTACCAGCAAGCTTCGAATATTCCGTTTCTACTTGCTTCCTTATGTATTGCCACCTTTGCTGAGACACGCGATGTTGAGGCTGCCAGTAATCACATTGAGCCTGACCTCGCTAAGCTTCATCGGTTTAGGTGCGAAACCGCCTGCACCGGAATGGGGTTTGATGATTGCAGAAAACTTGCCCTACATTGAACGCGCGCCATTGGCAGTCATGGGACCAATTGTTGGGTTGATTCTGTTAGGCGCGGCTATCAACATGATGTTTGATGATTAACGAAAAAGTGCAGGTTGCTTAAGTCCTTGATTGGGTGTTCGATAGAGTGTTCGATTTGGCATTTATGTTGTAACCTTAAGCCTGTTTTTTTGAATTGGCTTTCGGATCGGTTGTCGATCGGTTTTCAGCTTAGTTAAGTGTTCAGCGTTAAGGATTCAACATGTATCTCGTTTTGTATTGCCACAATATTGGTATGACTGACTTTTCTTTCTTTGAGACGGAAGATTTCGATAAAGAAGAGGGCTATATCGTGCGAGGTAAGTGGCCGAACGAGAAAGCGTTTCGTGATTACTTAACCAAAGAGTTTGGTGACATGAGCGAATTTCAAGTGATCGACTTAATCGCCAAAGGTGCAGAAGCAGAACACTACTCGCCAGAAGAGTTGATGCGCTTAGCTCTCTAACTGTTAGCTCAGTAGCACGTTTGAAATCGAATAAACAAATGGCAGCCTGATTGGGCTGCCATTTTTCGTTTTAAGCTAGAGCACGTCGCTCGCAGTATGAATGGGGCTATTGCGCCACTTCGTCAACCAAGTACAAGATTGATTGATACGGAATGCCACTGTGATGTGACAAACCGATCTCACAGGTTCGGCTGTTGCTGAATCCACGAGTGCAGTTGCTCGGCACTTGTTCTTTGAGTGGATGTACTGCCGCCTCATTTAGCTCTGGTGTGGTAAAGCCTTTATCACCTGCCCAACCACAGCATTGAATATGTTCAGGAACGATGACCTCTTCGGTACAGGCTTTAGCAAGGCTCAACATCGCGCCTTCCAAACCCATTCGACGAGAGCTACAAGTTACATGCAGCATCACGGTTTCTTGCAACGGCTCAAGTGTCAGGTGCTCAAGCAGGTATTGGTTCACAAACCCTGTCGGCTCTAGTACTTCTAATGGCTTGGTGAATTGCTCAATACTGCGTTTAGCACATGGGCTGGTATCCATTAATACTGGGTATTCACCCTGACGACTCGCTTGCCACAACACTTCTTCGAGCTGTTGAGCTTTAGATTGGGCTAAATCGGTCATCCCTTTGCTGTCGTAAGGCATGCCACAACATTGGTCGTCTAGCTTCTTCGGAAGAATCACCTCAAATCCGGCTTTGTTAAGCAAAGACATGGTCACTTCCGTTAGAGGACGTTGGTCGCCCGCATCGCTTTGTTGTCCCATGGTGCGACTTGCACAGGAAGGGAGGTAAACCACCTTCTTATGATTGCTTGAGGATTCTGCCGTCACTGGGGATGAGACTAGCGAGTGGCTATTGGATTGCGGCATCTCTGGCATCCAAACCGGTGTCGCGCCTTTAGTCATCGAGCGCAAGCCATTGGTTAGCTTACCGACGGTATTTGCGCCTAACACTTTGCTCGCCACTTGGTTGGTTTTGAGGCCAGCCTTAGTCAGCTTGGTGGTGGTCGAGAAGTGATCCGCTGTCCACTTAGCGATTGGCGTAAATTTCTCATACTTGGCAATACGAAGCTTCTTAATCAAATCACCGGTGTTGATTCCCACTGGGCAACGCTCGGCACACAGGCCGGTTGCGGCGCAGGTATCAATGCCTTGATATTCAAAGGTTTTTTCTAGTTCGCTTGCTTCTATCTCTTCACCTTCAGCACGGCGGCGTTGTAACTCGCGGTACAGCACGATACGTTGGCGAGGCGATAGGGTTAAGGTACGAGACGGACAAACAGGCTCACAGAAGCCACACTCAATACAGCGGTCGACAAGGTCATCTGCCGCAGGCATTGGCTTCAAATTGGTGATGTGTGAATTCGGGTTGTCGTTGATGATAACGCCGGGGTTGAGCAGCCTTTCTGGATCGAACAGTGCTTTGATCTGTTGCATCAAGGCGTAGCCGTCTTTGCCCCATTCCAATTCCACATAAGGCGCCATGTTGCGGCCAGTGCCGTGTTCCGCTTTCAAAGAACCTTGGTATTTCACAGCGACTAGCTCGGCAACGTCATCCATGAATCCGCCGTAACGGTCGATCTCTTCTTGGCTATCAAAGCCTTGAGTAAACACAAAATGCAGGTTGCCTTCGAGGGCATGGCCGAAAATGATCGCTTCGCTGTAGTCGTATTTGTCGAACAACTCTTGCAGCTCTCGAATACCAGTAGCGAGGTTTTCGACAGGGAAAGCCACATCTTCAATGATAACGGTCGTACCGACTTCACGAACCGCGCCAACGGCAGGGAACATGCCTTTTCGAATGCCCCATAGGGTTGTGACTGTCTTTGGATCGGAAGTGAAAGGGACAGATTCAACAATCGTGTAATCAGCTAATGCATCCAAAATTGATTTACATTGTAAATCTAAGTCCGGCTGGGAGCTGGCGTGTGATTCAACCAAAATAGCCGCAGCTTCTAAGTTTAGGCTCGACATAAAGGCAGGCATACCCGGCTTATCCGCGACTGAACGTAGTGCTCTGCCATCCATCAATTCCACCGCAGCAACCGGCGTTTTTGATAGTGTAGTAACGGCTTTACTTGCTTGTTCTATGTCGGCAAACACCAACAGAGCCGAAGCTTTGTTTGGGTGTTCGATAACCGTGTTGTAGGTGATCTCTGCGATGAAGCCTAGCGTGCCTTCAGAGCCAATCATCAAGTGTTTGATGATCTCAATTGGATCGTGGTAATCGACCAAGGCATTGAGTGCATAGCCTGTAGTGTTTTTAAGGCGGTATTTATGGCGGATTCTGTCTGCCAGTTCTTGATTCGAGCTAGTCTGTCTGTGTAAATCAACAATGCCTTCAAATAGCGCTTTGTGTGATTGCTTGAACGCCTCGACGCTAGCACTGTCTGCGGTATCAAGTAGGGAACCATCACTCAATACGATTTTCATGCTCTCGACGGTGCGATAAGAGTTTTGCGCAGTACCACAACACATGCCACTGGCGTTATTCGCCGCTATACCACCGATTTTACAAGTATTGATTGAAGCTGGATCTGGGCCGATTTTACGTTGGAAAGGGGCAAGGTATTTGTTGGCATCTGCGCCAATCACACCGGGCTGAAGAATGATCTGATTGCCGTTGTCTACGATTTCGTGGCCGCGCCAGTCGTCGGTCAGTGTGATGAGTACAGAGTCTGAAACGGCTTGTCCTGAAAGACTGGTGCCTGCTGCACGGAAAGTAAAATGGATACCGTGTTCACGACAGCTTTGAATGGTGAATATCACTTCGTCTAAGTTCTTAAGCCTTAGAACCATTTTCGGCACCAAGCGATAAAAACTCGCATCGGTGCCGTAAGCCAATCGCTTTGCCTCTTGAGTGACAATGCGTTCTGTTTCTATTTTTTGAGCCAGTATCGATTCAAGCTGCTGATAAGCTTGTGCGTCTACTACTCGCTCATGGGATGTGTTTGTCTCCATCTTTGCTTCCTTGTGCTTCTTATTTGGCACTGGTCAGGGCGTGTTGACCTTTCGTGGTTAAATTTTGTTCGAGATAAAAGCGTTTTAATCGCGGCGAGGGGGAAGTAGCCTAGCACTCTAAGCAAATCCCCCTCAACAAAGAGTAAAACGCTTTTAGCCGAACCCTTCGGGCAGCGTTTGCTGGCCATTTCTACTACGTTATCGGCTTCTCATGTAGGCTAGCTACACATCGACGCCTCTGCCTTGTATAAATACCCAGCAACTCGCTGCAAAAATCAGCTCGAAAGGTCAACACGCCCTAGTTTTTTATTTTATTTTCCAGTGCTTAAACGGTGTCACAACGGCAGTGTAATTGCTGTGACACCGATTGAACTTCAGTCGAAGTAGACCAAAGCATTAGTCCGAATCCGAACCTAAGTCGTTGAGGTTTAATCTAGCCCCACCAGAGAATCACGGGTTAAGTCTTTGATTGTCTTGGCGCCAGTTAGAGTCATCGCAACGCGCATCTCTTTGTCGTAAAGGTCGAGTAGGTTCTCAACACCTGCTTGTCCTTGCGCTGCTAACGCGTAGACGAAAGAGCGACCAAGCAAGGTGCAGTCTGCGCCCATCGCCATCATACGAACCACATCTAAGCCAGTACGAATGCCAGAGTCGACCAGAATCTTAGTGTCCCCTTTTACTGCATCTGCAATTGCAGGCAAGGCTTTGGCACTCGATAGAACACCATCAAGCTGACGACCACCGTGGTTTGAAACCACAATGCCGTCTGCGCCAAATCTCACGGCATCTTTTGCATCTTCTTCATCAAGAATGCCTTTAATGACCATTGGGCCATCCCAGAAATCACGGATCCACTCTAGGTCTTTCCATGAAATCGACGGGTCGAAGTTGTCACCCAACCAACCGATGTAGTCTTCAAGTTTGGTTGGAGAACCGCGGTAAGTAGAGATATTGCCAAGATCGTGTGGTTTACCCAACAAACCAACATCAACAGCCCAACTAGGATGACGCATCGATTGAAATACACGACGCATCGCTGCATTTGGGCCGCTCATTCCTGAGTGCATGTCACGGTAGCGAGCACCCGGTACGGGCATATCAACCGTGAAGACTAGTGTGGTTACGCCTGCTGCTTTTGCGCGTTCAAGAACGTTCTTCATGAAGCCACGGTCTTTTAGCACGTAAAGTTGAAACCACATTGGGCGTTCAATCTTAGGTGCCACTTCTTCAATCGGGCACACCGACACGGTCGACATCGTAAAAGGAATGCCTTTGTTATCGGCGGCTTTTGC
Source organism: Vibrio kanaloae (assembly GCF_024347535.1). NCBI lineage: Bacteria > Pseudomonadati > Pseudomonadota > Gammaproteobacteria > Vibrionales > Vibrionaceae > Vibrio > Vibrio kanaloae. Next base: position 252,469 of record NZ_AP025498.1, on the reverse strand, counting down.
TGCTTGTACTTCACCACGTCGTGCGTACATGCCCGTTAGGCCAACCGGCGCTAAGGCAATCGGCATCGCTAGCTTTTCACCAAACAACTCGGTTTCTAAATTTAGTTCCGACATGTCATTGAGGACACGCTGCTTGAGCGCAATCTCAGCAAGGTCAGCCGTGTTACGGCGTAGGGTATGCTCTCCGTAAGAGCCGCCATCAATGTAGTGGAAAAGAAACGGAGGCAGTTTCGCTTTTGCTGCGGCGCGGTAATCAGTCGATGCGGATATGATCATAATTTCAGTCCTAAATTCTTGGGATGTTGCCCTTCTATGAGAGCTTAGCTTGGGCTGCATGTTTTCTTTATAAAATGGCGTTAATACCCGAAGGGTTGATGTGTTCTAGTGTCCATTCCGAAACTCATCAACTGTCTTATGAGACGGTGTTGCAGTCGGGGGAATTGGGTACTAACGCCAAGTGCTCTAGTAACGACTTATGGTTTACATAAGCACGTCTGTCATTTTGAATCCGTAGATAACTACGAGGCCGATGATTCCACTCATTACTAAGTAGTAGAACGTTGGGATAATTGTTTTACGCAGTGTTGCACCTTCACGCCCTAGTAGACCAACCGTTGCCGATGCGGCGACCACGTTGTGAATCGCAATCATGTTACCGGCGGCGGCACCCACGGCTTGCAGGGAGACAACTACAACGCTAGATATATTCAGAGTTTGCGCGACTTCGAACTGAAATTGGCTGAACATCATGTTCGATACTGTGTTCGAACCTGCAATGAATGCACCTAAAGCACCAACTGTTGCACTCAGCGCGGGGAATGCTCCGCCCACTAAGTCAGCCGCGAAATTCGCAGTGGTTACTGGCATACTTGCCAAATCAGCACCGTTCACGCCAGAGTTAATGAAGATACGTACCATCGGGATAGTGAACACCAACACAAAACCAGCGCCTATCAGAGTTTTACTTGATTCACCAAAGGCTTTTACTAAAGGTGTTGCGCTGCGTGACTGTATTAGAACCGCAACCAGTGCGACGAAGACCAAGATACCGCCAGGTAGATACAGAGGTTGAATCGCTGTACTTACGCCGGTTTCGCCAAGGATGTTACTGAAAGAAAGGCTAACGCTCTTAAGCAGGCCTTTGAACTCAGGGCTCACACGGCTAGCAACCAGAGTGACAGCGAGCAGCACGTAAGGTGCCCATGCCATCGCCATGCTCATTTTTTTATGATCTTGCTTATTGTTTGAATGAGTGTCGTCTAAATCGACCTTCAAAGAACCTAGCCATTCAGCTGGCCATTTGTCTTCGCTTTCGAAATCCCACTTTGACTTTGGAACAAGGAAGCCACGTTTTGCTGCCGTTACTACAACCGCAAGGCCAACCAAACCACCAATTAGTGATGGGAACTCAGCACCTAGGAAGACACCAGTGAGTGCGTAAGGAATGGTGAAAGCAGCCCCTGCGAACAGTGCGAACGGCAGGATATCTAAACCTTCAGTCCAACTTTTGTTCTTGCCGAAGAAACGGGTCAGCATCATCGCCATCAATACAGGAATCATCACACCAACGCAGGCGTGGATGATCGCCACACTTGATGTGATCTGTTGTAGGTAAGCATCCCATGTTGAACCATTGGCAATCAGGCTTTCACCGATGTTGTGCGTATCCAAACCTTTGTTCACACCAACGATGATAGGTGTACCAACCGCGCCGAACGATACCGGTGTAGATTGGATCATCATACCCATCAATACCGCAGCCAGCGCTGGGAAGCCGATAGCAACCAATAGTGGTGCAGCGATGGCAGCCGGTGTGCCGAAGCCAGATGCGCCCTCAATGAATGAACCAAAACACCAAGCAATGATGATTGCCTGAACACGACGGTCTGCTGATATGTCAGTAAATCCGTTGCGAATGGTGGTGATAGCTCCGGTGTGTTTCAAAGTGTTTAATAAGAAGATAGCGCCAAACACAATCCAGAGAACCGACACCGTAATGCCGAAGCCTTGGAATACGGAAGCCAGCACGCGAGTGCCAGACATATCCCAACTTAATAAGGCGATAGCAACGGTCAATGCAAATGCCACTGGCATCGCTTTTTTCGCAGGCCAATTCAGGCCAACCAGCAGAATAGCTGCAACAACTATTGGTGAAAAGGCCAATAGAGCCAGTAGAGTTTCACTCATGGGTACTTCCTCGTACTTGTTTTTCAAACGTTCATGTTTGAAGTGAATAACACGTCATTAGTTTTGTAGGTGTAATTTGAACCCTGTAGATTCAATTGTTGTAATTAGAGTGTCTTTATTTTTAATCGATCTGATTGCAAAAGCTGTTTTTGTAATTGTTTTGTTAATTTGGCGTGAATCTACCCCTTTATTTTTTATTGATATAGGGAAATAATGAAAATAATTAATTCCAAAATTGGCATAATCAGATGCGAGCAGATGATTTGATCCTGTTTTCACAGGTAGTGGAGCTGGGTAGCTTTAGTAAGGTGGCAGAGCAAAATAACCTTACAAATTCGGTAGTTAGTAAGAGAATTGCGCGTTTGGAAGAAGAGATTGGCGTGCAATTGTTATATCGAACAACACGTAAATTAACGCTTACCGAGGCGGGTAAGGCGATGCTACATAGCGCCAAAAATGTGAAGCAGGCGGCTCAAGAGGCTATGGATGCTGTTTCAGGCTTTGGTGAAAATGTCAGTGGCCACATCAAAATGTCAGTGCCTACTATCTCCGGAGATTTGATTCTCGCAGACGCTGTTGCTGAATTTTGTAATATGCACCCAGGTTTAACTGTCGACATGTCTCTTAATAATCGATTTGTTGATTTGGTCGAGGATGGCCTCGACTTGGTGATTCGAACCGGTTATTTGGAAGATTCCAGCCTCATTGCACGTCATATATTGGATTCACAATGGGTGGTGTGTGCTTCCCCATCTTATATAGCAAAAAACGGTAAGCCTATGCTGCCCAAAGAGTTAGTTGAGCACAATTGCTTGCAGTACGCTTACCAAACAACGGGTGCCAGTGAATGGCAATTTTTGCATAGTAAAGACGGTTTCACCGATAACGATAAGTACATCGTGCGTGTCTCGGGCTCTTTCTCGACAGACAACGCGACCGCTTTACGCAAAGCAGCCTTGGGTGGTCACGGTATCGCGTATGTACCGCGTTGTTTGGTGTATCACGATATTCGCAACGGCCAGCTGGTGGATATCTTCCCTGACTTAGTCGGTAAAAAGCTGGGTATTTATGCGGTGTACCCATTTACTCGCCAGCCGCCAAACAAGATTAAGTTATTGATTGAACACATCAGAACTCGCTACCTGACGATTTCACACTATTTTTAAGCTATGAGTTTGAAGCTTAGGTTTCCAAAGTTACAGCTTCCAAACAACGTTATAGCGTTACCATCACTTTAAATAAGGATCACGATGAGCTATTTAAAAGAGTATCAATATCCAATTACCAACAAACAGATCGTCAGCGATGACTATTTCGGTCAGATCATTGAAGATCCTTATCGCTGGTTAGAAGACGACAGAAGTGACGAAACTGCGCAGTGGGTGGCGAGCCAAAATGAGGTCACGTTCGATTACCTTGCTCAAATCCCGTATCGAGATGAGTTGCGAGAGCGACTGGCGAAAGCGCAAGACTACAAAAAGAGCTCGCAGCCGTTTGTGCGAGGTGATTACACCTATGTCTATAAGAATGATGGCTTGCAAAATCACAGTATTCTTTATCGTCAGAAAGAAGGACAACAAGAAGAGGTTTTCTTAGATCCGAATACCTTTTCGGAAGATGGCACCACATCACTGGGTTCGGTGTCGTTTTCTAAAGACTACAGCTTGGTGGCGTACAGCATTTCTGAGGGCGGTAGCGATTGGCGTAAGATCTTTGTTATTGATACCGAGACTAAACAGCAGCTTGAAGCCGAAATCACCGATGCGAAGTTTACCGGTATTTCTTGGTTGGGGAACCGCGGCTTTTATTACTCTAGCTACGACAAGCCCGACGGCAGCCAGCTTTCTGCACGTACCGAACAGCATAAACTTTACTTCCATGAGTTGGGTACAGAGCAAGCTAGCGACAAAGTGATTTTTGGTGAGAATAACGGCGAGCAGCACCGCTATGTGTCAGGCTACACCACCGAAGATGACCGTTACTTAGTCATTCTAGGGCGAGAGTCGACGTCGGGTAACAGACTGTTCTATATAGATTTGAATTCACCAGAACAATCGCTGAACACGCTGATTGATCATGTGGATAGCGATACGTACCTCATCGATAACCAAGATGAGACCTTCATTCTATATACGAATCTTGATGCGGCTAATGGCAAGGTGGTGAGCTTTGATACTCACGATGGGAAATGGCTCGAAATCATCCCTGAAAAGCCACAGCCATTGGATATCAGCACCGGCGGTGGCTACTTGTTTGCCCACTACATGGTGGATGTGGTGTCTAAGATTGAGCAGTTGGATTACCAAGGTAACCTAGTTCGTGAAATTCATTTGCCTGGGCTGGGAACGGCCAGTGGCTTAGGTGGTAAAAAAGAGCAAACTCAGCTTTATTACACCTTTACCAACTATGTAACGCCGCCAACGATTTTCTCTTTTGATGTTGAATCTGGGAGCTCTGAAATCTACCAACGCTCTGAGTCTCCGTTTGAGTCGGATCAATTTGAGTCTGAACAGGTCTTCTATACCTCAAAGGATGGAACGCAGGTTCCGATGCTTATCTCTTATAAGAAGGGCTTAAAACTAGACGGTAACAACCCAACTATTTTGTACGCCTATGGCGGCTTCAACGTTAGCCTAACGCCTTCTTTCTCGGGCACGGTTGGCAGTTGGTTGGAACTAGGTGGTGTGTATGCGGTGCCTAATTTACGTGGCGGTGGCGAGTATGGAAAGGCGTGGCACAAAGCGGGTACTCAGCAGCAAAAGCAGAATGTGTTTGACGACTTCATTGCGGCTGCGGAGTTCTTAATCGCAGAAAATTACACCAGCAGCAACAAGTTAGCGATTCGCGGCGGTTCTAACGGTGGTTTGCTGGTGGGTGCTTGTATGACACAAAGGCCTGAGCTTTTCCAAGTGGCTCTGCCTGCTGTCGGGGTGCTAGATATGCTGCGTTACCACACATTCACGTCAGGTGAAGGCTGGGCGTACGACTACGGTACATCAGCGCAAAACAGAGAGATGTTCGAATATCTGCTTGGCTATTCTCCGGTTCATAATGTGGTGCGCGGCACGGATTACCCTGCGACATTGGTTACTACAGCTGATCACGATGATCGCGTGGTACCGGCTCACTCTTATAAGTTCATCGCAGAGCTACAAGACAAGCATGAAGGTGGCTCACCTGTGATGATTCGTATCGATGTTAATGCGGGTCACGGTGCCGGAATGCCGCTGAGCAAAGCGATCGATCTCACGGCTGATATCTACGCGTTTACCCTGTTCAATATGGGAGTTGAATTGTGAGAGGGCAATTTGTCTACTTCTAATAAGATGTGATCATTTACGGTAAGTATTGATCGGTTTTTCACCATATCAAATAATACGGGGCAGGTAAGCTAAAACACTTCTGCCCCATTATTTGGTAGGCCTTTCACTCATTCATATCCTGCTCACAGACTTTTTCCATACTAAATCTAATACGATGAAATAGGGTAGGATCATGCTCAATTTTAAGTGTGAACAGGCAAAACATTATCAGATGCTTCAAAGGTCAGCTAACTAGACGAGAACAGACCAAGCCGGCATGGCTTGGTCTGTGTGCTAAATCACTCTTTCCTTTCACCTCCTTCGTTCTTGTTCCCTCACTAAAGTCAAATAAGCCCTAAAAACACCATATTGCAACCTTAAGACCTATTTCTCACCACCATAGCCTCTACACTCAAGTTTCTAGAATGGAAAACGCAGTAAATAGGGAGAGGAAAGTATGAATTGGAATGTGGCACCAATGATGGCTTTGGTCATTTTGCTACAAGGGTGTGGCGCACAAAATAGCTCACAAGCTATTGAACAGAAATACACAAATCACGCTTCTAAATTTGCCACTATTGAAGGTAAACGTGTGCATTACCGAGATGAAGGACAGGGTGAGGTGGTGATTTTATTGCATGGCACTTCGTCGTCACTTCACGCGTGGGAGCAATGGACGCAAATCCTCAAACAAGACTACCGCGTCGTACGTATGGACTTGCCGGGTTTTGGCTTGACTGGGCATCAGCCTCAAAACCAGTACGAAATCGCTGACGATATTGCCTTTTTGAACGCATTTACGAGAGAGCTCGACATCGAACAGGCACATTTTGTAGGTAGCTCTTTAGGAGGACGCATAGTGTGGGAGTACGGTTTGCAACATCCAGAGCAGGTTATAACCCTTACGTTGATAAATGCGTTAGGTTATCCGCAAGAATCGTGGCCGCCAGGCATTGAGATGGCCCAGTGGCCCGTCATCGATAAAATAATGGAACATGTCACTCCAAGGTTTATATTCGAAGATGGGCTTAAAGAAGTTTACTTCGACCCGCAACTTGTGGGTGCGGTGTTGATTGATCGTTACTACGAACTGACTACCTACCAACAAAACCGACAGGGATTCACACGTCGCGTCAAGGCATCGCTGGATGAGGACTCGGAAAAGATAACACAAATTGCTAAGCCGACGCTTATTCTTTGGGGGAAGGAAGACCGTTATTTTCCAGCTGAAAATGCGAGAAGATTTGAGCGTGATATTCGGGGCTCTTATGCTGTTGTGTATGACGATGTTGGACACTTACCGATGGAAGAGGTCCCAGAGCGATCAGCAGAGGCATTTAAACAGTTTATCTCGAGAGGTAAGCCTTAGGAGTAACCTGGTGCCAGCGCTTGAACGCTTTGTAGAAGCTGCTGGTATCTTTAAAACCAAGACGATAGCTCAACTCGGTAAGGCTTGGAGGCGGGGTTTGAGTTAGCCAACGGACTGCTAGCTGTTTTCTAGTATCATCAAGAAGACTCTGGAAGGAGGTATGCTCTTTTACCAGTTTGCGGTAGAGCGTTTGTCGGCTGAAGTGTAATTGCTGCGCAACTTTGTCTACGCTGAGCAGTTCTCCATTTTCTAGTGCGTTTGCTACTATGGTCCTGACTTGCTGCTGGAGAGGTTGGGTTTTCGTTAGTGTCTCAAGATGACTTTGTGCGGTTTTTGCCATCATCGTTTTCAGATACTCACTACTTGTCGCAATGGGAAGGTTGAGCCATTTCGACTCAAATATCAACTGGTGATAAGTACTGTTAAATTCAATGATTTCTCCAAAGGCGGGTTGATATTTATCCACATAGTGCGGAGTTAAATACCCAAACTTAGCTTTGGTTAGTGGGAAAGGCTGGGCACTCAGCATTCTTGCCCATGCCACCATCGCACTCATGCTGCGTTCAATGGCGGCTCTAGGGTAATCATGGCGTGATTCAATGGAGAGGGTTAAGCGGCACTGCTGTCCATCGTCATCCACTTGCCAACACTCCGAAGCATTCATCAGAAAAATATTACTTTGGAAGGTGTTAAATGCATCTCTTAACGTCGCGCATTGGCTTACCCAACTTGCGAGTACACCTTTTGATTTAGGAGATATAGTTTGCCCAATGATGAGTCCAATTTCGGGCGATGGATGGTGCTGTTCGAGTAGTGACCATAAGGCAACCATTTGGCTTTCTGGAAGTCGAGCCGACAACGTTAGCTTAGCGCTGTTTTGAATAGCCTCCAGCATTATACCATCAAAGTGATTAGATGCTTCTACCTGTTCACGCAAAGCGGCAGGCAACAGTGAATAGGCATTTACTAATTCAATGACAGAGGCGAATGAAACGGATTTATCGATAGAGTTATCTGCCATGAGTGTTACCAAAATTTTAAGTCATAGCTAACTAATATCGCAATATTCCTCGTCTATCAATCTAGAGTGCTTCTAAAAAATGGTAAGTTCACAATATGTTAGCTGATTGAGATTATAAAGTAATCTCTCAAAAATCGGACTATGTCCTCTATTCAATTAGGGTTAGGGACTGCGTTTGTCTGGGGGGACCAACGAATAAGGGTTAAGCGTTGCGTAGCTAACGTTAAATCCCAAGTGTTGAACAAGCCCGAGCCTCTATTTAAGTAAATTGTGCGATCTGCTCTAGAACGGTCGCAGCCTTGATGATTTTCTCAAAGCGAGGGCGGACTTCGAAAGGCAGAGGTTTCTACATGTAATCTGGTACGACCGTCACGTCAGTTTTGCTATTTGCCATACCTTTAGTTATTCATGATACGCTAATGTTCAATTTCCCGAAAATGATTTTTGTCCAAAAACGAGTTGAACGAAGCCGCTCTGCGACTGTGACTCGACTACCAGCTAACCCTGTTAAGAGCCGCCAATCTGAGCAAGCCTTCATAATCACTGAGTTGATTTTTTATATATGCCAGAAACGAAAAATGTCGCATCCATGCGACATTTTTCTTTTGGCGGCCAAACCAGTTTTGCTATATCCATTCTAGAGTGCAATTTATTATATTCTTGATACTTGAAGTTGTAGCGTTGTTAACTGCAACTCCAACTATTTTGAGTATAGACACTTATTCAGAATGTATTTATAAGACGTTGTTAATGTTGATTAGTTCCTTTTATGCGGCATTTTTTTTCGATTTATTTTCTAAGTCGAATGACGCTGCGATTAACTTCTTGGTGTAGTCGTTTTGTGGTGCATTGAAAATATCTTCCGCAGAGCCTTCTTCCATCACTTCGCCCTTTTGCATCACCAATACACGATCCGATAGTGCTTTCACCACCGAAAGGTCGTGGCTGATGAACAGGAAGCCGATGTTGTGCTTGGCTTGAATGTCTTTCAGTAGGTCAATCACGGTCAGTTGTACCGATCGATCAAGTGCTGAGGTTGGTTCATCCAGCAAAATGAAAGAGGGTTCTAGAATCAGCGCGCGCGCAATCGCGATACGTTGTCTTTGCCCACCAGAGAATTCATGTGGGTAGCGGTTAATTGAATTTGGCTCTAAGCGAACCTCAATCAGTGCTTTGCGTGCTCTTTCTAAACGTTCTTGTTTTGACAAGTGAGGTTGATGCACCGTTAAGCCTTCGGTGATGATCTCCCCAACTGTCATGCGTGGTGATAAAGAACCATAAGGGTCTTGGAAAACCATCTGTACATCTTTCTTGAGTTTATGGCGTTCTTTATCGGTTAATAAGCTAACGTCTTGGCCTTTGTAGACAATACGTCCGCTACTTGGCAGCAAGCCGATTAACGCTCGTCCAAGTGTTGACTTACCAGAGCCAGACTCACCCACAATACCTAACGTTTCACCTTGTTTGAGGGTTAATGAGATGCCTTTTACGGCTTCGAAGTACTGGTTCTTGCTTTGGATGAAGTGAGATTTGATCAAGAACTTCACACGAATATCTTCGGCACAAAGCAGTTCTGGTGCTGATGCCTCAACAGGAACTTTAGCGCCTTTCGGAATCGAGTTAATCAGCATGCGTGTGTAATCGTGTTTAGGATGGTCAAATAACGCTTGAGTCAAACCTTCTTCAACCAATTCTCCCTTACACATCACCAGCACGCGGTCAGCAAAGTGTTTCACCACACCTAAATCGTGGGTGATGAACAAAATCGCCATGCCCATTTTACCTTGAATTTCTTTGATCAAAGAAAGCACTTCAGCCTGAACGGTCACATCTAACGCTGTCGTGGGTTCGTCTGCAATCAGAATGTCGGGCTCATTGATCAGCGCCATCGCGATCATGATTCGCTGTAGTTGACCACCAGAAAACTCATGCGGGTATTTGTTGTACGCTTGCTCTGGCATTGGCAGATGAACGAGGTTGAACAGCGCTAACACACGTTGTTTTGCTTTCGATTTGGATACCTTACGATGGCACATTAGGGCTTCAGTCACTTGAATACCTACTCGCAGGTATGGATTGAGAGAAGTCATCGGCTCCTGAAAGATCATGCCGATTCTGTCACCACGAATCGACTGCATTTCTGGTTCAGTCTTGCCAAGAATCGATTGTCCCTCAAATTCGATGTCTGATTGCTCATCAATAATGGCGTTATCGGGAAGCAAGCGCATAAGTGCGTTAGAAGAGACGGATTTACCAGAACCTGATTCACCAACAATGGCTAAGGTTTCGCTTGAGTTAAGGGTAAAGTTAACCTTTTTCACCGCATCAATGATTCCATCATTGGTTCTGAAGCTAACGGAGAGGTTATTTATTTTAAGAATGGCCCGGTCCGACATGATATATCCTTATCAATTTAAGACATTAGGTGAAGATTGAACTTCTGACGTTGTTTTTAGTTGCCCAAAGTGATGATGAGCACGTTGAATTTGTTCTAGTTCGAGCATCCAGTGCGCGCTGCGCTGAGCACTACAAAAAGCGATAAGGTGATTGAGTAGGTCTTCACTTTGTTGTTCCAATAACCCATAGGTACGTTGAATAAGTTCAGTGCTCTCAAGCGAGATAAACTGCATCAGTGCGTAAGACTGATTCAAGGTATCGAAGGCCTGTTGATGCTGCCCTAAACGGTTGAGAATCTCAGATTGAGCAACGCTCGCGTCTCTAAGCCCAGCAAGCAGGCAAGCAAACTGGCAGGGTTTGATGTCGCTTTGATATGCCGCATCTTGGATGTGATGAGGAAGAGAACTGAGAACATCACTGTAAAGACGCTGTGCTTCAGGCCAGTGACCTTGTTCCATTAACTGTTCAGCTTTTAGGTAGTGCATCCAGCATCGTTCAATTTCCATGTCCACATCCTCATTTTAGAATATTTTAAAATGTTAATGATATTTATTATCAATTGCAAATTAAAATCATTCACATGTTAAGTCGGTGAATTAAAACCCTCATTATTCTTAAAAATGCGTTAAATTGTACATTATTTGCCCGGTTGGGCGGCCGTGTAGCGTAAGTCACTAAATTTATAGGAAATTGCATCTACACTAATTTTATTTACCCCAAGTAATAAAGGACTAAGGAGGCGGCGATGGCGATGCAAAGACTTAATGCAGAACAGCTGTATCAGGTAGCAGAATTAGAGAAGCTACCATGTAAATCGACCAAAGAACTGGCTCCAATTGATGAGATTGTCGGACAGGAACGAGCACAAAAGGCCGTTGAATTCGCGATGTCAATCAAGGAAAAGGGTTACAACATTTATGCGATAGGGCGAAATGGCCTTGGTAAACGCACCATGATTTTGCGCTATCTCAACCGGCATCCTCAGAAAGCTGAAGAGCTTTTTGATTGGTGCTATATCGCGAATTTTGAAGATATCCGTACACCGAAAGTTCTCAAATTACCAACAGGCGTAGGCAGTAACTTAAAGCAAGATATTGAAAAGTTAATGCGTAAATTGCTTAAGGCAATGCCACTTGCCTTTGATAATGAGATGTACTTTAGCCGAGCGGATAGGCTTAAAAACCAGCTAGCGTCAAAGCAGCAGGCTGCGTTGGAAGCGATTAGTCAAGAAGCGAAAGACAAGGGCATCAACCTGACTATCACAACGCAGGGCGATTACCAATTCGTTGCAATGAATGGCGATGAGCTTCATACCGAAGAGAGCTTTGATTTGCTGTCGCCTGAGGAGCAGGACCAATTCGATAAAACCATCGATGCATTGGAAGTAGGATTAAGAACCATTTCTCGTGAACTGACGGAGCTTGAAGAAACCTATACAGAGAAAATTCAAAAGCTGAATGATGATACTGCGAGAGACGTCATTACGCACTTTATCAAACAGCTGAAGAAGGATTACAGTCAATATCCAGAGATCAAAAAGTACCTTACGTCACTTCGAAAAGATATTGTCGATAACGCGGATATTTTCTTAGAAGAGAGTACAGAACAAGCTGAAATAGCGACAGCATCTTTAGATAAGAAAATACCTCGCCGTTACAACGTTAACGTGATTGTTAGCCAGAAAAAGCAAACGCTACCGGTTGTAGTAGAAGAAAGCCCGAACTACCACTCTCTGTTTGGCTATGTAGAAACAGCGACTTTTAAAGGTACGGTATTTACTGACTTTTCTCTGATTCGAGCGGGTAGCTTACACCGAGCCAACGGCGGCGTATTACTGATTGATGCAGTGAAAGTATTGGAACAGCCTTATGTATGGGAAGGCTTGAAACGAGCTTTACGTTCTCGTCAACTGAGCTTCACTTCGTTGGAAAAAGAGGTGACGTTGACAGGAGCGGTATCGCTTGATCCAGAACCGATTCCATTAGATGTTAAGATCATTCTTTTTGGTGATTATCGTACTTATCAACTGTTGCAGCACTACGATGCGGAGTTTGCAGAACTGTTTCGTGTAACGGCTGATTTTGAAGATGAGATGAAGCGTACCGCGGACTCGGAAATGCATTACGCGCGCTTCATTTCGAGCATAGTTCATGACAACAACATGCTGCATTGTGATCGTAAAGCGATAGCGCGAATCATAGAACATAGCTCTCGTCAGGCTGGTGACCAAGGTAAATTGTCCTTGCACTCAGCACATATTGCGAATTTGCTTCGTGAATCAAACTACGTGGCAAGAGGAGCGAAGTCGAATTTGATTCGCTCGACACATGTTGAGCAAGCGTTATCGAATCAGCAAATGCGTGTCGGCCGGTTGCAAGACAGCGTGATGGAAACGTTCATCAATGGTACGACCTTACTTCGTGTTGATGGCCTATCGGTGGGACAGGTCAATGCTCTGTCTGTATTGAGTACGACAGATCATATGTTTGGTGCCCCGAACCGAATCACCGCAACCACGGCTTACGGTGACGGTGAAGTGGTTGATATAGAAAGAAATGTAGACCTAGGTGGCAGTATTCACTCGAAAGGGGTAATGATATTATCTGCGTATCTTTCTTCGGTCTTCGGTAAAACGGCGAAAGTTCCACTCACCACTAATATTACTTTCGAGCAATCGTACGGTGGCGTAGATGGTGACAGTGCGAGTATGGCGGAGTTTTGTGCGGTGGTGTCGGCATTTTCGAAGCAGCCAAACCGTCAAGACATTGCAATTACCGGTTCCATGAACCAGTTTGGTGAATCTCAGCCAATTGGGGGTGTGAATGAGAAAATTGAGGGGTTCTTTGATGTATGCGAGATCAAAGGACGTTCAGGTGAGCAAGGGGTGATCATCCCGCGTTCGAATGTTCATAATTTAATGCTGCGTAGCGATATCGTTAAGGCGGTTGAAAAGGGTGAGTTTAATATTTGGGCTATCGATCATGTGACGGAAGCGATTGAGTTGTTCACTGGCAAAGCGGCGGGTGAGCTTAGCGATGAGGGGAGTTATCCAATCAATACTATCTTTGGTATCGCTCAAGCTAAACTTAACGCGCTTCGTAAATAGCTTATCGCCTTACGTAAATCCGCTAAACGACAGTTAACTGTAAACGAAACAGCCATCGACATTATCGATGGCTGTTTTTTTATTCTTACAATCTCGAGTGCTCAAGCATTCCGTAAACGGAGCTTAATACCGTCGAACTTCAATTTTCCGAGTAAGTTTTTGGCGTTGGCTCTACCAATATCATCAAATTCGATGCCATATCGCGCGTAATGTGTCGACTTTTGTAGATTGCAGACAATCCCTCTAAGCGGAGGGATCAATGGTCCGTTGTAGTTTTCTGGCGTGATCTCTATGGATACTCTATCGGTGATCTGAATAGGTCGAGCAGTGGGTGATGTCACAAAGCGACAACCACTTTTCGATAAATCCCTAATTTCGCAATTCATGCGTTGGTCATTTAAGATAATTCTTGAACTGAGGTTTACCTCATAACGTGTTTCTTTACGAAGCTGAGTTACTTGCATCGTACTTGGCGTGGAAAGAACAAGCAGGGGGAAGGGGTCACCAACATGATGGTGAATCTGGCACCTAAAGTGGATCAGCGCGCCTTCACCTCTTAGAGAATATGCACGAGCTGTCATCCAAAAACCTTCTTGGAAGAAAAAATTAAGGTCGTTGTTTGAGACTTCTGGAACCTCAATAAGGATACAGTTCTCACTGTGAGTACCGATAAACTTTGTCGTGGCGAGAAACTTTGTGCCAACGGGTGTCGAGACATTCAGCGTAAGCTCACTCCCGTGTTCGATCATGGCGAGTGCATCAGTGCTGTTAATCGTGGAAACGGTACGATTACGAGGGTCTTGAAGGGCCTGATTATGCTCCAAAGGCTTCTTCAGTGGTGCGTTCATTCTCTACTCTCCATGTGCCAACATGCGTTTGTTCGTTATATGAATAACTTTCTAACAATGGGTTATTACGTGCTAGATTTTATAGGTGTACGTTACGATGGTTTAGAGAGTGTTATCATTGGTTGATAATTTTATATTAAGCCGCGAACTCTAAAAACATTTGCTTTGATTGTAAGTACTTAGTTCTATTTCTATGCACTTGCGTTAGTCTATTACAAGGAACTAATACTTCAAACTTTAATTGTTTGGTGTATCAATTATTTGTTGGAGTTGAGAATGAAGACCATAAAATGGGATCAAAAAGAGAATCAGATCACAGTTGAGCTAGAGCCTAACCAATTTGCTGTTGTTAAGTATCAGAGACAGGGAGATGTGCTGCATATTACCTCGACTCGCATACCTGATGACCTACAAGGTAAGGGCTTTGGTAAGGTGATGATGGAGTACGTGTTACCCGAAATTGAGCAAGCGGGCTTCAAAATTGTCCCTGTTTGTAGCTATGTGGTGCATTACATGAATAGGCAGCAACAATGGTCACACCTTTTAGCGTCTGAGGCATAAAACAGCAGTTATGTCTCGATCAATGGTGTCTCAATCAATATCGTCAAAAAATACCGTTCAACCCGAAGTCAGTTTGAGTATCGATCAACCTGAACTCTATCAAAAAATTGCCACCTCACTTGGGTGTAATCGAGGGTTTGATACCCAAGTGATTCAACGTTTGTGGGGCGGATATGGTGAGTTGGTCCGTTTGGTTTTTTCTAAAGAAAGCAGTGCTCCATTCAATAGCCTCATCGTTAAACATGTCGCGTTGCCGGATAAAGCGAATCACCCAAAGGGTTGGAACACCAGATTATCTCACCAACGTAAAGTGAATTCTTACCAAGTGGAGACGGTTTGGTATCAATCCTTCACTCAACAGTGGGATGAACGTTGTCCTATGCCTGTAGGGTTGCATTGTGAACTAGAAGAGAACGAGTGGCTTATCGTGATGCAAGATCTAGCGGGTGTCGGCTTTCCGTTGACCTCTCAGTTTGATGTACTCTCCGTTTTTGATGAATTGGCTGCCAAAGATACTCAACTTGAGTTAGCACTCCGTTATACATCTTTGGAGGTTAAACAGCGCAACGCTTGTCTAAAGTGGCTCGCTAATTTTCACGCGAAGCACATCCATATCGATCAAGAGCAGTCTGCGTCATTATGGAAAGTTGGCACATACTGGCATTTAGACACGCGTCCTGATGAGTTAAACGCGCTGACAGACTTACCATTAAAGAACCAAGCACAACACATCGACCGTCTACTTAGAGAGTGTCCGTATCCAACTTTAGTGCATGGTGACGCTAAACTTGCCAACTTCTGTTTTGATTTAGCTGGAGAAAACGCGGCTGCCGTCGATTTTCAATATGTTGGAAACGGGTGTGCGATGAAAGACGTGGCTTTGTTCATGAGCAGCGCGATTAGGCCGCAAGATTGCGTTGAGCTTGAATCACAGCTCTTATACATTTACTTCCAACACTTGAAAGAGGCACTGGCACACTATCAACCACAACTCTCGTTCTATGATGTCGAAGCTGCGTGGCGACCTATGTTTTATGTGGCATGGGCTGATTTCCAACGTTTCGTAAAAGGTTGGAGCCCAGAGCACTGGAAGATTAACCCGTATACTGAGCAGTTGACCTTACGAGTGCTCACTCAATTAGACGAACAGGAGTCCGTCAATGTTCGATAGAACCGCGAGCTGGAAAACGCCGCAAAATTTTTTATTACTGATTTCGATTATTGTACCTATCGCATTTTCGAGCTGGATGGTTCTGCTGAATAACTTCGTGATTGAAAAGGCGAACTTTGATGGTGCTGATATTGGGTTGCTACAAAGTGTTCGTGAGATCCCGGGCTTCTTGGCGTTTACTGTCGTGTTTGTGTTGGCGTTCATTCGCGAGCAACGTTTCATGTTGGTATCACTGGCAATGCTAACTGTGGGGACAGCGATTACCGGTCTCTTTCCGTCATTAACCGGTTTGTTGATGACCACTATTTTGATGTCGACCGGTTTCCATTATTTTGAGACGCTCAAGCAGTCTTTGTCGTTACAGTGGCTAAGCAAAGAAGAAGCGCCAGAGATGCTGGGCAAAATGATCTCGGTTGGGGCGCTGGCGTCACTGATCACTTATGGCTCAATCTGGGTGATGTTGGAGCTGCTTAACTTCAGATTTTCTTGGGTGTATGGCATCACCGGAGGGATCGGTTTTATTCTTGTACTGGTAATGACCTTTGGTTTCCCTGAGTTTCAAACTAAGACCCCACAAAATAAGAAACTGGTACTTAGAAAGCGTTACTGGCTTTACTATGCGCTAACGTTTATGAGCGGAGCAAGAAGACAAATTTTTACCGTATTCGCGGGGTTTCTGATGGTCGAGAAGTTCGGCTACTCAGCCGCTGACGTAACGCTACTGTTCTTAGTTAACTACCTATTTAACTTCTTGTTCGCAAAACGTATAGGTAAATTTATTGGTGTAGTGGGCGAGCGTAAGGCATTGATTTTCGAATACGTAGGCCTAATTGGTGTGTTTGTCGGTTATGGTTTGGTACAAAGCGCCGAGTGGGCGGCTGCGCTCTATGTGGTTGATCACTTATTCTTTGCACTCGCTTTGGCAATTAAAACCTACTTTCAGAAAATTGCTGACCCAGCGGATATGGCATCAACTGCCGGTGTCTCTTTCACTATTAACCATATTGCAGCGGTTGTGATTCCAGTCGTGTTTGGTGTGATTTGGTTATCATCTCCTGCAACGGTTTTCTATATTGGTGCCGTTATGGCGGCAATGTCTCTTGCACTTTCATTGAATATTCCCAAGAAGCCGGAAGAAGGAAACGAAGTTCGTGTCTTTAGCTGGCGCTAACTCGGTATCGTTCTGATGAGATACGCAAAAGCTCCAATAGTGATACTGGAGCTTTTTGTAAGTACTAGAGCGGGGTTATCAGTAAGATTTACTGTGTAACGGGCTTGACCGCTTTGGGTTGTCGGATTGCAAGAATCAACTGGGGTAGCAGTGACATCACGATCATACCTGTCATCAATGAGTATTGAACCGCAGTGAACGATTCGCCCATCAACACCATTCCTGTCACGATACCAGCCACTGGGTTGGCGATACCACCGAAGGTGAAATCAACCACAGACATACGTTGTAGCAACCATACGTACATGCCGTAACCAAGTGCTGTGTTCAGTCCAATTACCCACAGTAGACCCATTGCATTACGCGTATCGAAATGAGTGACAGCGTTAACATAAGGCTGCGGGTCGATGAACGCATGGACGCCAGATGCGACAGACAAAATCGTACCGCCTAGAATGAGCTGCCAAGTTAATACCTTCCACCAATGCATGCGGTTACCTAATGATTTGGTAATGCTGCTGCCGATTACGATACACATGATTGCCGCGAACATCGCACCTAAACCGATTGGGTTCAAAGCGATTTGACTTGGGTTAAATAGAATCCACGCTAAGGTGATCAAGCCTATACCAGAAAGGGCTTGAATCAAATGCGGACGTTGCTTCTTCACTACCCAATGGAAGATCATTGCGAATACAGGCACAGATATCATACCCACGCCAGAGATTGCCGAAGGCAGCGTTAGCGCCATCACGAAGATCAAGCCAAAGAAGGTCGCGATATTGATAAGGCCCAATGTGAAAATGATCTGCCACTCGCCTTTTTTAGGCAGTGTTGGTTTGACTGCTAGCAATAACAAACCGGCAGGTAACGCACGCAAAGCACCCAATAATAATGGTGGCCACTCCTGTAGCGTAAATTGTGTTACTGCATAGGTTGTTCCCCAAAAAAACGCGGGGATCATTGCTAATAATATATTCATTTAAAATATCTTTACGTTAAGATAACTATAGTGTGAACTGTATACTGAGAACTAGTGGTTGTAAAGTATCTTTATGTTAAACTAGTTTGAAGTGATTAAGACTAATAACGGAGCGAGATTGCAAATGGATGCTATCGACCGCGTAGTAGAGCAATGGGCAAAGGAAAAGCCTGAGCTAGAAACTGAGCCAATGGCAATGATGGGCCGGATTATGCGTATTGCCAAGTATATGGAGACGCAAGTTGCCGAGCTTCATAAAAAATACGATATGAAGCTGGGTGAGTTTGATGTGCTGGCGACGTTGCGACGTTCTGGAAAGCCTTACCGACTGACGCCATCTGAACTGATTGGATCCATGATGCTGACATCTGGCGCGATGACCAATCGCCTTGATAAGCTAGAAGCTAAAGGGCTAATCAGTCGTGAACACAGTAAAGAAGACAGACGCAGCGTGAGTGTCCAGTTAACCAAAGATGGTCTTATTCTGATTGATCAAATGATGACAGAACATGTCGAAATGCAGAAAAAACTGGTTAAATCATTGTCTGCGAGTCAGAAGAAGAACACCAACCAAATTCTGAAAACATGGTTGAGCGCGTACGAGTAACCGACGTGAGTTAACTCGAACTGATTTGAAAACCGAAGTGATGAGCTTCGGTTTTTTTGTGTTTGTTAAATGGGTTTACTTCTCTGACTTTTTCAAAGCAAGTGTTCAATGAATTTCAGCCAATGGTAACAGCATAGAAGCTGGTCAATCTTCGCATTTAGTCAGTAATTTGTATGCGAGTATGTCTACTAAAATTTCAAACAAGTTGTTCTATTTTTCTCGTTATCATCTTAATGCTAAGTCGAATAACCTATCGGCAATGAAACTTATCAAGGCTTAGAACTATGAACACTAGATTGAACGACACACCGATTTTTTTCGCTCGCATTTTATTGGCTTACTTGTTTATTCAAGCGGGTTGGGGAAAGCTATTTAGCTATGAAGGAACGGCGGGATACATGGCATCTCAAGGCATCAGCGTTTACTTGTTGCCTTTGGTTATCTTGCTTGAACTCGGTGGTGGACTTGCGATTTTAGCTGGATTTATGACTCGCTTTACTGCGTTGTCGATAGCGTTTTTCTCTTTGGTTTCCGGTGTTATGTTTCACTTCGACCCAAGTTCGTCTGGTCAAATGATTCATTTCTACAAAAACGTCTCAGTTGCTGGTGGGTATTTGGCGTTAGCGGTACTTGGCGCGGGGTCGTTTAGTGTTGATTACTGGCTGTCTAACAAGCTGAAGCAAGACACCAAATGGACGCGCTTAATGGTTCTTGTTCGTTAGTGCTCTTTGTCTAATCACACGTTATTCGTTAGTGTTGTTGGCGCAACTTATGAATAAAAAAACCGAAGCTCAGGCTTCGGTTTTTTTATTCTTGTCTCAGAACTTCAAGTACAGCGAATTAAGCTTGCAGCATCTCGTCACTGAACAGTTCTGCACAGCCAATACCATTAATGGCGCAGCTCTCATCGATGTCTGAGATGTCACCGCTGACGCCAATCGCACCAAGTACTGTTTTATCCTTATCTCGAATCAGTAGGCCCCCTGGTACTGGCACCATGTTTCCGTGTGCCAGTACGTTTACGGCGGAGATAAATGCTGGTCGGTTGTCAGCATCTTGGGCGAGTTTTCTAGAGGAACAACCCAGTGCGAGTGCTCCCCACGCTTTAGCAATCGCGATGTCTGGTCGCATCATGCTAGAGCCGTCTTGACGTTGCAAAGAAATCAGCTTGCCACCGCTGTCTAAGACGGCGACCGTCAAAGGTTCTGTGTGGATCTTGTTTCCTGCTTTTAAGGTGCCATCAATGATGGTTAACGCTTGTTGTAGAGTCAAACTTCCCATGTTATCTCCTAGTTTTTCAAGGGGCCGTGTACCAAGCTAAGTCAGCCAATCATTACTCTTGTTTGTGAATATCATCGACTGATTCAGTTCGGTACAAGAGTCCTAACTGGACTCTTGTAACAGCCCATAGCTGGGTAAAGTTAGGAAGGCAGCGAACTCATCGGCTGTAGAAAGTTGATAGAAAAGATCAGCTGTCTCTTCAAATCGACCTGCTGCATAGCGCGAGTCTCCGACTTCATGTTTTATGGTGTCTAGCTCTTGGTAAAGCCAAGAGTGGAATAGTGATTTGGTAAAGGTTTGGCCATCATCGAGTGTTACCCCGTGGTGGATCCATTGCCAAATATTGGCTCTCGATATCTCAGCGGTCGCGGCATCTTCCATAAGGCCGTAGATAGGTACACAACCATAGCCTTGGATCCAAGCCTCAATGTAATACAGCGCAATGCGTATATTTTTACGTACTCCTGCTTCGTCGCGGCTGCCTTCACAAGGTTTTAGCAACGAGTCGGCATTGATCACATGCTCTGGGCTTTGGAAATCCACTTGGTTTACTTTGCCATCTAAGTGCTTATCAAAGATCGACATTGCCAAATCAACCAGTGCAGGGTGCGCGACCCATGTGCCGTCGTGTCCGTTCTGAGATTCTCTTTGCTTATCTTCGATAACCTTGGCGGTGACACGCGCCATTTCTTGCGGATCTTTTGCTGGAATAAAAGCCGACATACCACCCATCGCCAGTGCGCCACGAGCGTGACAAGTACGCACCAGTAGTTGGCTATAGGCGTTGAGGAATTCTTGATCCATACCGATCCCATGGCGGTCAGGCAGGATGCGGTCTTTATGGTTTTTCAGCGTTTTGATGTAGCTGAAGATGTAATCCCAACGGCCACAGTTCATTGCCACGATATGATCACGCATGGCGTACAAGATCTCTTCCATTTGGAATACGGCTGGAAGTGTCTCAATCAAAACTGTCGCACGAATTGTGCCTTTGGGTACGTGGAAATAGTTTTCGGTGAAGCTGAAAATATCGTCCCACCACTGTGCTTCTTCCATGCTCTCAAGCTTGGGAATGTAGTAGTAAACGCCTAAGCCTTGTTGTGCACGTGATTGATAGTTGTGGAAAAAGTATAAAGCGAAGTCCATCAAGCAACCGCCGATAGGCTGATTGTTGAATTGGATGGATTGCTCAGGAAGGTGGATCCCTCGTGGGCGTGCGATCAGCAGTGCAGGATCGTCGTTTAATTGGTAACGCTTCTGCTTCTTCTCATCGAAATAACTAATGGTGCCAAGGTTGGCGTCTCTTAGGTTGATTTGCCCTTCGACCATATTGGCCCAAGTCGGGGAAGAGGCATCCTCAAAGCAACACATGAAGACTTTCGCGCCTGAGTTTAGCGCGTTGATCACCATCTTTCTTTCGATAGGTCCGGTGATCTCTACGCGTCGATCCAGTAACTCTGGCGGCGGTGTTGCCACTTTCCACTCTTTATTCTGGCGAATGGAAATGGTGTCTTTTCTAAAATTGGGTAACTCACCCTCGTCATATTGAGCTTGTTTTACGTCACGGTCACTTAGCAGGGTATGACGGCGATCTCCAAACTTATTGACGAGAGCTTCTAAGAATTTTAATGCATCTTTAGACAAGATCTCTTTGTACTCGGAGTTGTCCATCTTCCCAAGTACCTGCATACATTGTACTTCTTCTCTCTCTTTTACGTCATTCATCATTGTTGTCTCCTTTAAACAATACGATGTAACTTTGTATACAAAATGCTATTTTTAAGGATATTTATATTGTAGAAATTGTAAACAAGCAAACGGTATTTAACATTTATTTATCATTTGATCTTTTTGTAATTTATTTTTACGTAAAGATATTTTATGTAAAACAATGAATTGTAAGCTTTTCAGGGTGAGTGCGTACTTAATGCGATGGGTCGATGTAACAAAATTGTTTCATTCTGGGGTTGATAAATAGCGAGGATGGTTCATAGTACACAAAAGTTAGTTTAATTGTATACAATCTGAAATGGAGGTTCGAATGGCAATTATGAAAGCGATTGAAGCAGCGGTAGAGGTGCTTAAACGTGAAGGTGTAGACATCGCATTTGGTGTTCCCGGCGCAGCAATAAACCCTATGTATGCGGCTATGAAAAAGCTCGGAGGAATCGACCACGTCTTAGCTCGTCACGTAGAGGGTGCATCCCATATGGCTGAAGGGTACACGCGTACTAATCAAGGCAATATAGGTGTGTGTATTGGTACCTCTGGTCCTGCGGGAACGGACATGATCACGGGTCTTTATTCTGCGTCTGCTGATTCGATTCCAATTCTATGTATCACAGGCCAAGCGCCCCGAGCTCGTCTTCATAAAGAAGATTTCCAAGCGGTCGACATTGAATCTATCGCTAAACCAGTCACTAAATGGGCAACCACGGTGCTGGAACCTGCACAAGTGCCACGCGCATTTCAAAAAGCCTTTCATTTAATGCGTTCGGGTCGTCCGGGTCCAATCTTGATTGATCTACCGATTGATGTTCAGCTGGCTGAGATTGAGTTTGATATCGATACCTATGAACCGCTAGAACCTTACAAACCGCAAGCAACTCGCGCGCAGGTTGAGAAAGCATTAACTATGATGTCTCAATCGGAAAAACCGCTGATTGTATCGGGTGGTGGCGTGATTAACGCTGGCGCATCTGAATTGCTCCAACAGTTTGCAGAAATCACCGGAGTTCCTGTGATTCCAACCTTGATGGGTTGGGGCTCTATTTCAGATGACCATGACTTAATGGCGGGCATGGTGGGGCTACAAACGTCCCATCGTTACGGTAACGAAACCATGCTCAACTCTGATTTTGTGTTTGGGGTGGGTAACCGTTGGGCAAACCGTCATACAGGTTCTGTGGATGTTTACACCGAAGGCCGAAAATTCGTACATGTAGATATTGAACCGACTCAAATTGGTCGAGTGTTCTGTCCAGATTTAGGCATTGTCTCTGATGCTAAGGCGGCGCTAGAGCTAATGGTCGAAGTGGCGCAAGAGTGGCGTGACGCTGGCAAGTTGCCGAACCGAAATGCTTGGGCAAGCGAGTGTCAGGAACGCAAATCGACCATGCTGCGTAAAACCAATTTCGATGAAGCACCAATGAAACCGATGCGTGTTTATGAAGAGATGAACAAGGCATTTGGCCGTGACACTTGCTATGTGAGCACCATTGGTTTGTCGCAAATCGCTGCCGCTCAGTTCCTGCATGTTTATAAGCCGCGTAACTGGATCAACTGTGGTCAAGCTGGCCCACTAGGTTGGACAACACCAGCCGCATTGGGTGTAAGAGCAGCTGATCCAAATCGCGATATCGTTGCCATCTCTGGTGACTACGATTTCCAATTCATGATCGAAGAACTGGCCGTTGGCGCGCAATTTAACTTGCCATACATTCATGTGTTAGTGAACAACTCCTACTTAGGATTGATTCGCCAAGCGCAGCGCCAATTTGACATCGATTATTGTGTACAACTGGCGTTTGATAACCAGAATGCGCCAGAGCTTGAAGGCTACGGTGTTGACCATGTCGCGGTTGTTGAAGGTTTAGGTTGTAAGGCGATTCGAGTTCGTGAACCAGAGCAAATTGCTGCTGCGTTTGAGCAAGCCAAAGAACTGATGAACAAGCATAAGGTACCGGTTGTTGTTGAGCTGATTCTTGAGCGAGTAACCAACATTGCGATGGGCGTTGAGATCAATGCTATTAACGAATTTGAACCGCTTGCCGAAAGCCGCGGCGATGCCCCAACGGCGCTGGCGTTCAAGTAATTATTAAGTAATGTGTATCCGTAGAGTTGAGGTTTAGCTCTACGGAAAGTCTCCAATAGAGCGAGGCTTTACTACAAATAACCAGATTTTTACAGATAAAGAATAAGGACAGAGTCATGGCAAAATTTGCAGCAAACTTGTCAATGTTATTCACGGAAGTTGATTTTATGGATCGCTTTGAAGCTGCCGCAGAAGCGGGCTTTCAAGGTGTCGAATACCTTTTCCCTTACGCCTTTGATGCTCAGGCAATCAAAGCAAAGCTCGACGCTAATAACCTAGAGCAAGTGCTATTCAACTTGCCTGCGGGTGACTGGGACGCAGGCGACCGTGGTATCGCAGTAGATCCAGCACGAGTTGAAGAGTTTCAAGCGGGTGTACCTAAAGCCATCGCTTACGCAAAAGCACTGGGTTGTACTCAAGTGAATTGCTTGGCAGGGATTGTTCCACAAGGTGTGACCCAACAAGATGCGCAATCGGCATTTGTGATTAACCTGCGTTACGCGGCGAACGCGCTAGCAGCAGAAGGTATCCGCTTAGTGATAGAAGCGATCAATACCCGTGATATTCCGGGCTTCTTCTTGAACACCACCGAGCAAGCCAAAGCGATCATTAAAGAGGTAGGGAGCGATAACCTTTCTATCCAATACGATATCTATCACATGCAGATTATGGAAGGCGACCTTACGCCAACCATGCAGCAGAACATTGGCCAAATCGCTCACGTGCAGCTGGCTGATAACCCGGGTCGACATGAGCCGGGTACCGGAGAAATCAATTATCCATTCGTACTGAACTACCTTGATGAGCTTGGTTATCAAGGCTGGGTTGGCTGCGAATACAAACCGAAAACGACAACGACAGAAGGCCTTGGTTGGCTAAACCAGTACCGTTAATTGCGTCTGGTAACCTTCAAACGTTAAGGAGAACAACATGTCTAAAATTGCATTTATCGGAACTGGTATCATGGGTAAACCTATGGCGAGTAACCTTCAAAAAGCAGGTCACGATTTGATTCTGTCGGACCACTTTAATGCAGCACCTGCCGATCTTGTGGCAGCGGGTGCAACGGTCTGCCACTCACCAGCGGAAGCGGCTGAAGCAGCAGATATCATTATCCTAATGGTGCCGAATACCCCTCAAGTTGAAGATGTCCTGTTTGGTGACAACGGTGTTGAGAAAGGCCTAATGGCAGGCGGAGCAGCTGGAAAACTGGTTATCGACATGAGTTCGATCTCGCCAATCGCGACCAAAGCAATTGCAGCGCGAATTAACGAAGGCGGTGCTTCATACCTTGATGCTCCGGTATCAGGTGGCGAAGTAGGCGCTATCAATGCAGCGCTGACTATAATGGTGGGCGGTGAGCAAGACGCCTTTGATAAAGCACGACCTCTGTTCGAAATCATGGGTAAGAACATCACGCTGGTAGGTGGTAACGGTGCAGGCCAAACCTGTAAAGTGGCTAACCAAATAATCGTTGCTCTGAATATCGAAGCCGTGTCTGAAGCGTTAGTCTTTGCTTCGAAAGCCGGTGCTGATCCAGCACGCGTACGTCAGGCTCTATTAGGAGGCTTTGCTAACTCTAAGATCTTGGAAGTACACGGTGAGCGTATGGTTGAAGGCACCTTTGATCCAGGCTTTAGAATCTCGCTTCACCAGAAAGATCTGAACTTAGCACTAACGGGCGCACAAGAATTGGGTGTTGCACTGCCGAATACGGCTAATGCTCAGGAGTTGTTTGGCGAGTGTGCCGAAATGGGCGGCGAAGGTTGGGATCACTCTGCGCTTATCCAAGCGATAGAGAAACGTTCTGACCACTCGATTCGTTAATCTAGTTAACGGTTTGTCCGTTTAGTGGTTAATCAATCAACCGATTATCCGTTAATTAATTAGGGCTGCTATCGATTCGTAGCCCAACAGTTTCAAACAGTTTGTTTATAAATCGCGTAGTTTCGTCTCCTTTTATACGCGTTCCTGATACGAGGCAGAGGTTGAAGTTGTTCCTTTCCAACTTGATCTTAGCAGGCACCCTTTGGCCTTGTATCGGGGTTCTTTTTTTCTCCGTCAACTAAGGAGTGGCTGATGGACATTGATGCTAAGCAGTTTCTGCAAACCCTTTTCTCCAGTGCCGTTAACGAGGCGCTACCTAAAAATCACATCGAACCTTTTCTTCCTCAAGACATTTTTTATCGCTCTGCTAACCAAGCTGGGCGAACTGTGGTGATAGGAGCAGGAAAAGCAGCCGCATCAATGGCAGCAGAGCTTGAAGCGGTTTGGCAGGCAAAGAAACAACAAGACCTTGCACTGCGTGATCTTGAAGGCTTGGTGGTGACTCGTTATGAACACACCGCCCCTTGCGAACATATTGAGGTGATTGAAGCCGCGCACCCCGTGCCAGATGCGATGGGTTTAGAAGTGAGCCAACGTATGCTGCAATTGGTGAGTGGCTTGAGCGCTGACGACACAGTGATTTGCCTACTGTCTGGTGGAGGCTCTGCATTACTAAGCTTGCCCGGCGGCGACATCAGCTTGGCAGAGAAGCAACAAATCAATAAGGCGTTGCTTAAATCAGGGGCCGCTATTGATGAGATGAACTGCGTGCGTAAGCATCTATCTTCAATCAAAGGTGGGCGATTAGCAAAGGCTGCTTACCCAGCAAGAGTGGTCTCTTTGGCGATTTCAGATGTGCCGGGCGATGACATCAGTGTGATTGCATCGGGTCCGACCGTACCAGACATCACCACTCGCTTTGATGCGATGGCAATACTGGAACGCTATCGAATTGAAACACCACCTTCGGCATTCGAATGGTTGAACAACCCAGAATCAGAGACAGTGAAACCGGATGATGAGTGTTGGAAAAACGCCGAGCACCATATTATCGCCACCCCGATGTCGGCATTGGAAGCTGCGGCTGCAGAGGCTGAAGGCTTGGGTATTCCCGCTTATGTGTTGAGTGATTGCATAGAGGGGGAAGCGCGAGATGTCGCGAAGGTTCACGCTGCGCTGGCTAAGCAAGTGGCCAATAATAAGCACCCATTTGAGACGCCTTGTGTATTGCTAT
The DNA here is from genome assembly GCF_024347535.1 of Vibrio kanaloae. Taxonomy (NCBI): domain Bacteria; kingdom Pseudomonadati; phylum Pseudomonadota; class Gammaproteobacteria; order Vibrionales; family Vibrionaceae; genus Vibrio; species Vibrio kanaloae. The sequence goes on along the minus strand of NZ_AP025498.1, from coordinate 225,591 downwards.
CTGGCGGTGAAACCACGGTAACCGTTAAAGGCAATGGTCGCGGTGGGCGTAATTGTGAGTTCTTGTTGAGTTTATATAATGAGCTTAAAGGCCAAGACAATATCTTCGCTCTAGCCGCCGATACCGACGGGATTGATGGTGTGGAAGACAATGCGGGCGCGTGGATCACACCTCAAACATGGCAACAAGGTTCGAGCCTGTCGCTTAAAGCGCAAGGCTATCTCGATGCGAATAACAGCTACGATTTCTTCAAGCAAGTCGATGTGCTTCTTACCACTGGGCCGACGTTGACCAATGTGAATGACTTTCGTGCGATATTGATTCTTTAATTTGAACAGTTCAAAAACACAGTATGGAATGGTCGCTTCTTAACAAATAGAGCGGCCATTTTATGGTTATCAATGCGGTGACCTTGAGTTCTGAAATTATCTTCTGGACTAATCAAGCACGTTGATTACTATGATTTCAGTAACGAGCTGTAAAGGGTGTAATATGTCTAGGATCAGACAAAAGAATCAAGATTTAATCATCGAAGTCGCGTGTGAACAATTCGCTACTCATGGATATGCCGCAACAAAAATGGCTGATATCGCGAAAGCGGCCGACATCCCTAAACCTAATGTATTCTATTATTTCAGCTCCAAAGATAAGCTCTACAATGCCGTTCTAGAAACCGTCACTCAACCCTTGTTAGAGGCATCTCGTCCGATTGAAGAGCTCAGCGACCCTGTTGAAGCCCTATCTCAATATATTCAAACTAAGTTGATCATTTCTCGTGACCATCCACACGCCTCTAAGGTATTTGCAAACGAAGTGATGTCTGGCGCTAAAGTATTGCCGAAAGAGATTGGTGACGAACTATATAAGCAATCCCAGATGATCCTCGATAAGTTCTCAACGTGGTCGGCGCAAGGTCTAATGGACGATGTTCCTGCACACCACTTGATGTTTACCATATGGGCGGCGACTCAAACCTACGCCGATTTTGGCTGGCAGATTTGCAGCGTAATGCAGAAAGATAAGCTCGATGATAAAGATTATGCCGACGCCGCGGAGTTCATTACACAGTTAGTGATTAAAGGCTGTGGTGTGAAAAGCTAACGTTGTTTGAACGTTTTTTTTGGTCTGCGATTGCAGGCCTTTTTCGTTTTTGCACATGAGCGACGACAAGCGTAAAGATACTTTTTGTGACCTGTTGTGCAATAACTCATTTATCTCGAATTTGGCTCGATTAGGTATGCCATTTTATTTAAAGGTAAGGTTATAGTGTCGCAAAAATTTAGCGGTGCTCTTTTTTCTAAAGGAAAAGACTAACCTGCTAACAATATTACACGCACAACATATAGGTTTAGCAATGACGCTTAAAAGCTTGGCATGCACCATCAGTACAGTTCTACTGGCAGGTTGTGGTTCGACGGTAGCGACGCAAACATACAACGCCGATCTGATCATCACCAATGGACAGGTTCTCACGATCAATTCAAAAATGGATGTGATTGAAGATGGCGTTGTAGTGGTGAAAAACAACCAGATCATCGCAGTCGGTAACGAGGATTTGATCACTCAATACCGCGCTGAAAAAGTGATTGATGCTCAAGATGGGATCGTTATGCCGGGCATGGTGAACGCGCACAACCATTTACCGATGATTGCGTTTCGTGGCTTAGGGGAAGAGGGCATCTCGAACCGCTTGTTCGCTTACTTCTTCCCTCTAGAAGCCGAAAAGTTAAGCCGTGAACTGATTTACAATGCAACCAAGCTTGGCTCTATCGAATTGGCACAGAGCGGAGTAACCACTTACGCCGATATGTATTACCACATGGACGAAATGGCCAAAGCGACCAAAGAAGTGGGTTTACGTGCTGTGCTCGGTGAAACCGTGATTAAGTTCCCAGTAGTCGATGCCAAAGAACCTTATGGCGGCATTGAATACGCCAAAGGCTTTATCGAACAATACAAAAACGATGAGCTAATCACGCCTGCTTATGCGCCACACGCGGTGTACACCGTGAGCAAAGATAAGCTGCAAGAAATCAACAAGCTGTCTGCTCAATACGATGTACCGGTGTTAATTCACGTCGCTGAATTCCCGAATGAAGAAAAGCGTATCAAAGACGAAACCAAAGCGGCATCACCAGTTGAATACATGGATGAAATTGGTGTGCTAGACGAGCGCGTAGTGATTGCTCACGGTATCCACCTTTCAGAGAACGACCAAAAGCTTCTCAAGCAAGCTGACGCGGGTATCTCATACAACCCAATGGCAAACGCCAAAGGAGCGACAGGCATTGCCCCTGCATGGGATATGTACCGTGCTGACATGCGCATTGGCTTAGGAACCGACGGCCCAATGAGCTCTAACCAAGTCGATATCATGCGCACATTAAGCTACGCAGCAAACATGCAACGCTTAAAGCATTCAGACCGCACCATCATGATCCCTGAACAAGTGATTGAGATGGCGACATTAGGTGGTGCAAAAGCCCTACACATGGAAGACCAAATTGGTTCTCTTGAAGTGGGTAAGAAGGCGGACATCGTGATTGTAGAGACACAATCGGCGAACATGATGCCAAGTTACGATCCATACGCGACTTTGGTTTATCAAGCGAACCCAAGCAACATCGACACCACGATTGTTAACGGCCAAATCGTAATGGAAAGCCGCGTAATGCAGACGGTTCAATTGGATGAAATCCGTCAAAGCGTCGCTGAGTTTGAAGCAGACATCACTGAGTTCGCGAAAGAGCTTTCTAAGAAGGCGATTAAATCGAAGAGTTTGATGGATTAGGATGTAAACCTAGTTCTTAAAATCTAAAAGAATGAACAAGGCCGACGTAATGTCGGCCTTTTTGTTACTGGCTTAGCCCTTGAACCTCGGTCCTTTGGATTAAAGCAACGCTTTGGTTAACTAAATAGCACTTAGCTAATTAGAGCAACTATTCCCGTTAGGGATACCGCTACCTAAGAATTCGACCCGAACCTGTTCGATATTTTTTAGGTACTGGTTGTTCGCTTGATCGGTTTTATCAAAGTTGTTGAGTGTTACATTCCATGATGAAAACGGAGTGGGTTGGAAGTAGGCGTATTCGAATTTATTCGCCACGGCACCATCGGTGATGATGCTAACATCGTTGGTTGTTGGATCATCTAGGCGGTAATAGAATGCGCGTGAAACAGGGTTAGAACTGAACTGGTAGTCCTTGTTCTCATATCGGTCTAAATAGTTACCCGAACTGGAAACTCGTAAGTTGAGTTGCTTGCCATAAGGTAAGTTTTCACCCTCTAAAAACACTCGTACCGTGGAAAGCCTAACGCGGTCAAACGAACACAATTGGACTTGTTCTAGTGGAATGGTGAAGTTTAGTTGTCCGGTTGTTGCAAAGCTCTCTAGTTGCTTGGGGCTAGAAATGGTGTAGTTGTCGATGGTGAAATCTTGTGGTGCTGGTTGGAAAGAAGACAGAGCATTTACATACTCACTTTCGACAGTAGCCAAATCAAACTGGTAGTCCAAGTAGCTTTTATTCAGAGAAGGCGTAACTTCGCTTGGCTTCAATGCCCAATATTCGTATGCCTGAACATAGTTAGACAAAGCAACGAACATCGGACGCTTGAAGTGCATCAATACTCGTGATAGTTCACGTTCAATCGAATCGAAGCTGTCGGTGTCTACTTGATAACCCTCGATCGCACCGTTCAATCTTTGCTGTTGATTGATAGTCACATTATTGGTGAGCAAGAGGTCTACCAACTTCGCTTGCTCGTGAGCAAAGTTAAGCTGCGTGATGTTAATTGCCTTACCCAGAAGCACCTGCTTTTCGAGTTCGAGTAAGTATTGTCTTGCTCCTTTGATACCTAAGCTATCGGCATATCTTAAGTTGCTGCGGATCTCGGTGATCATCAGATCCCACGCCAGATTGCTTTCATTGATGGTTGGGATGTTGAAGTTAAAGCCATCCATCGCTTCAGATACCTTCTGGAGCTTGATGGTTGATTTAATATCCGCGGTTAACTGAGAAATGCCAGAAATCGTTTTGGTCACGCTATCAATAATGCCTGTGACGGACTTGATATTGGTGACGAGGTTCTTCGCTTTTTCTAATGCTTCAGGTGTTTTAGCCAACTGTTCGGTGAGATCATTCACACCAGAAAGGTTGCCTGTGAATACCCCACTCACGGCACTTCCAATTTCGGCTATTGCTTTGAATATTGCTAGAGCCGCATTGAGTTGTTGTTGGGTTTTCCAATTTTCTACACCAACTAAATAAGTGGTTCTTGAACTGAGAGTGACCAGTTCTTGTGCTTTATATTGGCTATCGACCTCGGTCAGGCTATCGCCTATCTTGTCTATGTTGGATTGGGTTTGTGTGATGATCGAACTCTGAGCGCGTAGAACGTCTTCGATGTTAGCGAGTGCTAACTTAGCAGCTTCAATTTTGTCTTCAATGACCGTGTTTCTATCTTGAATAATGTCCCATTGAGTTTGATACGCGATCATAGCGTTCAAATAGGCTTCGTATTTATCTTGATATAACACCTTGTCGAGATAAGGAACGTAATTGCTCTCTTTGGTGCTGAAGCTAATGAATTGCTTGAACGCGACCGTTTGTAGGTAAAGGTCGGAAAGAATCGGGTCGTCTTCAACCACTGAACCTGAGTAACGCAAGTTCTGTTCAATCCAGTTGATGAGGTCGAGGCTAAGCTCTGGGTTGGTATCGTATAAGCTGGCCGCCATATCAAAAGAGCGATTAACAATGTCTGTAAAAGGTTCAGTAGCCAGTTTCATTTGCCCAGTAATGTTCGATTCAATGGTCGTTCTTCGGTAGTGTTCTCCTGCCAATACCACGGATTCGCCATCACCAGTTTTTCCTGTTAGGGCGTCTCGTGTAATGCTGCCATCGCTTTGGAAAGCGAGTACATTAATCGGTGTTTCTATTTCGCCGGCAATCACAGAAATTGAGGCTGCAGAGCCTTGCTGTCCGAGCACAAACGTCGGCGTGCCTTGGCCAACGATTTTTCGTGCAAAAATAAGGATGTTTTGGTTGTTTACAAGCAAGTTGAAATTATCTGGAATTTCAATGGTATCTGCAAAAATGACGATTTTTGAGGGTTGAGTGACGTAAAGGTTTTGTTCTGCTATCCAATCACTGAGGTTGATGTGTAAATCGGATGTGGAACGAGATAGGACGCCAACATCGGAATAGGCCGATTGAACCCAAGTGGGGTATTCGGTTGAATTGGGTAAATTGTTCAGTTCAAGCCAATCGCTAGAAAAAGCCTGTGGAGAGAATGAAAGAGAAATAATAATAGGTAGAAGTCTCATATTTATGTCCTGTCGAAATTAGTATTTGCCAAATTTTGGGTAGCAGAAGCCAGCACCTTAATTTTGATAAGGTGCGGCTTTCTGTTAGGGATATATTTTTGGCTATTGCGTTATATTTTTTGTGTTTCTATATGATCGAGAGGCCTATGGACTATTCCATTTCTTGGATATATGCATTGTTTGCGAACGCTTTTGCTTTCTCACTAATATTACTCCAGTTGCTTTCTGCAACCGTTGTATTGGCAAGAGCGCCTATTGCGCCAAGCATTGCGTCGTCTTTCATGATGTCGGCATTATTTTGGGCTTGTTCTAAGGCAACGAGCAGTGAAGTAAAGTCGGCATTCATTTTCTGCCAATTTAGTTTCAGCTTATTAATATGTGGAATCGCACTTTCTATTTGTTGAGAAATCATATCGATACTCTCTGAAGAGCGATGATAAGAGTTATATATTTTCTGCGTATAAGTTAATTGCTCTTGAAGCTCTTTTACTTCACTTTGTAATTCGTTACGAAGCTTACGCGCTTTTTCTGCTTTATCGCCGTATACGCCCATGATTGGTCCTGCAACCAGAGGGAACCAAGCATAAGTCACTGCGGTAGAGGCGACCGTAACGTAGTGAGTGTAATCTTTATTGAGTTGAGTAATACGCGCGTTGATGTCATTCACTCGTTGTTGAAGCGCACTGCCATCATCGCTCAGGTAACCGTTGTGAGTGTTTTCTAATACATCTAACTGCAATTTTTGTGTATCTAAAGTTGCTGAAAATTCCAATAGATTACCGCCAACGTCAGACACTTCTTGTTGGTATCTCATGGAAAAACTCTGCAGGCTTTTCAGGTAAGCGATCGCCACCTTTCTATTGCGTTCAACCGCTTCTATATCTTCCGGCAAGGGAGAGAATGCTTTGGCTAACATTTCATTTAAAGCATCGCTCAAAGGGTTGAGCATATAGTCTTTGATTTGCACGTAATTGGCCAAACTTAATGAAAGATCAACGATGCTTGGGTAAAGGTCTTTTTTCCAATAGAAGGCGGTATCGTGAATACTTGAATATTGCTGAACCAGTGCTTGGAAATTAGAAAAAGGAATGTCGTTAGGAATACTTAAAGTCGACTTCATACTGGCTTCTGTCACGGGTAGGGCCAAAGCACCTTCTACATAGGCTTGAATCTGATACCACTCTTGTTGCTTAAGAATAAAGTTGTCAGTTTCTAAATCGATAAAGACGCCATTCTCACCAATGATCGTGTCGTAGGTAACTTGAGGTATGTTTTGTTCAGCTGACGCTTGGTTGATTTGAACTGGAGCGGCTTGAGAAGTGAGTGAAAAAGAGGAAAGTAGCCCAATTGAGATCGAAGATAATACGAGTGTTTTTGTGATTTTTTTCATCGTTTAGCCCTGTTAGATTTGTTATTAGCTTTTTGCAAAGACAATAATCCCCCTACCACTTGATGGCATTTTTAAATATTTATGAAGGGTTATTGAATATTTTTATACTTTCATTCTTATAATTATTTTATGGTTTTTAAATTAACTCCTTTAATATGCTTTTTGTTTTTATAATATTTGGCCAATCTATAGCAGATTTATAATGAAAAGTTCCACCCAGATCGCATATTTGAATTAATGTTGATTGTTTGTTGATCTATTGAGTTTAATGATATTTAAGTCACTACTCTTGTGTCTTTTGTTAGCATAGATGTGGAAAGGTCTCGAGAGGTTTTTATTCTATTCATAAATGCGATAAGTGATAGAAATATAATTATCTGTATTGTTTTAGTTATTACTGAATATGTTGATTAATCTGATGGATATATAAATAGAACGAGCGTTTTAAATTTGATCTGTGCCAAACAATGTACGGGTGTTTTTATACTGACGGTAATTTTTATTAGTTATTTTTATTAGCGAATGTTTTATTAGGTGATCTTATATTAGGTGTGGTTAAATTAGATAATATTCAATTAGATTGTCTTTTATTAGTTAATATTTATATTTCCGGTTTAATAAAGGTGGAACTATTTAAAGAAATAGATTGATACAGATTGAGAGGCAATCATGTTTGCAGATTTTTTGGGATGCTTGCGGGTGTTTTCTAATGCTTATAAGTTTACCCACCAAAGCCGTTCGCTTTGGTCTATAGTCTTTGATGGGCAAGTATCTTAGTTAGTTGTTATTCATCGCCAGCTTGCCGAGCTTCATTGCAGCAGCATGGTGTCGGTGCATTAATTGCTCCATGTCTACGCCAATTACAGCCCCATCATTAACTCGCCATTTTCCGGCTACCATCACCTTATCCGCTTGTTGAGCTCCACAAAGTAGTAGGGCAGCCAGTGGATCGTGGCTGCCAGAGAAACGAATATCATCGAGTTTGAACATCGCGATGTCGGCTTGTTTACCGACCTCTAGCGTACCAATGTCGGTTCTGCCCATTGCGGCGGCAGAGCCTGACGTTGCCCAGCGCAGTGCGTCAAAGTGCGACACATTCGCCGAACCATACTGCAGGCGCTGTAAGTACATGGCCATGCGCACTTCGGCAATCATATTTGAGCCGTCATTCGAGGCGGAACCATCGACACCCAGTCCGACTTTTACGCCAGCGGCTTCAAGATCGTTGTTCTTACAAATACCGGAAGCCAGCATCATGTTGGAAGTTGGGCAGTGGCTAATACCAATCCCTGCTTTACCCAAGCGTCTAATTTCTTCTATGTTGAAGTGAATACCATGAGCAAGCCAAGTGCGTTCGTTAAGCCACCCTACATCTTCTAGGTAATCGACAGGGCGTAGACCAAACTTCTCTATACAGAAATCCTCTTCATCCAGCGTTTCGCAAAGGTGCGTGTGCATCATCACGTTCTCACGCTCACTGATCTTGGCGGTCTCTTTCATTAGATCGGTGGTGACCGAGAATGGCGAACAAGGCGCGAGTGCGATTTGAATCATCGCCCCTTCATCACGCTGGTGGTAATCACGAATCAAGCGTTGGCTGTCATCAATAATGGTTTGTTCGGTTTGAATAGTGTGTCGTGGCGGTAGCCCACCTTCATCTTCCCCTAGACTCATGGAACCACGAGTGAATATCGCCCTTACACCCAGTTTCTCTGCGGCCTCGACTTGTAAATCGATGGCATGTTCTAGTCCGTTTGGCAGTAAGTAATGGTGATCTGAAGCGGTGGTACAGCCCGACATCATCAGCTCAACCAGAGCCAGTTCTGTAGCAAGACTCATCATCTCAGAATCGAGGTTTGCCCAAACCGGGTAGAGGCTTTGCAGCCAATGGAAGAGCTCTTTATTGAGCGCGCCGGGGTAGGCACGCGTTAGAGTTTGATAGAAGTGGTGGTGCGCATTGATAAGCCCAGGAATTACAACATGACGAGAGGCATCGACGCTGTAATCTACGGGCAAAGTCGGCTCTTTGTGTTTGCCAACCAATTCAATGATTTTATTACCTTCAGTGACAATGCCGCCTTCTGCATCAGCCAGCGAGCCAGTGTAGATTGCGAGAGGATTCTTAATCCAGATGGTGTCCATTCATAGTAGTCCTTAGCCATCTCTGCCTTTTCAGGGAAGAGGGTCTTTATGTGGTATTTGTTGTTGAAAGATAATATGAACCAAGGGCGCAGAAACTTTCAGTGTTCTCATTACGCCCGCGACTCTACGGAAATCGGTTTTACGCGAGTTAGCGAACCATTTAGTGTAAGATTTATCCAGTTAACTCGATCATTAACTAATTAGCTTTGGGTTCTGGGCTTTCTGTCGCCGTTTGAACGTTTGTACTGGCTTCTTGTTGAACCCCTAATTGATCGTCTGAGTGTAGTGTTTCTTCAGCTTGCTCTTTCATTTCGAGTTCAACTTGCGCGTGGCTTTCGGCTAGCGCTTCTTGTTCTTCTGCTCGTGAAGATTTAGGCAATACAAGGTTTAGAACAACCGTCATGATGGTGCCGGTTGTAATGCCAGAGTGAAGAAAGTTAGCGAGATCATGCGGCAAGTGTTGCAACAATCTGGGCTCGAAAGTCACTGCCAAGCCAGACGCCAAACCAACACAGATTACCAAGGCATTTCGTTTGGTGTCTGCGGCCTTTATCAACATGCGGATACCCGCGTAGGCGATCATACCGAACATCACAAATCCTACACCGCCTAACACTGGCTTCGGGATCGTGACGGCAATGGCGGCTAATTTCGGAAATAAGCCACCTAAAATTAATAAACCTCCCGTTGCAGCTACTACGTAACGGCTTGCCACACCTGTGATACCGACAATGCCGACGTTTTGGCTGAATGATGCCAATGGCATCGCGGTGAGAATGGAAGAGAGTGTGCTACCAAGCCCATCGCCCAGTAATCCACGTTTTAGATCTTTACCGCTGACTTGAGTATGGCAGTTGTTCCCTAGCGCCATGAAGTCTCCGGTTGCTTCAGCGATAACCACGATGTACACCAAACTCATGCTGATGATGGCGCTGACAGAAAACGTAAAGCCATATTTGAAGGGCTCAGGCCCGCCAACCCATGCGGCAGAACTGATTTGATCTAGATTCACCATGCCGAGTGATAGCGCCACAATGTAACCGCCGGCTAAACCAATCACGATAGCGGAGGCCGCCACCGCGCCTTTACAGTAAACCGATACGCCAATCACGATCCCCAAAGAGACCAGTGCTAGAAACAGTTTAGGTAAGGTGGCGAATTGCTCAGTGTTGGCTGGAGCGTCGCCGATCCAATTCATGGCAACCGGTAAAATGGTTAAGCCGATTAAGGTAACCACCACACCACTTACCACGGTTGGGAACAGCGTACGCACCTTGTCCATGTAGAAGCTGGCACCTATCACCACAAACGAGCCGATTAGCGCAGAGCCCATGATCGCGGCGACACCGCCTTCGTTGCCGATTGAAATGGCGACGCCCAAAAAGGCAAAGCTCGAACCCATCACAACGGGCAGTCGAATACCAACAGGGCCAAAGCCGAGACACTGAGCGACGGTCACGATGCCTGAGGCTAATAGTGCCGCATTGATCAGTGAAACGATTTCCGTGTTAGGCAGGCCAATCGATGCTCCAACAATAAGGGGTACTGCGACAATGCCACCGATTGAGGCGAGCATATGCTGCAGCGCGAGTAGGAGGGTTAAGCTATGCGGCGGTCTTTCATTAAGGGTGTAAAGAAGTTTCATTTGATATTCCTTTGCCTGTGTTTCCGTTTACAGGCGATTGGCGGTCAAACATTGACTTCTACAAACTGCGTAGGGTCATAAAAATGGTGTTGTAACCTGTTTCTTGATAGCTCGGCCTGCGAGCAGGCCAAGCGATAGTTACGTTTGGTGATTAGCCGATGAATACGAGCTTGGCGATGAAGATAGCCGCTAGGAAGTACATCGAAATTGAAACGTCTTTTGTTTTACCTGTCGCCAGCTTCAGCACTGTGTAGGTAATGAAACCCAGTGCGATACCATTGGCGATAGAGAACGTTAGGGGCATCATTAGCGCCGTAATGGCAGCAGGAGCACCGTTTGTGAAGTCTTTCCAGTCGATGTGCTGCATGCTGCTCATCATCACGAACGCTACATAGATGAGTGCTCCAGAAGTTGCGTAAGCTGGGATCATGCCTGCAAGTGGTGATAGAAAAATCGCCGCTAAGAACAATACGCCAACCACAATCGCAGATAGGCCTGTTCGTGCGCCTGCTGCAACACCGGCGGCACTTTCTACATAACTGGTGACTGGCGGACAACCCACACACGCACCTGCCACACTTGAGATACTGTCGGCTTTAAGCGCTTTGCTCAGGCCTTCAATTTTTCCCGTTTCAGGATTGGTTAGGTTTGCACGCTCAGCCACGCCCATCAAAGTACCAGCGGTATCGAACATGTTTACAAAAAGGAAGGCCAAGATAACGCTGATCATTGAAACATCGAGAGCGCCCATAATGTCCATTTTTAGGAACGTAGGCGCTAAACTTGGTGGCGCAGCAAAGAAACCGTTGTAATGCACTAAGCCAAGCATCATGCCGACCAAAGTCACACTCAAAATACCAATTAACACTGCACCAAATACTTTGCGCTCACTCAGAACCGAAATAATGAGGAAAGCAATAGCGGCCAGTAGCGCTTCAGGTTTGGTGAAGTCACCTAAAGAAACCAATGTTGCTGGATTTTCCACTACAATACCTGCCGTTTTTAAGCCAATCAGACCCAAGAACAAACCAACACCCGCTGTCATGGAATAACGCAGACTCACTGGGATACTTTCAATTATCCATTGGCGTACTTTGTAAAAACTCATCCCGACAAACAAAATACCGGAGATAAACACCGCACCCAGTGCCACTTCCCAGCTATAACCCATTTCACTCACAACAGTGAACGAGAAGAAGGCGTTCAAACCCATGCCCGGTGCAAGTCCAACTGGCCAGTTGGCAAATAGCCCCATTAACAAACAGCCGATCGCAGCACCAATACAGGTTGCGACGAATACCGCACCTGAATCCATGCCTGAAGCGGCCATGATTTGTGGGTTAACGAAGATGATGTAAGCCATGGTTGCGAAGGTAGTGACACCGCCGACTAACTCATTTTTTACGCTACTTCCGTGGGCCTTAATTTTAAAAAACTTCTCTAAAATTCCGTTGTTCGCATCTTGGTTGAGTATTTCTGTTTTACTCTCACTCATGTCAGCAAGTCCTTTTATGTTGTGATCCATTTATTGAATACAGCGAGATTTCAATATTAAGTTTTAAGGTTTTTTCCTAGCCGCTATTTCTTTAGTTATCTGTTGTTTAGTCATCAACTTCTAACTAATAACGTTGTTAGTATTTTTATATGAGCGTGTTTAGTGGGTGCACACCTTTTGGGGTGTACACGTGAATCTGTTCAATATTTGTCGGTTGAGCCTAGTTCGAAGTTCTAGGTCACGGGACTAACTGCCCCGATAGGTTGAGAAACTGTAAGGCGAGACGAGAAGAGGAACGTGATAATGCGCGTCTGGATTATCTAGACCAAAGCGAATAACCACATCATCTAGGAAGGGCACGCCATCCAGCTCCACGCCTTTGCTTCTGTAGTAATCAGCGACGTAAAACACCAATTGGTATTTCCCCGGTCGGAAATCATTTCCTGCCAGAATCGGCGCATCGGTTCGGCCATCGGAGTTGGTGAGTACCGTCGCCAGCTTTTCTGTTGAGTCTTCGTTGACCTTATAAAGCTCTACCTTGATCTCTGCACCTGGTAAGCCGTGAGTCGTGTCTAATACGTGTGTTGTTAGTCTTCCCATAGTCCTTTAATAGCGCTTTTGGCGCTCCTCTGTTCCGTGGTTTATCTGTGTAATTCGACCTTGCAAAGAATGCAACTGGTCACTTTGTTATCACTAACTATGTACGAACTGTACACAATTAGTAAAGTTAATTGTTATAAAAATGTTGGTTAATCTGTCGTTTTTTCTGACTTTATAGATCTTTATTATCGTTTTTTAGTGAGCTTGGGTTTCATTAACCTGTTGTTTTTAAATGATATGAATGATTAAAATTAACTTTAATAACAAAATCTTTACATTGAGATAAATAATTGTATACAATAAATGTACAGGGGTAAGGTTGCTCGGTTTTTGGAAAATCCACTCACTGATTCATTTTGATGAACCAACGAAAGAGCGGCTAAGCCAACCACTTATGTTAGGAGTACTTGGATGAATAAGGATTATTCAAGAAATTTGATCGGTTACGGAGCTAATCCTCCAAACCCTCAATGGCCAGGTAATGCGCGCGTCGCGGTTTCTTTTGTATTGAACTATGAAGAGGGCGGTGAGCGTTGTTTGTTACATGGAGATGAAGAGTCTGAAGCCTTTCTCTCTGAGATCCCGTCAGCACAGCCGATCAAAGGCGAACGTCACATCAGCATGGAATCCATCTATGAGTATGGTAGCCGAGCGGGTGTGTGGCGTGTTCTTCGCTTGTTCGATGAATATGAAATCCCACTGACCGTATTTGCGGTCGCAATGGCGATTGAGCGTCATCCAGACGTTGCCAAAGCCATGGTCGAAGCGGGGCACGAAATCTGTAGCCACGGTTACCGCTGGATAGACTATCAATACATTGATGAGTCTGAAGAGCGCGATCACATAACTAAAGCGATTGAGATCATCCAACAAGTGACGGGTCAGCGCCCGCAAGGTTGGTACACCGGGCGAACGGGTCCAAATACGCGTCGCTTAGTCGCAGAAGAAGGCGGTTTTCTTTACGACTCCGATGCCTATGATGATGACCTGCCTTATTGGCACACAGAGACTGGTCATCCGCAATTGGTGATCCCTTACACACTCGATGTAAACGACATGCGTTTCTCAACGGCGCAAGGTTTCAACTCGGGTGAACAGTTCTTCCAATATCTTAAAGACACGTTTGACACCCTTTATATGGAAGGCGAAACCGCACCGAAAATGATGTCGGTTGGGTTGCATTGTCGTCTGATTGGTCGCCCCGGTCGTATTGCTGCATTAAGACGCTTCTTAGATTACGTCAAACAGCACGACAGTGTGTGGCTATGTCGTCGAATCGATATTGCCAACCACTGGCACCAACATCACCCTTATCAACCGAACAACGTTCATCAACAACAGAAGTAGCAGTGAAGCAAGGAGGCTTAACGTGACTGAATTTCGATCTTGCCAACCAACAACCATGAGCCGCGATACTTTTGTCGCGCACTTTGCTGATGTTTACGAACACAGCCCATGGGTTGCTGAAGCGGTCTATGACCAAGGTTTGAATGCCGAAGATGACCATATCGAGAATCTTCATTTGAAAATGGCATCGACCTTGTTAAGTGCAGACCAAGGCAAACAGTTGGCTTTGATCAATGCTCACCCGGATTTAGCCGGTCGAGCTGCAGTAAACGGCGAACTTACCGAGTCGTCGACCAAAGAACAAGCGGGGGCGGGCATTGAAAAGTGCAGCGCCGAAGAATTTGAAAAATTCACTTCTTACAACAACAGCTACAAAAGTCGCTTCAATTTCCCTTTTATTATGGCGGTGAAGGGAGCCAATCGTTACCAAATTCTTGAGTCGTTCGAGATGCGATTAGGAAATGATAGTGAAACTGAGTTTGCTACGGCGATTCAAGAGATCAACAAGATCGCGATGTTTCGTCTCTGGGATATGTAAGTTAACGGAGTTAACAGCTATCTCAGTCCAGTCTTAGTACGCTAAAGTTTTGATTTATAAAACATTAGCCACTAATTTCTCATTTTATTATTACTTGATTAATTTCATAGGATTACACGGACATGACCCATAAATTTGAACAGTACATAAACCTTGCAGACGAGAAAATCGGCGCAGAAGCTATCTTCGTAACAGACGATTTTTTTGCAGATAAAAGCCGTCTGCTTAGCCATGCTGCACCAGAGTGGAAAGATGACTTCTTCGACGACAACGGTAAGTGGATGGACGGCTGGGAAAGCAGACGTAAACGCGGTGAAGGTTACGACTACTGCGTGGTTCGCCTTGGATTAGCTGGCACCATTGCTGGTGTTGATATTGATACTTCATTCTTCACAGGTAACTTCCCACCTTCGGCATCCATTGACGCGTGTTATTCACCACAAGGTGAGCCAACAGACTCAACAGAGTGGCAAGAAATCCTGCCTTCAATGGCACTACAAGGTGATCACCATCATCTTGAAGCAATCGAAAGTGACCAAGTATTTACGCACCTACGTTTGAACATCTACCCAGACGGCGGTGTTGCACGTTTACGTGTTTATGGCCGACCAAGTGTTGATTGGGACGCGATAGATTCTCAACAACAAGTTGATCTAGCAGCCGTTGAACATGGCGGTCGAGCGTTGGCGTGTAGTGACGAACACTACGGCAATAAAGCCAACATTTTAGGCCCAGGCCGCGGTGAAAACATGGGTGATGGTTGGGAAACCGCGCGTCGTCGTACACCGGGTAACGATTGGGTTATCGTGGCACTCGGCCACCCTGGCAACATCGAGCGTATCATAGTTGATACGGCACACTTCAAAGGTAACTATCCAGACAGCTGCTCAATTCAAGCGGCTTACGTGAAAGGCGGTACCGACGACCAAGTAGAAACACAAAGCCTATTCTGGCGTGAACTGTTGCCTGCACAAAAGCTGCAAGCGCACGAGATTCACGAATTCATTTCTGAGGTTAACGACCTTGGTGCGATTACTCACGTACGTGCAAACATATTCCCAGATGGCGGTATCAGCCGTTTGCGTTTGTTTGGTACGAAAGCGAAATAGGTAAGGAAATGAGTATGAGTAATGGAATACGTCGTTTATCCATCGAACCGTTAACCAAGCAGGCTTTTGCAGAGTTTGGCGATGTTATCGAGTCCGATAATAGTGATTTCTTCATGATCAACAGTGGATCAACACGTCGCTACCACAAGCTAGCGACAACGGATGTACAAGACCAAGACGGAGAAGCCATCATCAGCATCTTCCAAGCCACACCGTTAAGCTACCCACTGACCATCAAAATGTTAGAGCGTCATCCACTTGGCTCTCAGGCATTCATTCCATTACTCGGTCAACCCTATTTAATTGTTGTGGCGCCAAAAGGCGATGACCCAGCGCTAGCTCAGAGTCGAGCCTTCTTGAGTAACGGCCGTCAAGGAGTGAACTATCACAAAGGGGTGTGGCATCACCCTGTTCTTGCCCTCACCGATCAAGACCAGTTCTTGATCGTCGATAGAGGCGGCGAAGGGCACAACTGTGATGAAGTTTATTTCGACAACGATCGAGTGGCATTGCATTTGGACGATCTGCCAACGGACGACAATAAGGAAGAGCAATGCTTAGCTAAAGTGTTGTGATACAGGAGTTTATTATGGATCCGCATATTACAGAGTGGTTGAATTTAGCGATTCGCTGGATTCACATGATTGTTGGTGTTGCGTGGATAGGCGCATCATTTTACTTTGTTTGGTTAGAGAACAACCTTAACCGAGTTAACCCTAAAACTGGCCTTTCAGGCGACTTATGGGCGATTCACGGCGGTGGTATTTATCACCTAGAAAAGTACAAACTCGCGCCACCAGAAATGCCAGAGCATCTGCACTGGTTCAAGTGGGAAGCTTACTTCACGTGGATCACCGGTGTGTGTCTACTGGGTGTGGTTTACTACCTTAACGCTGAAATTTACCTGATTGCACCGGGTTCTGGCCTGGATTCAACCACCGCAATCGCGATTGGTATTGGTTCATTTGTTGCCGGTTGGTTTATCTACGACTTACTGTGTGATTCGCCATTGGGTAAAACGCCCGTGTTGCTTGGCGTTGTGCTGTTTGTGCTGCTGGTCGCTGCTACCTATGGCTTAACTCAAGTGTTCAGTGGTCGTGGTGCTTACATCCACGTGGGTGCCATCATTGGTACCATCATGGTGGGTAACGTATTCCGCGTAATCATGCCTGCGCAGCGTAACTTGGTGAAAGCGATTGAAGAGAAGCGCGAACCGGATCCGGCATTGCCAGCGAAGGGTTTACTGCGTTCTCGTCATAATAACTACATGACACTGCCAGTGCTGTTCATCATGATCAGTAACCACTTTCCAAGCACTTATGGCTCGGAATACAACTGGTTGATCCTTGCTGGCCTAGCGATCTTCAGCATCTTGGTACGTCACTATTTCAACACGCGTCATGGTAGTCAGAAGTTCGCATGGACAGTGCCAGTAGCAGCATTAGGGATGATCACGCTTGCGTTTGTTACCTCGCCTTACGCCAAAAAGCAGATGACTCCGGTTGTACAAGCGCCAGTGGTTCAAGAAGTGCAAGTCAGTGCAACTGAATTAGCGACAGAAGAACTTGCTGCAAACGACACCGTTTCAACGACTAGTTCTCAAGCTGCACCTGCAGACCACGCAATGCAAACGGCTAGCGCAGGCGTAAGCTTTGAAACCATCAACAAAGTCATTCAAGAGCGCTGTTCTGTGTGTCACTCATCAACCCCAAGCCACGCCGCTTTTGCTGCTGCGCCAGCCGGTGTGATGTTTGATACCCCAGAAGAGATTAAAGCCAACGTCCCAAGGATTGTTGCTCAAACCGTCACAACCAAGGTGATGCCGCTTGGTAACATGACTCAAATGACCGACGAAGAACGCGCACTCATCGGCACTTGGGTCGAGCAAGGCGCGACGCTTCAATAATGATGTGAATCCTTTACCTAAGAGCATGAGTCTTAGGTGAGGCTTGGGGAGAGTTTGGTTTCGGGCATGCGCCAAACTCATCCCACCCTGTTTCCCCGGTTCCTATAACCGGGGCTTTTTGTTTTTGGACAATATGAATTTATAAATATCATTTTATCGATTGAATGAGTATGCATGTCTGTTTAATGTTGTTGGGTCTAAATTTACCAACACTGATGATTCTATTTGGTAGTGGTAGGTGACCTCGAGATACAGCTCAAGGCGCCACGCCAATTCTTGGTGCTGTTTTTACTTTCCTCTTACACTCTTTTCTAATATCGAACCTAGTATCAAATTTCTCTTTGTTATACAGGCAAGTCTCTCATTATGAAGAACTTCTTTGATAGCGAACTCATGCTCTCTAGCTCCTTGAATTTCGTTTTGCTATCACTAGGGCTAACGCTCATCTTACATATTCCAATTTGGTGTGGGTTCAACTTGAGCCGACGCAAATGGAAGCTTATGGATTATTTATGGCCGCTGTTGGCGGGTATCGGCATGCTGGGTGCGGTGTCTGAAATTCGTGCATCGGTGGCGGGTGATTGGGTTGAGACTGAACAAACTAGAGCGGTCACTATTTTAGAGTCGATTCAGCAGTTCTCTTTGGATAAATTAAGAAGTGATATGTGTACCGGTCAGCCGTCTTTAGACACTCATGGTCAGCATCATGAAGCGTGTTTGTGGTATTTGAACACGGCCATTACGTTTAAAAATGTGGATTTCACTCTGTTGCCCAACGCCGCCGACTTTACGGTTCCTGCGCCTAGCGTATCGTTGGTGGAAAACGATGCAGTGTGGGTAGATGGTATGTTGAGTCAGTATGAGAAGCAGAAAAACCAATACATTAAAACCAGAGAAGCGCAGGTGAAGCAGCCACTAGAAAGCCTCTTCTGGTATGTGAGTCCTTACTTAGTCTGCTTCGCAATTGCGTTGCGTTTGACGAAAGTGACCGCAGAGCTCAAATTAGATAAATGCGCGTAGTTTGGGCTCCCAGTAATTATATAGAAAGGTGAAGTAATGAATGTGAGTGAGTTTTCTCAGTTGGTGGGTTTGTCAGCCCATACGCTTCGCTACTATGAAAAAATCGGCTTGTTGAAAAATGTTCAGCGAAACAGTAGCGGCCATCGAGTCTATACATCGAAGGACGTTACCTGGATTGAGTTTGTGAAGCGTCTAAAAGACACCGCAATGCCACTGGATGAGATTTTAGAATACGCAAAGTTGAGGGAGTTAGGGCCAGATTCGACTTCTCAGCGGCAAGCGTTGCTGGAACAGCATCAACAAAATTTGTGTTCCCATATTGAAGAGCAGCAAAAGCATCTGGCTGCGCTAGAGCAAAAAATTAGTTTGTATCGAGATGGAAAAGTCCGTTGACTTAGAGTCGACTCTAACTTGTAAGGTGTTCCTGTAAATCACAAAAAGGAGCAAACCTATGAATCAATCGCGTTTCGACATTGGCTTAGAAAGACTTAATCATATCGACGGAGAAGCAGGGCAACAGGTTCTCGAAAGCCTGCAAGACATCTGCCCTGATCTTGCCAAATATACTATCGAGTATCCCTTTGGTGACATTTATTCACGCCCCGGTTTGGATTTGAAATCACGAGAGATTGCCACCGTCGCTGCCCTGACCGCACTCGGCAATTGTGCCCCTCAGCTTAAGGTGCATTTGAATGCGGCACTCAACGTCGGATGCAGCAAGGAAGAGATCAAAGAAGTGATATTGCAGATGTCGGTGTATGCGGGTTTCCCTGCAGCGTTAAATGGCATGTTCGCATTTAAAGAGGTGCTTGCGGAGAGACACACAGTGTAGAGAAACAATAAATATATTCTTAATAGGGAGCCTCAACTTTGCTAAGTTGCGCTCCCTTTTTATTGATTGGCTAAGTTTTAAAGGTTGTAAACCTGAAGGTTCGCGATTCTTTAAGACGACATAGACAGCGCGAATGACAACAAAATAGGCAAGGTGACCACACTCAGGAAGTTGCCAAATAACACCATCGACGCGACCTTGGGTGGCTCTACATTGAACCTTTCTGCAAACAGGTAGTTCATCACGGCGGGTGGCAGCATGGTGAACAGCACCATCATTTGTAGGTGTAGCGTTGGCAGCGGGATAAAGAAATAGATGATGGTAAAGGCGATGGCTCCGGTAAACAGCGATTGAGCGGTACACAACAAGCCGACTTTTAATCCGCTCAGTCTCAAGTTGACCATTTGCGAGCCCAACGACAACAGCATGATAGGCACGGCAGCTTGGCCGAGTAGCGATGTGGCTTCGTAGATTGGATTCCATACTGCAATACCAGATAGGTTTAGCGTCATCGCCAACGCAGCGGCTAAGAATATCGGCATTTTGAGGATCTGTTTGATCGGGTTACCTTCACTCAGCAGTGCTAAACCAACACTAATGTGCACGCAAGCCGACACCACAAACAGCAGTACTGCAGGGGCTAATGCGCTCTCACCAAAGGTATACGTGAATAGAGGAATCGCAAGGTTACCACTGTTGCGGAACATGTGTGGCGGAGCCCAAGCTTTGAAGTTGAGTTTAAATATCTTACAGATAGGAATCATCAATAAAGCAGGCACCAACACCGCAACCAAAGAAGCGGTGATGAGTGGCAGTTGTTCGGTGTCGAGAGGCATGGTGGTCAGCGATGCAAACACTAGCGCAGGAATACACACATCCATGTTAATGCGATTGATCGGTTTGAAATCGGGCTTGAGCCAACGACCGACCGCAAAGCCAGCACTGGCTAAAGCAAAAACGGGAAACAGAATGCTGACGACCTGTTCGAACATAGAATTCCTTTCTAGATTGAGTGCTTCCATTTAGCTGAGAAACGAATGTTTTAGAGAGACGCTAAAGTGAAGCATAAAGTCGATATGTATAAACATTAACCTATCAATATAATGACTTGGCGTCACCGAAGATCGTTGTCTATGAGCGGTTAATTTATATTTCTTTGAATGAAGTACAAAAAAGACCAGTGGCATCGGCAACTGGTCTTTAAAGGCTAGATAAATCTGGACGGATTTCTAATTAACGACGGCTGTCGCTGTCTAGCGATTGTTACTCGGTTTTAAGCTTAACTAACAAGCTTTTGGTAATCTTTGAAATTCACATCGTAGGCCTTTTCGCCATAGATGTAAGTCTCGCTAACGGTTCTGTCGTCACCCAAACTCATCAGTACAAACAGCTTCTCTTCAAGCTTGGTGGCTTGTTCCATTCTAAAGCGCATCAGCTGAGTTGCGTGTAGATCCAACACCACGAAATCCGCTTCTTTTCCGACTTCCAAGTTACCAATCTTGTCTTCTAAATGCAGCGAGCGAGCACCGCCTAGTGTTGCCAAGAACAGTGACTTAGCCGGGTGCAGCTTCTTATGCTGTAACTGCATGATCTTATACGCTTCACTCATGGTTTGAAGAATTGAGAAGCTGGTGCCTGCGCCAACATCAGTACCCACGCCGACACGAATGCCGTGTTCTTCCATTTCTGGTAATCTGAATAAACCTGAGCCTAAGAAAAGGTTAGAGGTTGGGCAAAATGCGATTGCCGAATCGGTATCCGCTAGGCGTTTGCATTCGCAATCTGATAAGTGAATACCGTGCGCGAATACCGAGCGTTTATGCAGCAGACCATAGTGGTCATATACATCTAGGTAACTGTCGCGCTCTGGGAACAGCGATTTCACCCACTCGATCTCTTTCTCATTTTCAGAAAGGTGAGTGTGCATGTACACGTCTGGGTATTCTTCTAGCAGTTTACCGACAGTAGCAAGTTGTTCTGGTGTGCTGGTTGGTGCGAAACGAGGTGTCACGGCGTAGTGCAAACGACCGCGTTTATGCCATTTTTCAATCAGTTCCTTGGAGTCAGCATAGCCTGATTCTGGAGTGTCGGTGAGGTAATCAGGCGCATTGCGATCCATTAAAACCTTGCCCGCAATCATACGTAGATTACGCTTCTCAGCTTCTTCAAAGAATACATTTACCGACTCTTTGTGTACCGTGCCGAATACGAGTGCTGTAGTTGTACCATTGCTGGCTAGTTCGTCAAGAAACAGCTTGGCTACTTTTTGTGCGTAGACGGGGTTTTTAAAGCGCTTTTCTTCTGGGAAGGTGTAGTTCTCTAACCAATCTAGTAGCTGCTCACCATAAGACGCGATCATCCCTGTTTGAGGGTAGTGGATGTGCGTATCAATAAAGCCAGAGGTGATCAGCTTGTCTTTGTATTCTTTTACTTCGAGTGTTTTTGGTTGGCGAGCCAATACCTCATCGGCATGGCCTAAGTCGACGACATGGCCGTTCTCAACCACTAAAACACCGTCTTCAAAATAGTCGTAAGACTCATCGATACCGACATCTTTTGGGTCGGCGACGCTGTGTAAAATGCTGGCGCGATAAGCTTTGCGTTGCGTTGTCATGTTTACTTCCTTTTAATGACTTCAGCGACGTTATGGCCGCTAAAGCTTTGCGACTTGTGTTAGGCGATCTTCTCTTCCAATGGTGGTTCGCCTACGTCGCTTGGTTGACTATGTTGATCGGTCAAATCCTGATTTCGATATTGTTTGGTTGGGCGCTTTTGTTCAAGGGCTTGGCCTTGATAGTGTGCGATCAGCTCACCCGCAACCGATACCGCAATTTCGGCAGGATGTTTGCCATTCACCGCACTAATGCCAATCGGGCAAATCATGGTTTCAATTTGCTCTTGGCTATAGCCGCGCTGCTCTAAGCGGAAGTCGAACTTCTTACGCTTGGTAAGCGAGCCGATCATGCCGAAGTAACGGCTGTCTTCACGGTCGATAATGGCTTTGGTTAGGTCAAAATCGAGCTGGTGGTTGTGCGTCATCACTAGGTAATAGCTGTTCGGCGGCATGTGTTTCACTTCACCGACGGGGTCGTCTGAGACAAGCTTCTTCACACCGTGTGGCAGCGTTTCAGGGAATACTTCTTCGCGTTCATCAATCCAGGTCACACGGAAGGGCAAAGTCGCCACTATGTGCAGCAACGCTTTGGCAACATGGCCTGCGCCAAACAGCACAAGGTGGTTCTGCTGAGTGCCAATCGGTTCAAAGCTTAACGTTGCCATTCCGCCACAACACTGGCCTAAACGAGCACCTAGGTTGAAGCGTTCCACTTTGAGCGATTTTTCACTGGCAATCAGCATCTCGCGCGCCATTTTAGTGGCCACATGTTCAAGATGACCACCACCAATCGTAGCGATGATTCGGTCACGAGTGACAAGCATTTTGGTGCCCGCATCGCGTGGAACGGAACCTCTGTCCTCAAGAACCGTCACCATCACACACGGTTCGTAGTTCTCTTCCAGTTTTGCCAGTTCGTGAATCCAATTATCCTTAAACATACGTCCTCCTAAATCCCTTTTATGCTTCCCTAGCTGCCTATTGGTGTCTTAGATACCTATTAGCCCTAAGCCGTTTCTGATTGAGCATCGACCGAAGTCGGAGCCGTTTCAGTGACTTCCTGAATCGCCATCAGAATACGTTCTGGCGTTGCAGGTGTGTTGAGCTTAGGAATCGCGCCATCAACGGCGACATAGCTAATCGCATCTTTCAGTGCGCTCCATACCGACATACCCAGCATGAAAGGGGGCTCACCCACGGCTTTCGAGTTGAAGACGGTGTCTTCTGGGTTACTGCGGTTTTCCAAAAGGTGCGTTCTGAAATCAATTGGCATATCAGCAATCGCAGGGATCTTGTAGCTTGCCGGGCCATTGGTCATTAAGCGGCCTTGCTGGTTCCAAACCAACTCCTCCGTCGTTAACCAACCGACACCTTGCACAAAGCCACCTTCGACTTGGCCGATATCAATCGCAGGGTTCAATGAAGCGCCCACGTCATGCAAAATATCGACACGCAGAATCTTGTTTTCGCCAGTTAGGGTATCGACGATAACCTCTGAACAAGAGGCGCCATACGCGTAGTAGTAGAACGGGCGACCGCGTGCTTTCTCGTGATCGTAATAGATCTTCGGCGTGCGGTAGAAACCAGTGCTAGATAGCGAGATTTGGTTAAACCAAGCCAGTTCAACAAACGAGTTGAAGGTCATGATCTCATCGCGGATCTGCACCATACCGTTCTTAAACTCGACTTCTTCAGGCCACACTTTGAAGTGCGAAGAAGCGAAGTCGATCAGACGTTGCTTAATGGTTATTGCGGCGTTTTGCGCGGCCTTACCGTTGAGGTCGGCGCCCGATGAGGCTGCGGTTGGTGATGTGTTCGGAACTTTGTCTGTGTTTGTAGCGGTGATCTGGATACGTTCGACATCGACTTGGAACTCCTGTGCAACGATTTGTGCCACTTTGATGTTCAAGCCTTGCCCCATTTCCGTACCACCGTGATTCAAATGAATACTGCCATCGGTATAGATATGGATGAGCGCACCTGCTTGGTTCAAGAAAGTCGCAGTAAACGAGATGCCGAATTTCACTGGTGTGATCGCAAGGCCTTTCTTCAAGATAGGGCTCTGCTTGTTGAACTCAGCGATTTCTTTACGACGTGCGTGATAGTCACTGCTGCGTTCAAGCTGTTCGGTTATCTCAGGTAAAAAGTTGTCTTCAACGGTTTGATAGTAATGGGTCACGTTACGGCCTTCTTCGCCGTAGTAGTTCGCCTTACGCACTTCCAAAGGATCTTTTTTCAGGTAACGCGCAATCTCGTCCATGATGTGTTCAATGGTCATCATGCCTTGCGGGCCACCAAAGCCGCGGTAAGCGGTGTTCGATGCGGTGTTGGTTTTGCATCGGTGACCGACCACAGTTGCATCACCTAGATAATAGGCGTTGTCTGAGTGGAACATCGCACGGTCGACAATAGAACTTGATAAGTCTGGCGAATAGCCACAGTTACCTGCAACGGTAATGTCGGCACCTTGAATCACACCATTGTCGTCAAAGCCGACCGTATATTGATTGTAGAACGGGTGGCGTTTACCGGTTTGCTGCATGTCTTCACTGCGCAGCAGACGCATTTTGGTAGGTCGGCCTGTAAGGTGGGCAATAACTGCAGCCATACATGCTGGAGAGGCCGCTTGAGTCTCTTTACCACCGAAACCACCACCCATACGACGCATATCAATCACGACTTTGTGCATTGGTACGCCAATCACTTCCGCAACCAGTTTTTGAACTTCGGTCGGGTTTTGAGTCGAGGTGTACACGATCATGCCGCCATCTTCGGTTGGCATTACGCTACTTATTTGAGTTTCTAGGTAGAAGTGTTCTTGTCCACCGATCTCTAGGTCACCAGAGATCACGTGTTTTGCTTTTGCCAGCGCCGCTTTTGAATCACCACGTTGTTGAGTGTGGCTTTCTGTTACGAAGTGCTCTTTCTCTAGCGCTTCTTTTACATCAAGAATGGCTGGTAGCTCTTCGTATTCAATAATGGCTGCATGTGCGGCTTTGCGTGCAGTTTCTAAATCGTTGGCTGCCACGGCAATCACAGGTTGGCCGTAGTATTCTACTTTGCCATCGGCAAGCAGTGGGTCACCCGGAAGAATTGCACCGATATCCAGTTCACCCGGTACGTCTTTGGCTTGAATGGCAATCGTCACGCCTTCAAATTCGTAACACGGTGATAGGTCTATTTTGGTGATGTTGGCGTGTGCTTGAGTGCTCAGGCGTGCGTAAACGTGCAGTTGATTTGGGAACTCAAGGCGGTCATCAATGTACACCGCTTCGCCCGTTACTTGCTTGGCTGCACTGTCGTGTTTAACGCTTTTACCTACACCAGTTTTTAGGTCTTGTTTTGCAATGGTAACCATCTCTTCGTGGGTCATCGCATTGCTCTTGTGAACAGAGGAATTTGATTTAGACATAAGACGTTACCCTTGTTTCGATTTGGTTGTTTTTGTTCTGCTGTTCAATGAAGTAACGACGCAACATATTTGCTGCCGACAGTGAACGATATTCTTGGCTTGCACGGAAATCGGATAGCGGTTCAAAGTCGTTATACAGTTCCTGCATCGCTAACTTAATATTAGCGTCTGTCCACGGTTTGCCTAATAACGTATTTTCACAACGCGCCGCGCGCTTAGGTGTTGCAGCCATACCGCCAAAGGCGATACGAGCGTAAGACACCTTGCCGTCTTCGATTTGAATATCAAATGCACCACACACTGCAGAGATGTCATCATCTAAACGCTTAGACAGTTTGTAAGCTCGGAAGCTATCGTTAGTTGGTTTAGGAATGATGATTTGTTCAATGAATTCACTCTCTTTTTGCGCCGTCACTTTGTAGCTGATGAAGTAGTCTTCAATCGGCATGGTGCGTGACTCGTCTCCGCTGCGAAGTTTGATTTTCGCGTCGAGAGCAATCAGCAGAGGAGGGGTATCTCCGATAGGTGAGGCATTGGCAACGTTACCGCCGATGGTGCCTTGGTTACGCACTTGCAGTGACGCAAAGCGATGCAGCAGTTCACCAAAATCTGGGTAGTGTTTTTTCAGTAGTGAGTAAGAATCACTGATAGGTAGGTTGGCACCAATGATTAAATCGGTGTCGGTCTCTTCACATACCTTCATGTCTTCAACTAGGTTTACGCTGATCAGCGTTTCAATCTCACGATGGAATTGAGTCACTTCCAGTGCTAAATCCGTGCCGCCAGCAACCAGCTTAGCGTTCGGATGTGCTTGAAAAAGCTTGGCCAGCTCATCAGTGCTTTTCGGGGAAAAAGCGGTGAGGTGACCAAGGCGTAAGTTGGCCTCGGTGTCTTGAATATTTTCTAGCTTCTTGATGGTGTTGCGTTCAAGTTCAGCGAATTGGTCGATCAAAGGTTGGTCTGTTGAAAGCGACATCGCAGCATCAACAATTGGTCGGTAGCCCGTACAGCGACATAGGTTACCCGCCAGTGATTCCATGACGTCTTCTTTGCTCGCATCGGGTTTGTTCTTGCCTAGCGCAAACATCGACATGATGAAGCCAGGTGTGCAGTAACCACACTGTGAACCGTGAAAATCCACCACTGCTTTCTGCACTGGGTGTAAAGAGCGATCTCGGTTTTGTAGATCTTCTACTGTGATCAGTTGCTTTCCATGCAGCGCTGAAACGAACGTCAGGCAAGAGTTCACCGAGCGGTATTGCAGTTGTCCATCAACCACTTCACCCAGAACTACCGTACATGCACCACAGTCACCCGACCCACAACCTTCTTTTGTACCGGTTTTATTAACCTTGGTACGAAGGTAGTTGAGCACTGTCATATTCGGCGACAGATTATCTTCACATCTTATTTCCTGATTGAGCAAAAAAGTAATCAAGAGACCTCCTTGTAAATCGACATATTTCCATGTGTATTCTTTTTGACTTCTAACTCAATAATTATCCATCCTGACCCCGTGGTCAACTATTTATTTACAAAAATGCAACAAAGTCATTTCGTGTTAAATTGTATACAATGGATTTTTGGTTTTATTTATTTGTTTTATATGAGGTTTGCTGAGTTCTATAAGTTTTGAGGGGTGAATATATTTTTAAGTATGTATACAAAAATATAGGATGTTTTGTTGAGGTGGGACCCCTGTGCTATGTGCTTCTATAGACTTACTCAGGCTAGTAATAGCAAGGCGAACAAGGAAGTTAGGCATGATTTCTAACGATGGAGGAGGGTTTCACGTATAAAAAAGAGAAGTAAACGTTGAGGCTTACTTCTCTCCTGTTTTGTAAACAAAAGCTGTTAACAAAAAGTTGTTAATCGCTTGTTGAATCTTCTATGACTTGCTCTTAAGCAGATCAGAGAACACCACATGCAGGTCACTAGAAGCCGTACTGCTGTCTAGGTTGAGTTTAGAACGAATGTGGCTTAGGTGCTCGTGCATCAATTCTACCGCTTGTTGTTCGTTACCAGACTCAATCGCATCCAGTAACCCTGAGTGTTCGTCTAGAGAACAGTTTGAGTGGTTACCTGTTTCGTATTGAGCGATCAGCAGTGATGTTTGCGACACTAAACTGCGTTGGAAAGCGAGCAGAGGTGCGTTTTCTGCCATTTCTGCCAGTTTAATGTGGAACTCACCAGACAATCGTAAACCAGAGCCATAGTCGCCTTGGTCGAAGGCGCAGTTCTCTTTCGCGACCAACTTTCTGCACTCTTCTATCTGTGTTTTGGTCGCGTTTTTCACAGCAAGCTCAGTGATCGCTATCTCCATCACTTCACGTGCTTTAAATATCTGTTTGGCTTCGTCTACTGTGGGGGCTGCAATCACGGCACCTCGGTTAGGACGGATCACGACAACTTGCTCTAACGAGAGACGTAGCAAGGCTCGACGGATGATAGTACGGCTTACACTGAAGATATCTGCTAGCGCTTCTTCGCTTAGTTTTGTGGCCGGTGGCAGCCTTTGTTCTAATATCGCGTCGAAGATATGGCAGTAAACAACATCGTCTTGAGTTTGGCCGGTTACTTTCGTTTTTACACCTTTGGAGACAGAGTTTTTGAGAGCTGTCATAGAGATAAGGGCCCTTGTTTAGTCGAAGAGGGTGGCTCGAGTATATTTCATGAGTGTCACTCTATATTGTATACATTTATCTATACAATGCTACTGAATGAAAGTGCGATACACGCTGGTTTGTTAATGATTTATAACATGTAGTTTGCACAAAGACAGGTGCATATCGAGCAGCATGAGATTGTGTAACAGCGATACGAGGGTGTTTTCGTAACTAAACTCGATTGTCACCACAGCTGTATGCCACGATCTGGCTGATCTCGCTCAGGCTACGTCCTGATTGCTGCTGCCACTCGTTGAAAGCTTTACTTGCCGCGACTTGTGCTCGCTTGGTGTTACGACCGCTATCGATCACATCGGTACTGCGTAGGTGCGCTTCAACGTCCGATGACAAGATGAAGGTATCTTTACCCATTTGGCGCAGAGCGTAGGCACCAGTATTACCACCTAATCGCTTGCCGTGTTTCTTCAGATAATCCCAAAGTTCTGTGATGCGTTCTGAAGGCCAGTCGGCAACCATTTGTGAGAAGGAATCCGCTTCACGCTTGGCGTTGTGAATCATGGTGGCATTGGCAGGGATAGTCATCACCTTAGTCAGGTGGCGAATAATGCGTGGGTCTTGTGCTTTCTGTTCCCACATCTCGTTCGGCAGCATCAGCATCTTTTCGATGTCGAATTCAAAGAACACTTCTTCGAATTGCGGCCATTTCTTTCTCACCACATTCCACGAAATACCACACTGGAATACCTTTTCGGTAAAGGCGGCTAGCCAACGATCGTCGGTGATTTGTGATAGCTCAGCTTGTGAAAGGGGCGCACGAACAATCTTTTCGAGCTCGGCCGCTCCGCCTTTACGGTGAGCTGCGCGTTGATAAATAGTGTCGAATTTTTCTTGGGTCATTGGAGGTTCCAAATTACATCTGTGTAGCCAATGCTTAATGATATGGGGTCAAACTTGCAGATGAAAAGTAGCCTAAGCTACTTACTGTCTTCAAATCAATTAAACAAAACAGCTAAATAGTTTTAAGCCGCAAGGTGCTATACCTCTGAGACCAGTTGATCAAGAAAACCGCGCATGTAATCAGTGCGTTTGTTGGCTTCTAACTTGGCAGATTCTGTATTCATGGTTTCAGCGAGTTTAAACAGCTTCACGTAGAAATGGTCGACGCTGTAATGCTTGTCATCCAAGTCACGCTGCTTGGCGAACGGGTCTTCGTGGTTATAGAGTTCAGCGTTAAAGCTCTGACCAACGTATAGGCAGCGAGCAATGCCAATTGCACCGAGAGAATCGAGACGATCAGCATCTTGGACGATTTGAGCTTCCAAGGTTTCTGGAGTGATGTTGGCACTGTAGCTGTGCGTGACAATCGCGTGATGGATCTCATCGAGATAGGGTGCGGGATAGTCGATAGATTTGAGGAAAGAGATCGCCTTGTCTGCCGTCATTTGTGAGCTTTGGGCTCTGTCTGGGTGGTTCTTGGGAAAGGTGAAACAATCATGAAGGTAAGCGGCAGGCAGAACGACCTCAAGCTTCGCCTGTTCTTGAGTACATAAAGCCTTAGCAGTTTTGACTACTCGCTTGATGTGGCTGATGTCGTGCGCTGAATCTTGTGTCATTTCTTGTTGTGCAAAATCAATCAGTTGGCTTTCTAGTTTTTCAATCACGCGTCCCTTTCTCCACCTTTAGACGTTAGTAATGTTGTTTATCACCTAGCATTTATTTCCCATCGACTTTAACAGTTTCAAGCGCGAGTTTTTATCTTTTATAAAAGGAATATCAACAAATAAACCGACTCTGTGAGTCGGCTTGATAGAGAGGCTTGTCTACGTTGATAAAAGCGTTATCAACGGTAATCAGAACTTAAGCAGCGGCTTGTTGAAGCTGTGCTAACACATGATGCAGGGAAGGGCTGATCGTGTGACCAAGGGCTTTGACTTCTTCGCAAGGCTCAACCAGATCTGGGATCTGGAAGCTGATCATGTTAGCCGCCATCGATGCGCGAATGCCGTTGTTTGAGTCTTCAAACGCGAGACAGGTTTCAGGAGCTACACCTAAGCGTTCTGCCGCTAGTAAGTAAATCTCTGGGTGAGGCTTACCGTGAGTCACTTCGCAGCCTGTGCTTAACGAGGTGAAGTAAGAATCTAGACCAGCCAACTCAAGCTTCTTCTTTGCGATATCGAGCTGAGTAGAGGTTGCCACCGCGATTGGAATGTCATTCGATTTTAGCCATTCAAGCAGCTCAATCACGCCATCTTTTACTGGGATGGCTTGATGCTTAACAATCGCACTGTAGCGCGTGCGCCATTCGTTGTTCAGCGCTGGGTAATCTAAGCTTTCACCGTAGCCATTTCTAAAGATCTGTTCAATGGTTTTTGCGTTGCAACCAATGATGCCTAGATAAACATCCTGCAAAAATGGCACACCTTGCGCGTGACATGCTTCTTCAAAAACCTGCATACAAAGTCGCTCGGTGTCGAGCAGTAGTCCATCCATATCAAAAATAGCAGCTTGAAAATTCATATACGTGGTTCTTTATTTGTTGTCGTCATCAGGTGGATTATTTTGACATAGTGTCTAGGGATAGGCGAGTCAGCGTTGAGTAATAATCAGAGGAGTTGGTGATGTAATATGCCACTAAATGACTTGGAATGTGATTGATTTTAGTTTGAATAATATCGTTAAGTTATGAGTATGGTGTTTTATAGGCCATGTTGTTCTAACAGATACAATAATGGTTATCATACATAACAACTATAGGTCTATCGGCTAGATTACTATTACAATTCATAAACTTACAGTCTTGTTAGCGTGACCATTATCTTATAAAAAACAATTAGCGTGAGCCTGAAATAAGAGTGTGATCAAACAATAAGTAAATTGCTGAACTTACCGAGAAAATAGTACTAGTCCATATTTTTCGTAAGGTTGCTTATGTTGTACTTTGAGTTTCTATTTTTATTAGTTGTACTTTATATCGGGTCCCGGTATGGCGGTATTGGCTTAGGTGTTGTTTCTGGTATTGGCTTGGTTATTGAGGTGTTTGTCTTCAAAATGCCACCAACGTCTCCACCTGTCACCGTTATGCTGATTATCCTCGCGGTTGTTACCTGTGCTTCTATTCTTGAAGCTGCTGGTGGCTTGAAATACATGCTGCAAGTAGCCGAAAGGGTGTTAAGGAAGAATCCGAAACGCGTTACCTTGATAGCACCGTTTGTTACTTACTCGATGACTTTCCTGTTAGGTACTGGCCATGCGGTTTACTCAATCATGCCTATCATTGGTGATGTAGCACTAAAGAACGGTATTCGTCCTGAGCGCCCAATGGCGGCGGCGTCAGTTGCCTCTCAATTGGCCATTACGGCATCGCCAATTTCTGCTGCTGTGGTGTATTACCTTGCGCAACTTTCAGATGTCCAACACTCTATTACTCTGCTTTCTATTCTGTTGGTTACGGTTCCTGCGACATTGTTCGGTACATTCTTATTATCTTTGTACAGCTTGAAACGCGGTAAAGAATTGAACGACGATCCTGATTATCAAGCGCGCTTGAAAGATCCTGAGTGGAAAAAGCGTATTGAAAACACGACGGCGACATCTTTGGATGAAGTACTGCCAACTTCGGCTCGTAATGCGGTTTTGATTTTCCTACTTTCAATTGTCGTGATTGTTATTGTGGCGATGGTGCCTGAGATCAGAACCATCGTAGACGGCGACAAGCCAATCAAGATGTCGGTGATCATCCAAATGATGATGCTCTGCTTCGGTGGTATCATCTTATTGGCGACCAAAACTGACCCGCGTGATGTGCCAAATGGCGTGGTATTCAAATCCGGTATGGTGGCGGCGATTGCTATCTTCGGTATTGCTTGGATGTCGGATACTTACTTCCAATACGCAATGCCTCAGTTCAAATCGGGCATCGTGGAAATGGTCACCAATTACCCATGGACGTTTGCGCTAGCGCTATTCATCGTATCGGTTGTGGTGAACTCTCAAGCGGCTACTGCACGTATGATGCTACCGGTTGGACTTGGCTTAGGACTAGACCCAGCCTTGTTGATCGGTTTAATGCCAGCAGTTTACGGCTACTTCTTTATCCCTAACTACCCATCAGATATCGCAACGGTTAACTTCGATGTCTCTGGCACCACCAAGATTGGTAAGTGGTATTTCAACCACTCATTTATGTCGGTTGGTTTAATCGGTGTTGTAGGCGCATGTTGCTTGGGCTATGCACTGGCACAGATTTTTATTGCTTAATGTATTAGCGAGCCCATAAACGAAAAACAGCGCCTAATTTGGCGCTGTTTTTGTTTGTACTGTTTGGAAGTTCTGGTTGGAACCTAGGTTTCGAATTAATAACCAATATTAACGAGGCTCAAAGGCGAGCGACTGAATCGCTTCTTCGATCGTTAGGAAGTAGATCTTCATCAGGCACACTTCTGCCTTCTGGAACTCGTGATTTCGAATCAGTTTAGTCACGCTTTCAACCGAATACTGGTGTGCTTGTTTCGCTAGAGACAGTTGATTTAAGCTCGATTGAAGTGCGTAGCTGTCACCTTCAGAATCGATGAGGTAATCATCTTCGCCCACGATTATGTCTGAGCATTCGGTTTGAAAATCATTCTCGGATGCGACGTAAATAAGCTCATCATCACCGTCGAGTTTTACCAAAGATGGCCAATTGATCATTAATGCCTCTAAATTACGTATGTTGAAGTTTGTGTCGACTATAAACGCTTTCGAACCTTTGGTCATGTGCTGTCCAAAATGATTCATCGCTTTGTTTATCCAGAATGTTACTGGCGCAAGGGGCTACTTACTTAAAGATCGTCCTAACGGAGCAAAATAGCCCAGCATCGCATTGTAGATTTCCTCTCGATGCGCGAGATCAGGATAAAGAGGGAACATATCTGGTTTGGTTGTGCCATCGACCAGATACGAGTTTTCGATATCTGAGCAGGATTCTATGGCGGACTCAAAGGCGCGAGCCATCATCTCAGTTGGCAGTGAGAAGTAGCGTGCAGATGTCGCTTTATCAGCAATGACACTTCGAGCCACGTAGTCGTGTTTATCCAGGTTGTTGTCGCTTAGCAGGGTAGCATCGAAGAGAGACATCAAACTCTTGTTTAATGGATGGGGCCGTACTTTTCGATCGTGCAACCAACAATCGGTGGCAAACAAGATCTGCTTACGAGGGCCAGAGGTATCGCCGATCTTAAACGCTTTTTCGGCAATGTAGTGGTCAAACGCATGCCAAAACTCATGGGCGAGAGCACCGGCTCCTGCGTTTTTAGCGAGGGCTAATTCTCGTTGGTTTGGAGCGTAGTGTGCTTGCACACCTTTTCTGCCACCACTACCGAACGCTAAGCCTAAGGTTCCGCGCAGGCCAATCGCTTCTGGTGGCAAAGCCAAGATGTAAGCTAAGTCTGCCAGCGAATCGAATATCAGATTGGCGGCCAGCTCTTTCTCTTCTTTGGTGACCCAAGCGCCCACGCGGATGCTGCCCATACCGAAAGTCTGCTTAATGTCCATAAAAGACACCTGGTCGCCATGTCGGTAGTCTGGGCCTTTGCGCGTCTTGTATTTAAAGTGGGTTAACTTCAAAGTAGTCCTTGGAATTGGGTGCAAAGTGCAGGGTTTAGATGCCGTGTCGCCATGTTGTAGGACAACTGGGTAAAGCAGAGAAAGTTAGCACTTTTCGCGGCCAATTACAGAACAAAATGAGTTAGATTGAATTCAAAAGCCTCCCATGAAGTTGGACTGCCTTCTCGTGTCAGCGGAAACAGAGACTTGTCTGGCTTGGCATAGCTTAACCGGTGCAGCCTTTGCGTAACATGGTAGCTGTCGAGCCCAGAGATTGTGACTAAATCTAACGCTTCTAAATCAAGGTATCCATCGGGCATCATGACACGCTTGGGGGCTTGAATCGTAATAACTTCACCAATCAACATTTGTGTTTGATTGCTCTCTATTGATATCTGCTCTTTCAAAACCAAGCCTATTTTGAGAGCACTTTCTAATACGAACGGAGCGGGGAACATGTCGTCATAGTAAGGAGTGAGCCCGACAGCTTTGAATTCGGATGTCGACTTTGGATAACGAGCCGAGGTTTGATGCGCTTTTTGAACAAAGTCAGCGCCGATGCTGTTAATGGTGAAGTGTCGAGTTTCTAGGATATTCTCTAACGTGTGGCGGCGACTTTCTGCAGGTCGGACTATGAAGCCAAACAAAGGTGGATTCGAACCCATATGAACCACAGAACTCACCACAGCAAGATTTTCTAGCCCTTGTTTATCACAGGTACCAATAAGGTTTGCGCTTTTGAATCCCGATAGGGAATTAATGAAACGAGCACGCTCACGTTGATCCATCGCTTGGATATCTTGTCCTGAAAGGGTCATGTCCTTCATATCTTCTCTTCTTCTCATTTTTGTTTTTCGACGACTTGTTTATCAACTGAACTATATGTACGCAATGTAGCTTTCTAGCGATCAGCTAGTCTTTGCCACTAGGTTCAAACTAGAAAGGTACGAACTCATTCAATTTGTTATTGCAGCGGTTTGCTATTGAGCGATACCATATAGGGCTATTTCTTTGGTAAAGATTTAATTATGTCAGATGAAAAACTCGCACTAGAGTGGATGCGTCAACAAGCTCATAAAGTTGACCCCTACGTTATCGATCCATCTTTTGATGAATGCGTTGAACTACTTGATCCCGCTTTCAAGAAGGGCAAAAGTGTAGCCCAACTAAAATATCTGTTATCAGAAGCGGATCGCAGGGCGGGCGCGGCAGAGCGTAAACATGCAGCCTTAAAGTATGCCAAAGAAAAAAGCCCAAATGCAGGTCAGATCCTGCGTCTGCAAAGCAAGCTTCAACAAGTTCAGTTGGCATTGAAATTGGCGACTGGCGACAACAATATGACCATATCCCAGTTCTGTGCAGAATACGATGTCTCCAAGCGCGACGGCAATACGGCATGGAATGAGAAACTGGTTGAGCAGGGCAAGAGGAAGTAGTCTTTTAAACGCTTTACTCTTCTATAAACTGTCACGTTAGTTAATGTCATACACTTTTCAAAAAACGACCTATTGTTACCAACGAACGCCTTTCTAAAGCCTGAAAAATCGCTTCTCAGGCTTTAATTTTTATAGCCAACCTGTTGCATTTTTTAGCGCCTTTCCTAATTATCGTACTGGATTTCCTCTCTATTTTTCTGAGATAGCTAATGTGCGCGAGACACTATTTTTCGCCCATTAATCAATTTCACTTGTGACAAAGTTATCAGAATTATGTATTTTCGGTAACGTTCCCGAAAGTATCGATCTATCATCCACCCAGATACAAAAAGTGAAGTAATCAACACGACTGATTTCTATTTCTTCTTCGATATAGAGCTTGTACATCAAAAGTATAGGCCTAAATGCGCTTACGAATTATTTTGGGAACGTTTGCAAGTAATCTAAAACAATTAACGTGAGAACATAAGAATGAAATTACACACTTTAGCGGTTGCTGTAACAATGGGGCTAATGACTACATCGGTATTAGCAAGTGAAGACGTTGCAGCATTAGAGCAACGTATTAATGAATTAGAACAAAGGGTTGCACAAACAGAGCAGGTCTCCACCGAGGCCAATGAAAAGGCTTCTTCGTTTGAGTTTCACGGCTATGCTCGCTCTGGGTTATTGATCAACGACGACCTAAACGGCGCGACAGGCACTGGCCCTTACATGACGGCGGCTGGTGCCATTGGTGCTCCAATTGGACGCCTTGGTGTTGAAGATGATCATTACGTTGAAGCGAACTTGATTCATAAGCGCTTTGCGGATGATGGCTCTAGTGCCTTATTTCGTATCATGTTAGCCGATAGTACTGAGACAAATAACGAGTGGACTGCCAGCGAAAGCCAGTTGAATGTTCGACAGGTGTATTCAGAGCTGAATCGCCTGAGTATGTTCTCTGAATCCGAAGCGTTTTCTGAAGCAACTTTCTGGGCAGGTAAACGATTCGATCGCGACAATTTTGATATTCACTTTTTCGACTCGGATATTGTCTTCTTATCAGGTACTGGTGCAGGCGTTTACGATGTTCAGATGAGCGACAACTGGAAAGCGAATTTCTCTATTTATGGCCGAGATTTTGGTGAAATTGATAGCTCATCAACAGACGTAGAAAACTACATTGCAACCATGAATAACCGTATTGGCCAATGGCAAGTGATGTTGAGCGGCATGACCTCAGCAGACAACGATAGCCGTTTAAATGGCGCAGCTGAAAACGGTGTACACGCAATGTTTGCGTACCATGGAGACAACTTCTTTGGTGTGAGCGAAGGCTTTTCTAAAACGGGTATGTTAGTGGGTAGCGGCCTTGGTGCAGAGCTAAAAGGCATCGGCTCAAATGGTGATCTACTGGATGATGCAAAAGCCGTTCGCCTGTTTAGCTACGGTGTCACTCGCATTGGCGACAACTGGCGCTTAGCACCTGCATTAATGGCAGAGCATAGCCAAGACCGTCTGAAGAAGAATGACGAGTTCACATGGGCCTCTTTAAACGTTCGATTAGCTCAAGAGTTCACAGAGAACTTTGAGATGGTTTACGAAGGTTCATTGCAGTACATGGATTTAGACAACGCGACCGAGCAAGCGAGCGGTGGTTTCTACAAGGCAACAGTTGCACCAACACTGAAGCTTTCAACCAGCACTGGCTTTTTTGACCGACCAGAATTGCGTTTCGCTGTGAGCTATGTGGATTGGAGTGAAGACCTGAATGGTTACTCGATCAGCACTGAAGCAGATGCTGCAACGATGGGAGAGGGCGGCGAGGTTCTGTTTGCACTGCAGATGGAAACTTGGTTCTAATTGCTTGAGATATCGTTTAGATAGAGAGTGTTAATCATGATGTGATCGTCGCATCATCAAATGCCAACCTTATCGTTTCAACTCGAAGGTTGGCATTTTTTTATCTTGGGAGCACTTGATCTCTGAAATAAACCGTTAGCAAGATTCTCTTTCAATGGTGCTAAAAGTCAGCACCATCTTACTCATTTCAAAGCCTTTTTTCTCAATACGGTCGAGCAGAAGCTTAGCTCCATTTTCTCCCGCTTTATCAAACGCATAGTTAAACGTAGACAGCGTTGGTGTGCATACTGAAGCGAGCTCATCGTCACCCACACCGAGCACCAAGACATCCTTTCCTGGAACGAGGCCCGCTTCCTGAATGGCTCTGATCGCACCGATTGCGATACGGTCAGTGGCGCAGAACAGGCCGTCGAGCTGTGTGTGCTCCTTTAGAGACTGTTTAGCCAGTTGGTAACCTGATTCTATGGTGAAGTCGCCGCGGGCGTGAAATTGCAGTGTGAGGTCGTTGAATTGAAGTGATTGAGCGAAGCCTTCTGATCTCATCTTATCAACCGCAATATCATCGCCTTGCACGCCAATAAACCCCATATACTTACAACCTTTCGCGATGAGGCGGTTGCCCGCTTCAAACCCTACGCGATTGTCGTCGTGCACAATACTTGGGATGTTAAACATCGAACCGTCTTGACCAACCAATACCACTGGCACTGCAGAGCTTTGAATGGATTTGACTAATTGGTTGTCGAGGTGGGTTGCGTACAGGATGATGCCTTCAACACGTTTTTGGTTAAATATCTGAATGTATTCAAGTTCTTTATGGTGCGTTTGGTGCGTGCTCGCTAGTAAAACATGCTTGCCCGCTTGCTCTAATACTGCGGTTAAACCATCGACACCTTGAGAGGTGGCGTGGGAAGAAACCCTAGGAACAATCACGCCAACCAGGTTGGTTTTCTGAGACTTTAAGTCTTTAGCGACTTGGTTTGGGAGATAGCCACACTCTTCAACCGCTTTACGCACCTTCACCTTGGTCGCGTCTTTTACGCCATACTCATCATTGATTACTCTTGAAACCGTCGACTTGGAAACTCCAGCGAGACGAGCGACATCATGAAGACTAGCCATTATTTATTATCCAATTGTAATTTTAGTTTTGGGATTGTTTGCAAACAGAGCATCAAATTTACCTGTTATTAGGGGATTTTAACCCTGTCTTCTTATCCTAGGGAGATAATTTAAAGATCATTCTCACAGTATTGAGCCGTTATCTTTGATCATTTGTTATTTCTAAGCAAAAATTTGTTTTGCAAACGTTCCCGAAAATTCAAAAGCTCAAATGATAATCCAATGGGGTATGTAATGAATTATCCAAAAATAGCAAAAGAGCTGCTTTCTCTATTAGGTGGTAAAAGTAATATCACCGCACTCGCACACTGCGCGACTCGTCTGCGTCTTGCGGTTGCAGACCAAGATAAAATTGATGAACAGGCGATTGATAACCTAGAAGGGGTTAAGGGCCAGTTTAAAGTGGCAGGTCAATATCAAATCATCTTTGGCTCAGGCATCGTAAACCAAGTTTATGCTGAGTTGGCTAAGCTGACTGAAATGACGGAAATGTCGACCAACGATGTGGCGTCTGCAGGTGCTGACAACCAAAATATCCTACAACGCGCGGTGAAAGGCCTGTCTGATATTTTTGTACCAATCATTCCGGCGATTGTTGCTGGTGGTTTGTTGATGGGTATCTACAACCTATTGACGGCTCAAGGCTTATTCATTGATGGCAAATCTTTAATCGACGCTAATCCGGGTTTGACCGACTTAGCAAACATGATCAATACATTTGCTAATGCTCCTTTTGTGTACTTACCTATTTTATTAGCATTTTCAGCGAGTAAGAAGTTTGGTGGTAACCCATACCTTGGCGCGGCTTTAGGTATGTTGATGGTTCACCCAGACTTGCTTAACGGCTGGGGCTTCGGTGGCGCATCAGTATCGGGCAGCATTCCAGTTTGGAACATTCTAGGTTTTGAAATCGAGAAAGTGGGCTATCAAGGTTCAGTGCTGCCCGTTCTTGTCTCTGCGTTTATTCTAGCGAAAGTTGAGCTTGGCCTACGTAAAGTTATTCCTTCGGTTTTGGATAACTTGTTAACGCCACTATTGGCTATTTTCGTGACGGGCCTTCTGACATTCACGGTTGTGGGTCCATTTACACGTGATATCGGTTTCTTACTGGGTGACGGTCTTAACTGGCTATACAACAGCGCTGGCTTCAT
This sequence comes from Vibrio kanaloae, assembly GCF_024347535.1. Lineage (NCBI taxonomy): Bacteria > Pseudomonadati > Pseudomonadota > Gammaproteobacteria > Vibrionales > Vibrionaceae > Vibrio > Vibrio kanaloae. The sequence goes on along the minus strand of NZ_AP025498.1, from coordinate 186,454 downwards.
TGGTGGTGCGGTATTTGGTTTGATTTATGCGCCGTTCGTTATTACTGGTATGCACCATAGCTTTATCGCGATTGAAACTCAGCTGCTTGCGGATATCGCAACGACTGGCGGTACGTTCATCTTCCCTATCGCGGCGATGTCTAACGTGTCACAAGGTACAGCGGCACTGGCGGTTGGTTTCATGAGTAAAGATAAGAAAATGAAAGGTATCGCGATTCCTTCTGGTGTGACCGGTTTGCTTGGTATTACTGAACCTGCAATGTTCGGTGTGAACTTGAAGCTTCGCTATCCATTCATTGCTGCGGTTTGTGCAGCTGCGGTTTCAAGCGCGTTTATCACTATGTTCAATGTGAAAGCACAAGCACTGGGTGCTGCTGGTATTCCAGGTATCATCTCAATATCACCAGAAAAAATCGGTTACTACGTGGTCGGCATGATTATCGCGTTCGTGACTGCCTTTGCACTGACCGTTGTTTTAGGTCTGCGCGAGCGTAATAAACAAAACATTAAAGCAACGGCTTAACGTTTCTCCCTAGAAGTGAAGTCCCCCTTTTCACTTCATTTCCTAAGCTTTGGGGTGCTAGCTAGGTGATTTGGCTTAGCTAGCCTTTTTATATTTTTACATGACAGCGTGAAGTGTCACCTTGCTTTTGGTTGCTACTGCTTTCGATTGTCATGATTTTCAGTTTTAAGGTAAGAAAGATGAATCAAGTTTGGGTAACTGGAGACGCCGTCGTCGACCTCATTCCGGAGTCTGACTCGACATTATTGAAATGTCCGGGCGGTGCGCCTGCCAATGTCGCGGTAGCGATTTCTCGCCTTTTAGGCAAAAGCGCATTTTTCGGCCGAGTGGGTAACGATCCGTTTGGCACCTTTATGGAAGTGACTTTGCAAAACGAAGGTGTGAATACCGAACGTTTGGTGAAAGATCCTGAGCAGCGTACGTCAACTGTGGTGGTGGACCTTGATGACCAAGGCGAACGCAGTTTTACGTTTATGGTGAAGCCAAGTGCAGACCAGTTTATGTCTGTGGATGACATTCCTGAATTTAAGAAAAACGAATGGCTACACGTCTGCTCAATCTCTCTGGCTAATGAGCCAAGTCGAAGCAGTACTTTTGAAGCCATCCGACGCATGAAAGCGGCTGGTGGTTACATCAGCTTCGATCCAAATCTTCGCGATGAAGTGTGGCAAGATCCATCTGAAATCAAGTCTGTGGTCATGAAAGCAGTTGAGTTGGCGGATGTGGTTAAATTCTCTGAAGAAGAGTTGGATTTCTTAACCGGTTCAACTTCGATGGAGCAAGGTTTGGATCATATTGCAGATCTTAACAACATGCTTGTTCTGGTTACACAGGGCGCGAAAGGCGTTTGGCGAGTATTTGAAAACCAAGGTGTGTTGATTTCAGGTCGTTCAGTGACGCCAGTGGATACTACAGGCGCAGGCGATGCTTTTGTTGGCGGCTTACTTGCAAAGCTTTCTCAACATGATGAGTGGATTAATCAACAAGTCGTTGATTCTGCAATCCAGTGGGCGAATGGGTGTGGTGCTTTGGCAACCACGCAAAAAGGTGCGATGACCGCACTTCCAACGCAAGAGGCTCTCACTCAGTTTGTTCAAAAAGACTCTTCAAATACGAATGCCGTCGAGGAGAGTGTATGAGTTTGAATTCGAACTGGACGGTAGAGCAAAGATATCGTCGTATAGAAGAGATTTCACAAGACAGCATTGATGAGATGGTCAATCTTCGCAAACAAGACGCTGGCTATCCGAGCTACCATATTGCGCCTAAGTTTGGCCTGCTCAATGATCCGAATGGCCTGTGTTTCTTTAATGGAGAACACCACCTATTTTACCAATGGACGCCGGTTGGCCCCGTCCATGGTATGAAGTACTGGTACCACCTTTCTACCAAAGACTTCGTTCATTTCGAAGACCACGGCATTGGCTTGCACCCAGACCAAGATTACGACTCTCACGGTGTTTACTCTGGTGGTGCATTGGTTGAAAACGACAATGCATTGTTGTTTTTTACAGGTAACAAGCGCGATGAAAATTGGTTGCGAGTGCCAACTCAATGTTTTGCCAAGATGTCTGCTGACGGCAAAATAGAAAAGCACGGCGTGGTTATCGAAAACGATCACTACACCGAACATTTCCGCGACCCAAAAGTGTGGAAACAGGGCGGCGATTATCTGATGGTTGTGGGTGCTCAAACGCCTCAAAATACTGGCTCTATGGCGCTATATTGCAGCCGAGACCTGATGAATTGGCAGCATAAAGGTCCAATTCAAACTCGTTACAACAACCTTGGTTATATGTGGGAGTGCCCTGATTTCTTTGAAATAGATAATCAGTCGGTGATGCTATTTTCTCCGCAAGGCGTGTCCAGTGAAAATCCATACGACTTCAAAAATATCTATTCAGTGGCTTACATTTTGGGTGACCGCCTGAACCTAGATACGGCGGAACTGGAAAACCATCAAGACATCGCACAGCCAGATTATGGCTTCGATTTCTATGCACCACAGACTTATTTAGATGATACAGGCCGCCGTATTCTGATTGCTTGGATTGGTCTGCCTGAGATTGATACACCATCTAATGAGCATCAGTGGGCGGGCATGTTGTCTTTACCACGCGAGCTTCACATCCAAGATGGCTATCTGGTGCAGTCGGCTTTACCTGAATTGAAAGCGTTGCAAGGCGACGCGGTTGCGGTTGAGGGCGTTCTTGAGTTGGATACAACCAGCTTCATGGTTCAACTTGAAACGGAAACGGACGAGTTTGAGTTAACGCTTGCAAATGCTGCGGGCGATAACATCGTGTTCAGTGCTACAGAAAAGGAGTTCATGCTTGATCGCAGTAAGATGTCTCAGCTCTACGCGGAAGAGTTTGGCTCAGTGAGAAAAGCACCGAGGTTGAGCACCAAGCAAACCATCGAGGTTTATGTTGACAAGTCGGTCATCGAAATCTTCATCAATGGTGGTAAACACACAATGACTAGCCGCTTCTTCATTGATGATTTAAGTATGCTGTCCATTAAAGGTGACGTAAAAACCGTTTATCGTTCAATGAGCCCAATTAAAGGGCTAGACGACTAAACTCAGATTATTTCCATTAAAATTGCCGCTGCTCGACAGCGGCTTTTGTTTGGGTTTGCGATATCACTATTGTGTTAACTCTTTGACCTTGTCCATTCCCCATTGCCCTGCATCTCAAGTCCATTTAGAGCAAACAACTAACGCTAAGGTCGAATGTTTTTGAAACTGACCTTCTGCGTTCCATCGTTTAGGTTATCCAACTTAACCACATCCCCATGGTAGTAATACGGTTCCATTGGCATCTCGCTGTTGGTTGGCCTTGCGTAATGTAATACTGCTGGCTTCGCGTCAACTTGCTGAGCGTATAGATAGCCAATCAGTGCATGTTCAAATTGATGGTAGCCGTTGCCCCAATGGAAAGCCTTGGTGCGCTTAGGATCAAGCCCCACGCCGCCGTATTTGTGGTCGACCCAAACATCATGAAAGGTCGGTAGGGTATATTGTAATACGTCTTTCATTGAAGCATCGACCAGCGAAACCGTCATTGCTGCTTGATCAAGCTCGGCCCATTCCCATGATGACGCCCAATTAGTGTTTGGCCTGCTTTGCCAGCCCGTAATCTCTTGTCCTTTCCACGCATTCTGAAGTTCCTCGCCAAAATATTGGGAGACGTTCACGAACTCTTTCTGGTATTGAGCTTGCTCTAAGGTGTGTTTCATCCCTTTGATGCCAAATTGCGACCATTCAGAGTTATTCAATGTTTGGCCTGTCAGATAAGTCATCCAATACGCTTTGATGGTGTGCCCAAAATCATTGTGATTAGCATTCGGCATCATCGCTGCTTTATCGTGAATTGCACCGTAGAAGCGTTGTTCATCTTCAGAATGGTATTTGTTAATCATGGATTGCGTGAGCCAGTTTAAGTCATCAAGCCATTTTGATTTGACGGGCTCTTTGAGCAGAGGTGCGACGAGCAACAGGTAGCCATTAATTTGATCAAGTTGTGCAACCAGTTCACGTCGTTTTGCACTGCCATCTTCACCGTCAGCAAGTACCCAAGCAAGACCACTGTTGTCGCTAAGTCGATATTTATCAAAGATAAAAGCTTGTTGGGCGATGAGTGCTTCTTCTACCTTTTTGTCTTGAGTCAGGTAGTAATACATGGCAAGGCCAACCAGCGCATACGCTTGATCTTGAGAGGTACGCTGCTGCCAATCTTGGCCTACTTTTCCCTCTTTTGTGTAGCCAATAAAGCCACCATTTTGCTTATCTTCTAGCTGATCTATGATGTAGTAGGCACCTTGTTTGGCAAGCGCTAACGCCTGCTTATCACCAGTAAGGTGGTAGAGCACGCCGTAGGCATAGGTTTGACGTGACTTCATCCGCGTAAACTCCTTGCCAAAGTGCGGCGTGATCCAGCCTTTGTTCAGTTCAGGACACACATCAGAAACATTAAGCAATGTTCCATCATCACAACGGAAAGTTGGGAAGTTGCCTATCGGTTCTCCCTGAGCGCTCGGCATTAGCCAGTATGGTGCGAGCCCTTCTGAAGTATGATTGATCCAGTCTTCTCCAGAGGGAAGGGTGACATTGGCAGATACAGCGAAACTGGTCACGCTTAATAATGCGATGGTTGCTCGTAACATGATGTTTATCTTAATTATTTGAGTTTCGTTGAATATAAACAATCACATCTGCACATTGTGATTAGGCGATCACAATCGATCAAATTATTAGGAAGTAAATGGAAGTTTGATGAAAATGGATTATTGGGTTGGAGCTTTTAGGACCCGGAGGTTGTCATCTCATTCTATTGATAGAACGCATACTAGATTGGCCTTGTTTTATTAAACTCAAATCGATATGAAATTATCGTTTATCGATAATTTTTTGTTGATCATCATTCGTTTTGATCTTAATATCCCCTTAGTCAATTCAACAGGAATCTAAGTATGTCCAACATCCAAAAACAAAGCCGACGCGTACGTATGCTATTGCAATCCCTTTTTGTACTTACCCCTATAATGGTGTGTTACTTCTGGCTAACAGTTGAGACTCCCTATGACTTTATTAGTGCGACGGGCATTTTTTATCTTACCTATGACATAGGGTATTTCACGATGTTACCGCTCGCTATGACAACAAGAATCGTTGCTGCGTTCACAAGCTTATTGATGTCGAGCATCCTTATGTACGCACTGATGGTTCTGATACGTTTATTCCGTAACTATGAGCGAGGTGAAATCTTCTCTTTAGAAAACGCAATCTCCTACCAGAAGCTCGGATATAGCCTGTTTTATTGGGTTTTAGGTTCAATTATCTATGGTTCATTGATGTCAGTGATTCTGTCGTTCAATAATCCACCAGGTGAACGTATCTTTGAGATTAGTTTTGTTGGTATGGACTTTTTAACACTGATATTGGGTATAATTATTTTGATCATCTCATGGGTGATGAAAGAAGGTTATATTCTGGCTGACGAACATAGCCAAACCATTTAAAGGACTTGTCATGACTATCCGCATTAATTTAGACATTATGATGGCCAAACGAAAAATGCGATTGAAGACATTGGCAAAAGAAGTTGAGATTACTGAAGCCAACTTATCAGTATTAAAAAATGGTAAAGCCAAAGCGGTAAGGCTATCGACACTCGATAAGCTGTGTGAAGTTTTAGAGTGCCAACCTGGTGATATTTTGGAGTTTGAACCGAATGATCATCAAGACAGCGTTGCTGAAAAATAGCCGGTAAGGAAATCGCTTTCTAATCATCTAATAATGAATGAGTCTCGATGCCCTTATCGAGACTCATTGCTAACTATTTATACAGTCTCGCCTGCCTCGTCCTCTTCAACCACATCGGTTTCTAAGCTTGCCTCTGCCAGCCATTTTTGTATTGATGTGCTGTTAAGTACACGTTGTTGATACCGCGATGCCTTCTCTGAAAGCTTGATGCCATAGGTTTCTACGCGCAATGCCACAGGTGCAAACACCGCATCGGCAATCGACCATTCACCAAACAACCATCCTTCAGGGTATTGTTCCATTTGCGTTGACCATATTACATCAATACGTGCGATGTCTTTCAGTGCTTCTTCACTTAGCGTTAGCTTTCGTTGTGCGCGGCAGTTCATCGGCATTTCATTTCTGACGGCAAAGAACCCGGAGTGCATCTCTGCAGAAATTGCTCGGGCATGGGCGCGTTCTTTCACTGAACTGGGCCATGCTGCGCCGTTCAAGTGGGCGTCGTTAACGTATTCGAGAATGGCCAATGAATCCCACACTGCAACGTCACCATCAACTAGGGTTGGAACCTTAGCCGTTGGTGTCACTTTCGCCAGAGTGTCGTAGAAATCAGAGGTGAAAAGCTTGAGCTTAATGACTTCTGGATTCAGGTTGTAGTTGTCGAATATCAGCCATGCGCGCAGTGACCAAGTTGAGTAGTTCTGGTTTCCAATATAAAGCTGCATAGGGGCTTCCTTGCGTTTAGTGAGTGTGCTTTTGAGCTTAGGGGATTGTATTGCGAGGCACTAACGGATAATTTTGATGCAATACATTAATAAAAACGATGGGTGGTGATTTCAATATGGACATTGATGCGTTGCGAGGCTTTCTCGCGTTTGTAGAAACCACTAGCTTTACGCGTGCCGCGAAACAGATTAATCGCACCCAGTCGGCATTCAGCGCTCAGATGCGTAAGTTGGAAGAAGAGCTCAACGTGACTCTTTTCCAAAAAGAAGGGCGAAATTTAATACTGACTGAGGCTGGCTTAGCGCTGCGTTCTCATGCCGAACAGTTGGTCGCCCTCCACAATACCGCGCTAAAGCAAGTAAAGCGTTATGAGGACAAACAACCTCTGCGACTCGGCTGCCCTGAAGACTATAACGACACCATTCTGCCGAAAGTGATTCGCCTGTTACAGCAAGCAGAGCCTACGTGCTCAATCCAAATATTCAGCCTACCCAGCATTACGCTGAGAGAATGGTTGGATGATGGTCGTTTAGATGCCGCGATTGTCACCCGAGCACCCGACAGCGAAGAGGGGCATTGGCTCACCAGTGATATTGGGGTTTGGATTAGTAGCCCTGATTATGCGTTTGATGGTTCCAAGCCAGTTCCATTAGCCTTGTTTCAAACGGACTGTAAATATCACGCTGCAGCAGTGAATGGTTTAACTAAGCAAGGTACGCCTTATCAGTTATTGGCGTGTAGCAATACCGCTTCAGCGCAGCGAGCGATCGTTAAAGCCGGATTAGCCATTGGCGCGATGGGTAAGCTCAGCGTGACTTCAGACTTGAGAATCCTCGATGATATGCCGCCATTGCCTTCGGTCGATATTGTGTTGATATTAGCGAGCAAACATCATCCAGTGTTGGATAAAGAAGTGCTCAATCAACTTGTGGAATTGGATTCTGATTAGCTTAGGTTCCTCTTCCTACTAAAGAATTCCCAAGCTTTTCAGTTTTCGATAAATGGTATTGCGACTGATGCCGAGTATTCGCGAAGTCTTGCTGATGTTGCCTTGGTTTGCTTGATACGTTTGCAATAAGGTTTCTTCAACGGTACTTCTTAAATCGTTATTCGATGTACCTTTTATGGTATTAGGAGTCGTCAGTTGATGCTGATTATCTTGCGCTAGCGATGTTAGATGTTGAGCAAGGTGGCTGGGCACATGCTCAAGTGTGAGTTGGGGTTCATCACTCGCCAGTAAAGCGGCGACCTTGAGTAGATTATCTAATTCGCGGATATTGCCCGGCCAAGCGTAAGCGGACAGTAAGCTCATCAAGTGAGGGCAGATTGTCTGTTCGTCTTCGGCGTATTTACGATGAATGTGCTCGATTAAGGCGTGTTTGTCTTGTCGGTGTTGTAGGCTTGGCAAAGTGAAGGCTAAGCCGTTCAAGCGGTAGTACAAGTCTTGCCTAAACTCACCTGTCGAAACTAACTGTTCTAGGTTTTTATGAGTGGCAGCGATGATCTGACAATCGACTTGGTAGCTCTGATTTGAACCCACGGGCACCACTGATTTATCTTGCAGAACATGCAGTAATCGACATTGAGCTTCTAACGGCATGTCGGCGATTTCATCCAAAAATAGAATGCCCTTGTCTGCTTGACGGATCTTGCCTTGGAATCCTTTGTGGCTTGCGCCCGTAAAAGCGCCCGGTGCGTAACCAAACAGCTCAGATTCGATAAGATCTTTCGGTAGTGCTCCACAATTTACCGCTACTAGGGGCGAAGATTTACGTTGGCTTTGTTTGTGCAGCGCCTTAACAAACTCGCCTTTACCAACGCCTGTTTCACCTAAGATCAACAAGCTGATCCCTTTGTCGATAACCTTGTTGGCTTGCTGCCAAGCGTGTTCTATTTGTTGCTCGCCATGGTGCAAATCGCACGACGCTGAAATGGAGCGTGTGCGTTTTGCAGTTGCTTGCGTGAGGTGCTGTTTCTCAAACACAAAAGGCGTATCTAATGAGGTTCGGTTAAATAGGGTATCTATGCATTCGCCGACGATCGAGGTTTGATCCAGCAGCTGAGAGGCGACCTGATTGTGCGCGACTACCTCGCCAGCTTCATTGGCTATCACAATTCCTTGCCAACCACTGTGTAGTAAAGATTTCTCACACGCAAGATCGATTCGAGTAGTGCCTTGTGGGATGTGACTCAGTAGCTGATTCTCAACGAGTTGAACCATATTTTGAACCAGCAATTGGACGGAACTATCGTGTTGTTGCTGCTCACTGGTGATGTCTAACACCCCAACCATTTGGCCTTGGTGGTCAAACACCGGGCTTGCTGAACAGCTGATAAACCGATGCTGGTGGATGAAGTGTTGTTCGCCAATGATGGATACTGGTTTCGCTTCAACAATGGCGGTGCCAATCGCGTTAGTACCTTTGAGTTGCTCCTGCCAACAAGCTCCCGAGCTGAGTGCAATTGACGTCAGCTTCTCCTTAAACCGCTCCTGTCCCCAACTTGCCAGAATGACGCCCTCAATATCGGTCAAAATCAAACGACTGTCAGTGCGTGCAAACATCTGATTAAACAAAGGCAGCGCATTGCATTCGACGATGTTGATTAAGTCAGAAGATTGATGTCGTCGCTGTTTAAGAATCGATTGTGGCAGGCGAATGTCTTCGGGAAGTCGTCTCTGTTTTAGCCCCGCTTCTGTGCTGCGGTGCCAAGAGGACGAAAGCCAATCTGAGGTGTTTGCTTGTTGAAGGTGCATGACTGTTCCATGTCGTAACAGTGAGGGTGTACCAATTTGGAACAGTTGAACACTGGAATGGTTTCCATACGTCCGTTCAATGCCAACTCACTTTGGGTTGTAAACGTTTGGTAATCATAGTTTTACAATTAGTTAACAACAAGTTTTGAAGTTCTGGCGTGTGATTTGCGTTGTTACTGTTGTGAAAAAAACACGAAGTATCAGTGTTTTAAACAGAAAGTATAAACATGGGCGTCTCGTCAGGAGTTCTTTTCTCAAGGGGAGCCGCCACAAAAATAAGACAGCTCTAGCTCAATAACGAATATCAAATCGAAGAAGGATCTAACTATGATTTACGCACAGCCGGGTAGTGATAACGCAGTGGTGAACTTTAAAGCACAATACGATAACTTTATCGGTGGTGAGTGGGTTAAGCCTGTTAGCGGCGAGTATTTTGATAACACTTCTCCAGTGAATGGTCAGGTGTATTGCCAAGTGGCGCGCTCAACAGAGGCAGACATTAGCTTGGCACTGGATGCAGCGCATGCGGCTCGTGCAAGTTGGGCGGCGACCAGTGTGACTGAGCGCTCTAACATCCTGCTTAAAATTGCCGACCGCATTGAAGCTAACCTAGAAGAAATCGCAGTCGCTGAAACATGGGAAAACGGTAAGCCTGTGCGTGAAACTTTGGCAGCAGATATTCCTTTGGTTGTCGATCACTTCCGTTACTTTGCAGGTTGTATTCGTGCGCAAGAAGGCAGCGCAGCAGAGCTCGATTCAAACACTGCAAGCTACCACTTCCCAGAACCAATCGGTGTAGTTGGCCAGATCATTCCTTGGAACTTCCCGATTTTGATGGCGGCTTGGAAACTGGCACCAGCACTTGCAGCGGGTTGTTGTGTGGTGATGAAGCCAGCCGAGCAAACACCCACATCGATCTTGGTGATGATGGAGAAGATCGCTGATCTTTTGCCAGCAGGCGTCGTAAACATCGTCAATGGTTTCGGTAGCGAAGCGGGTCAAGCATTAGCAACCAGTGATCGTTTGGCGAAACTGGCATTCACAGGCTCCACTGAAGTCGGCCACCATATTCTGAAATGTGCCGCAGAAAGTTTGATTCCATCAACGGTTGAGCTTGGCGGTAAGTCTCCAAATATCTACTTCCCAGACATCTTTAACCATGAAGACGAATACCTTGATAAGTGTGTCGAAGGCATGCTGCTGGCGTTCTTCAACCAAGGTGAAGTGTGTACCTGTCCATCACGTGTGCTGATCCATGAATCGGTATACGACAAGTTCATCGCCAAGGTGGTCGAGCGTGCTCAAACTATTAAGCAAGGTAACCCGTTAGACACTGATACTCAGGTTGGCGCACAAGCCTCTAAAGAGCAGTTCGATAAGATTCTGAGCTATCTAGAAATTGGCCGTCAAGAGGGCGCTAAAGTGCTAACCGGTGGTGAAATCGCGCAGCAACCAGATGATCTCGGCAACGGTTACTACATTCAGCCAACCATGTTGGAAGGGCACAACAAGATGCGTGTGTTCCAAGAAGAGATCTTCGGCCCAGTTATCGCAGTAACGACGTTTAAAGACGAAGCAGAAGCGTTAGAGATCGCCAATGACACCGAGTATGGCTTGGGTGCAGGCGTGTGGACGCGTGATGCAAACCTAGCGTATCGCATGGGTCGTAACATTGAAGCGGGGCGTATTTGGGTGAACTGTTACCACGCGTATCCAGCACATGCCGCGTTCGGAGGTTATAAGAAATCAGGCATTGGTCGTGAGACACATAAAATGATGCTCGATCACTACCAAAATACTAAGAACCTGCTGATCAGCTATGATACTAATCCGTTAGGCTTCTTCTAATACAGGTTCGTTTTAAAAGTATGAGAATGAATCATAGGTACAAAGAATAACGAACAACGCAGTTGGCTTAATTAAGAAAAATAAAAAGTGAAACCAAAACGCCCAACTCATTTGAGTTGGGCGTTTTTATGTTTGAATCGCTCTAGCTTTTCGAAAAGAAGATCTCGGGCTTATGAGTGGGGCCTGAATTACCCTCGAGCTGAGTGAGTTCCAACCCTTGCTTTCCGATCAGAGAACCGACTAATTGGCGGTTAAACGGGTAACTGTCAGGGTTGTTAATGTACTCTTCAACATCAACCCATTTAGCCTCTGCAATTTCATCGGTGTCTTGAATCGCAATCTCTTGGGCCTGAGCGATAAGGTGGCAAATAAAGTAGAGGTTCGATTTGCCAAACTGATACGGGTGTCTCGTCGCCATGCCAACCACCGAAACAAATGTGGCTTCGATGCCAGTTTCTTCCAATGTTTCCCGAACCACAGATTCTTCAATGCCTTCACCCAACTCAATATGGCCGCCCGGTAATTTGTAGCCTGTCATGCCGTGCTCTTTAATCATCAGCACTTGGTTGTGTTCATTGGTGATCAACGCACCCGCGCCCAAGGTGTGAGTCGGAATGAAAGGCACAAACTCGACAATTTCGGATTTATGGATCAGCGTGATTTCGTCTTCTAAGCAGTTGTGAAACACAAAGCTGAGCTCAGTCGCTACAGGAATAAGGTGCGAGAGGGAAATAGGTAAGCTAATCCAAATAATGCCTTTGTTGTTCTGCTTTGAAAATTCGGTGATCTCACTAAGTTCGGCATTGAAAGAGTCAGCATCGTAAGGCGCTGTTGCTGGGTCGATGATGATGCCGTTAAATTTGTCGAGCGTAAATTCCACGGGTGATCCTTTATTGTTTTTGATTTATAGGGAGTCGAACATAGGTGGAGCTTATAACATCTGTAGGGCTTATGACACCTGCAGAGCTTGTGAGATTTGTTTTGCTTGTGAAGCGGAAGGCTAGAAACAAAAACTGCGCTTGGAAGCCAAAGCGCAGTTTTGAAATCAGGTTTATTGCAATTCGATGTTAGCGGATATAGTTCGCATCAATACTCACGTACCAGTGCTGAAGCTTGCCGTCAGATTTTTTGATCCATAAATCGTTGGTGTAGCTCTCTATCTTGCCGTTAACCGTTAGGTTGAATGTGTTCTCGTCGAATTCGCCAAGCTTCACAAACTGGTCCGTGGTAATCAGGAACGGATCCATGTCATCCACCCCTGCCACATCTGAAATCACATAGTAGTGGTAGGTCAGCGGCTTGCTTGCATCATTTGGGTTGCTGCGATATGCCACTAACTTGAACGGTTCCGTTAATGGAACGTCGAGCGTTTGCTTGTCCATGGTCGCTGGAATTGGAATAAACAGCCAAGCGGTAAATAGACCGCTCAATAAAACCATCAGGAAGAAAAGAGTCTCAATTGCTTTCATAGCAACCTTCAAAATAGGTGATGTTGAAGGTTGCTATAATAACAGGTTTGATTTGCTGATTGTAAGAGTATGAATAAGTGAAGGAGATACCTGTCTGTTAGGAAGTTTGAATGAATTGACACACTGTTCACAACCCTTGGTTTACATTGATCTGTGCGAGTAATGAACAGGCACAAAAAAGCCCACACCTCACGCATTTGCAAGGTGTGGGCTAATTCGGTGTGACTACTTGTTTAGGTAAGCTGCGTGGAACTCAATGTGCTCATCAATAAAGCTAGAGATGAAGAAGTAGCTATGGTCGTAACCTGGCTGCATACGTAGCTCTAAATCGGCATTGGTTACCTTAGCGGCTTCAACTAATTGCTCAGGCTTAAGCTGCTCAATCAGGAAGTTATCGGCTTCGCCTTGGTCAACCAACATTGGCAGCTTAGTGCCTTTGGTTTTTAGAAGCTCAGAAGCATCGTAGTATTTCCACTCTTCAATATCTAAGCCAAGATATTGGTTGAATGCTTTCTGTCCCCAAGGGCATTGCATTGGGTTGGTGATTGGGCTGAATGCAGAGATAGAACGGTAGCTATCTTCGTTCTTGATGCCAATCGTTAGGGCACCGTGTCCGCCCATGCTGTGGCCAGAAATCGACTTCACCGAAGTTACTGGGAAGAAAGACTCAATCAATGCTGGAAGCTCTGTTACCACGTAATCGTACATGTGGTAATGGCTGTCCCATGGTGCTTGAGTGGCATTTACGTAGAAGCCTGCCCCTTGGCCTAAATCGTAGCTTGCGTTGTCGGCAACGCCTTCGCCGCGTGGACTAGTATCGGGCGCGACAATAGCAATACCTTGCTCAGCCGCGGCTTTGAATGCGCCGGCTTTTTGCATGAAGTTTTCATCGGTACAGGTTAAGCCTGATAACCAATACAAAACAGGAACTGGGTTTTCTTTGCTTGCGTTAGGCGGCAAGAAAATCGCAAAACGCATGTTGCAGTCAAGCGTTGCAGAAAAGTGGGTGTATTGTTTGTGCCAACCACCAGCAACCTTTGCTTGGCTAATGTTTTCGATTGTCATCTATTGTGCTCCGTTAGGTTGATGGTTTTGGGGAATAACGTGTCCATATTATTTAAAGTTTTACCACCCACCGGGCAGGAGGTGGTGAAGACAGTTTCGCTCTGATGTTTAAGTCAGAACTGTGGTCTCGACACCTAAGTATCGAGACCAAGGGGGGTTATCTATCCATGTGTAGAACAGTGCGGATAGATTCACCTTTGTGCATCAGGTGGAATGCTTCGTTTACGTCTTGCAGACCCATGGTGTGAGTGATGAATTCTTGAAGCCCGAACTCACCTGCCATGTAACGATTAACGATTTCTGGAAGTTCAGAGCGGCCTTTAACACCACCGAAAGCAGAACCACGCCATACACGGCCAGTTACTAGTTGGAATGGACGAGTTGCAATCTCTTGACCTGCACCCGCAACACCAATGATGACTGATTCGCCCCAGCCTTTGTGACAGCATTCAAGTGCTGAACGCATTACATCTACATTACCGATACATTCGAAAGAGTACTCAACACCGCCGTCGGTCATTTCAACGATAACGTCTTGGATTGGCTTGTCGAATTTAGTTGGGTTGATGCAGTCTGTCGCGCCAAGCTGTTTTGCTAGCTCGAATTTGCTCTCGTTGATATCAACACCGATGATGCGGTCTGCACCAGCCATGCGAGCCCCAATGATTGCAGAAAGACCGATACCACCTAGGCCGAATACAGCAACGTTGTCGCCTTTTTCAACTTTAGCTGTGTTCAGTACTGCGCCCATACCAGTAGTTACACCACAACCTAGAAGACAAACCTCTTCAAGTGGTGCTTCTTTGCTTACTTTCGCTAGTGAGATTTCTGGAAGTACCGTGTACTCAGAGAAAGTAGAACAGCCCATGTAATGGAAAATTGTTTCGCCATTGATAGAGAAGCGGCTTGTACCGTCTGGCATTAGGCCTTTACCTTGCGTTTCACGAACGGCTTGGCATAGGTTAGTTTTACCAGATTTACAGAACTTACATTCGCCACATTCAGCGGTGTAAAGTGGGATAACGTGGTCGCCAATCTCAACACTGGTCACGCCTTCGCCGATCATCTCAACGATACCGCCACCTTCGTGACCAAGAATTGAAGGGAAGATACCTTCTGGATCGTCACCTGATAATGTGAATGCGTCAGTGTGACAAACACCAGTAGCAACGATGCGAACTAGAACCTCACCAGCTTTAGGAAGTTGTACATCAACTTCTTCCATTTTTAGTGGCTCGCCAGCTGCCCATGCAACCATTGCTTTTGATTTTATATGAGTTTGACCAGGTTTAATGTCGATTGTCATTGGATGCTTCCTATATATGTCAGTACTGCGGATAACCGTGCCATTAGCTTCAATCCGTTAAGCGTAGTTGAGCCTAATTGTTTCCGCTCTCTCGTTTTGCTGGATCTAGTATAGATGTGACTCTAGGTTTTGATAATCCCCATAAATTGAAAATGATTAATACACATATGTAATAATTAATCGGAGAGGCAGATCTTGAACTAAGCCTGTTAACCATGGCTAGCGGTCTTTTTATTGGTTGAAAGAATGCGTACTTAAGGACCTATTTACTGGAGTTAATAGTTAAGATCTTTTAGGGTACGTCATAATAATTACTTACTGAAAACCACATGAATTAGACATAAAATTACAATATTCTGAATGCTGTATTTTATTGTTGTGGACTTAAACATGCTTTTATCTCTTCCTCCTCCAGTAATGTTGTCACTTGCCATCGTGCTTGAAGTTGTCGCGACTTCTTTATTGCCTAAAACGCAGCAATTTACTTCTTTACCTGCGACTGTCGCGGTACTGATTGGTTACGGTTGTGCTTTCTACCTGTTGTCTCTAACAGTGCAAACCATGTCTTTGGGTGTGGAGCAGGGGTTGTATTGGTCGCAGCACTGTCTTGGCTGGTTTACGGGCAAAAGCTCGATATCTTCGCGATCATTGGAATCGCTTTGATTCTGTCTGGCGTGGTGATCATCAACCTGTTTTCGACGTCGGTGAGTCATTAGGAGGTCTAACTCGTTTTTGCCCCAAAGTTTGTTATGTTTCCAAATAAGTTACAGATAGCCAGCTAGTTTTGATATACAAAAAGTAATGCGTGGATTTGCTCGAACAAAACACTGACTCCCTATTTACATTAGAAAAAAATTTTCCATGGTGATCATTTTTTAAATTACCTAATCACTCAAATAATCGATTGAGGGGGATCATCTGTGCGTTACATCTCAGCTACCTTGATTTATGTGAGAGCTAATAGTTTTGGGTTGTATAGGTTTTACTGGGACATTCAAGGTTTGGTGGCACTATTCGGTATACTGGAGTGCAGCACCCAAAAAGGCGCCCTGAATCTATAAGAGCAAACGGGTTGCTAGCAGTGATTCAGGTTTGTCTTCGTCTCTGAAAAGGCTGTAGTTCTTTGGGTTAGAACAATTTCCGTATCAACTTGCTTTCTTCAGATAATCAGCACAATTTTTCTGTTAGGCTATAATTCATTTGCTCTCACCTCCCAGGCTTGGTATTTCCTCATACCTTGAGTAAGATGACTCGAACCCCTTAGCTTTTATGGCATTATGACTGAGTTATTTGAGAACAAAAATTTGCAGCCTTTGTACATTCAAGTCGCGGGAGAGTTAAAGCGCGAGATTGATAAAGGTATTTACCCTGCAGGAAGCAAGCTGCCATCTGAGAGTCAGCTAGTAGACCTTCTGAAAGTCAGCCGCGTAACGGTGCGTAAAGCGTTGCGGCAACTCAATGATGGTGGTTACATCTTCTCAGAGAAGGGAAAGGGAAGCTTTGTTAAGTCCAATAAATTGCGTCACGACTTTTTATCCATGTCTGGTTTGGCGCAGGAAGCTGCGCTCGCTGGGCTAGAGGCGACCAATATTGTCGATGCGTTTGAAGTGTTACCAGCGGATGAACTTGTCTCTCAGAAACTCAATATCGCTGTTGGTGAGCCCGTTAACTTTGCCCGTCGTTTACGACTAGTAAACGATCAAGTGGTCTCATTTGAAGAGTTCTACATCCCAAGAATGTTACTGCCCAATCTTACAAAAGACGATCTTAAGCGATCAAAGTTCGAATATTTGAGCCGCCACGGTATTGAGATGGTCAAGACGCAACAAAAACTGCTACCCGCTTTGCCTAATGCCAGAGTTCAACAGCTATTGGATGTTGGAGAGCTGGCTCCTATCTTGATCAACCAATCACAAAACTATTATGAAGAGCAGAAGATCTACGAGTATTCAACGGTTTATTATAACTCGAGCCTGTATGACTTTGAGATAACCGCACGAGTTTAGAGAATGTCGAATAGCCCACGTTTGTGGGCTATTTTTTTATCTATAGGTTTTGAATGTAAGCAATCTTATGCATTTCCAATAAATAACAAGTGTGACGAATAACAAAAAAACGACAGTGAAAAATACAACTTGTATCTAACCTGTATTATTATGAATACAAGTTAAATACAGGTTGTTATTTCTTTGCACTCTTTGGAGACGAAAATTATGGCGCGAGATGCGAAAGTTGTAGCGAATAGAGTTATGGCCTTACTGGGAGGTGAGGGCAATATCGCACAACTGAATCACTGTGCAACACGACTGCGTGTTGTGGCCAAGGACGATGAACAAGTCGATGCTGAAGGACTCAGCGCAATAGAAGGTGTACACGGGTACTTCTTCCAAAATGGTCAGCACCAAGTGATCTTGGGTACCGGATTTGTGGGTAAGGTTTTTGCCATTATGAAAGGCAATGAAGCCATTGAAGAAGCCCCACAAACTGAAGAGCAAAAAGACAAAGTCAGCACGTTCCAAACAGTAACACGTACTTTCTCTGACATCTTTGTTGCCATCATCCCAGCGTTGGTAGCAACCGGCTTACTTATGGGCTTGCGTGGGCTGTTGGTTAACGGCTTCGGTATTGAACTGTCTCCACAGTTAAATACGTTGTCTCAAGTTTTAACCGATACTGCCTTCATCTTTATTCCAGTATTGGTGACATGGTCTGCCATGCGCGTGTTTGGTGGTAACCCAGTGCTCGGTATTGTATTGGGCTTGATGCTGGTGGCACCGCAACTCGCCAATAAATGGGATGTCGCCTTTGGTAACGCCGAAGCGATGATGATTCCATTCATGGGCTACGAAATTGCGGTGACTGGTTTACAAAGCTCGATTCTTCCTGCGGTGTTTATGGGTTGGTTTGCTGCCTTAGTTGAGCGCACATCACGCAAACACATCCCTGAAGTTCTGGATTTGATTCTGACACCATTTATTACGTTGTTGGTCTCTTTGATTGCTGGCTTGGTGTTCGTTGGTCCAATCCTACTCGGCATTGAAAAACTCATTACCGAAGCCGTGCTCTACTTCTTACAAATCCCATATGGCATTGGTGGCTTGATTTATGGCGGCGCAATTCAATTCATGGCGGTAACAGGTATGCACCACACCATCGTGCCTATCACTATTGCGATGGTGACAGACACTGGCTTTGACTACATCAACCCATTAGGCACTGCCGCAATCGCTGGTCAGTTTGGTGCTGCAATGGCGGTAATGTCGATGCAGACAGACAAAGTAAAACGTACCGGTATGTTTGGCGCTGCGTTGCCAGCCCTGTTCGGTATCACTGAACCAGCGATGTTCGCTATCACTCTACCTCGCGTTAAACCGTTCTTGTATGGCTGTGTTGGTGGTGCATTAGGCGGCTGTTTGGGCGCGATTGCGGGTATCGGCTCTGCGGGTACAGGCGCAACTATGTTACCGGGCATTCTGCTTTACCTTGGCGGCGGTCTAGGAATGTATGTGCTTGTTATGTTGGTCGGTGCGGCTTCTGCTTTCGCATTAACAAAGCTACTTTACAAAGAGCCTAAATAATTTTTTTACCACCCATTTGAGTGAATATCTTTTTCTTGGAGTTGTTATGGATTTTTCTAATCGTCAAAATCGCTTTGTCCGAATTCACGAGGTGAGCGAGGAGTATTTGGCGGAGATTGAGCACAAAACACAAACAGACCCGTTTTACCCAAGCTACCACATCGCACCAAAGCACGGCCTGTTGAATGACCCGAATGGTTTGAGTTACTTCAATGGCGAGCACCATATTTTCTATCAGTGGTTCCCGCTTGGCCCAGTGCACGGTTTGAAGCACTGGTACCACGTATCGACCAAAGATTTCGTGAACTTTACTGACCGCGGTATCGCGATGTACCCAGACCAAGATTACGACCATCATGGTTGTTATACCGGTGTTGGTGTACCACACGATGACCAGTTGTACATTTTCTACACGGCGAACTTGAAAAAGGAGAATGATCAACGTCATCCGACTCAAGTTCTCGCGATTATGGACAAGCAAGGTAAAGTGGAAAAGAAAGGCGTAGTCGTGGATTTCGATCCAAATGCCTACACTGCAGAGATTCGTGACCCAGTGCTGGTTTGTCGTGACAACGATTATCACATGTTGATTGGCGCTCAAGATCACAACGAAAAGGGCACGCTGGCTTATTATCACGGCAACGATATTGATGATTACCACCATATGGGTGACATTGATGTGGGTCTCGAAGACTTTGGCTATATGTGGGAGTGTCCGAATTACTATGAAACCGATGAAAACGGGGTTTATATCTTCTCACCTCAAGGCGTGAGTTCAGATAATAAGTACGATCTTAAGAACGTCTTCTCAGTGGTTTACATGGTCGGTGAACGTATTGATTTTGAATCAAAAGTCTTCAACAACCAAGGCTACCGTGAGCTTGACAAAGGCTTCGATTTCTACGCGCCACAAACTTATCTGGATGACCAACAACGTCGCATCCTTATTGGCTGGCTGGGCAACTCAAAAAGTGACTACCCAACAGATAAGAATGGCTGGGCACACATGTTGACTCTGCCACGTGAGTTGACGATTGATGGTAGCTACCTAATTCAGACACCACTGAAAGAACTTGAAGCGCTGCGTCAAAACTCAGTGGATGTTGAAGGCTCTACACCGGTGGCATTAACGTCACGTTCGTTTGAGTTGGAACTGAATGTAGATGAGTCTTTCACTCTGACTCTGGCTAACCAGAAAGGTGAGCAGATGGTGTTCCAAGGTGATCGCGATGAGCT
The DNA here is from genome assembly GCF_024347535.1 of Vibrio kanaloae. Lineage (NCBI taxonomy): Bacteria > Pseudomonadati > Pseudomonadota > Gammaproteobacteria > Vibrionales > Vibrionaceae > Vibrio > Vibrio kanaloae. The sequence goes on along the minus strand of NZ_AP025498.1, from coordinate 166,682 downwards.
GATTCTGGACCGCTCTCACGTTTCTCATCTACACGCGGAAGCATACGGTACTGTTCGTTACGCACAGCGCCTAGAGCAAGCACAAACCATTCGCGTTTTTGTCGATAACTCAGCGATTGAAATTTTTGCTGACAACGGGAAGACAGTGTTCACCTCTCGAATCTTCATCGATGAGTTGTCTCTGGTCACGCTCAATAATGCGACTGGCACACTGCATTACATGTCTGCGATACAGGCTACTCGCTAGCCACCAATAAATTATTCCAAAACAAAAAAAACAAGGCCCTCGTCGGGGAGGGCCTCTTATTGCCAAAATATAGGGTTTAGCATGAAAAATACACTAAAAATGTCGCTCGCTGCGGCTTCAGTAATGGCTGCAATGACAGCTAACGCTGGAATCAGCATTGTTGATACGGAAGAAGGTAACTTCTCTGTTGGCGGTAACGTCGAGTTGAACTTCAACTACCAAGACCGTGAATCACACGACAATAATGACAGCGAATTCAACCAAGACGGCCGTGTTTTAATCGAATTTGCTGGCGAAAAGTACGCGAGCAATGGCCACTATGTGGGTGTTAAAGCACAGCCTCTGTTTGAGAGCACAGGCAATATTGCACTGGATGATGCGTACTTTGAGTTTGGTAAGAAAGACGGTTGGTCAATTAAAGCGGGTCGCTTTGAAGCTTACGACATGTTCCCTGTTGGTCTTGATGTATTCCTAGAATACTCAGGTGACACAGCTAACGACCTTTATTCAGACGGTGCAGCTTACACGTACCAAGCGAAAGAGGCGCGTGGTCGCGGCTCAGACGGCCAAATCATGTACAGCCAAACTTTTGGCAACTTGTATGTTGAAGTCGGCGCAATGCTAGGTGACCGCTCTAACTTGTTCGATGGCGGCATTGAAGGTAAATACCACGGCGAGCAAATTGACACAGTTAAAGATTCATTCCTAGTTCGCCCAGTTGTGGCTTACCAAATGGGTGACTTCAAGGTAGCCGCTTCAGTGGAAACCAACCTCGTTTCAGACGCGATTGTGGCGAACGGTGTTGATATCTCAGATCGAACAGGCTATGGCTTAACGGGTAACTGGACCAGCGGTGATTGGAGTGTTAATACGAACGTTGCTTACATGGATGCTGTAGACGAAAACAACCTAACAGCCGGTGTTAATGCACTCTGGAATAACTTTGGCTTAGGCTACATTCACGCTAAAAATGAGTATGAAAACAAAGAGTTTTCTTCTTGGGCTGAAGGCGACGTAAACGTATCAACTTGGTATGCATCTTACGCATTCCGTGATGTACTTGAAGTACAAGATTTTTCAATCCTTCTAGGTACATACTACACGATGGTGGATAACAAACTGGACCAACAATCGGACGCATCAGCCTTTGCTGAAGAAGACGATTTCGGTGCTCGTGTACGTCTGTTCTACGAATTCTAATTTAAACGTCGTTACTAGAGGCAAAGTGATATGAACAAGGTTTGGGTAACTGGAGATGCTGTTGTGGACTTGATTCCAGATGGCGAGACTCGTTATTTAAAATGTCCAGGTGGCGCACCAGCAAACGTTGCTGTGGCAATCTCTCGATTGGGCGGTGATACTGCTTTCTTTGGTCGAGTGGGGCAAGATCCACTAGGGCGCTTTATGAAGCAAACCCTAACGGATGAGAAGGTCAATACTGATGACATGCTTCTAGATGAAGCTCAGCGAACATCTACAGTGATTGTCGATTTAGATGATGATGGTGAACGCAGCTTTACCTTTATGGTTAAGCCAAGTGCCGACCAATTTTTCAGCGTCGAAGACATCCCAACATTTGCATCTGGGCAATGGATGCACAGCTGTTCTATCGCTTTAGCTAACGAGCCATCACGCAGCACAACGCTTGAAGCGATGAAGCGAATGAAATCAGCAGGCGGCTTCATTAGTTTTGATCCTAATCTAAGAGAAGAGGTATGGTCAGACCCATCTCAGATCCAAGAGGTGGTGATGAGTGCGGTGAATCAGGCAGACGTAGTGAAGTTTTCTGAAGAAGAGCTGACGTTCCTGACAGACACTGACACCCTCGATACGGCTTTGGACGCATTAAATGCAGCACGTAACAAACTGATTATCGTGACGCTAGGCGCACGTGGTGCACTGGCTGTTTACAATGGTGAACGTCGAGTGATTAAGGGCACTAAAGTTGAGCAAGTTATTGATACAACAGGTGCGGGTGATGCATTCGTTGGTGGCTTGCTAGCCAAGCTGTCTCAGAATACTGACTGGCGCTCTTGGACTCTGGTCGAAGCTGCCGTGCACTGGGGCAATGGCTGTGGCGCACTTGCGACGACTCAAAAAGGCGCGATGACGGCGCTACCAAGTTTGCCTCAGCTAACGGAGTTGGTCGGAGAATAGCGATTACTACTTTTTAACTTTATACTGAAAAGTCGCTCCAAAAGAGTGACTTTTTCTTATCTAAAAATGGGTTAACTGCCGACAACAAAACTGAAGAGGCTTCTCTCTCGCTCCTCATTATGAATAACTTCCCATACCTGTAGTTATTCATTTATCTCTAATTTAACAAAGTCACTAACTCACTTTTGTCCAAAAATGAGTTGGGCTAACCTTCCTCATGCCGCAACACAGCCACAAACGCATCCAAATATTGTTCGATAGTCAGGTCTGCAGATACGGGCGGTAGCTCTACGGTAATGCATGGCAGGTTTCTTTCTTGGCACCAAGTGCCGAATGAGCCTGGGGTTTCGTAATCCACGTCTTCGACGAACGGTAGGTTGAACTGCTTGCTTAGCCAAGTGGCAAGTTCCGATTGGGTTGGGTCGTCGACCATAGCGAGTGGCTCGTGGAAAGAGATGACGAATTTAGGTTGGCGTTGTTCAATGAGGTTGATGAGCGATTGCACTTCAGGCTCTAGTTGTTCGGCTTGGCCTGTTTTCACTTTTACATCTCTGACTGGTGTGTGAGAACTCCAGCGGTAGACGGTGCCGTCTGCTGTCCAGTTTTGAGTAGGGAAGGCGCGGTTTAGATCGACCTGATTGGCGTTGGCGCGAGTACCTAACTGGTTGCCATCTGGGTTCATCGACAGAATCACATCGTGTCGTAAATTGGCGGCTGGCAAGCTTCTTAGCGCGCAAGATAATCCCGCGATAGATGCGGTTTCATCGCCGTGTGTGCCCGCTAAGATCAGCCCGCGAGATTCGCTTTCGATTTGCGCGGGGAAATAGAGCAAAGGTGCACCCAACACCGATTTTCCATATGACAGAGGCTTTATTGAAAACGCAGCTCTTTCCGTTCTTGGAATTAAACTCACCTTAATCTCCTGATTGATCAAGTACTATCAAGTATTCACTATTGGCTATATTAATCATTAACTAAGTCCATTAGATGAACCCCTTTTAATAAACCATAGCGTCAAAACTCGTCAACCGTCGCATTGTTAATTTTATTACTTGCTTCAAAGATAGGCTAGGAGAGCAAACAAACATGGATTTTAAAAAACATTCAACGGCTTTACTCATTTCATCTTTATTGACCCCTTTTATATCAGTAACTGCCGTCGCTGAAACCTTACCTGCCGGTGTTTCGCTGGCAAAAGACCAACATTTAGTTCGCGCGAACGATGCAGAAGCGGCGACGCTTGATCCTGCGAAAGCAGAAGGCCTGCCGGAAATGCACATTCTACGCAACCTATTTGAGGGTTTAGTGATTCAAGATCGCGATGGCAATATTACGCCAGGTGTAGCGGAATCTTGGGAAACCGAAGATAACCAGACCTTTGTATTCCACCTGCGTAAAGACGCGAAATGGTCGAATGGCGATCCGGTGACGGCCGATGATTTCGTGTATGCGATAAGACGTGCGGTCGACCCGAAACTCGCTTCGCCGAATGTGTGGTATCTCAAGCTTACTCAAATCAACAACATTGCTGACGTAGCAGAAGGTAAAAAGCCTGTTGAAGAGCTTGGTATTTCCGCTGTCGATAAACACACGGTGAAGTTCGAGCTTGATAGCAAAGTGCCATACTTTGTGGCGATGACGGGCCACACATCTATGATGCCCGTTAATAAGGCAACGCTAGAGAGCAGCGATAAGCCATGGAACGATCCTAAGCAGTTTGTGGGGAATGGAGCATTTGTTTTAGAAGAGTGGGTGGTGAATGAGCGTATTGAGCTAAAGAAAAGCCCGAAATATTGGAACAGTGCAAATACGCACTTAACCCAAGTGACTTACATTCCGTTCGAAAACCAAAACGCTTCGATTAACCGTTATGCGGTGGGTGAGGTGGATATTACGTCTGATGTACCGACACACATGGCGCAGCAGCTTAAAAGCAAATATCAAGATGCGTTTACCGCGGTGCCTCTGCTGTGTACTTATTACTACGCGTTCAATACCACGCGTCCTCCATTCGATGACGCGCGAGTGCGTAAAGCGGTGTCTTATTCGATGATGCGTGATGTGATCACCAATGGTGTAACTCAGGTGGGGAATCTACCCGCTTATACCTTTGCCCATGAGTACACAGCAGGTTTTGATGCCACTCAGCCTGAATACAGCACATGGACTCAAAAGGAGCGTGACCAAAAGGCAAAAGAACTGTTGAAAGATGCAGGCTACGATGCGGTTAATCCATTGGATTTCAAACTGCTCTACAACACCAGTGAATCGAATAAGTCGATTGCGGTGGCTATCGCTTCCATGCTGAAAGGCAACCTAGGCGCGCAAGTTGAGTTGGAAAACCAAGAGTGGAAATCTTATCTAGTATCACGTCGCCAAGGTGATTTTGATGTGATGCGGGCTTCTTGGTGTGGCGACTATAATGAAGCGTCGACTTTCTTGAGCCTATTGCGCTCGGGTTCTTCTGGTAACTTTGCTCGTTACAATAACGACAAGTACAACGCAGCAATGGACAGCGCCTTAGCCGCAACCAATGAGAAAGATCGCCAAGGTTTCTATGACCAAGCGGAGCAGTTACTGGCTGAAGATATGCCTATCGCGCCAATTTATTACTACATGCAGGCTCGCTTAGTGCGACCAAGTGTTGGTGGCTTTGCGAAGAACAACGTAGAAGGGCGAATCTATTCTAAGGATCTTTACATCAAAGAGTAATTAAGCATGACTAGGGCGTGTTGACCTTTCGTGGTTAAATTTTGTTCGAGATAAAAGCGTTTTAATCGCGGCGAGGGGGAAGTAGCCTAGTCATTCTAAGCAAATTTCCCTCAACAAAGAGTAAAACGCTTTTAGCCGAACCCTACGGGCAGCGTTTGCTGGTTATTTCTACTACGTTATCGGCTTCTCATGTAGGCTAGCTACACATCGACGCCTCTGCCTTGTATAAATACCCAGTAACTCGCTGCAAAAATCCGCTCGAAAGATCAACACGCCCTAGAGCATTAGTTTAATGAGCACTTTATTACAAGATTAAATAGTGACACATTTTTTTAGATGGAGATGGAGATGGAGATGGAGATGGAGATGGAGATGGTTGACTCTTTGCAAAGTATTTTGACAGTTCGTTGGCAAACTGGACCTGAGGGTGGTGAATAAACACAGAATCAACGAGTTAAAAAGGCGGAGGAGCAGATGAAAGAAGCAGGTTTACAACTCCATTTTTATCGAATTAAATTGGCTGGATGCGACCAAGTGGATGGAAGCTATGATTTTCATTATAATTTGTTATGATTAATCGCTGAATTTAAGGCTTAGATGTGTGCATTTATGCGAATCAGGCCTGATTACCTAAAATCAAATGAGAGTAGGAAGATAGTAAAATTATACCATGCTCAGTAACATTAAAATGGTATAAAATTCTATCATATTTAAGGAAAAATATGGCCCCTTTCCCGTTAGACATAAAAACTCTAAGTATAGTTTTTATTGTTTTCTCACTAACTTTTAGTATCGGTTTGTTGCTATTTCAGTCAGCGCAAAAGAAAGTACTAGGTCTTTCCCTCTTTTCATTATCCATATTTGTGATTGGGCTTGGTACAACTATATTGAGTCTGAGAGGCGTCATTCCTGATTTCATCAGTATTATTATTGCCAATGTCACGATTTCCTATGGCTTTCATTTGGTATTGTATAGCCTGACTATCTTTCGTAACCACTCATTTGATGTTGTTCGTTACAGCCGCATAGCTTTAGTCATGATTTTAGTTAGTTTTGTTTACTTTACTTATTATGAACCTTCCATAAAAAATCGTATCATTGCCATTAGTCTTTACTTGTCTTTTGTAACCGCAAGCTCGGCTACTGTAATACTTAATGGAAAAAAGAAAGACCTCACTTTAGCTGTGAATATGATGGCTTTAACCTTTATTATTTATAGCCTCTTCATGTTTTTCCGAGCGACAAAGTCACACTTCGCATTGAAAGAGACCAATGATTTTATCAGTGGTAACTACTTGAATGAATATACGTATATTTTTAGCATTGTTTTAATTGTCTCCATGTCCTTTTCAATGCTTTGGCTAATTAATGCTAGGTTAGTACATTCACTTCAATGTCTTTCACAACAAGATCCTCTTACGACATTACAGAATCGCCGTGCTCTAGACAAAGCGGTGCAAAGGTACCTTGCACAAGTTAATCACCAGCCAGTGAGTATCGTATTATTAGACATTGATAACTTTAAACAGGTGAACGATCAATTTGGGCATATTGTTGGTGACGACGCCATAAAAGCCTTAGCCAAAACAGTGTTGAGTATAGTCGATTTACCTAATACGGTTTTTCGACTTGGAGGAGATGAAATTCTTATTTGGTTACCGGATTCGAATCTTGAGCAAGCTGCAGCTCTTTCAGAACAATTACGCTCTGCCATTGGACAGATTAGACTTGAAGAGCATCCATCTTTGCAAGTTACATCAAGTTTCGGTATCAGTTCACTATCAGAAAATGAAAAGTGGAAAGATTGTGTAGATCGGGCTGATAAAGCTCTTTATCAAGCAAAGCTCAAAGGAAGAAATACTATTGTGATTGAAGAATCATGTGAAAATTACTCGATATCAACAAAAGCGGTAAGTCACTCCTAGTTTAACTTAGAGCTGGTATTCAGTGAGAGACTAACATTCACACAAATCGTTCTGAACATGTTTAACCCTGAAAGGTTTTTTCGCGCAGAGCGATGATGTAAATTGACAAACTAAGGTTAAAAATAAAAGCGCGAGCGGTAGATTGCGATTTACGTTATGAGCAGCTTGTAACACATGAATCATGACACATTAGATGGAGAGACAGCAGCTAACGATGAATAAGGTAAAAAAGCATCCGGTAAATATAGTCCTCAGTTACTTAATAATTTCATTTTTATGGATTTTTTTCTCTGACCTCGCGGTTGAGTCGCTATCCAGTGATTTACAAGAACATGCCTTAGCACAGACAATCAAAGGTCTGATCTTTATCATTCTAACGTCTACCTTATTGTGGATAATGGTTCGGAAAAATAATCGAGATTTAGAGAGCGCTAACGACCTTGATAGTGTAACCGGGTTGCATAGTCCATCAGTTTTTTATCGATACTTAAATAAAAGGCTGAACAAATCTCAGGCTACGGACCAGTATGTCCTCTTTTTACTTGATATTGATAACTTCAAATCAGTCGCTGATCAGATTGGGTTCGAAAGTACTCATTCATTTTTAAAAGACATCGCACGATCTATTGAACTTCCTGTAGAGCATCAACCTCTTTCGTCACGGGTACACTCCGATGGTTTTGCGTGTTTAGTCAAGCTCAATGATAAGGAAGATATTGAACCCTACATTGCTCTCGTACATCGTAGATTTAACCAGTGTGCTTATCGTTATAATACCAATGCCACTTGTTGTATTGGTGCTGCTTTATTTCCCTCGGATGGTAATAGTGGTAAGCAACTCATGGCATCTGCGACCCATGCTTTAACTGAAGCAAAGAAAAGTAAAAATACGATTGAATTTCATGACCCCAAACTCACTGAAATTGAACGTCAGCGTCAAGAAATGGTGCAAGAGTTACGTAAAGCGATTGATGACAAAGCGATTGATATTGTGTTTCAGCCAAAATATGACATTGGAAGTAACTCCGTCGCTGGCGTTGAAGTATTGTCTCGTTGGACGCATGAACGCTATGGTGCCGTTTCACCGGATATCTTTGTTGCGTTAGCCGAAGAGAATCATTTTTGTCGTGATTTGACCACGTTAGTTCTAGAGAAAACTGCGGTACAACTAAGAGCCTGTGGTTTGCTCGGGAGTGTGTTAAATAGTGTCTCGGTCAATATTTCAGCGGTAGAGCTAAATAGCGTGGATGACATGGACCATCTGGATAATTATCTACGCAAGGATCCCGAGTTCGCTCGCTTACTTTGTCTTGAAATCACGGAAACCGCTATTTTAAAAGATATAGATCAGTGTGCAATCGCTGTTCAAAAATTAAAAAAACATGGGGTTTCTTTTTCGATAGATGACTTTGGGGTTGGTTACACTTCTTTTGGTATATTTAGCAAGTTGGATGTTGATGAGATTAAAGTCGATCGCAGTTACATCAATGGGTTAGAAGATGATTATCGCTCTAGAGCCATAACGTCTGGTATCATTGATATAGCACGAGGGTTTGGCATTAGTGTAGTGGCTGAAGGGGTTGAAAATGCTCAACAACTGTCAATTTTGAAAACGTTAAATTGCGAACAAGCCCAAGGTTATTATCTGGGCTACCCGATGCCATATAAACAGTTGAAAGAAAGTCTCACCTCTGAAATAAAACCGTGTCCGATAACATAACCGAATACTTTTTATAGGTAGCTTGTTTAGGTTGTAGATGGGTAACATTATATAAATAAACTCAGACGCTAAAAAGGGTGGTACTTAAATACGTCTTCAACCATTGAGTTGAGTAAATCGATATCGTCACAGGTTTTGGCGTAAGTACGCAGGCCTGCGATTTGAACCTGAACATGACGAGCAAGTTGAGTCGGTTCGCGCTCTTTACTGATCTCACCCAGTTCTTGCGCTTCTGTAATCAACTTGGCGAACTCACCTTCCATGATCTTTAGTGATTTCTTCGCTTCTGCTAATAGCTCTGCGTGTTCATCAGTCAGTTCTGCGACCGTTTTAGCCAGCATACACATGCCGTTTGGCGCGCTCTGTTTCGATTCGACAACGGCGCGTTTTACGAAGTTTTCCAGCGCTTTGATAGGCGATTCGTTTTCACCGCGGAAGCGGTTCAGATTAAGAATGCCAAGTTCGGTATAGCGAGCAAGCGTCTCTTTAAACAAACCTTCTTTGCTGCCGAACGTCGCGTAGATGCTGCCCGGGCGCATATCAATCACGTCTTGCAGGTTACGCATAGAAGTCGCATGAAAGCCCTTTTCCCAATACAGGTTCGTTGCTTTATCTACTACGTCTTGTCTATCGAACTTAGCGGTCTTAGCCATAACATCTACTTCATTAATCTGAACATATGTTCAATATTTTATGCTGAACGCCCGTTCTAGTAAAGGTGTGTTTGGCTGCTTTGCACAGGCTTAGGACATCAAAGAGTTAATAAAAATCCGGATCATCAGGAAATCATCTTAATCATCAATAACTTCTACGGTCTTGTGCTGAGCGCCGTAGTAGGTACCTTCATCGATGGTGTACATCAATGTTGCGTCGCACTCTGGACAATCGAATTCCTCATTGGGCTCAATGGCCGCTTCTTCTACCCATTCCCAACCGATATGTTCTTCGCAAGCGGGACAATCCATACAATATCTCTCAGTTGTTGTCGCATATTTATTGCGAATCTCTACTTTAATAATTCGGCATTATACATATTTAGTTAACGAGGAATAGACAGTTAATCAGCGCAGAATAGGGAGTTGGTTAGTTGTGAATCAATCGCTGGTGAGCGTTGAATTTATAGTTAGTTCTGAATATATCGTTTTCTCTGAGCACATAATTGGTGCAGGCCTACCCCTTTTGGGTGGTAAAAATGTGTCAGTTTTCAGTCGATTGCGTCAATAAAATGTTGTCGCACGTGTTTTTGGTATCGTTAGGTCGCTTAGCTAATAGTTTTATCGGTAAATCAATGAATTTTGTAAGGTTAAATGTTACCTTCATCGCATCGCGATCTGTGTGGCACGGTAATTGATGCACATTGATCAAGTTGAATAATTATACAGTCACAATTGAGGCGCATCTTAATTAAAGATGTGCGAGTTAGATGACTGAAAAGATTTGTTAGCTGCTAGGAAATAAAAATGAAATTAACCGATATGTCTTTTAAGCAAAAAATCATCGCTTTGCTTATTTTACCGATTTTAGGTTTTCTATGGCTGAGTGTTTCTGCTATTTCAAAAGGCGTAGAAACCACCAGTGAAATGACATCATTAAACCAACTTACGCGTTTATCAGTCGTGTACAGCGAATTGGTGCATGAGTTACAGAAAGAGCGTGGAATGACGGCTGGATTTATCGGCTCACAGGGCACCAAGTTTGTCAGTGAACTACGAGCTCAAAGAGCCAGTGCTGATAATAGACGTAATCTGAAAACAGAATACTGGCAATCTGCGGGGATCGACTTACCGCAAATCGCTCGTCTGAACACTGAAATAAGCCAAAGCTTAAATCAAATTACTTCTATTCGTAATCGAGTCGATTCTCAATCGATTCCACTTTCTGAAGCTTTAGGTTACTACACCAAACTCAATGCCAAGTTACTCAGTGTTTCTGCATTAATTGCAGAGCTGAGTTCTGATGCCACTATCACTAAAGAAACCATCGCTTACTACAACTTTTTACAAGGTAAAGAGCGAGCGGGTATCGAGCGTGCTGTCCTAAATAATACCTTCTCTAAAAATGAATTTGGCCCAGGCATGTTGGTTAAATTCATCTCTTTGGTGACTGAGCAAAATACCTACTTCTCGAACTTTAAAGTGTTGAGTAACCCAGACAACGTGCGATTTTTTGAGCAACAGTTAAATGACCGCTCGGTGGCCGAAGTAGAAAAGCTTCGCGATTTAGCGGAATCTAAAATGAGTGGTTTTGATGTCGACCCTGTCTACTGGTTCTCTCAATCAACGGCACGTATTATTCAGCTGAAGAAGACAGAAAACCATTTAGCAGAATCATTGATCACGCTTACGGAGCAAAAAGCTGCCAGTGCTCGATCGGCAATGATTACCAGTATTGCTATTTTTGTCGTAATTACCTTGTTCTCGACCTTTGTTAGCGTTAAAGCAATTACCGATCTGACGACTCGAGTGAAAGATTTAACGAGAGTGCTTTCAAAAGTACGTGATGAGAATGACCTAACGGTACGTGCGACTTACGAAGGTAAAAGTGAATTAGGTCAGATCTCGTTGTCGCTTAATACCACTCTAGAGAAGTTCTCTGAAGTTATCGACAACCTGTCTCAATCTAGCCTGACACTCGCTTCTGCTGCAGAAGAGACAGCGCAAACTTGCCAATACAACTCCAACACCTTAGTTGATCAACAAGACCAAATTGGCTTAATTGCAACTGCGACAGAAGAGCTTTCAGCAACCGTAAACGAAGTCGCGGCTAAAACACAACAAACAGCAAGTTCAGCTAAGTTGGCTAATAAACAGTCACAAGAAGGCTTGAGCACGGTTCAGCACTCTTATCAATCGATTGAAAACCTAGCGTCTGAGATTAACGATCTGGCTGAAAAAATTGCCCACCTACACGACAGTAGCAATAACATTAACAGCGTGATTGACGTGATCAAATCGGTTGCTGACCAAACCAACTTACTCGCGCTAAACGCGGCGATTGAAGCCGCACGTGCTGGTGAACAAGGTCGTGGTTTCGCAGTCGTGGCGGATGAAGTTCGGACATTAGCACAGCGCACTCAAGAGTCTACCTTGGAAATTGAAGGCTTCATTGGCTCACTACAAGCAGACGTGCAAACCGCGTTTAACGTGATTGATAACAGCAAGGAGATGTCGTCAAGAGCCGTTGAGGACTCACGAGGAGTAGAGAAAACTCTGCAAGATATTTCAGTTGCAGTGAGCGAGATATTTAGCATGACAGAACAGATTGCAACCGCAACCGAAGAGCAAGCAGTTGTGACTCAAGATATTGCTCAGAACGTTATGGCGGTAGAGCAGAAGTCGACAGAATCTACGACAGGTGCAACGCAAATTGCGGCGACAGCCAAAGAGCAAGCAGAACTAGCAGCCTCACTGAAACAACTCTCTAATACTTTTAAGAGTTAAGAGTTAAGAGTTAAGAGTTAAGAGTTAAGAGTTAAGAGCTTGATACGAAGATATGACTCACCTACAGCGGGCATATCTTCGTTAGGCGCTAGAATTAGTGTACGTGTTTAGCGATAAGCTTCGCTAAGGTGACTATCCCTTCCTTCCACTCTTTACTCTCTTCAATATTGGCAACAGTGAATCGCAAACAGTTCCTGTATTGGTCATTAGTCCCAAATACTGTTCCGGGTAAAATGCCTAACTTATGTTTTAAACAATCTTGATAGACCGTGTAGCTATCGACCGATTCAGGTAGTGTTATCCAGTTTAGAAAAGATCCCTCTGGCTTCGATAAATGATAGCGTCCTTTAAGGTGTGGGTAGCTATCTAATGCTTGTATTAACAGGCTTTGGAATTGCTTTTGATTGGTTTGGTAGAGCCGTTTCATTTTGGATAAATGACTGCGATATTTACCGGTAGTGAGGAATTGCCCCACTGCGGATTGCATCAAATTTGAGCTGCCCATGTTGTCGCAAAGCTGATACTTTTCGACCAAAGGTTGGTAACGCCCCGACAGTAGCCAGCCAATTCGCAAGCGCGAGTCTAAGGTTTTAGATAGTGAGTTCACATAGATAACCCGATCTTGGTTATCAAGTTCTTTGAGGCTGGCGATTGGTCTATCAAACGCCAGACTACCAAACACATCGTCCTCGATGAGCGGTAAAGAGCCAGTGACCTCTAATAATAACTCACGGTTAGCTAACGGCATTCGCGAACCTGTTGGATTGGTAAAGTTCGGTGTGAGAAGCAGCGTTTTTACTTGCCATTTATCAAGTGCACTTTGTAGCGATGGGATGTCTATTCCGTGGCTAACACTGCTTGGTATCTCTAGAGCCTGCAAACCCAGTGATTCAAGTAGCAGCAAGTTGCCGAAGTAACACGGTGACTCTACCGCTACGATGTCGCCCGGCTTGGTTAATGCCCGTAAAGCCAGGCTGATCGCTTGTTGCGCACCATGAGTAATCGCAATCTCTTTCGATCCCGCAGGTACGCCTAGATCATGGGTGATCTTTAACAATTGCCTTACTAATTGCTCGTCACCGGGCGGTAACTGGTAATAACCCGGTAATTGGGTTTGTAAACGGCTGTGTCGACCGATTTCGGCATATAAGCTACGAATGGCGGGGTTGTTGATGTTGGGATGGGCAGAGCCAGCCAGCAGTTTTAAACGACCTTTCGGGGGAGAGAGTACAGATTTTGTGACTGACAATAGATCAACTTTTTGAGGTTGGCTTGGCGTATCCCAATTAGTGGTATTAGGTGCTTTGACGCGATAACCCGATTTGGGAACAGAATAAACCCAGCCTGTCGCTTCGAGTTCTTGATAGGCTCGAATCACGGTATTTTTACTTACCCCAAGTTGTTCACTGAGTTGGCGAATAGAAGGTAATCGGTCATCGGGGTGAAACAAGCCTTTCTCTATCTGATCTTTAATGTGCTGCTCGGTCGCTAGATATTTGTTGCTGCTGAGTTCTACGTCCACACATTCACCTCTCGTTTGTTTCTCAATCTGTAACCATTAAAAGTATTATATCTGTATCTTTATTACTTATCTGTACCCAACTAAGGTAACAGCATTGATGAAGAGTTGACCAGAGGTTTGTAATGCTGATTAAAATGATTCCGTTTGTGTTTGTAATATTGTGGTCATCGGGCTTTGTTGGCGCACGTCTTGGTGTTGAATACGCCGAGCCTGCGACGTTACTTTCACTTAGGATGGTCGCTAATGTCGCGCTGTTTTTAGTTTTGATAGCGTTTCTTAAGCGTCGTATTCCTCGTGGTCGAGCATTTTTTCACGCCTGCGTGGTGGGCATTCTGATTCATGGTTTCTACCTTGGTGGAACGTACTTTGCTATAAATTTTGGCATGCCTGCGGGGCTCAGTTCGTTACTTGTTGGCTTACAACCTATTCTCACGGCACTGATCATGGTCAGCTGCACGTCACAGCGTTTTAACGCCGCTCAATGGCTTGGCTTATCGCTTGGTTTTGCCGGTATTAGCTTAGTGTTGATGGGGAATATTGAATGGCAATCGGATGATCAAAAAAGCATTGCGACATTATTGTGCTTAGTCTCCCTGGTTGGCATTACCTGCGGCACTTTATACCAGAAGCGCTTTTGTCAGGGGACTGATATGGTGGGTGGGGCGATGGTGCAATACCTAGCAGCCGCGGCCTTGTTTCTTCCTTTCGCGATGCGTTACGAAACCATGCAAGTGAACTGGACTCTGGAGTTTACTCTAACGCTTGCTTGGCTCGTGATTGTTCTATCGTGCGTAGCAATTCTGTTGCTGTTGTATATGGTTGAGCATGGTGCATCCTCAAGCGTAGCATCGGTGTTTTATTTAGTTCCGCCAACGACGGCAATTCAAGCTTGGCTTATTTTTGGCGAGTCGTTTGACACCTATGGTGCAATGGGGTTTGCCTTGTCAGCTACAGCGGTATATTTGGTAGTGAAGAAGCCAGTTTTAATGAAACCGCGAAGACGAGCTGCATTAGACTGATAGCAATAAAAAGAGCCTGAATTATATTCAGGCTCTTTCTGGTGAGTTGTTTGTTAGCGACTAAGAATTAGCGCTTCATCAAGCACGCATAAGCTGTTGTAAATGGAGCTTCTTGGTATTGCTTAAGGCCAGTTTCTTTGAACTTCATCATAAGAGGGTTACGCTTAAGGCTTTCTTTGATGTCAGTTGGTGACACAACAGTGACGTCTAGTCCATCGATCAACTGAATTACTGCTTCTAGTTTGAAGCCAAAACCACCGCCAGCAAATTTACCTTTTGTTTGGCGTTGACGAATCACAACTTTGTCTACTTGGTAATCTTCCATTAACTTTGCAAATGAGAATTGAAAGTCTTTCATATTCTGTGTGTCGTTTGCGTCGCTAATCGCAACCTTAGAAACTCGGCAATCAGGGATGTTAAATACACCATCTGATAGAGAAAGAAGACAGATGACTGCGTCGTTACCTTTGATTTCAACACCACAAATTTTCATGTTTATACCTATTTACTTTTGAGCCGTACATTATGGTTCTATTTCTATGACTTCTCCAGTATTTGAGCATATCTGTGGTAAATAAGTACAATATTTCCTTTGGTTTTATCTTTTTCAAGTTGCCCCTTGCTTAAACATTCGGCAGTCGATACAGGGGGGCCATGAGTGCTAAGGTTTTGAAAGTGGCTTTAGCAAGTCATGTTGCTGATCATGCAATGGGTCTTCGGATACAGTATTGAGCTGACGGTGATGTCTATGGGGCGTTTAGGGGGATTGGTTTTTAATGGTTGTAGTCGGTATCTCTATGCACATAACCTATCGAGCATGGTGACACTGATTTGTAACTTCAATACACTGTCTGGGTAACCATTGTTCAGTATAGGGTAAATAAAGGTATGGCCAATTGGGAAGGGGTAAGTGAGTTTGTTGCAGTGGCAGAACGTGAAAGTTTTACCAGTGCGGCGCAGAAGCTTGCAACGTCAGTGGCTCAAATAAGTCGTAGAGTCGCGAACCTTGAAGAGCGTCTCGCGGTTAAATTATTAAACCGAACCACGCGCAAAGTCTCTTTGACAGAAGCTGGCCAGCTTTACTATCAACAATGTAAGTTGTTAGTTGAAGGTTTAGAAATTGCAGAACTTGCGGTTACACAGATGCAATCTACACCAAAAGGTCTGCTGAAGGTCACCGCTCCTGTGACCTATGGGGAACGTCAACTTGCCCCAATTCTTCACCAATTCTTAAAGCTCTACCCACAGGTAGAATTAGATCTGATGTTAACCAACCAAAAGCTTGATCTTATCGACTCAGGTGTTGATGTAGCGATTCGCTTAGGTCGCTTAGAGGACTCTAGCCTGGTAGCAAAGAAGCTCTCACAGCGACAACTCTATGTTTGTGCTAGCCCCAAATATATTGAACGCTCTGGAGAACCACATACGCTCTCGGAATTGACTAATCATCAATGTTTGGTGGGTGGTTTTGAACATTGGCGTTTCAAAGAAAACGGTCGCCCTCGTTCTGTTCGTGTCAATGGGCGTATTAAGTGCAACAGTGGTCTCGCATTGCTGGATGCAGCGAAGCAGAGCATTGGCTTGGTTCAATTACCTGAATATTACGTAAGCGAAGATCTAGAGTCGGGAGAGTTGGTTGAAGTGCTGTCTGATTATCGAGACGATAAAGAGGGGATTTGGGCGCTTTATCCGCAGAACCGCAATTTGTCTTCAAAGGTTCGCCTGTTAGTGGAGTTTCTTTTCGAGCAATTGGGTTAATGGTATGAACCGAGCTGTCTTTGAGTAAGTACAGAATATTGGCTCTATTTGAATGGCTTCTTTGTATTAATGCATCATTAAACCAAAATTGGGCTTCAGAATAGAGATTCTGAAGCCCAATACTTAGTTAATGCGAGACACCTTTAAACATCAAAGTACTGTGTACAGGCTTAAATTAGACGGTGAAGCGATCCACCAAGTGATACAGCTCATTTGCACGACTATTGAGGTTTTGGCTACCAGTACGGTTTTGATTCGCGAGTTCCGCCGATTGCGAGCTTTGGTCGGAAATCACAACAATACGTTGAGATATCTCTTGGCCAACAATGTTCTGTTGTTCTGTCGCTGTTGCAATAAGCGAATTCATGTCCATGATGGTATCTATCGACGCTTGAATTTTCGCCAGAGCTGCAGCCGCAGCATTTGCTTCTTCCACCGTTTGAGCACTGCGATTTTGGCTCGAATCCATCGCTTTTACAGCAGCATCTGAAGCGGCTTTTAGTTGTTGGATCATTTTGTGGATGTCGCCCGTACTTTCTTGAGTTCGGCTTGCAAGTTTACGAACCTCATCGGCAACTACGGCAAACCCACGTCCTTGCTCACCGGCACGTGCGGCTTCAATCGCGGCATTTAATGCTAGTAGGTTGGTTTGCTCGGCGATGTCTTGGATTACCGCCAGTGAAGACGAGATATTCTGTACATCGCCTTCTAAACGAGATACCACTGTGTTCGCTTCTGATACTTCGCTCGCGAGGCCAGCTACCGAGTTTGCAGCAGCATTGACAATCTGTTGAGCTTCTTTGGCGTTGTTTTCCGCTTGTTTTGCAGAATCCGCAGCCTGACTTGCATTACCAGAGATCTCTTGTGCGGTAGTGGTCATCTCTGTCATTGCTGTTGCGACTTGTTCTGTTTCTTCACGTTGGCCAGTAGCAATCTCATCGACCTGAGCGGCGCGAGAAGACATGCTGGTGGTCTCTGATACGACCTGCTGACCCACATCACTTACGCTGCGAATAATAGTTTGTAGACTGGCAACGAAGGCATTGAAGTTTTCGCTAAGCCTGGTGAACTCCGGTGCTTTGAACGCCTCCATTCGAGCGGTTAAATCGGCTTCGCCACTCGCAAACGCGCTAATCGAACGATCAAACTGCTCTAGGGGTTGCATGATCGTTCTATTCACAGCAACAGCGAATACGGCGACAACAAGGGCAATCAAACCACAGAACATTGCGATAGCAGTCAATGAGCTTTGTAGCGCAGCATTGGAGCTTTCTTTCATCTCGGCAATAACAGCGTCGATGTCATCAGTGTAGAAGCCAGTACCCAACATCAAATCCCACTGTGGAACAAATACTGAGTAGCTTAATTTTGGTAACGCGACAGATTGACCTGGTTTAGGGAAATAGTAAGTTGTGAACTCACCCAATTTAGCGTTCTTGATGAGGTCGCGGATTAAGTAGTTACCTTGCTTATCTTGCAGATCGTAGTAGTTGTTACCAATTCCATCTTCACTTTGCCCAACCACGACTCGGACACCTTTCGAGTCATAACCAAAAATATAGCCAGACTCGCCATATTCTAAGGTTCTCAATGTTGGTAAGGCTTCTTCTAGCGTTGCACCTCTATCCAAGAATGGACTGATCGAAGAGTAGGCCATTTGTAGATATGCTTTGAGTTCCTTTTCTTTCATCGCCATCATATTGCTACGCGTCGATTCTACTTGCTGTTCGGTTAGCTCGGTGCTCTTCATATACGTCACGCTCATCATGCCAATTGCCATTAGTAGCAACGGAATGAAAGAGAGAATATAAAGGCGATTTTTGATGGTTAGGGTCATGTCACGCTTCCTGTGCGATTGTCCAATGCAGTTTTCAACAGATTATTAATGTGAATTAAAAATGTAAATGAACTTGTTGTTTAATTGCTATCCTAAATAACATTTGTTTTGTAAATATGAAGGTGGTTCTGTTTTCTGCTCGTGAGGCCTATGTAATCAGGGTCAGTGCACGTCGTTATCTGGTTGTTTATGTGCTTTTGCATTAGACATTGCTTTGTTAGAATGCGACGCTTTGTAGCACCCTGCTATGCCTATTCGTTAAGTGAGAAAATTCATGAACAAAAGCCATGTGACTATTGGTCTAACTAACCCAAAGAGCCCGACGAATGTTGGTGCTGTTATGCGCGCGGCGGGTTGTTACCAAGTCGATGAAGTTAAATACACAGGGCAACGCTACGAAAAAGCCGCGAAATTCCACACTGATACTAAGAGTGCAGCGCGTACGATCCCGCTTACTGGCGTGGAGTCATTTTTAGATAACCTTGAGCTTGAAACCCAAATTGTGTGTGTAGAACTTGCAGAAGGTGCAACACCGCTTCCGCGTTTTAAACATCCAGAAAATGCTATCTATATTTTTGGCCCGGAAGACGGGTCTATTTCTCAAGATGTCGCTGATAGAGCGGATCATGTTGTTTATGTGCCAACGGTTGGCTGCATGAATTTGGCAGCAACAGTGAATGTTCTGCTTTATGATCGTCTTGCAAAGTCAGAAGAAATGGACGAAAGCAACGAGCTTATTAAAAAAAGCCGCGATAACCGTAATCATCTGCTAATCAAAGAAAAGTAAATCTCTTCTTGTCGTGTTACCTATCCTGTAATATCTATCCTGTAAGCAATCGGAGAAACCACTCTCTTTATACTTTACTAGAGAGGTTATCTTCCCTTAAAGAACTGCAGCAGTTACGCACTTGTCTTAACCTTTCAAACCTCATATTAAAGGGTTACTTGCTCAGTTTAATAGCACCACACAGGCAGCTATATAGATAGACAACTTTATAGATAACAACTTTGCTAATACAACAACCCAAACTTGAGCTTGCTCGTTGAACCATAAGGACATCAATGTGAATCTAAGACAACTGGAAGTCTTTTACGCCATCATGCAAACCGGCACCGTATCTGGAGCCGCACGTAATCTGCATGTGTCACAACCTAACGTGACGCGTATTCTGGCGCACACAGAGCAACAACTCGGGTTTGGTTTATTTGAAAGAGTTAAAGGGCGCTTAGTACCAACGGTTGAAGCGAAAACTTTGTTACCGGAAGCGGAGAAGGTCTACCAACAGCTGGGTCAATTTCGTTCTTTGACCAACAAAGTCAAGCAAGGCCATCAGCATTTACGTATTGGTGCGCCACCGATTCTGGCGACCAAATTATTGACACCAGTGATCGCCCAAATGTCTCGTGAGCAAGAACTCTCTTTTGAGTTACTAACAGCCAACCGTGACGAACTGTGTGCTGGGCTATTAAAGCATGAGTTAGATATTGCTATTGCGTTTGGGGATGAAGCGCCGCCGGCGGTATTGGCTGAAACGTTATTGACCCAATCACTGAAGGTTCTGGTTCCATCAGATCGAGTTGATCATTTACCCACTGAATTGACCCTGGATGATCTGATTCGTTCTCCGCTGCCAATCATCGGGCTTGATAGTCGAGATCCGCTGGGTTTGCTGCTGCATCAAAGCTTGATAGCGCGAGATGAGCATTATCATCATCCGATATCCGTTCGTGGTTACAGTGCAGCTGCGGAACTGGTGAAGCACCAAGCGGGGCTTGCAATTGTGGATCCGTGGACGGCCGCTCAATACCAAGATGATGAAGCGGTTTGCATGTTGCCACTGAAGCCAGACATACAATTCTCGGTTTCGATTTTGTTTGCGGAACACTCGCCACAGTCGATTGCGGTTAAGCAGTTCATTTCAGCATTACAGTGCTCTTTCTAACTCCTCACTTTTTGAGCATTACTTAACTTTTCACCTATAACCTTGCGTTATAGACATTCGATAAATAAGCATTCGGCACCTTCGAAGTTCTTAATTAAAGTAAATTCATACAAGGACTTATTAATTAGGAATGCTCATGTCTATCGCTCAACCTTACCTTCTTTTTCTTGGGGATGTTACTGACCCACTCGCTGCAAAAACCGCTCGCGGTATTCATCAATGGCGACCAGAAATCTGCCTCGGCCAACTGCGTTTAACAGGCAATACGGTTTCTCTTGGTTTAACGGATATAACCTTACAAGAGGCGCAAGCACAGGGCGCGAAAACGTTAGTCATTGGCACAGCAAACCCAGGTGGCGTTATTCCTGACTCTTGGCTGCCAACCATAATGGCAGCTGCAGAAATGGGATTTGAGATTGCGTCTGGCATGCACCAACGCTTGAGTGAATTTTCACCGCTTGCTGAGATGCAACAGCGAGGGTTGACTAAGCTCCATGATGTACGCCATTTTGACGGTGATCTAAAGGTTGGTAACGGTAAGCCTCGTCAAGGTAAGCGCCTGCTTACTGTCGGAACAGATTGCTCAGTCGGTAAAATGTTTTCAGCTTTAGCCATTGAAGAATCGCTTAATAAAGCGGGAACATCTGCTCTGTTCAAAGCGACAGGGCAGACTGGTATCTTGATCGCTGGCAGCGGCATTTCGATTGATGCTGTAGTTGCGGATTTTATTTCCGGCGCGGTGGAAGCGATTAGCCCCGACTTTACCGACCACGAATGGGACATCATTGAAGGGCAAGGTTCTTTGTTCAACCCTTCGTTTGCCGGCGTCAGTTTGGGCCTTTTACATGGCGCACAAGCCGACGCCTTAGTGCTGTGCCATGAAGTAGGGCGACCACATATTCGCAACCTTCCTCATGCTCAACTACCAAGTATAGAACAGACGATTGGAGCCAACTTGCAAGCGGCGCGACTGACCAACCCAGACGCGACGCTGGTGGGTATCTGTTTGAACACGTCGGCGATTAGCATTGAAGATGCTGAGACATTGTGCCAAAAATGGACCACACTTTATCAAGTGCCAGTGACGGATCCAGTGCGCTTTGGTGTACAGCCCATTACTGATCATTTGCGACATTCATTATAACGCTTTCATCATTTCTACGTTTTCATTTGTTAAAGCAAACATCAACCGAGTGAAATTATGAAGATTACAGCAGAACCCATTACTATCGCGATGCAAACGGCTTTTCGCATCTCTCGTGGCAGCCGAACTGAGTGTCACGTTGTTCGTGTTTATATTGAGCATGATGGCAAACAAGCTCAGGGAGAGTGCACCCCTTACCCACGATACGGCGAGTCATCGGAGTCTGTGTTAGCGCAAATCCAACAAGCGTCTAGTGCTCTTGAAGGTATGTTTGAGAGAGGCGTTACCGATCCGGTAGAGCTAAGAGATCACCTTCAGTCTTTATTGATCGGAGGGGCAGCGCGAAATGCGGTCGATTGTGCGCTTTGGGATTTTGAAGCTCAGCAGAACGACCAGACCTTTCCAAACAGCTTGTTTGAGTTACCTGCTCAAATCGTGACAGCAATGACCGTCTCGATTGGCACACCGGAAGCGATGGCGACTCAGGCTCGAGACTATGTCGCGAATGGAGCAAAACTTCTAAAAGTGAAGCTTGATGGTGAACAAGTAGTAGAGCGTGTGCGCGCTGTCCGAGAAGCAGCTCCCGAAGTTAAAATTGTACTGGATGCCAATGAAGCTTGGACTGGATTGAATCTCGAAGAGCTGTTCAATCAGCTGACAGAATTTGATATTGCGATGATCGAGCAGCCGTTACCCCAACAGCACGATGCCTCACTGGCGCACATCAATCACCCGATACCATTGTGTGCCGATGAAAGTTGTCATACTACCTCACAGCTCTCATCGCTGTTGGGCAAGTATGAAATGGTCAACATCAAGCTTGATAAAACGGGCGGTCTGACTGAAGCCTTGGTACTTGCAGAAGAAGCCCAAAGGCTTGGCTTTACTCTTATGTCGGGCTGTATGCTCGGTACATCGTTGGCGATGCGAGCGGCGCTGCCTATTGCTGTTCAATCTGAGATTGTCGACCTTGATGGCCCTGTATTGCTCGGCCAAGACGTGTCTCCAGCGCTGACTTATCGAGATGGGATGATTATTCTTTAGTTCGTTGAGCCCGTTTAATCGATGGACATGACATGACATGAATGAAATCGTATGAGTGAAAACTTGTGCGATTTTTTCGATCTCTAGACCTCAACTTATTAAATAATCGTAGGTTTTGACTGCTTGATGGAGAGTTCTATTCGTATAATTTACGTGCGTATTGATAAAGTAATCACGTTTCTGTCGGTGCGGTCACTTTCTATTATCGCAAAACAGATAGCTCAAGCTTTATAAAATAATTGTTATGATATCTTATGTGAAATGTTAATGATTACTCTTCATTTAATAGTTTCACTAAAGCTATTCGATGCAAGCCCAAGTAAGGCTTACACCCTAACTGATTGAATCATTGATAGTTCCTGTTGATTATTTGATGAGAAGAAGGTGGGGCGAGTGAGTAGTCATGTCTCCGAGGTTGTAGAAAATAAGGATAGTTTCGAGCGCCCGTTCTCGATCAAAATTCCACGTCGTAAGTGGTTTGGTTGGAAAGGTATTGAGCTGCGCTTGGTACTTGCGTTAGCCATGCTATCGATGACCACTATCTTCCTCTCAGTTGTCTCCAGCTTTACCTTCGATGATTTAAACCAACGTCTTGTTGAGCTAAAGGAGAGTGAAATACCGGCCTTAGATAATGCCGCTCGCCTTAATGATATGGTGCGAGTGATTATCACAACATCTTCTCAGCTCGGTGACGCTGAATCGAATTTAGAGCGCAAACAGGCGATGCTTAAAATTGAAGAGGCAATATCAGTCATGAATAGCGTTATGGTTCAATTCCCTGATTATCACGCCTACTTTAAAGATCTGATCGCCCAAGTTAACAACAGCCTTAGCTTGTTGTATCAAAGTGAAATTGAGTCAGAACAGCTCAATCAAGAGCTTCGTAATTTGCTAGAAGGTTTTTACCCGCTACTGCAACAGGCCAGTGATTCACTTGATAGCCTACCTGAGTCTGCCAAAGATCAAATCCAGTACACACAGCTCAAGTCTTTGCTTTATTACCAATTAGGCTTGGTCGAAAAGCTGTATAACGATTCCAGTTTTAATGAACTGGATTACACCAGTTACCGACTCGAGCAGGTAGGAGAAGAGTGGTGGAAGCTCTGGGTCAGTGGTGATTTAAGAAGTAATTTTCCTCAATTAGATCATCAACTCACGGTGATTTATAACCTTGCCTCAAGCGATAGCAGCTTGTATGGGATGAAAAACAAAGCGCTCGATCATCTTTATCAAGAGCAATACTTCCTGCAAAACAGCCGTGAACATTTGAACCAATTAACCGTGCAGATCGAAAGCAACACCAGCAAGGTGAATAGCAATATTGACCAATCGATTCAGCAGGCGCAGCAATCTTTGCAATCTAATCAGCGTCTTTCTCTCTTCCTTTCTCTATTTAGCGTGTTGGCTGCCGCTGCCATTTCATGGTTCTACGTGCGTAAGAGTATTTTGGAAAGGCTTTTACAGCTTAAAGACAACATGTTTGCGATTTCTACCGGCCATTTAGATACCGAAGTATCTATTCGTGGTAAAGACGAAGTGACGCAAATGGCCAAGTACCTGAAGGTATTTCAAACCACGGCCAAAATCGTTAAGCAAACTAACCGTAAGCTGGAGGCTGAGGTTGAAGAGCGCACCTTAGCCGAAGCCAAATTGCGAGTGACCCAAGATGAGCTGATCCAAGCGGGTAAATTGGCGGCATTGGGACAACTAAGTGTCGGGATCACGCACGAGATCAATCAACCTCTGACAGCTGTAAATAGTCACGTTCGTAGTGCGCAGCTTTGGATCGACAAGCAAAGGCCAGAACGAGCGCAAGATAACCTGAAGAAAATAGAAGTGCTGTTAGAGAAAGTAGTAGCGATTACTCGTCACTTGAAAGCCTTTTCTCGTAAGAGCGATGGCAAGATCGATAATGTTGAATTAGAAAAGGTGATTGGTGATGCGATTGATCTGTTTGAAACCAGGCAGACCAAAGTGTCGATTCAGTTCTCACCGCAAAATAGCCTGATGGTTCGAGCCAACAGTATTCGCTTAGAGCAGGTATTGGTTAATTTGATCAGTAACGCTTTGGATGCCGTTGAGCACAAAGAGCAACCTCAACTCAGAATCTCTACGCACGAGCTCTCACATACTATTCAGCTCTCAGTTAATGACAACGGCTCAGGTATCTCTGAAGAGGATATTCCGTATCTGTTTGACCCATTTTATACCCGCAAGACAACAGGTAAGGGACTTGGACTCGGTTTATCTATCGCATACAACATAATTAAAGACTTTGGTGGCTCAATTCACGTGGAATCGGTTGAACACCAAGGCACCACCTTTATCGTCACTCTACCAAAAGGCACAGACTCATGACTTCAGAAAAACATATAGTTCTTATCGACGATGAAATCGATGTTGTCGAGGCTGTGAGTGAAATGTTAGAGCTAGAAGGGTTTAGCGTGACTACCTTTACTGACCCTAACCTTGGTCTTAAATCGCTCAAAGCAAACAGTCAGTCGGTTGTATTGTGTGATGTACGAATGCCACAAGTGGATGGACTGACTCTGTTAAGTTCAATTCAACACCGAGCGGCCAATGTTCCTGTATTGTTAATGAGTGGCCACGGTGATATTCCGATGGCAATAGAAGCGATGAAGCTGGGTGCTTTCGATTTCCTAGAAAAACCGCTCAATGCTAGCGAACTGGTGGAAAAGCTCGATCTCGCGTTGACACAATGTCAGCATAATTGTCCTTTCCCCTCGGACGGCGATGAGCAAGAGGAGTTACCGATTGAATCTGTGGTTATCGGCCAATCAAAAATGATGGATACCATACGTAAACAAGTACTCGCTTTGGCGCATACTGGCGTCGATACCATCATCAACGGAGAAACGGGAACGGGCAAAGAGGTGATAGCTCGCGCGTTGCATCAATTTAGCCGTCGTAAGGCTAAGCCATTTGTCGCGATTAACTGTGGTGGCATGACAGAGAGCATTATCGAAAGTGAGTTGTTTGGTCATGAAGCGGGCTCGTTTACTAGCGCGAATAAGAAGCGTATTGGCAAAATAGAACAAGCCAATGGCGGTACGCTGTTTCTTGATGAAATAGAGAGCATGCCAATTACGGTACAAATCAAACTACTACGAGTGATTCAAGAGCGAATGATCGAGCGTGTTGGCGGCAATGAACTGATACCCGTCGATATTGTGGTGGTCGCAGCCAGTAAAGCCGATCTTGTGAGCTTGAGTGAATCAGGGGAATTCAGAGCCGATCTCTTTTATCGCCTTAACATTGCGAGCTTAAACCTTCCGGCACTGCGCCAAAGGAAAGAAGATATTCAGGTGCTGTTTCGCCACTTTGTGATTCAAGCGAGCCACAAATACAAAACGCGCCCATCGACGATTTACCCGGAACAAATTCAGCAGCTATGCCGACATGAATGGCCGGGTAATGTGCGTGAACTGCGTAATGTCGCTGATCGATTTGTGTTAGGTATCGTCGGTGATGGCTTCGATCTTCAATCGCCAATTTGTGAAGCGCCCGGAGAAGATTTCGCTTTTGAAAAGCAGATGGAGCAGTACGAAAGAAATGTATTGACGGAAGCGCTAATAGAAAGCGCAGGCAACATTAACGAGGTATCAAGTAAGCTGAATTTACCGCGTAAAACCCTTTATCGAAAAATGAAAAAACACCAATTGGATAAAGAGAGTTTTAAAGCTTAACTCGTTCAGGTGTTTGTTAAATGGAAACCCAAAAGCAAAAGCCAAAAGAAAAAGCACAAGACAACAATGACCCATTTGGTTTTTAGTCGAATGGCTAACTGTTTCAAGTGATTGTAATAAAAGGGCTTTAACATCTGGCACAAAGCGTGCAATCCCTACATTGTGGCGTCAGCCCACATGAGGTTATTCGATGTTGAGTCAAAAAAACATATGACAGTTATCTATATATGACAGCTATCCAACACTGAATGATCGAACAAAGGACATTAGAAAAATAATTGCTTGTTGCAAGGAGATACAAACATGAAGCAAATACTGAAAGGTTCGATTGCTCTGATACTCGGTATGAGTTCAATAACGGCATGGGCCGCTGCAGAACCAGCAAACTTAGGACCTCGTCCCCTCTTTTTAGTCAACAATATGGATGAGAGCCCTTTGAAAACTAAGCTGTTGAGTTGCAGCGAAGGACCTTTTCATCGTAGTGATTTTTCTATTGGGCATCGCGGAGCTGCTATGCAGTTTCCAGAGCATACTAAGGAATCCTATTTGGCGGCGATTCAAATGGGCGCTGGTGTCGTCGAATGTGATGTGACCTTCACCAAAGATAAGGCGTTGGTATGTCGCCATTCGCAAAGTGATCTGCACACCACGACCGATGTATTAGCGCACCCAGATCTTGCTAAGAAGTGCTCAACCCCTTTTACACCAGCTAATCCAGCGACAGGTGAAGATGCTCAAGTTGAGTGCCGTACTTCTGATTTCACGCTGGCTGAGTTTAAGACGCTCAAAGGTAAAATGGATGGTGCGAACCCAAAAGCCACCACGGTTGAAGAGTACATGAATGGCACTCCTGGCTGGAGAACCGATCTTTACAGCCAAAGTGGCACACTGATGACACACGCAGAAAGTGCAGCACTGTTTAAAGAGTACGGCGTGAAGGTCACTCCTGAATTGAAATCAGCAGCGGTAGATATGCCTTTCAATGGATTTAGCCAAGAGATGTATGCGCAGAAGTTGGTGGATGAACTGAAAGAGGCGGGCTTCAAGCCTTCTGAGACTTACCTGCAGTCATTCAACTTGGATGATGTGAAGTATTGGATAAATGAGACGCCGAAGTTCGGCAAACAAGCGGTTTATCTTGATGACCGTGTTTATGAGCAAGCGGACTTTGTCGCGTCTGTTGAGAACATGAAGGAACTGCACGATGCGGGTGTGAATATCATCGCACCACCTCTGTTTGCTCTGGTTGATTTAGACAAAAACAACGAACTGGTTGCGTCTAATTACGCCAAGCTTGCTAAGGATGCAGACCTCGACATTATCGCTTGGACACTGGAACGTTCTGGCCCGCTAGCGCAAGGCGGTGGTTGGTACTACAAGAGTGTGAAAGACGGCATCAACAATGATGGCGATATGATGAAAATGCTTGATGTGCTGGCACAAGATGTGGGTGTGATGGGTGTATTCAGCGATTGGCCTGCAACGGTAACTTATTACGCTAACTGCATGGACAGTGACGCATAGGTAATTCTGAGAGCGCTGTTACGTCGCTAATTATAGCGTTTGTATAGAGAGCGCTTAGCCAAAGAATAATAAGAGAAAAAGCAGTGAACCAAAGAGCCTTCGGGCTCTTTTTTTACCACTGAAATCGACGGGACAGAAATGACCCAAATGATGGATTTTTAGTTGGACACTTATGACTCAAAAGATATTAGTCAGTTTGGGTTTTTATTTAAGTGACTGAAATTAAAGGTATAAAAAGGTGGCACGAAGGCTGCAATAGTGAAGGTGACTTTCAACAATAAGTAAAAGTAAGGTTTGAATATGAAAATCAGTGTTAAAGGACTGTTAATCGCTAGCTCATTACTACTTCCTTCAATGGCTATGGCAAGCGACTGCTCTAGCCGTGGTGTGTTAGACGATCGATACTGTGATGAAAACCAAGATTTGGTGGCCGATTCACCAAAGAACCCAGATGAGTGGAATGACCCAAGTACGCTTGTGTTTACCTACACGCCAGTAGAAGACCCTGCGTTGTACAAAGATGCGTTTGCAGATTTCCAAGCTCACCTAAGTAAAATCACGGGTAAGCGAGTGATTTACTACACAGTTCACTCGAACTCTGCGCAAGTAGAAGCGATGCGTTCTGGTCGACTGCACGTTGCGGGTTTCTCTACTGGCCCAACAGGCTACGCAGTTAACTTAGCAGGTTACGTTCCAATTGCGGTGAAGGGCGATGAGTCTGGCTTCCAAGGCTACAACCTAATCACGATTGTACGTAAAGACAGCGGCATCAATACAATGACTGATCTGAAAGGCAAAAAGGTTGCACACACTTCTGCATCTTCCAACTCTGGCAACCTAGCTCCACGTGCGTTATTCCCAGCGAAAGGCCTAGTGCCAGATGAAGATTACAAAGTGCTTTACTCAGGTAAGCATGACCAATCTATTCTTGGTGTTTTCAATGGAGACTATGACGCAGCACCTGTGGCATCGGATGTTTACGATCGTATGGTAGCAGCAGGTCGTGTTGACGATTCTGAACTGAAGATCATCTACCGTAGCCCACGCTTCCCAACGTCTGCATTTGGGTATGCTTACAACCTAAAACCAGAATTGGTTGAGAAGATCAACGAGGCTTTCTTTAGCTACCGCTTTACTCCAGAGATGAGCGCATCATTCAAAGGTGCAGACCGCTTCTCACCAATCAGCTACAAAGAAGAGTGGGACGTGATTCGTGATATCGCCCACGCGACAGGTACGGCTTACACAAAAGCTGGCCTTAAGAAACTCGCTGAAAAAGATGCGGCTAAACGCGCGAAGAAAAAAGCCGCTGAGCTAGCAAAACAAGCAAACAACGGCTAGTTCTTAGCTCTGTTGGAAGGCTAAGTTTTAGAAAGACTTAGCCCTTTAAAAATACCTACTTCAACTAAATATCTATGCCCTCGCGGGTAGGGCATAGATCATTCGAAAATTCGCAAAAGGAAATGCAGTATGGCCGTAGCAAGCTATGAAGGAATAAAGATAAACAACCTTTTCCACGAATACGTGGCAGGCAAGCCAATCCTTAAAGGCATTAATATTGATATCGATGAGCCAGGTATCATCGCGATCATTGGCCCATCCGGTACCGGTAAAAGTACGCTTCTGCGCTGTATCAACCGTCTCAACGATCCAAGCCAAGGTGAGATCATTTTTGATGGCGCTGACCTGACTCAATTAAAAGGCCAAGCACTACGTAAACAGCGTCGACATATCGGCATGGTCTTTCAAGAGTACAACTTGGTAGAGCGTTTAACGGTTATCGAAAACGTGTTGAGCGGGCGTTTAGGTTACATGACCGCTTGGAATGCATGGCGTCGCAACTACTCTGCGCAAGACCTCGCCAAAGCGTTCGAGTTACTTGAATTTGTTGGCCTGCAAGACTTTGCTAACCAACGTGCCGACAGTTTGTCGGGTGGGCAAAGACAGCGTGTCGGTATCGCTCGCGCCGTTATGCAAGACCCATATATCTTATTGGCGGATGAACCGACTTCATCACTCGACCCGAAAACCGCGGTTGAGATCATGGAGTTGATGGAGACATTCGCAGAACAGAAAAACATTCCCGTGCTGGTTAACATCCACGATGTGAACTTGGCCAAGCGTTATGCCAAGCGCATCATCGGTATGTGTAACGGTAAAGTACATTATGACGGTAGCCCTGAAGGGATCTCAGAAGAAGATCTAAAAATCATTTACGGGGGTGAGTCATGGCTGGATTAAACCCAGGTTCGTCGCCAAGCGTTTCATCAAGCACATCGCCAGCGAACCATGAAAACCCATTTAAAGTGTCATGGACGAACCGTGCGATCATCGCTGGCATTATTGCTTACCTGTTCTATAGCTTTTCGACATTAGGGCTGACGTTTGATCGTTTGATCATCGGCTTTGGTGAAAGTGAACGGCTACTATCTCGAATGTTTCCGCCTGACTTTTCGCGTACCAGCTTACTATTGAGCGGTTTAGCAGAGAGCTTGCAGATTGCGATTATCTCTAGCTTCTTTGGCATCGTTATTTCATTGTTTCTTGGCTTGTTAGCTGCGAGAAATATGATGCCTTCAATCGTGTCGACGCCAATACGCTGCTTTATTGCGCTATGTCGCTCTTTTCATCCAGTGATCATTGCAATTCTATTCGTGAAAGCGGTGGGCTTTGGTGCCTTGGCCGGGATCTTGACTTTGGTATTCGCATCAATTGGCTTCATCGCCAAGCTGTTTGCAGAAGCGATTGAAGAAATTTCTTTTAAACCAGTTGAAGCGATTAAGGCAACAGGCGCGAGTTTCATCAGTGTCATTTTATATGCGGTGATGCCGCAGGTTTTCACGCGTTTTATTGGTTTTGCTAGCTACCAGCTGGACTCGAATTTACGTAATTCCACCATGGTGGGTATCGTGGGGGCGGGGGGCCTTGGCGGTACGCTGTTCTCGGCATTCCAGCGTTTTGATTACGACTTTGTCGCCGCTATTTTGCTCACCATTATCGCACTGATTCTTGTCGGTGAATTTCTTTCCAACATTGTTAGGAGAATCTTCTAATGACAACTGCATCTATCGATAGAGAGTGGCAACGCTTTACACCCAACGAACGCGTGGCTCGGTTTGCCGTTTACCTCAGCTTAGTGTGTGCCATTGTTTGGTCTTGGCAAACGGTGGAAGTGATTCCTGAGTTCTTATACGACGCGCCAGCGCAGTTTGCTGATATGTTTGAGCGCATGGTGCCAATGGACTATGCCTTCTATCCCGAATCGATCCACGCAGCGATGATTGAAACACTTCACATCGCAACGTTAGGTACTTTATTTACCTTGGTATTTGCAATTCCGTTAGCGTTATTGAATGCGCCAAACATTACCCCGAATAAAGCGTTGAACTGGGTTGCTCAATTCTTTCTCGTGTCTTCACGCTCAGTGAATTCGTTGGTTTGGGCACTGTTGTTTATCGCACTGTTTGGCCCCGGTGTTCTCGCAGGTATCATGGCGATCGCCATTCGCAGTATCGGCTTTGTAGGGAAGCTGTTAGCGGAAGCTATTGCTGAAGTGAATATGGGGCCTATTGAAGCTTTGCGCACAACAGGTGCTTCGTGGATGAGTATCTTGCTTAAAGGTTATTGGCCACAAGTGATGCCCGCATTTTACTCAATTGTATTGTTCCGGTGGGATATCAATGTGCGTGAATCTGCGGTATTGGGTTTGGTAGGCGCTGGTGGTATTGGTGTGGTGCTCAACGATGCGCAGAATTTGTTTGAATGGCAAAAAGTGTCGATGGTATTAGTGAGTATCTTTGCGGTGGTTATTATTGCTGAAGCCGTAGTGATCCATATCCGTAACAAACTCATATAGACAGTTTGTTGTGTGAAAGTTAAGAGCTTATCTAGCACTTTGAAGCTCAAACGACCCTAGGTACTTCGGTCTACCTAGCGGTCGTTTTTTTATGTCTAAAGAGTGACCTGAGATCTGATTAGAAGGGCGTGATTCGCTTTTAAGTGTCTAGCTTTTAACTGCCAATAGCGCATCCACAAATTCTGCAAACCCATAGCCACCCGGCTGCGACATCACCGTACTTGGGTGATGATCTAGCTTATCCCAATAATGCTTAATATTAGCCACGCCAACGGATAGAGGTAACGACTCGAACATTTGTTGATCGTTCATTGAATCGCCGACATAACAGGCTTGGTTATGGATCTGTTCGATCGATAGGCCTTTATTTGCGAGAAAAAGATGCACCGCGTTTTTCTTTGAGTGCTCTCCATACCAAGCATTAATATGAATCGAGCTGGCCGTCGCGTATGCGCCTAAAGCATGTATTCTCTCAAGTACCTCTTGCACTATTTCAGGATCAACAGGCTTACGGTTTTGGCCGATATCAATAGCGACCTCACACAAGCGGTAAGGTTGGTCCAAAGTTAGAGATAAGTCTGGGTAATTCAACAAGATCGTTTCGACTTGTTGTTTTAGCTTGGCTTGGTTCTGACGCACTTGTTCTAGCGGAATTTCCGATGAAAGCTGTAATGCACCGTCTTGCTTCTCTAGCAAGAAAGCGCCATTTTCTCCAAGCACGGCATCGACAGGCCAAAGTTGCGCAATATGATCGCACCAACCAGCACAGGCTCCTGTAACTGCGACCACTTTGATTCCGTTGTCTCTTAGCTTTTGCAACGCAATCAAGGTATTTGGAGGAAGT
Organism: Vibrio kanaloae; assembly: GCF_024347535.1. Lineage (NCBI taxonomy): Bacteria > Pseudomonadati > Pseudomonadota > Gammaproteobacteria > Vibrionales > Vibrionaceae > Vibrio > Vibrio kanaloae. The sequence continues at coordinate 134,283 of NZ_AP025498.1, read as the reverse complement.
GAGCCTTGCCAAGTGAGCGTATCATCGACGTCGGTTAGTACCCATTCGATATGCTTCCAGTCATTACTTAGTTGGTGTTCCATCCTTAAACTCACTTATTCGATTTTTAGTGCTATATAGAGTGATCAGTTTGTCGTTAAACGCCTTTCGATCTGTATCGTTAATGAACGCTGCGGTATGTTTAGAAAATACAATGCTTGGCAAAGTCACCAGCTTCATTAGCCGTCCAGTCACCTTTAGGTTTCTCTTTCATATCAGTACACCAAGCTTCACTTCCGACTTCTGTACAAGCCATAATTTGAGTGGATAGAAATAGAAGTAGCGCGATTTTTCTCATAATAAATATCCTTTATTGTCTCTATTACTGTTTATAACTGTACCAAATACTATCTGTTATTGTTATAGCAACCAGTGACTTAAGATTGTTAAAAGTGATGGTGATTTTAGAGTGGGGAAAGAATGGGGTGACTAGACTTTTTATCGATAAAATCAAAGTTACGGAAAGGTCGTTTGGGGCCATAGATCGAAAAAGCCAGCAACATGTGCTGGCTTTGAAAACCTTAGTGCGCTTCTATTAGTTAATGCGCTTCTGTTGGTTTATGCACTTCTATTAGTTAGGTCGCTTCTACTTATAGAGTTATACCAATTTCATCTCTTGGATGATATCTGAAGCAATTTCTGGCTTCGTACTTGTTGGCTTCTCATGCAGGTCTGCTTTCAATTGTCCCTTACGGTTACTCAGGCCTGTTTCAAGTTTCTTGAGTGCTGAAGCGATTGCTGGGTACATAACGTCTCCAGTAGCTTTTGCCGATACACGTACGCCTTCGTAGTTGGTGAACACTTCAACCTGATGCTTGCTGTGCTCTTTTGTAATGATGATGTCGCAGCTAATCAGTGATGGGAAATGGTTAGATATCTTCTCGAATTTTCCTTCGATGTCTTTGCGTGACTCGTCGTTAATTGATACATGATGTGTTTGAACATTTATTTTCATAAATCATACCTTTCCAATGACTGTGTCACTTAAACGTAGCAAACATCGGATAGTTTAACCAACAGCGAAAGCATACATGTGTGATTGACTTCAGTGTTATCAAATAATCTATCCTTGCTCCCTTGAAAGTCCGATTAACTGAACGCATATTATGTTTCGTGTTTTAAAGACATGTTCAAAAATACTTCATTCTTGATGAATTGCTCTAACCTACCTTCCTTTCTTAGTTTTTATCACCCAAATAAAGCATCAATCCAAATATATATTCTAGTGCTAAATCTACAAATCACCGCTGACTATTATATGATGGACGGCACTCATCCTTTCATTCCACAAGGGCTAGTGAGCCGTTAAGTTAGACATAAATAAGGCAACGCAGAGCTGCCTTTGGATTGAGAAATCTAGTTTCATCATAGGCGTGTATTAACTGAATTTGTAAGACGATGGCACTACGATTACACCTTGTTTTGAAACATGAAATCGCTCGGCATCGTCCCTGCTATTAATGCCTATTTGAGTATCATCAGGCACCTTAACGTTCTTATCGATGATGCAGTTTTGGATATGGCAGTTTTTTCCTATTTCAACATCTTCAAACAGAATACTATCAATCACAATCGCGGCATTGCTGACTTTTACTTTAGGAAAGAAGATAGAGTTTTGCGCAGACCCGCCTTCAATTACAACCCCGTTCGCTATCATCGAGTTGATAAATATCCCTTGGTTCCCTTCTACAGAAGCGACGGTTCGTGCTGGTGGCAGTTGCGGTTCGTAGGTACGGATTGCCCAATCAGGCTGATATAAATCGATAGGGGAAACTGGTTTTAGCAAGTCCATATTGGCTTGGTAATAGGAGTCTAGGGTTCCAACATCTCTCCAATAGGCGTCTTGAGTAACTCGGCCTTCTGTATCTCCAAACTTATAGGCATAAACACTGTTGTTTCCGACTAACTTAGGAATGAAGTCTTTACCAAAATCGTGGCTTGAACTCGGGTCTTTTGCATCCGTCAGTAGTGCTTGAGTCAGGACTTCCTTATCAAAGATGTATATCCCCATTGAAGCCATGCTTCGGGTTGGCCTACCGGGTACACTCGCAGGGTAACGTGGCTTCTCGGTAAAGTTATTGATCTGCAGGGATTCGTCTATCTCCATCACACCAAACTCTTTGGCTTCATCAATCGATACTTCCATACACGCTACCGTTAAGTCAGCCTCGTTCTTTTTGTGTTGCTTGAGCATTGGCGCGTAATCCATGCGATAGATATGGTCGCCGGATAACACCACCACATGCTTGGCTTCACTGCGAGACAGCAAATACAAATTTTGATAAATCGCATCGGCAGTGCCGCTATACCAGCTGTCACCGGTGCGCATTTGTGGGGGAACATTGGTGATGTATTCGCCGAGCTCGGGGTTAAGCACCGACCAACCATCTCTCAAATGCTTTTGCAAAGAGTGAGATTTGTACTGAGTCAGCACTAAAATTTGTCGTAGCCCAGAGTGTAAGCAGTTCGCGAGAGTGAAATCTATGATTCGATATTTACCACCAAAGGGTACCGCAGGTTTTGCACGGTTATCGGTGAGAGGGGAAAGCCGAGAGCCAACACCGCCGGCCAGAACGATTGTTAGAGTGTCTTGCATGGTCAGAACCTCAATGTATTTATGATTATGAACATACACTTGCAAGCACTAAGCCAAATGTAACTCATTGAATATTAAACAAGGTGTGAGTTGACGGCGTGGTGCTGCACCAAATTGATGCGCATGAGGTCTTGGCTTGCTCTATTTTGGCACAGACAGGTCGAATTAAAGCTAAGGTGAAGTGTTTAAAGGAATGATGCACGGAAAATATGCATTACAAAACTGTCAATAAAATGAGGAAATAAAGTGATCGAGTCGATATAAATTTACACAAATAACCATAACCTTTCACAAATTGATTTCCATCAATAAAGTAGGGTTATTCTATGCTACCTTGCACGCAAAATAAGAAATGATTACTCATTCACCAATAAAGAATTAAGCCCTAAAAAGGAAATAATAATGAAAAAAACAGTATGTGGTATTGCGGTTATTGCGGCTCTTTTGTCAACCAATGTTCTTGCTCATAAAGAAGGTGATTTCATCATCCGTGCTGGTGCAGCAACAGTATCTCCAAATGACAGCAGTGGCGCTGTTCTTGACAATTCAGACCTAGAGTTTTCAGTTGATTCAGATACTCAGCTTGGTTTAACTTTCGGCTACATGTTTACTGATAACCTCAGTTTTGAAGTATTAGCAGCGAGTCCATTTTCACACAATATCTCCGTCAATGGTTTAGGTAAAGTTGCCGACACTAAACAGCTACCGCCAATGTTTATGGTTCAATACTACTTCGGTGAAGCGAACAGTGATTTCCGTCCTTACGTAGGTGCTGGTATCAACTACACTGTATTTTTCGATGAAAGTTTGAATAGTACGGGTAAAAGTGCAGGCTTGAGTGACCTATCTCTTGATGATTCTTGGGGCTTAGCGGCTAACATAGGCATTGATTACATGATCAATGAAGATTGGTTTCTAAACGCATCGGTTTGGTATGCAGATATTGGTACAACCGCTAAGTACAAGCAAACAGTCGGTGGAATTACCACACAATACTCTACAGATGTTGATATCGACCCATGGGCATTCATGATTGGCGGTGGTTACAACTTCTAACTAACCTTTGTTAGATGATTCCGAGCGCTCAAGCACCAGCCAGCTTGGGCGTTTTTTTGCATCTTTTTTAATGAAATACTTACTCCAACTTACTGTTGTTATAGGGAAAAGAAACCGATTGTGGTCACCTATTGTTAACAAAAGGGAAAGATAAGTGTCATAACAGCCCTCTATGATCGCGATTCAAATTATGGAGGATATATGAATCGTAAATTTAATAAGCTGACACTATTATTACCTATCGCGGTAAGTTCTGCTCTAGTTGGGTGTTCTCAATCAACTTCAACATCACCAACGACTGCTACGCCATCTCAAACATCACTTGATGCTTTTAGCCTTCAATGCCAATCCATCGAGCAGCCAAGTGCTTCCAATGCTGAGGTAACCGGAATCAGCCTAGTTGGCCGTTCAATTGCCGACGCCCCGTTTGATACTTCTGCAGCCGAAATCGTCAGCTACGATTCATGTACCGACAAGCTTTATGTTGTGAATGCTCAAGCGCAGAAAGTCGATGTGTTGTCGATGAACTCAGCTAGCGAACCAACATCTAAGGGCTCTATTGATCTTCAATCAGCCGCTGCGGCTTCTGGTATTGATATTGGTGCCGCGAACAGTGTGTTGACTCATCAAGGGTTAGTTGCTGTCGCGATTGAAAATGCCGACAAGCAACAGAACGGCATCATTGCACTTTATCGTTCAGACACGTTAGAGCTGATCACTACTTATACGGCTGGCGCATTACCGGACATGGTGAGCTTCTCGAAAGATGGTCGCTATATTGCCTCTGCAAATGAAGGTGAGCCGAATGCGGATTACAGCATTGACCCTGAAGGTTCAGTGACACTGGTGGATTTAACTTATGGTCCTCTGCAAGCAAGAGTCACGCAGATCGATTTTAAGGCATTCAATCAAGGTCAGCCTCGCCATGCAGAGCTGACCGACAAGGTTCGAATCTCTGCGCCGAATGCAACCGTTGCTCAAGATTTTGAACCGGAATACCTAACGTTTGCTGATAACGGAAAACTCTACGTTGCCCTTCAAGAGAACAACGCTTTGGCTGCCATTGATGTGGCGAGTGCACAAGTGGATGCGATTCTTGGGCTAGGCGGGAAGCCTTGGTATCGCGCTCAGCTAGATGCGTCAAACAAAGACAAAAACATCGGTAATCTACAAAGCTACGCAATGTTAGAAGGTCTCTACATGCCAGATAGTATCACTAGCTACACTGTTGATGGCAACACCTATATCGTGACTGCGAACGAAGGTGATGGGCGTGAATATGGCATCAAGACCACGCAAGAAATGTGTGACGAGAAAGGTTTTGAGTGGGATGGCGATGACTATCAAGGCACCGAAAACTACACAACAGAAAAAGACTTTTGTATCGCTTATGTCGATGAAGTGCGTGGCAAGAAGTTAGACGTTGATGCTAACCACCCATTAGTTGGCGCATTGAAAGAGAAAAAGCAACTTGCACGTCTTAAAGTGATTAAGCCACAAGGGACACTCGCTGCTGACCAAAAGGTTCAAGCATTCGGTAGCCGCTCGTTCTCTATCTGGGATGAGTCAGGCGAGTTAGTGTTTGATAGCGGTGATGATTTTGCTCGAATCGTACTTGAGCAAGATCCTGCAAACTTCAACAGCACCAATGATAACAACCAAAGCGGTGACGATCGTAGTGATGATAAAGGAGCGGAACCTGAAGCCGTCGAAGTGGCAGAGATCAACGGCAAGCACTATGCCTTTATTGGACTTGAGCGCCAAGGTGGCATCATGGTTTACGATGTAACGCAGCCTAAGAGCGCAAGTTTCATCAGCTACTTGAACAACCGCGACTTTACTCAGCCAGCGTGCACCAAGGTTGATGAAGACGGTGATTGCGACAACGATACTTACAACTCGAAAGTGGGTGACTTAGGTCCAGAATCAATCAAGTATTTCACTCGCTCTGGTAACCACTTTATCGCGGTCGGCAACGAAGTGAGTGGTAGCACATCAGTTTACCGCGTTGAGTTTTAATCACGCTTCTTACTAGCAATTAGATTGAATCAATACAAAAGCGCCACTACTGGGTAAGTAGTGGCGCTTTCTATTTATGCATCACAAATATATGCGTGATAATTAACTTCTATGGTTGTTGCTTAGTTGGCGCTAGAGCAATTTCACGGATACAAACGTTCTGTGGTTGCTGGTAAGCGAATGATACCGCGCGAGCAATATCGTCAGCTGCCAGTACGCCGCCCATGCCTTCTTTCCAAGAATCGTAACCGTCTTTGATCTCTTGAGATGTTGTGTGAGACAGAAGTTCTGTTTCTACAGCACCCGGTGCGATAGTCGTAACACGAACATTTGATGCCGCCACTTCTTCACGAACGTTCTCAGAAATAGCATGTACCGCGAATTTAGTACCACAGTAAGCCGCGTGGCTTGGGAATGTTTTCTTACCCGCGATAGAGCTGATGTTGATGATAGTACCTGTATTGCGTTCCATCATCGGAGCAAGTACAGATTGCATGCCGTTTAGAAGACCAATCACGTTCACATCGAACATTGTCTTCCACTCTTGTGCGTCTTGAGTATCGATTTGACCAAGAAGCATTGCGCCAGCGTTGTTGATCAGCGCATCTACAGGGCCAAATTTCTCTTCACCCTGTGCGATTGCCGCATCAAAAGACGCTTTGTCTGTTACGTCTACTTTTACTGACAGTGAGTTTGGTAGGTTCAGCGCTTCAAGGCGGTCAACACGACGAGCTAAAAGTAGAAGAGGGTGACCTTCATCGCTTAGACGACGAGCGATTTCTTCACCAATACCAGAGCTTGCACCTGTAATTACGATTAGTTTTTCCATTTTATTTCCTCTGTACTTTTATTGCGTCGGTTGGCTACGACGTGTTGTTTAAGTGCATTCGAATCAAGTGCTTGTTGCCTTGCTTCGTTGCGATGGAGGTATATTAAGGAAAATATCATTGTTGATATATAGCGCTTTACTTGAAACACTGTTGCTGTGGTGCAACAATAAAAGCGTCTATCTCATAACTTCATTAGTAAGCTGGCGACTATGCTCAATCAAATTAACCTGTCTGATATTCGCTCCTTCGTGCTTATCGCTCGTTTAGGTAATTTCACCAAAGCGGCAGAGGAGTTGGATGTGTCTCGTTCCCACGTATCACGCCAAGTGAGTAGCCTAGAAAAGCAGATGGGTGTGACACTGTTTATCCGCACCACTCGAACCTTAAGGCTGACGCACGCGGGGCAAGATCTGTACGCGAGATGTGAACAAGCCTTAGATAATATAGACCAAGCGTTGATTGCTGCGGTGGACGATGTCGAAGAAGTACGTGGTGACATAAAAATAAACTGTGTCGGCGGTTATCTTGGTGAGGTGATCATCGCGGATCTGGTCAATGAGTTTATGCAGCTCTACCCAGACATCAGCATCAGTCTTGATTTCAGTAGTAACCGAGTCGACTTGATTGAAGACGCGTTTGATATCGCTTTTCGCATGGGAAGCATAGAAGACGCGGGCTTTATCGCTAGAAAGCTATTGGATATTGAAATGGGAACACTCGCGAGCCCAAAGTATTTTGCTCGCAAAGGAAAGCCAAACCATCCTAAAGATCTCATCCACCATGATTGCTTAACGGGGTCAGTGCGTAAGTGGAGTTTTCAAGCGTTGGACGACACCAAGAAAACAGTCGATGTTCATGTGATGGGCAGACTGCAATGTAAGAATGGCCGAGTGTTGGTGCAGGGCGCCAAGTCGGGCAACGGGATTATTCGAGTTCCAACCATCTATTGCTTACAAGAACTCAATGACGGGCAATTGGAGCAGGTGTTTGATGAGTGGGTCGTGCCGAAAGTGGACTTTTCAGCGATCTACCATCGAGACCGCTATCAACCGAGCCGAATTCGAACCTTCATTGATTTTGTAAAAGGTCGCTTCGAGCAAATGCCAATCAGCTGAGACTCGCTTGCAAAAAATCGCGGTCGCTTGGTGAGCATTTTTGGCATTGAATGACATGAGTAAGTATTTACTTACTCTGCTGCTTCTATCATTTTTAACTTAGAATAAAGATCAAACCCAATAACACCAGACAAGAGTAAGGCCGCTATGATGTTGAATATGGATTTTGCAAAGAGATTGGTGATTGATACCGCATTACTGGATTGGATTGCAAGCCCTGCTAAAGGGGTTTGGCGTAAGCCGTTAGAAAGAGAAGAGAAAGAGTCGGGCCACACGACCAGCGTGGTGAAGTACGATTCTGAATCTTCGTTTTCTGAGCACCCACACCCGCAAGGCGAAGAGATCTTCGTATTAGAGGGGGTGTTCTCAGATGAAACGGGTGATTTCCCTGCCGGTACTTATATCCGTAATCCGCCGGGCAGCGCGCATTCTCCATCAAGCAAAAATGGCTGCACGATCTTGGTTAAACTCAACCAATTTGATGCGAGAGACTTAACTCAAGTTCGCATCAATACTCTAGATGCAGAGTGGCTTCCGGGGATTGGTGGTTTACAAGTGATGCCACTGCATGAGTTCGAACACGAGCATGTCGCATTAGTGAAGTGGCCGGTTGGCGAACGTTTTCAGCCACATCGTCACTTTGGTGGTGAAGAGATCTTCGTTTTGTCTGGCACCTTTAAAGATGAACACGGTGAGTACCCGAAACACACCTGGATGCGTAGCCCTCATATGAGCGAGCATTTCCCTTATGTGGAAGAAGAGACGGTTATCCTAGTGAAAACAGGGCACTTGCCGATCGATTAACTGTACTTTTAGCTGCACAACTGTTGCCATTTGGACTGAATCACAGAGAGCAAAATCAGTGAACTTGTTCTCTGTAGATGCCCGGAGGTACGCCTTTCCAATTGCTATACGCACGAATAAACGAGTTCGCTTCTTTGTACCCTAGCAAGAAGGATATCTCTCCCAATGACAGTGTCGACTTTTCCAAATAATGATCGGCTAATTCACCTCTTACTTCTTGCAGTAGGTGTTGAAAGCTCTCTGCTTCATTGGTGAGTTTGCGTTGCAGGGTGCGCTTACTCGTTGCAAGCTTACTAGCGATACCTTCAATCGAACTCTCACCACTCGGTAATGACTCTAACAGAGTGGCTTTCACTCGCTCAGACGTCGATGCTTCTGAATCCAAATCAACCAGTTTTTTGTTGAGCGACTCTTCGAAGAATGCCCACATAGAGACATTCTCGGTCAAGAAGGGCAAAGCGGCGTCTTTAGCACTGAAGGTGATTTTTATCTGTTCGCTGTGCGTAAGGTCGCAACCAAAATACGATTTATAATCTTCTAGGTTGTTAGGCAACAGTGGTAACTCGATAGCTATTGGCTTGATGTTTTCTCTGGTCGCCAAGCGTGCTAATTGGGTAAAGAATACTAACTCAGACACGCTAAGGTATTTTGGGATTTCCGCGTCGTAGCCGTAGCAACTGATGGTAATGCTGGTCTGTTTTGAATTGATCTGGACATCAGACATCATCGGGCCAATCAGAGGTTTGTATTGGCTAAGGCGTTGCAGGGCCGTATTCAAATCTGGGCTACAAATGCTAGCAAAGATCGGAGGATCAAACGCCTCTACCGTCATGTACTTAGCCAGTAGTAACGGTGCTTCTTTTTCACCAGATGAGGCTTCAATACCATCCCAGAGTCGGTAATATTCATTTGGATTTAAGGTGAAATTCTGACGATTGAAAAGGTCCATCGGCAATTTTGCGTGCTTGAGTACCGAGAGCGGATCAATGCCCATATCGCAAAGTAACAGCTTCCAACTCGGGGAGTAGGTGAATTTCTTCGCTCGTTTCATAATTTCCCTTTAATACCTGTTTAGCTTTTAAGCTCTTGTAAATCGACTAAACCCTTCGAAACCGGCCGGCTCTTTGAAACCGACTAAGCGCTTTTTAAAACGAATAAGCTCTCTTAAACCGAATAAGCATACATCGCTCAACCGAGATCGAAGTACGTTCGTCGTTGCGTGATTGATTTATTGTTTTTCCATTGCTTGACGAGACATTTTTAGCACCATTTTTCTTGGTAGCAGTGGGATAAGCCATTCAAGCATGAACTTTAGACCTTTTTCATTAAACGCCACTAACTCGCCTTTTTCCATCGCTTGATAACCAATTTGAGCAACCGACTCTGGTGATTTTGCATTTTTCCAAGCATCGACATCTTTAAGATCTCCGGCTTCTACAAACCCTGTTTTTACGGGACCTGGGCATAGCGCTGTCACCGTAACGTTGCTCTCTTCGAGTTCCTGAGCGATTGCTTGAGAGAAGGACGTCACGAACGACTTAGTTGCGTAATACACCGCTTGCAGTGGACCGGGCAGTAAAGAAGCGGTCGATGACATGTTCATTACTTTACCGTGGTTACGCGCAACCATGCCTTGCAGGTATAAGTGAGTCAGTGATACCAGAGCATTGATGTTTACTTGAATCATCGACAAGTCAGCTTCTAGCGCTCGCTCATGAAACAGACCATGACCACCAAAGCCTGCGTTGTTGATCAGGGTACTTATCTCAAGCCCATGACTTTCTGTGTAATCGAAGATTCGTTGCGGGCTCTGAGGATCACTGAGATCTTCTGAAATCACATGGACTGAGACTTTATATTGGCTTTCAATCTCAGCTTTTAGCGCTTCCAGTTTTGGCAGCGTGCGGGCAACAAGGACAAGGTCACCCCCTTTCTTTGCATGAATTTTTGCAAGTTCAAGGCCGATACCACCTGATGCACCAGTGATTAACGCAATGTTTGAAGTGTTCATAGGGATTCCTCGTTATTTTCATTATTGTTGCTGACGAGGTAAATTGTAGGGTATCCCATCGCGCCATGCACTCGCGCATAACGACATGCTGCTATCAAAAGGTGCCAATTTAATATTGGCGCTTCGAAGGAAGCGAAAAAGCCGCTTAACCAGTTGGGCTAAGCGGTCATAAGAGCAGGGTTTAAAGCTATAAAGCTAAAGCAATGGCAGCATCAAGACTAGTACGCGACACCAATGCGTTGGCGTGGGAAATTGCCAGCTTCGAGTTCATCAATCATCGCGATTGCATAGTCGCTGACTGAAATTTTGCTGTTGCCATCTTCGTCGGTGAGCAGCTGGTCGCCACCAGTACGGTAGGCCGACAGTTTCTCGCCCGGGAAGATTTCTGCTGCTGGGCTAATAAACGTCCAGTTAACCTCGCTGTCCGATTGTTTGAACACTTCAAGAGCTTCACCTTGTGCTAACGCTTCGTTTTTGTAATCCACAGGGAAGTCAGGAACAGTAACTAATGGTACGTTTGGTGCTACCTCTAATGAGCCTGCACCTCCTACCCAAAGTAGACGTTCGATACCAATGCTTGGCAGTGTATCAAGCAGCTTAGTTGCTGTGCTTTTTACGATGTCGTGATTGCCTAGAGCACGTCCACCAATCGAAGCAATAACCGCATCAACGCCTGATAAAGCCGTCGTGAGACTGGCTGCTTCATCTTGTAAATCAAATGAACGAACCTCAACATCGCTGATTTCTACACGGCTTGCATCTCTTACAACAGCAACAACTTCGTGTCCGCGCGCTTTAGCTTCTTGAGCGATGTGACTACCAATCCAACCTGATGCGCCTAATACTGCAATTTTCATAATGTCTCTCCAATTATCTGATTTATTGAGTCTGTTTCTCGACAGTCATTGCAGTCTAATAGCTCACTAGGTTGCGATAAATATCGTAAAATGATGTAGATTGTATCTATATGGTTACCTAATTGACTTGGTTCAGTGGATAAGGGAAAGTGTGATGGATAGATTGACGGCGATGCGTAGCTTTGTTGAAGTCGCAAATTGCGCCAGTTTCACTCAAGCAGCAGAGCATTTGGACATGAGCCGTTTACAGGTTTCACGGCATGTTCAAGAGATCGAAGGGTGGTTAAAGCAGAGGCTATTACATAGAACGACTCGAAAGGTTAGCCTAACGGCGGCAGGAGAAATCGCCTTACAGCGCTGCGAGAAAATACTCCATGAAACGGCGGAGTTAGAAGTGACCGCACTGAATCAAACCGATGCTCTCTCGGGAACCATTCGAATTGCTGCACCCATTGGTTTAACTCAGCACATGTTGTTGGATGTGGTTGAACAGTTCACAGAGCTTCATCCCAATATCACGGTAGAACTTTTTGCTTCTGACCGTTTTGCTCAGCTGGTGGATGACAGAATCGATATTGCGCTGCGTTATACCGATCAACCTGACGATAGCTTGATTGCTCGTAAGCTAATGGAAATTGATTCGGTGGTGTGTGCATCGCAAGCTTATTTAGATAAACATGGTCAACCTAAAACAGTCGAAGAGCTTCGACAGCACAATTGTTTTCGCCATTTGAGTGTCTCTAAGTGGGATTTCGTGAAGGATAATCAGCATTATTCTGTTGAGGTGTCTGGCACTATCAAAGCTAATGATGTTGGGGTATTAACCCGCGCCGCGCAACATGGAAAAGGGGTTGTTCGATTGCCCTGTGATTTAGCCAATCCACTGATTGCGGATGGCAAATTGAAACGAATTTTGGATGATTTTATTTCACCGAGTAGTGTGCTTTGGGCGGTGTATCTATCTCGCAGTTACCAGCTTCCGATTGTTCGTCAGTTCATTGATTTTGCGGCACAAACTTGGGCTAGCGATATCAAGTCTGGGGATGTTTGAAACTTTATAGGTCATGATACATCACGACAGAAATTTAAAAGTCTATAAATACAAAAATCCGATATCAATGGTGATATCGGATTTGAACTCAATAATTCAGAGTTCCAGCACGCTCTCCTCTCACGAAGTCTTTACATGTAATGATGTACGGATAATCGGGTATTTATCACCTTTTCGTTGATGTCTGGTAAAGGCTGATACAAGCTTCTCGTAATGTCGGATAATACTTGGTCGTAGACTTGCGACACGACGCTAGAGATATCACTGGTTAATTCGTACATGCTATCTGCCGGTTGGGTCGCTTCGCTGCTCGATGCGATCTCTGTAAGTGCATGCATCGCTCGTGTGCAAACCGGTGAACCGCTGCTGATAGGGCAAATCATTGATAATTGGTTGAGTTTACGGTGTGTCTGAGAAGCATAGAATTTGAATCTCAAATACTCATCAGGCTTTTCCATATCAGGTATGCACATTCGTAACTTGGTCAAGATCTCCATGCAATCTAAGATCTGTTGCCAATTCATGTGGTACTCACGGCTCATGTCTTCTCGTTCAGACTGAATCAACCAAATGATCATCACCTCATCCATTAAGAACATGCTGTGGCGAATCGTTTTGCCATGAATTGATTGGTTACGTACCAAGGTTCGGTTTTGCCAGTCACTGTGCATGGCGATGAGTTTGAGGTGATAAATGCGGTACATAGGACGGCTATCAAATGACACGTGCGATTGAAGCAGTTCAGATACCTCAAGTATGTTGTCGTAAATCTCGTTCACTTTGCGAATCGAGTCGCTAGACAGTTTATGCGCCAGAGCGTAATGCGTTGCCGCGCGGTGTTTGCGTGATAACAACAATAACTCTCTAAGCAGAACTAAGGTTTCAAACCTGTGTGATAGCGCTGTTTGTCTCTTCCTTGAGAAATAAAACAGGGCTGCAAGTACTAATAGGGATAAACCCACTGAAATAACTACAAACATATTCAACTCCTAATATTTGTATACCTACTTAGTGGTAGTGCAGACACCGTGCCAAAATAAATAAGTGTTATATTTCATTAAGTTATGTTTTTTATCTAATTATGGATGATCAATCATGGTGCATGACTTCACCATTCGAGTGAATATTTCTCATATTTTGCAGGATTTTTTGAGAGGTTAGTCGTTGGCGAGGAGATGGATCTTAGGTTTCAGTGTAGGAAATGAAGAAGGCCTCACCCTTTATGTACTTTTAACTAGAAAAAGCAGTAAGAGTGAGGCCTTTCAATGTTCATTTCGCAGTGTATTAGCTTAAATGCTAAGTGTTTAGCATTGAGGGCTAAACGTTATGCTAGCTTAAGATCGAACTCAGTGCGGTACATCACCATATCTTCAATGGTCAGTACAGGCATGTTGTGCAGTTTACCGAAAGCAACGATCTCTGGCGCTTTTGCCATCGTGCCGTCTGGGTTGGTTACTTCACACAATACACCCGCTGATTGAAGACCTGCCATTTGCATCAGATCCACAGTACCTTCTGTGTGGCCGCGGCGAGCCAGTACGCCACCTTTACGTGCGCGCAGTGGGAATACGTGACCAGGGCGAGCAAGGTCAGTAGGCTTAGCTGTTGGGTTGGCAGCTGTCTTGATCGTCGTTACACGGTCAGCAGCAGAAACACCGGTCGTAACACCTACTTTCGCTTCGATAGTTACGGTAAACGCAGTTTGGTTTGCGCTGTTGTTATCAACAACCATAGGTGGAAGTTCAAGTTGGTTTGCTTGCTCGTCAGTTAAACACAGGCACACAATACCGCTGCATTCACGGATCATAAGCGCCATTTGAGCATTAGTTAGGTGTTCTACTGAGTAGATGATGTCGCCTTCGTTCTCGCGATCTTCATCGTCAAGTAACAGTACGCCACGACCTTCGCGTAGAGCTTGCAGTGCGTTTTCAACGCGAGTGATTGGTTCGCCAAATTCGGCAAGTAGTGAAGACTGATTCATGGTTAAACTCCTAAAATATCACCAGAATCAGGGCTGTATGAGGGATCTCAACCGACGAGCATAACAAAGCCAACTTATTACAAGTAGACTTATACCAATCCAAATACGATTGGCATTAGCTCATTATGGTTTATCCAAAACGAAATGCACTCGTCTGAGTTGGAGGCATCAACTCAACAAATAGATGCGCCTTTCCAACTTAAACGAGTGTGTTTTCATTCTCTCTCATCCGGACTATAACCGTCGGCTCTGGCATCTCACCAGATCTGCTGACCTCGACGAATCGAGCGCTCGCGGGCTTATCTTTAGATTTTGCTAAGGACATACCGCCGGTGGGGAATTTCGCCCCGCCCTGAGAATAAAAATTAATAATTTGTTTTGCTTTGACAGCAGACCAGATGTTAATCCTTTCAATAATGGATTTAAAGGACTGGCAGCAAAGTTTTTTAGATTCAGCCCTATGAACTTGATAAGTGCTTACTTAATCGACGGAATATGCCATAACTCAGTTTAACGTAGCGTTGTGATGTTTCTAATTAATCTAATCCAACTGTGAATATGAATGGCTGTCTGGCGATTATCATTGACATAAAATTGATGTTGGCGATGCTAAGCTGCGATAGCATCCGACCACTTTACCCAAAAGATCTTATCTATGACTTCTCTGTTCTCTAACAAGTCTAAAGGCTTATTACTGCTCGTTCTAAGTTTGTATTCCCTAGTACCCTTTTTGATCTTTGGATCTGATTTCGACCTTGGAAGTACGATTTCTCCTTTCTATGGTGCCTTCATGACCTTCGTGACGTATTCAGCAGGTAATCAAGGATTCTTGATAACGCTGGCTGTTTTGTCTTTAGTTTTGCTTACGATGACATTTTCCAAAGCTAAGCTAGTCAGCCTTTATCTGCAGTTAGGCATTTTATTGGTACTTAGCTTTGCAGCGAAGACTTTCTTAAAGCATTCAACAGAGAGCCCGCGTCCTTATTCTGTGTATTTGGTTACACAGGAAGTGGTTGAAATGCCGGAGCTGTTTTATGAGTTACCATCGGCAGAAAAAAACGCGGCAATAGAATCTGTGCAAGATAGGGTCAGCGAGTGGCGAACACGTCATTGGCTTGGCGAAACGGACTATTCTTTCCCGTCGGGACACATGATTTTCGTCGGTGTGTGTTTAGCGTTCTTTGGTGGTCTTCTCTTAGAGGCGAAACGCTTTTATCTAGCCGGCGGTTTACTGGTTTGGGCTGGTGGCGTTGCTTATAGTCGTGTTTGGCTTGGTATGCATCGTCCTGAAGACTTGATTGCATCTATCGCTTTTGCGGGTTTAATCTACCTATTGGTGCCACTGGTACCAACGCAAAAAATAGAACCTTTACTGCCTAAGTTTTTAAGAGCGACTTAAGCTTTTAAGATCTGCTCAAATTTCTAGGATCTTCCTGAATTTTAAAGCGTTAACATAGTATTGAATAACCGATTACAAGCAGACAATCTCGTTATTGATTGAGACCGAGTTCTGCTTGTTTCTTTTTGGTTAGCCCTAAAGAGACAATTCGGTGTGACTCAGTGAGGTAGTATCTCAATTCCTCATCCTTTTCTGGCGTGCCCTCAAACAGCTGAATCCATTTCATACCACGCGAAGCAAAGTAGGGCGCAGGTTTATAACCGGGCTCTTCTTTCAGAAAGTCGAAGTTCTGGTCGGACGCTTTGAAGATAAATGCAGGCTCGTCGTTCGGCCCCCAACCACCAATCGCAAACATCTTTCCACCCACTTTCCAAACGTGAGAATTATTCCACTGCATCACATAGCTGGTGGCAGCTTTTGATTCACAAAATGCATTGAACTCGTCGTATGTCATAGAGCGTCCTTTTATCTATTGGGTGTTTGATCTGTGTTGGTTTTCTAAGATGTATTTCTTCTTCTCGTCTTTATCGCCAATAACTAGCCAGCTAAGCCCTGCCAGATTGCCGTAAAGCCACTGATAGAACATAGCAGCAAAGAGCCAATGCGTATCTTCTCTTTAGGAATGCTTTGCGTCGTCAATAACGCCACTTTGTAACCCAACCAAGCGGCTGGAAGTAGCGGGATTGTGATGATCAAATGGTGCATCGTAAAGAAGCCTATTGGGATCTGTACCAGTAATGAAATGATAGAACTAAACACGAAAAACGCGGAAAGGTTACCACGAAGTTGATTGGCATCTTGGTGTTGAAGTAGCAACGCCATTGGTGGACCTCCTATACCTGAACTTGTACCAAAGAACCCTGAGAAGAATCCCGCGATGCCCATCTTGGCAGGGGTCGGCTCTAATCTAAACGGCAGCAAGCTGACAATCACCGCAAATACTACCAATAAGCCTAACCACAGAGACAGAACGCTCGTTGAAACCATCACCAACAAAGCCCCGCCAGCTATCGAGCCCGGAATACGGCCAAGCAGTGCGATTTTTAATCCGCCAATAGAAATGTTTGCTCGGTGTTTAAACGCATTGAATATAGAAATAAACAGGCCAACGAGACATATAGGCGCGGGTACATAGTCAGGCGAGACCAAAAACAGCAGTGGGGCAGCAACAATAGCCAAACCAAAGCCGATTGCGGTTTGTACAAACGAGCCGACAAAAATGAGTGCCATCGCAATAAGGGCGGTCTGATCTAGGTATTCCATAAGCCTGCGGATTAGTTTTAAAGGAGTGAGCGGATACTATAAAGTAAAATGGCAGGAATAGTCTTATTATTCAGTGAAGTTTATGTGTGAATTTATGCTTTGTTAGCGTTGATATAAACATGACAAATAAGTAGAGAAACTTGAAGGTCGTTTGTTAAACGATTGAACCTTGTAACTTAGAATGAATACATAGATTTTTCAATGTAACTTATTGCTTTTTTTGAGTTTTTAACAACGATGTAAAAACTAATATACAAAGTAATCATTAAGTAACATTGGTCTTTAACTCGACTTATCTGTTAAATATCGTAAATTTGGACGCAAATCGTTTCAACATGACTGAAACGCGATGTTAAAGATTCAGGGAGAGTCATCATATGGATAAAGATCACAACCTTCGCGAAAACTTACTGGCACTGATCTTAGGTAGTGCACTGGTTTCACTCGGCGTTATATTTTTCAACCAAGTCGGTTTGCTCACTGGAGGCACGGCTGGCCTAGCGATCTTCATTACCAAAGTAACAGACCTAAGTTTTGGCCAAGTGTTCTTCGCGCTTAACTTACCTTTTTATATTTTGTCGGTTGCTCGTATGGGCTGGCGTTTCACCATCAGCACCTTTATTGCCGTTTCGATTGTTTCGTTCGCGGTAGATTACTTGTACCACGTGATTCAGATTGCTGAGATTCATGCATTGTATGCAGCATTATTAGGAGGTGGCTTAATTGGTACCGGCATGTTGGTGATCTTTCGTCATAAGATGAGCTTAGGTGGTTTCAACATTCTGGCGTTGTTCTTACAAGAACGTTTTGGGATTCGTGCGGGCAAAGTTCAGATGGCACTAGATTGCGCGATTGTCGTACTCTCATTGTTTATCGTTGATGTGTCACTGGTACTACTATCTGTATTGGGCGCGATAGTCACTAACTTGATCCTTGCGATGAACCATAAACCAGGGCGCTATCAACCTGTGGTTAAAGCGGAAGCAGCGTAGCTGTTAGCCAAAGCAAAGTGATTTGCAGATTATGAAAACAACAAAGCCAGCATCAATTGCTGGCTTTACTTATTATGGCTGTGTCTCATCGGGTTAGAAACCGCGAATATCCAGCTCATTATTGATCAACACAACACACTGAGAAGCAAACAGCATGTTCGGGCCTAAGCTGATCTTTTCTGTTCCTAAGCGCTTTAAGCTGTTGTAGCTTTTCTTCGGCATAGGGATGTGGTCAGTCAGAAGGAAACATGGGTTTTCTACAATCTCTGCATCACGAATAAAGTCGCCTTTCTTATCCATCATGTACAGCTGGTGGTTTTCAGCCAGTTCTTTAACCAACTTTTCAAAGCTCATAGTGCGAACGACGATCCCAGGTTCAACCTGACGAGTCTGCTCTTTGGTCATACCTTGAGAAGCATCAACCGCTCTTACTACCGCTGATAACAATGCCGATTCATGAAAGCCGCCAATGTTGGTGATTTCATTTGAATCGAAAGTGATCGTACGCGAGAAGTCTTTAGTACTTTCTAATACAAGGTGCACGGTGACATTCTCACGATGAGATTGAGCAACGAAGATCGTGTTCATCAGAGTATGAGCCAGAATCTCAGTATGAGCGTCTTGCCCAACACCTTCTAAGATAAGTTTGCTCTCTGTAGGGGCTGCACGAGCGCGTAATACAAATGAACGCATGGAATGTACCTTGTCAGTATGTGATAAAGCGAAACGGACATTATCAACATGAATTGATGAATAACCAAAATTGTGGCGGTATGTAACTCTTTTCTATTAATGAAGTCAAATGGAGTTATGTATAGTACTTATCGGAATAACTCTGCTTATTAAATAGAGAGTGACCACATTACAAGATGGTAAGGGTTGAAGCGAAGCAAGGTTTACATAGATAGTATGCGCAAATTATTAGGTGACTTACATAAGGAAGTAGTTGATGAAGTTACAGAAGATTAATAAAGAAGAATATAGAAAAAAGATGAACCTACTGTTGGTTTCACTGGTTGGGTCACTCGCCTTGTTTGCCATCGTATTCGGTAGCATTCTGATTGAACTTTTTGGTTCAGTTGGATCTGTTACTGGGGAAGCAACAGGTAATTTTCATTTGAATGTACTTGGTGTGATTTTATCAGTCGCACTGAATGCCTTTATCGCGAGCCGTGTGAAAGGGCATGATTACTTTAAGGAAGCCCTTTATGTGTGGAATCTCAAACAAATCCATAATCAAATCTATCGTAAGCTCAAGCGTATTCAACCCAAAGCTGAGCAAGGCGACCGAGATGCGCTGACTATCCTGTACTTCTATTACACCACGCAAAAACAGGTATACGACCTAGACAACAACACATTGACGATAAAAACAGTTCAGCAATCGCTAGATAACATCCTAGAGCTGGGTGATAAATGGAGCATTGAACTAGATATAGAGGATTTTTCGAAAGATCTAATCGCAAAGTTTTAAGTAATATGCCCATTATTGTATGAGCTTTAACCTGTGAAAGAGGATTTTGACGTAAAAGTAGTCGCTTAATCAATTTTTTTGAATTTTTATCAAAAAAGGGTTGCCATGTTTTCGATGATCTCTATAATGCCGCCTCACTGACACGGCAGACGCCACAAGGCTTCAGCAGTAACCAGTAAGACGGAAAGTTCGAAAGAAATTAATTTTAAAAAGTGTTTGACACTCAAGATTAAATCGCTAGAATTCATGTCCGCTTTCAAGAGTTCCTTTGTAAAAAGGAAGTTTCGATAAGCAAAGCTCTTTAACAATTTAAACCTATCAATCTGTGTGGGCACTCGTTGATGAATATCAAAACGTTTTATCTTCCCTTTTTATTAAGAGAAGTAAAACAGATTCCTCGGAATCAACTTTGGTTTCAATGAACTGAGTGACCAATACAAAGTTAAGTTTACTTAATTTTGGCACAGTCAATTCATTATCTTTCTGTTGGAAAGATAATAGCTTTAGAATTACTTTTTGTAGTTTTGAAGTCAGTATTCATTGAGCCGACAAAATCTTAAATTGAAGAGTTTGATCATGGCTCAGATTGAACGCTGGCGGCAGGCCTAACACATGCAAGTCGAGCGGAAACGACACTAACAATCCTTCGGGTGCGTTAATGGACGTCGAGCGGCGGACGGGTGAGTAATGCCTAGGAAATTGCCTTGATGTGGGGGATAACCATTGGAAACGATGGCTAATACCGCATGATGCCTACGGGCCAAAGAGGGGGACCTTCGGGCCTCTCGCGTCAAGATATGCCTAGGTGGGATTAGCTAGTTGGTGAGGTAATGGCTCACCAAGGCGACGATCCCTAGCTGGTCTGAGAGGATGATCAGCCACACTGGAACTGAGACACGGTCCAGACTCCTACGGGAGGCAGCAGTGGGGAATATTGCACAATGGGCGCAAGCCTGATGCAGCCATGCCGCGTGTATGAAGAAGGCCTTCGGGTTGTAAAGTACTTTCAGTTGTGAGGAAGGGGGTGTTGTTAATAGCAACATCTCTTGACGTTAGCAACAGAAGAAGCACCGGCTAACTCCGTGCCAGCAGCCGCGGTAATACGGAGGGTGCGAGCGTTAATCGGAATTACTGGGCGTAAAGCGCATGCAGGTGGTTCATTAAGTCAGATGTGAAAGCCCGGGGCTCAACCTCGGAACTGCATTTGAAACTGGTGAACTAGAGTACTGTAGAGGGGGGTAGAATTTCAGGTGTAGCGGTGAAATGCGTAGAGATCTGAAGGAATACCAGTGGCGAAGGCGGCCCCCTGGACAGATACTGACACTCAGATGCGAAAGCGTGGGGAGCAAACAGGATTAGATACCCTGGTAGTCCACGCCGTAAACGATGTCTACTTGGAGGTTGTGGCCTTGAGCCGTGGCTTTCGGAGCTAACGCGTTAAGTAGACCGCCTGGGGAGTACGGTCGCAAGATTAAAACTCAAATGAATTGACGGGGGCCCGCACAAGCGGTGGAGCATGTGGTTTAATTCGATGCAACGCGAAGAACCTTACCTACTCTTGACATCCAGAGAATCCAGCGGAGACGCAGGAGTGCCTTCGGGAGCTCTGAGACAGGTGCTGCATGGCTGTCGTCAGCTCGTGTTGTGAAATGTTGGGTTAAGTCCCGCAACGAGCGCAACCCTTATCCTTGTTTGCCAGCGAGTCATGTCGGGAACTCCAGGGAGACTGCCGGTGATAAACCGGAGGAAGGTGGGGACGACGTCAAGTCATCATGGCCCTTACGAGTAGGGCTACACACGTGCTACAATGGCGCATACAGAGGGCAGCGAGCCAGCGATGGTAAGCGAATCCCAAAAAGTGCGTCGTAGTCCGGATTGGAGTCTGCAACTCGACTCCATGAAGTCGGAATCGCTAGTAATCGTGAATCAGAATGTCACGGTGAATACGTTCCCGGGCCTTGTACACACCGCCCGTCACACCATGGGAGTGGGCTGCAAAAGAAGTAGGTAGTCTAACCTTCGGGAGGACGCTTACCACTTTGTGGTTCATGACTGGGGTGAAGTCGTAACAAGGTAGCCCTAGGGGAACCTGGGGCTGGATCACCTCCTTATACGAAGATATTGACGATGAGTGTCCACACAGATTGATTAGGTTTAGAAAAGCAAAGAGACGAAGAACTCCCAAGTTCTTCAAAGTTTGTTTCTACTTTTTAAAGTAGAGATGAATTAGCAGTGTCCCGTTCGTCTAGAGGCCTAGGACACCGCCCTTTCACGGCGGTAACAGGGGTTCGACTCCCCTACGGGATACCATTGGGTCGTTAGCTCAGTTGGTAGAGCAGTTGACTTTTAATCAATTGGTCGCAGGTTCGAATCCTGCACGACCCACCATTTCCTCCCAAGGAAATAAAATATTGGGGCTATAGCTCAGCTGGGAGAGCGCCTGCCTTGCACGCAGGAGGTCTGCGGTTCGATCCCGCATAGCTCCACCATTCTTTCTCACGAAGGAATTAAAACTTTCGTGGGCGATTAGCTCAGTTGGGAGAGCACCTGCCTTACAAGCAGGGGGTCACTGGTTCGAGCCCGGTATCGCCCACCATATTTAAGCGTTCTTTGATGACAATGGTCTGATGAGAGCTTTTAAAAATGGTTTCGAAAGCTTTATGTTTAGAAACTCTTGCTCTTTAACAATTTGGAAAGCTGACTGATTACTTAATTGGTTTTCACTTTAAACAGTGAAATCAAACAGCTCAAGGCTGTGATTAAGTTAATCAAATTTAAAAGTTCTCAATGTTTATCTGCTCTTAGTAAATAAGAACAGTATAAACACAACAAACACATTCAAGTGTCTTGTATTCGAATGATCAGAAATGATTGTTCATTTTTTGATTCTACTTTTTATTAAAAAGTGGAAACAAAAAGTAAATTGAGTCCGGCAAACAGTTATCAGGAATTAACCCTTCTTGATGACAACCAAAAACCTTGGTTAGTTGCCATACTAGTTTGTTTTCACTTTTAAAAAGTGAAAGTAAAACAGAGACCCTTTCGGGTTGTATGGTTAAGTGACTAAGCGTACACGGTGGATGCCTTGGCAGTCAGAGGCGATGAAAGACGTAATAACTTGCGATAAGCCCAGATTAGGTAGTAATAACCTTTTGAGTCTGGGATTTCTGAATGGGGAAACCCACGTGCATAAGCACGTATCCTGTTGTGAATACATAGCAGCAGGAGGCAAACCGGGGGAACTGAAACATCTAAGTACCCCGAGGAAGAGAAATCAACCGAGATTCCGAAAGTAGCGGCGAGCGAAATTGGATTAGCCCTTAAGCTTTTAATGATGCAGGTGAAGCCTCTGGAAAGTGGCGCAGTAAAGGGTGATAGCCCCGTAACCGACACATCATCATCAGTGAAATCGAGTAAGGCGGGACACGTGATATCCTGTCTGAATATGGGGGGACCATCCTCCAAGGCTAAATACTACTGACTGACCGATAGTGAACCAGTACCGTGAGGGAAAGGCGAAAAGAACCCCTGTGAGGGGAGTGAAATAGAACCTGAAACCGTGTACGTACAAGCAGTAGGAGCACCTTCGTGGTGTGACTGCGTACCTTTTGTATAATGGGTCAGCGACTTAATTTTAGTAGCAAGGTTAACCGTTTAGGGGAGCCGTAGGGAAACCGAGTCTTAACTGGGCGTACAGTTGCTAGGATTAGACCCGAAACCAGGTGATCTAGCCATGGGCAGGTTGAAGGTTGAGTAACATCAACTGGAGGACCGAACCGACTAATGTTGAAAAATTAGCGGATGACTTGTGGCTAGGGGTGAAAGGCCAATCAAACCTGGAGATAGCTGGTTCTCCCCGAAAGCTATTTAGGTAGCGCCTCGGACGAATACTACTGGGGGTAGAGCACTGTTAAGGCTAGGGGGTCATCCCGACTTACCAACCCTTTGCAAACTCCGAATACCAGTAAGTACTATCCGGGAGACACACGGCGGGTGCTAACGTCCGTCGTGGAGAGGGAAACAACCCAGACCGCCAGCTAAGGTCCCAAAGTATAGCTAAGTGGGAAACGATGTGGGAAGGCTCAGACAGCCAGGATGTTGGCTTAGAAGCAGCCATCATTTAAAGAAAGCGTAATAGCTCACTGGTCGAGTCGGCCTGCGCGGAAGATGTAACGGGGCTAAGCTATACACCGAAGCTGCGGCTACGTACCTTAGGGTATGTGGGGTAGGGGAGCGTTCTGTAAGCCGTTGAAGGTGGTCTGTAAGGGCTGCTGGAGGTATCAGAAGTGCGAATGCTGACATGAGTAACGATAAAGGGAGTGAAAAACTCCCTCGCCGGAAGACCAAGGGTTCCTGTCCAACGTTAATCGGGGCAGGGTAAGTCGACTCCTAAGGCGAGGCCGAAAGGCGTAGTCGATGGGAAACGGGTTAATATTCCCGTACTTCTTACAATTGCGATGGGGGGACGGAGAAGGCTAGGTGGGCCTGGCGACGGTTGTCCAGGTTCAAGTATGTAGGCGGAAAGTTTAGGTAAATCCGGACTTTCTTAACGCTGAGATACGATGTCGAGCACCTACGGGTGTGAAGTCATTGATGCCATGCTTCCAGGAAAAGCCTCTAAGCTTCAGATTGTAAGGAATCGTACCCCAAACCGACACAGGTGGTCGGGTAGAGAATACCAAGGCGCTTGAGAGAACTCGGGTGAAGGAACTAGGCAAAATGGTACCGTAACTTCGGGAGAAGGTACGCTCTTATCAGTGAAGTCCCTTGCGGATGGAGCAGACGAGAGTCGCAGATACCAGGTGGCTGCAACTGTTTATTAAAAACACAGCACTGTGCAAAATCGTAAGATGACGTATACGGTGTGACGCCTGCCCGGTGCCGGAAGGTTAATTGATGGGGTTAGACTTCGGTCGAAGCTCTTGATCGAAGCCCCGGTAAACGGCGGCCGTAACTATAACGGTCCTAAGGTAGCGAAATTCCTTGTCGGGTAAGTTCCGACCTGCACGAATGGCGTAATGATGGCCACGCTGTCTCCACCCGAGACTCAGTGAAATTGAAATCGCTGTGAAGATGCAGTGTACCCGCGGCTAGACGGAAAGACCCCGTGAACCTTTACTACAGCTTGGCACTGAACATTGAACCTACATGTGTAGGATAGGTGGGAGACTATGAAATTGCGTCGCTAGATGTGATGGAGTCGTCCTTGAAATACCACCCTTGTAGTTTTGATGTTCTAACGTTGGTCCCTGAATCGGGATTACGGACAGTGCCTGGTGGGTAGTTTGACTGGGGCGGTCTCCTCCCAAAGAGTAACGGAGGAGCACGAAGGTGGGCTAAACACGGTTGGACATCGTGTGGTTAGTGCAATGGCATAAGCCCGCTTGACTGCGAGAATGACAATTCGAGCAGGTGCGAAAGCAGGTCATAGTGATCCGGTGGTTCTGAATGGAAGGGCCATCGCTCAACGGATAAAAGGTACTCCGGGGATAACAGGCTGATACCGCCCAAGAGTTCATATCGACGGCGGTGTTTGGCACCTCGATGTCGGCTCATCACATCCTGGGGCTGAAGTCGGTCCCAAGGGTATGGCTGTTCGCCATTTAAAGTGGTACGCGAGCTGGGTTTAGAACGTCGTGAGACAGTTCGGTCCCTATCTGCCGTGGGCGTTGGAAAATTGAAAGGGGCTGCTCCTAGTACGAGAGGACCGGAGTGGACGAACCTCTGGTGTTCGGGTTGTCATGCCAATGGCATTGCCCGGTAGCTACGTTCGGAATCGATAAGCGCTGAAAGCATCTAAGCGCGAAGCGAGCCTTGAGATGAGTTTTCCCTGGCACTATAAGTGTCCTAAAGGGTTGTCGTAGACTACGACGTTGATAGGCAGGGTGTGTAAGTGCTGCGAGGCATTGAGCTAACCTGTACTAATTGCCCGTGAGGCTTAACCATACAACACCCAAGGGGTTTTGTGGACTCAAAGAGACAGACCTTGAATGCGTTTGAAGAGACTTTTATTACTCTATTGAATAGAGAAACAGCTTTCCGAATTATTAATTGTCGCAGAGGCGTCAATTAAACAGAATTTGCTTGGCGATCATAGCATTGTGGACCCACCTGACTCCATGCCGAACTCAGTAGTGAAACACAATAGCGCCGATGGTAGTGTGGGGCTTCCCCATGTGAGAGTAGGACATCGCCAGGCTCTTATTTATTTTCACTTTTTTGAAAGTGAAGACAAAAAGGTATCGTTACCTGTGTATACATGTAACAACATCTACAGTGTACTAATCTGTTGATGACAAATTGTTGGAGGGATGGCTGAGTGGTCGAAAGCACCGGTCTTGAAAACCGGCAACCGTTAATAGCGGTTCTAGGGTTCAAATCCCTATCCCTCCACCACCATTGAGAAGCCCGCTGAGAAATCAGCGGGCTTTTTTCTTATCTGTTTCAAATCATTATGTATCATCCAAATATTTACACACGCACTTAATTCACTTGCGGATACTGTCAGAGTTTTCTAAATCACCTTATTAGGCTGTTTGCTAACAAGGTTACTAGGATGCGTTGAATCAGTAACATAGAGCTGATACTCGCTCACATAGTGCTAAATAAGAGGTAATTTGATGTGTGTAGAAGGTTACATACTAAGTAACTTTATGGTGTTCAGAACCTTCTGTACCAGTTGTTCGTTTAGTCGATTTTTCTTACCTTGAACTCACTCGTTAACACTGAGTCATACTCCTTTCCTATGTACTCGGTATTGAAGATACTTTTGTTTTGCTCTGTCTGTTCTGAAGATATTCCTACCCATTGTGCAAATGTGTCTGAAAAGTCTCTTAGGTTATATTTAACCGAATGTATTTTCGTTTCTTGTGGATCATTACTCATTGCTATGAAAGGTACTTCTACTGCCTGCCTTGAAAAATGTGAGCCAGTTCCGTGAATCAGATACGGTGGAACGTTTACAGATGTTAGGCCATGGTCAGAAAAATAAATGATTTTATATGTTTTATCATGCAGCGTGAGTAGGTCTCTAAGCTTCTCTATAAAAGCCACGCCATAAGCCACTGATTTTGAATAGCATGCTAGATACTTGTTATCGGAGGATTTTAGTGAAATTTCTTCATCAAATCTTTTACAAAAATCATAATGTGACCCCATGGTGTGGATGAAAATCACTTTTGGCCTTTTAGTTTCTTCACGAATCGCCTTGATAACTTCTGGAAGGATAATGTTATCGGGTTCGGCTTTATCATAAGACGTATTCTTATAATATTGGTAATGTGCCCTACTCGCGATTGCGGATACCTGTGTCTCGTACTGCCCGATCTTAGCTTGATTTGAGATCCAATAAGTTTTCATTCCAGCATCATTAGCAAGATCTATCACATTTAAGTTTTTATCATGCCTGTTTACATCTAGGCTCTTTGATAATATTCGAGGGACTGAGAAATATGTAACAACGGATGGGGAAAGAACACCATTAAATATGGCTGCTCCTTTTATCTTTCCATTCTCTTCGTTATACGATGGGTAGTAATTTTTAATAACAGATTCACCAATATTTACGATGTAAATATCCTTTAATACCTTATTTGTATGAACATTCTCCCATTTTGAAGAGATTACTGATTTTCCCCCTTCGAGAAGAGACAGTTCATAATATAAAGAAATAGGTTTAATAACTGTAATTAGCCCTAAAAAACTAAACCACACTTCATGATGGATTGTTTTTAAGTATTCTTCATTGAGATATGTCGTCTTTTTATTATCATGTAAGCTATAAAATTTGGTGATTAATATACTGGAAAATAATATCAACATAATTAATGAAAATGACTTACCAACCTTTCCTAAGGTAATGTGAAATGATAGAAAAACCAGAATGAAAAATACAATTATCTTTAAATATGTTACGGCACTAATGCTTTTTATATGTTCAAGAACTTCACCTCGATTAGACTCTAAAACCGACCCTAAGACACCTAAGTCTAAGCTTAGAGAGTTTAATCTTAAGTAGAAATCAAAAGTCATTATTACCGTGAGAAGAAGAAATACAAATCTATTACCGACAAATGCTATTATAGTTGCTATAAATAACATGTTTAAACTCAATATTGACAGGGTAAACCACACATTATCATCAGCCCCAATTCTCAACAGGTAAAATGTCATGATACTTAAAGGAATCAGAGTCTTAATATCAATATTTTGTCTAGTTCTCATATGTTTTTGGGTAGCTTTTGTTATCGGCCCTTCGATGAGTGTAGTCATTGATGTATGGAGAGGCAATGTAAAGGCATACCCAAATGAACATAATAATATCTCTGAAATTATCGTTAATTCTGGTGGTTTGATCGCACATGCCGGTGGGGGGATCAATGGATTAAAATATACAAACTCGTTAGAAGCGATGGAGCAATCAATTGAACATGGTTTCAAGATGATAGAGTTAGATCTACTTATCTCATCGGATGGAAGGATTGTTGCTGTTCATGATTGGAAGTCTTTTCACGAAATGACAAATTCTAATAATACTGGGTCTATTAGCTATAAAGAGTTTGAATCAAAGACAATTTATGATGAATATAAAACATTAAATATATCTACAGCTATTGATATTCTAGATGGAAATGACGTGGTGTTAGTTACGGATAAAATAAAAAATCTTGCCTTGCTTTCAAAATATATAATAGATAAAGATAAATCTATTATCGAAGTATTCAGTGTAGATAAATATAATGAAGCAATAAAGTTAGGTTTTAATAATGTCGCACTAAATATAGATCTAAATACACCATTTATTCTTGAGTGGATTGATTTAAATAAAATTAGGGCTGTGACGTATCGGGGTGATAACCTTGGCTCGCTTGGGAGTGAGTATAAGAAGGCGATAGAACTAAGCAACATGGGGGTTTCTTCCATGATTTATTCGACAAATGATTTAGATTTGGAAGGTATTAAAGCTTCTGGAATCGGAAATTTTGCGTTATATGTCGACTTTGTTATGCCATCAGTTGAGCTATAAGATTGTAGGTTATCTAAAAAGCAGAGCTTAATCGCTCTGCTATCTAATTAAATGTTCTTTGGAGGTTTCTTGGTTGATGAGCTCCCAAATTACCTACTTGGCTAGCTTTGCTTCGACTTGCCCAAGCGCTCGCTGATACATAAACCATGCACAGGTGCCGGCAAGTACATTGCCTACCATGGCGCCCCAGAATAGGCCTTCAATGCCAGCAAGCTGCGAACCAACCCATAAGCAAGGTAAGAAGAAAGCAAACAGACGCAGTGCTGAAATCGTTAGTGCGGTGTAAGACTTGCCTAAAGCGTTAGAAATCGAAACCATCAACATACAGATACCCAGTGGCCCTAAGCTGATAGGAACGATCAGTAAGTGATAATTCAAAATCGTTGAGACCTCATTGTCACTGGTCATTAGGCTCGCTAGCCCGCCAGAGAACAACCAAGTCACTAGCGCAACCACCAACTGAAAACCTAACACGAAGGTGACGGCAATCTTCACGAGTTTACGTATGTTCTCTAGGCTCTTTTCTCCCAACATACGGCCAACCATTGGCGGCATCGACATCGTCAGTGCTAGCACAGCCACAATTGAGAAGAACTCAAAACGAGATCCTAACGCCCAAGCCGCCACAGCTGCGGTGCCATAGCCAGCAAGCAGTTTAGTCGCCAACATAGAAGAGACTGGCGGTAGCAGTTGGCTGATCATCGCAGGGCCCATGATATTACCGATGGAGCGAACACTCTTGCCGATGTCGAGATCGTGCCAGTCGAACGTCATCCAATGCTTCTTGGTCACTTTAGGAGCCACGATAAAGATGCCTGCGCCGAACGCCAAAATGGTCGCAATTGCTGCACCGTTGATGCCCATGTCGAGCGTAAAGATGAAAATCGGGTCCAATACTAAGTTGATGATACTGGTCGCGATCATCATTGAGCCAGGCAGCATAGTGTTGCCATTAGCACGACAGACACTGTAAAAGAAGTAGAGTAGTGCGCCAGTCCAAGAGCTGACTAACCAATAGATCCAGTAAGAATCAATGATTGGTAATACCGTTGGCGGCGCATCGAGAAGCTGTAAAATTGGCCCACGAAGCAGGTAGATGATGAACGAAAAAAGCGCGACACTCACGCTCCCCATTACAATGACTAATCCACCAAGTTGTTTGGCATAGCGTGTTTCGTTGGCACCAATGGCTCTCGCAATGACTGCCGTTGTTGCGATGCCTAATCCGACCTGAATACCAATGATGATCATCTGTATTGGAAGCGTGAAACCTTGAACTGCGAGCGGCAGAACCCCCAATTGACCAATGAAAGCACTGTCTACAAGCTGGAAGCTCATTAGTGAGAGCACTCCAAACAGCATTGGCCATGTCATTGTATAGAGTTGTCGGCTAAGAGAAGGCGAAGGGGTTGTAATTGTTGAATTCATAACACTCTTATTAGTCTTGAAGCAAGGCTTGTCACAGTGACAAACCCCTCAATGTAGATTTGCCTCAAGGATAGCGTAAGGTCAGTTCGATACCAATAAATGTTACCAGATCTATACATATTCAGCTTCGTCAGAGAATACTGCTCGATGTGACTAGCGTTGAGGGGAAAAAAAGCCAGTCGCGATGACTGGCTTTGTTGACTCTGATTATTAGGCTAAGTGTTACTTATTCGTAACGTTACCTAGCTTCAACCATGTATCGATAACCGTATCCGGGTTTAACGAAACTGAGCTAATGCCTTGAGCCATTAGCCACTCAGCTAGGTCGTCATGGTCAGACGGACCTTGGCCACAAATACCCACGTATTTGCCGGCTTTGGTTGCTGCGTCGATCGCCATTTTCAGCATTGCTTTCACGGCTGGGTTACGCTCATCGAATAGGTGTGCAACGTCACCTGAATCTCGGTCCAGACCAAGTGTCAGCTGTGTCATATCGTTTGAACCAATAGAGAACCCATCGAAGTACTTCAAGAATTCTTCTGCCAAGATTGCATTTGATGGCAGCTCACACATCATGATGACTTTGAGACCTTGGTCGCCACGGCGAAGATCGAATTTAGCCAGAATGTCGATAACCGAGGCCGCTTCGCTTGGAGTGCGAACGAATGGAATCATGATTTCAACGTTCTTAAGACCCATCTCGTCGCGAACACGTTTGATCGCTTGAGTTTCTAGCTCGAAACAATCTTCGAATACTGGTGAGATGTAACGAGAAGCGCCACGGAAGCCAAGCATTGGGTTCTCTTCATGTGGTTCGAACTCTTTGCCGCCTACTAGGTTACTGTACTCGTTCGACTTAAAGTCAGACATACGTACGATCACACGCTTAGGCCAGAATGCAGACGCGATAGTCGCGATGCCTTCTGTCAGCTTACTTACGTAGAAATCGATTGGATCTTTGTATCCGCGAATACGTTCACTGATTTCCGCTTTTAGCTCGTCAGTTTGTGCATCGAAGTTTAATAGGGCTTTCGGGTGAATACCAATCATCTTGTTGATGATGAACTCTAAACGAGCAAGGCCAACCCCTTCGTTTGGAATTTGCGCGAAGTCGAATGCGCGATCTGGGTTACCCACGTTCATCATGACTTTAGTTGGCAGCATTGGTAGCTCATCAACCTCAGAACGTTTGATCTCGAAGTCGAGCTCACCTTGGTACACATAACCGGTTTCGCCTTCAGAACATGACACTGTCACGGTGTCGCCATCATTCAGGTTGCTTGTCGCTGTACCACAACCAACGATTGCTGGAATGCCGAGTTCACGAGCGATGATCGCGGCGTGACAAGTACGGCCACCACGGTTAGTCACAATCGCTGACGCTTTCTTCATTACAGGTTCCCAATCAGGGTCTGTCATGTCTGTTACCAAGACGTCGCCTTCTTGAACCAGTGACATTTGGTCTAGTGAATCAACCAAACGAACTGGGCCTGAGCCGATACGTTGACCGATAGCACGGCCTTCAACCAAGACATCCGCCTTGTTGTTTAGCTCGTAACGTTCGATAACGTTTTGGTCGCTTTGAGAACATACAGTCTCTGGGCGAGCTTGAACAATGTAAAGCTTGCCGTCGATGCCATCTTTTGCCCACTCAATGTCCATTGGGCGTTGGTAGTGCTTCTCGATGATCATCGCTTGTTTCGCTAGCTCTTGGATCTCTTCATCGTTCAGTGAGAACTCGCTACGCTCTTGAGTATCTGTGTCGATGATATCAACTTGCTTGCCAATCTCTTGATTGGTTGAGTAGATCATCTTGATCAACTTAGAACCAAATGTCTTTTTAACAACTGGGTAGTGACCCGCTTCTAGCATTGGCTTGTGAACGTAGAACTCATCTGGGTTTACTGCGCCTTGTACAACCATTTCACCTAGACCCCAAGAAGAGGTGATGAATACCACTTGGTCGAATCCAGACTCAGTATCAAGCGTGAACATGACACCTGAAGAGGCTTTGTCTGAGCGAACCATACGTTGGATACCCGCAGACAATGAAATGCCACGATGATCAAAACCTTGGTGTACACGATATGAGATAGCGCGGTCATTAAATAATGAAGCGTAAACGTGCTTGGTTGCTTCTAGTACAGCGTCGACACCTTTCACATTAAGGAAGGTTTCTTGCTGGCCTGCGAAAGAAGCATCTGGAAGGTCTTCTGCGGTTGCAGATGAACGAACCGCTACAGACAATTCTTCGTTGCCTTCAATTAGTTCACGGTAGTTATCACGGATGTCTTGCTCTAGTGATTCTGGGAAGGGGGCCTCTAGAACCCATTGTCGAATCGTTGCACCTGTCTTACGCAGGGCGTCAACGTCTTCAACATCAAGTTCATCAAGTAGTTGGTGAATGCGCTCATCAAGACCTTTGTAATCAAGAAAGTCGTTAAACGCATACGAAGTGGTAGCAAAACCATTAGGTACAGAAACACCAGCATTGGACAGATTAGAAACCATCTCGCCCAGTGAGGCGTTCTTACCGCCGACTTTGTCGACATCTTCCATGGATAGGCCATTGAACCATAGGGTATTATTTTGCATTTATTTCTCCAGAAACATAGCAAGCATTGTAGGGATTTAAAAGCAAACGATTACGCAAAGGCTAAAAAAAATGTTAAGTATTTTTCAAAGCTGTGGGGGACGTAATAGTCAGCAGGGTTTCGTTATATATATTATGGTGTCTATCCTACTCAAAATAATTTTAAACATTAAATAAAAAATGCAAATTGATATCCAAAGTCGTGATGTATTCTATGTTTCTGATGGAACGGCCATAACATGTGAGACTTTAGGGCATGTTGTTCTAGGTCAATTCCCGTTCGAAGCTAACGAAAAAACCTTCCCGTTTGTTGAAAGTGAAGACAAACTTTCTGATTTATTAAAAGAGATTGAAATTTCGTATCGTGAGACTGGTAACCAGCCTCTGGTCTTTTTTTCGATTGTGATTCCGCAAATTAAGCAGCAGCTTTTGGAGGCACCAGCGCACTGCTATGACGTGCTAGAGAGTATTGTGCAGAAAGTGCAAGACGATACCCAGATGGCCCCGGTGCCTAAGTTGCAGCGTTCACGTAGTGTTAATAAAGATTCAGTGAAGTACTTCGACCGTATTGCTGCGATTGAATACACGCTGGCTCATGATGATGGCATTACGCTTAAAGGGCTCGAAGAGGCGGATATCATCCTATTGGGTGTGTCTCGAAGCGGTAAGACACCGACAAGCTTGTATATGGCAATGCAGTTTGGTTTGCGTGTCGCAAACTACCCATTCATCCACGACGATTTAGCGCGCTTGAAGCTGTTGCCTGAATTTGAGATCTACCGACACAAGCTGTTTGGTTTAACCATCGATGCAGAAAGGCTGACGGAGATTCGTGAGAGCCGTTTAGCGGGCAGTGAATACGCGAGTGACTCGCAATGCTTGTATGAATTGCAAACGGTAGAGTCGATGTTTCGCCGAGAAGCGATACCTTACATCAATACGTCTTCACTATCGGTTGAAGAGATTTCGACACGAATTTTGGAGCGTACTGGTTTGAGAAGACGTTTGTTGTAGTGAAGAGAGTTGAGGAACAAAAGAAAGTTGAGGAGTAGCATAAAATCGAAGCTAGCGATGATAGGTCGAGGCGCTTCGATTTTCCGTTTAGGTTAGCTGTTGATGACTTATCGAACTAACAAATTATCGAAGAAGCTTAATGCTGAGCGTTTTGCTCTGTTTTTCGAGCCAATGCTCAAGTGCTGGTGGCCATGTGATGCTTGACTCAACACAGAAGCCACGTAGCATCGAGAAATAGAGTGCTTGATCAATGATAGGCAGTGATGACTCGCCATTTTCTAAGTCCAGTAAAAGCTCAGCATCTTTTAGCAATGGGTTGATTTGTTGGATGTATTGCGGTGTGTTTTCTAAGAGTTCTTCAAAGTTAAAACCTTCTGTCTCTTTACTTGCACGCCAAGCTTGTTTGCTTCCCACAGAGCGATATTCAGCCAAATCGAGATTCCACCAACGTGGGCGTCCGATTTGCTGAGTGAGAGGGAACGAACGGTTTTGAAAGAGTGTAGCCTGCTCTGACGGTTCACGTTGTTCGTTGCTTGATTTCAAATCCATGAAGTAAGCGATGATGTCTAAGCTTTCAGCCATGATAGAGCCATCGTCTTTCTGTAATACTGGTACCATCTTTTTACCAATAAGGTCGATAAGGGTTTGGGCGTCATCATAATCGACAGAAATAAGTTCGATATTCAAGCTTAGAGATTGGGCAATGTAGGCAACTCTTGCGCAGAAAGGGCAGTGGTCGTAGATGTAAAGCTTCATAGCTTCCCTCAGTTCATGGTTATTATCAGTATAAGATGTTGCTAATATACCAGAAGCTTTTGCTAAAAATAAGCTTTCTCTAATGACCAATATCAACTGAAAATAGGCAAGTTGTAAGTTAAGTGATTTATTTTAATGGTTTTTTGTTGGTGGTATTAGCCACTGGTAAGGGCATTTATTGTGATGGGGAAGCCAACGGAGAGAGCTGGGGGAGAATAGCTGATATAAAAAAGGCTCTGGCTGATCGTCCTAACAAAGAGGAGTAGCCAAAGCCTTAATTCTGTTATCTTTAGCAGAGTGGCTGCTAAATGAGCGGAGTAATCAAACTATGCTTTTTTAAGGTCTTGCATTGGGTAAGTCAGCGGCATTGCGCCTTCTACCGTTGTAACGTGAACGTAGAAACCGCCAGCACTTAGGCCCGTTACTACCATTTCACCAAGATCAACCCCTTTTGTTGCCATAACGCGATCATCAACTGAAAACATTTTACACACCTTCAACAAACTAAATAAATACGATGGATATCGAACGCGAATTTAAACAGATCGAACCTAAATCAACTAATCCGGTTCTTTGTCGTAAAGATTAAATTTGGTTATGCATAAATTAGTATGTCTTCAAAATCAGTATTTTAACGTGCTGGGTAGCTCTATTTGTCAGCAGGGTAAACGACACCAACTTGCTGACGCATCTCTGTAATTAACTGAGCAACGGTTAAAGCGCGTTGTTCTGCTTGAGATTCTGTAGTTTGATCGCCACCAATGCAGTCTGCAAAGGCTTGTGCTTCGTAACTCATCGAGTTTTCGCTCTGTACTTGGGTGAGGTTCTCAATACTGCCATCACGGTAGTGGATCTTAACATCGGTACATTCGGCGATATGATCAATGATGATTGCTCCAAGCTCTCCTTGGATCTCACTTGGCGCATAGGAGTCGCTCACTTTGGAGTGCGCAAGGGTTACGTCAAATTCTGGGTATTGGAAGATCGCACAGCCATGCGCATCAACGCCTGAATCAAGTAGCTTTGCAGAAGCCTGCGCATTTTCAGGTTTGCCAAATAGCGCGACTGTCGCGGCAACACAGTAAAAGCCAATATCGACCAATGAGCCGTTAGAAAAAGCTGGGTTGAAGGTATTTGGGTTCTCGCCGTTTAGGTATTTTTGGTAGCGCGATGAATACTGGCAGTAGTTGATGTGTGCTTTATGTACCTTGCCAATCTTTTCTAACCCAAGTTGAATTTGCTTAAAGTTCGGTAGGAATTGAGATTTATACGCCTCAAACAGCACCACACCGTTTTTCTCAGCGACTTCGAACATGCGTGTTGCTTCTTCGATATTCGATGCGACCGGCTTTTCACAGATAACATGCTTTCCATGTTCCATCATGAAGATAGATTGCTCGCAATGCAGTGAGTTAGGGGAAGCTATGTACACGGCTTCAACAGTGTTGTCATTGGCCAATGCGTCGAGTGAGTCATACGTCGTTTCAACGTCAAATTCTTGGGCGAACTGTGCCGCGCTGTCTAGGTTTCGAGAGTAAACCGCAGCAAGTTGCATCGATTGAGATTCGTGAGCAGCTTGAACAAACTTTTGTGTAATCCAATTGGTTCCAATTACAGCAAACTTAATCATATAGGTATCCAGTCGTTAGTCGTCGTTATTATATTGATTCTGCAGAGATAGTAGCACTCAACGGCTGGCAATGTGCCTGAGATTTACGGAACAATTTCCCTAAACATAGTGCCTAATATTAATAATCAGCCTTCACAGAACGTCTGAGTTGACCAGTGTAACGGTGCACAACTAAGCCATTTTTGCTAAGGTGTTATTGAATTCAAACAAGGTGATGATATGCAAATCCGGACGGCCAAGGTAACTGATATTAACGCGATCTTAGCGCTCTCTGAGCAAATAAACCGTCAACATCATCTTGGTGCACCTATGGTATTTGCGCCAGCGTCACAAGGTTTGGCCGACAGTGAAGAGTATTGGTTAGGTTTGATGCTTGACCCACTTGGCGCTTTCTTGGTTGCAGTCGATGACAAGCAAGTCGTCGGCTTTTTAGCGGGTAAGGTAACGCAGAACAAAGGCGTCAGTTTTATTCAGCCGCACAAGGTGGCAAGGGTGAATACGATTGTGGTGAACGATCAGGTTCAGAGCCAAGGTGCTGGCCGAGCGTTAATGAAGTCGTTTAATCAATGGGCGCAAGCGAGAGGGGCAATAGAACTTAGGTTGGAGGTAATGGAGTTTAACCAACAAGCTCAGGGTTTCTATGAGTCGTTAGGAATGGAAACTCAGTCACGAACCATGTCCATGCGTTTTGAGGAGATCTAAAGGTGCGTCTGCTTCTGCCTTTATCACAGTGTTTAGTGTTTATAGCTTCGAACGCGAATGCTGAGCAGGTCGTGGTCGAGAAAATAGTCTCTGACGCGACCGCTATCGAAACCATCGTATTCGAGTCTGCACCGGCTCATTCTCAACGTGTCTCAACGTCTTCATCTAACTCAACCTCTTCCATCAGTTCAAACTCCGAGCATGTGATTATTGTCGATGATGTTCTTAACAGTAGCCCTGATGAAAAGGTAGCTCAGCTGTCTCAAGGGTCATCGAAGCGCCCGCCTGAAAGCTCCTCACGACAGTTTTACAACGTACCGGATAGCGCTCCTGAGATAGATTCGCTGTCGCAAGTG
Source organism: Vibrio kanaloae (assembly GCF_024347535.1). Taxonomy (NCBI): domain Bacteria; kingdom Pseudomonadati; phylum Pseudomonadota; class Gammaproteobacteria; order Vibrionales; family Vibrionaceae; genus Vibrio; species Vibrio kanaloae. Next base: position 97,292 of record NZ_AP025498.1, on the reverse strand, counting down.
GTCACGTTAGTCAAAGTCGATAAATCGAAACGCAGGATGTATCTGCTAAAAGGTGAAGAGGTGATTCAGGAGTTTCGTATTGCGCTAGGCAAACAACCGAAAGGGCATAAGCGCTTTGAAGGGGACAACCGAACGCCAGAAGGGCAATACCAGCTCGATTATGTGATGGAAGAGTCGGATTTTTATCGATCAGTACATATTAATTATCCGCAACCTTCGGATATGCAATGGGCAGAGCAAAATGACGTGGACCCTGGAGGTAACATCAAAATCCACGGCATCAAAAATGGAGAGCGTCGTTCACCGAGTTTTATTCAAAGCTTTGATTGGACGGATGGTTGTATTGCATTAACCAATCAAGATATGGATGAGTTCATCCAACTCGTAAAAATGGGCACCCCTATCCATATTGAATGGTAGTTGATAGCTGCCCATACTCGCTTTTGTTTGTTATCGAATTTTGAGATTTCTAACGGTTAATTTTTAACTCTCCGTTCTATTTTCCAGTGCTCGTATTATCAATTAATAGAGCTGAATTCATTAGGAAAATCAGTAAATACCGCGTCCACGTTTGAGAGAAATTTGAAGCTAGACGGATCGTTTACGGTGTAGCACCAGATTTGAACGTATGCTTCGTTGAGTGTATCGAGATCGCTCTGATCAACGTGCTTATAATTCATGTGACAGCTGAACGCTTTGACCTCATCAATCAGCATCAAGTCAGCTTGAGTCAGTTGCTCTGTGATCACTCCAACTCGGTATCTCGGTAAGTGACGAGCTATCTCCGTTATAACTTGGTGGCTGAAGCTAGATAGCAAGACCTTATCGGTGTCTAGGTTTGAGCGAATTAACTCATCGTGCAATAGATCAACTACATGAGGCGCCTGGTGTCGGCTGTCGACTTTAATTTCTAGATTGACGCTAAGACTATGTTGCTCAACAAGTGCGAGTAACTCTTCCAATGTCAGTATTTTTTCTCCCGCGAACTGTTCAGATTTCCAACTGCCAAAATCGAGTTGACGCAGTTCTGCAAGGGTGTGTTCATCAACACGACCTTTGCCATCGCTACAGCGATCCAGAGTGTGATCATGGCAAACCACAAGTTGATCATCCTGTGTTGGCTGGATATCTACTTCAATCCATTTCAAACCGAGCTTAGCAGCTTGCTCAATGCTTGCTTTGGTATTTTCTGGGTGAGTACCTGCTACCCCACGATGACCTACGATGATAGACGACATAATTAATCCTTCTTAAAGACACACCGCAAAAACGCATTAAATATCAGTGTACTCGATTACGCTAGAGCCGTCGTTAAGCTTGTCGCATCTTCGTGTGGCTCTTGTGATGTGAAGTTATTCGGGTGAATGCGTTTGCCATGACTGTCAAAAATGTGCAGGTTGGATTTATCAATACTCAACCCGAGCGGTACCGCTTGGCATAGGATCATTTCGGGTGTTACTGCAATAAATGGTTGTTCGTTGACAAGGCCATGAACCAATTGATTTGGCCCTAAAGGCTCAACCACGCTGATGCGTAATTCAAGCGGCAGCGTGTTCATGACTAAGTCTGCGCAAACTTCAGAGTGCTCTGGGCGAATACCAAGCGTGATGGCTGTATTTTTTACGTGGGCGTACTCGGGTAAATACATCTGTTGATCGCCGACTTCAAGATAACCGTCGTCGATTGTGGCTGATAAAAAGTTCATCGCAGGGCTACCAATGAAGCTTGCCACAAAGGCACTAGCAGGCTGGTGGTAGACTTCTCTTGGCGTACCGACTTGTTCAATCTGACCTTTGTTGAGAACCACTATTCTATCTGCCAAAGTCATTGCTTCAACTTGGTCATGAGTCACGTAAACACTGGTGACACCGAGTTCGCGCTGTAGCTTTTTAATTTCTAACCTCATGTGTGCACGCAGCGATGCATCTAGGTTGGACAGAGGCTCATCAAATAAGAACAGTTGTGGGTCGCGGACGATCGCTCGTCCCATTGCAACACGTTGGCGTTGACCTCCGGATAGCTTGGCGGGTTTACGGTTTAGGTATTCTTCGATTTTCAGCGTTTTGGCGACTTTCTCTATTTTATCTTCAATAAGGTGCTGACTGACACCTCGGTTCTTTAAGCCATAAGCGAGGTTCTTATACACCGTCATGTGTGGGTAGAGCGCATAGTTCTGAAAGACCATTGCGATATCACGTTGAGCTGGCTTTTCGTTATCAACACGGCGACCACCCAAGTGAATTTCACCACCAGAGATGCTTTCCAGGCCAGCAATAGAACGTAGGATAGAAGATTTTCCACAACCAGAAGGGCCAACCAATACAAGGAACTCACCTTTATCGATATCAAGCGACACATCTTTGACAGCGCGGTGACCATTTTCGTAGGTCTTTACCAAATTCTTAAGACCTAACATGACTGGTTGATTGTGCTTATGTCCTTTGCCCGCTTGATTATGAATTGACATCGAAGTGCCCTCCGTTTTTTGGTGAGATGTCTTGTACTCATCGAGTGATTGAATGCGATTGTCTTTGATTAGAATCTTTTTGTTATTATTTTTCACTTTCTACTAGCCCTTTTACAAACCAACGTTGAAATACAACTACCACTAAAACAGGTGGCAACATGGCTAAAATTACCATGGCGAATACATAGTCGTAGCGCGGTAAACTGGTTTCATTGATGTTATTGAGTACTTGTTTAATACCCATCACGATGGTGTTGTAACCTTCATCGGTAGTCATCATGATCGGCCACAAGTACTGGTTCCAACCCACCACAAACATGATGATGAAGATCGCGGCGATCATGGTTTTAGACAGCGGCAGTAAGATATCGACAAAGAACCGAAATGGGCCTGCGTTATCTAACTGAGCGGCTTCGAGCAGTTCGTCGGGGATGGTTTTGAAGAACTGCCTGAAAAAGAATGTTGCAGTGGCAGAGGCTATCAAAGGCAGAATCAAACCGGTATAGCTATTGAGCAGCCCAAGCCCAGCGACAACCTCATAAGATGGGATAATACGAACCTCTAGTGGCAGTAGCAGGGTTACGAAGATCAACCAAAACCAAGCTGTCGCGTAAGGAAGCCGGAAGTAGACTAAAGCAAATGCCGCCATCATTGAAATGATGATCTTACCAATCGCAAAACCTAGCCCCATGATCATCGAGTTGGCGATCATTTTGCTGGCGGTGACTTGACCACTAAAGCCCATACTTTTGTTCCAGGCTTCGCTATAGATAGCTGTAAAGTTATCGCCTGGTAGCCACTGTAAGCCATCGCTGACAATGGTGTTTGGGTTATGGGTTGAACTGGCGAATATCAGCCAGATTGGGACCAACATAAACAGCATTCCAGCAATTAAAATTAGGTGGTCAGTGATCTTATTACTTTTCATGAATAACTCCTGTCGCGTTAAAACTTAGCCGTAATGGGCTAGTAATGAACACGTTTTTCAACAACGCGAAACTGGATAAATGTGAGAATGAGTACCAGTAACAACAGCACCACAGATTGCGCAGAACTTCCGCCTAAATCAGCTCCAACAAAACCATCTCGATACACTTTGTATACTAGTGATGTTGTGGCACCGCCTGGGCCGCCATTGGTCATGGTGTCGATCACGCCAAAGGTTTCAAAGAAGGAGTAGGTAAGGTTGATGACCAACAGAAAGAAACCTGTAGGGGCCAGTAATGGGAAGGTAATGCTCCAGAAACGTTTCGAGTCGCTGACACAATCTAGCATTGCTGCTTCTTTTACCGCGTAAGAGATAGACTGAAGGCCTGCTAGAAAATAGATGAAATTTACTGAGACTTGTTTCCATACTGAAACCAAAACCAGAGCAAACGTGGCATCCACAGGATCGGTCTGGAAGCTGAAGTCCCAACCCACCACGGCAAATATTTCAGTGAACACGCCAATGTGTGGGTTAAACAAGAAAGCACCAATTACGCCTGCGATTGCAGGAGCAACCGCATAAACCCAAGTGAGCGTGACTTTGTAAGCGCCTTGTCCGTGAATGATGTTGTCGGCTTTCACGGCGAGCAGCAGCGCTAAGGCAAGCGATAAGAAAGAGACCACAATCGCGAACATTAAGGTGAAACCAATTGAGCTCAGATACTCACTCGATTCGAATAGCATTTGGTAGTTTTCGAACCACACGAAGATGGAGGAAGTGCCCCAAGGATCTTCCAACATAAATGAAAGGTAAACCGCCTTTGCAGCCGGGTAGATAAAGAAAACCGCAATGATGAGTATCTGAGGTGCTAAAAATAAGTAAGGCAGCGGAGAGTGAAAGAATTGCTGACGTCGTTCCACAGGGTAATCCCCAAAAATTAGTGACTGTTATCACTGTTAGTTACGGTGAGCACTAGCGCTATAGCAAAGGAATGCATCCAGTTGAGTTGTAGTTTTTGGAGCAAGAAATGGCGCTAGTGAAGAATCTCCTCACACCTTGCTATTACGTTTTTAATGACGCAGTGACAAGTGGTGAGGAGCAATGAACAGCTTTGGTTCGCTAAGCTTTTAGCTCAGTTATCTGCTTTGGTTAAAAAGCAGAATTAGTTCATCGTACGAGCGAAGCGTTTCAGTAACTTGCTGCTTTCATCTTCTACTTTGTCTAAGCTATTCTTGACGCTAGAGCGGTCGGCGAAGATGTTATCGAACTCGCGATGCATCACTTCACGAATCTGAGGGTAGTAACCTAAGCGATAGCCCTTAGTCCATTCACCCGACTTGAGGCTTAGCTGCTTAACACCTACTTCGGCGTCAGGTTGCTCGTTGTAGTAACCTGACTCTTTCGCCAAGTCATAAGCGGCTGTTGTGACAGGTACATAGCCAGTTGTTTTGTGCCAGTAAACTTGAGTTTCAGGCTTAGTGAGATAGTCAAAGAACGCCGCGACACCTTTGTCTTGTTGCGGTTTGTGACCATTGAGAGCAAACAGAGCAGCACCACCAATGAAGGTTAAGCCAGCATCCGGGTTGACCGATTTCCAGTATGGGAGATAAGTGGTGCCGAGTTCGAAAGGTACACGGTTACGCAAGCCGCCGAATGAGCCTGAAGAGCCCATCCACATTGCCACTTCTTGGCGCTCGAAAGGGGTTTGGTTCGCATCCCAATCGCTACCGTAATATTTGTAGTAACCTAGATCTGACCACTCTTTCATCTTGCTAACGTGCATCATCATGTCTTTGGTGTTGAACATGATTTTAGTCGATAAGCCGTCATAGCCGTTGTTCTGGTCTGATACTGGTAGGTTATGGCGTGACTTAAAGTTTTCGAACATGATCCATGGTGTTAGAGATTGAGAAAAGGCAATATGACCTTCTGCTTTCAGTTTCTTAGCCACCACTTCTAGTTCTTCATATGTTTTGGGTGCATTGACACCGACTTCGGAAAGAAGATCTTTGTTGTAGTAAAGAACCGGGGTCGAGCTATTGAAAGGCATCCCGACCATTTTGCCTTCGTTATCAGCGTAGAAGTTACGAACCCCCGCTAGGTAATCGTTCGAATCAAAGCTGTAGCCAGACTCAACCATAATATCTTGTACTGGTTTCGCGACGCCTTTAGCGTTCATGATGGTTGCTGCACCCGCATCGAAAACTTGTAGAATATTTGGTGCTTCACCTGCTCGATATGCTGCAATGCCCGCTGTTAAGGTCTCAGTGTATGACCCCTTGTAGATTGGCGTGATCTCGTAATCGTCTTGTGATGCGTTAAAGTCTGTCGCAATTTTATTGACGGTTTCTCCAAGTTGGCCGCCCATTGCGTGCCACCAAGTGACTTGAGTCGTTGCGAAAGCTGGCATTGCTGCTGTTGCCGAAAGAATGCCTGCTAAAATTAGCTTATTCATCTTAGTTTCCTTTTGGATGAAATTCGTATGAGATTTTGATCAAGAGTGTTAACGAGACGGTAGGGGTATCGTTTGAAGTTATCTTGAACAGGGCATATTTCACTTACGTGGCTAAATCGTTTCAGTGGTATGAAAGATTCATTTCGATTTTATTTAAGAGGGGAGGTTAATGATGGTTTGGATAGTGACTTTGTTCGTTCCTCTATAAAGGTTCGCTCATTACTGAAAGCCTCTTGATGAACAGGCTTTCAGTAAGATAGAGAGGCAAAATTTTAGTGCGCGATGTCGAGCTGGTTGTCTTTAACGCCGTTAATACGAAACCAACCTGCGATACTGAATCGCTCGGTATTTGTCGTTAGAACCTCGTGTGGAAACTGTTCGGATAAGAACACTAACAAACGACCGGATTTTGGTGGAATGGTTGTGACGTGATTGTTCTCTAGGTCGTAAATGATTAACTCACCTGCGTCTTCTTCTGTCCACTCATCATTCATATAGAACACAGTGGTCAGGCGGCGGTTTTCATTGCCCTTGAAACAGTCTAAGTGCTTCTGGTAGAAGTCGCCTTTTTCGTATTTAGCAAAGTGCGCTTCGTACTCGAACAGACCCAAAAAGAACGCTTGGTTTGCTGCTAAACGAATTCGTTCCATTTTGTCTAGGAACAGAGAGGCTGGCTCTCCTGTATCGCGGTTTACCCATTGAATTTTGTCACTACGAATAGTCGATTCTTGCGTTACGTCATCGTTACGGCCAATCTTAGCCTTTTTCCAGGCTTCTGGAATGCAATCCTTCAATGCCACCACTTCTTCGTGAGTTAAGAAGTCATCCCAAACAAAATAGCCATGGGTAGAAAGAGCATCGATTAGTTGATTCATGTATAGCACTCTGACAATAAATTAGAGGCGCATATATAGTCCTAATAACTCAGGTCAACAAATCACGTATTTTGTCGTCACGATTTATATCTTTATTTTACCAGCGGATATAGAAAGGAAAAATATTGGAGAAGTGAGTAGTGAGCCTATTTATCGGCTCACTACTGTTTGATTATCGCCCCGTTGATCCTGTGGCGAGGGCTTTGATCTTTACAACTTCGAATGGTCGGGTCCCTGTATCTGTACCGTTATTTAAAGCCGCAGTTCGATCAAGTTGATTGACCGTTATATAAATATAACCATCAGGGCCAAATGACATGCCATCAGGCCAAGTTTGGTTGTCTGATAGCGTGGCAATAATTCGGTATCCTTGTGGGGTGGACACACCGATTGCATTGTTTTCTATATCAGTAACATAAACGTTCTGAGCGCTGTCTACCGTAATGCCATCTGAATAAGATTTATCAGCGTATTTTTCTATATTGCTTGCGACTGTCTGTCCGTTGTTGTCAAAGTGATTCGCTTTTACTCGATAAACGGTGCGACCATTGACGGCCCCGAAATAAACCCATTCGTAAGATGGATCAATGGTGATTGGGTTTAAAGCAAAACCGGTTTTACTGTCGGCTTTCATCGACGGGTGATTTTCAGCCACACGTACAGCTTCCCCTGTCTTGAGATCTACGGTTACAAAGGCTGGAATTGCTTCACTTTTCAGGTCATTTTGAGTCATATCGGCGATTATTATACGCTGCCTTTTTTGGTCTAGCGCAAAGTCTTGGAGGAAGCTTGTCGGTTTCAAAACGGAAGCCGGTATTTTTATCGTTTTGACCAACGTCTCTTTATGAGTATCCCAACCAGTTATGGTATGGGTTGCTAGATCTAGGATCCACGCGACTCCGTTATCATCCGTACGAATGGCAATGACGGCTTTAAATAGAGAATCATCACCTTGTGCATACTTCATCGTCGGATATGGCGTTTGATTTCCAGCCACGCTTAACTCGATGACTTTGGTTGTTGGGTTGTCAAGCGGATGAACACTTAATAACAAACGTCCATCCGGTGTGACGGAAGGGTTGCCCGGACGTTCAGTCATTGTAGCAACAACGGTAGCTTGTTCTGGAGTAAGTTCAGTTTCTGCATACGCATAAGTGGATAGAATAGCGCTCGCGAGAACGGTATTGATTACTGTTTTCTTCATTGTTTTCCCCTTAGTAATTGATGTAAATGTTACTGGAAGGTTGTCAATTTTCAACAGTGCTATATTTGTTATACTTTCAAATATTATTTGATAATAGATTGAAACGTATTGTTATAGATAGCTAATAACGGCGATGTTACTAAAATATAAATGCTCTTAAGTGTTAAGAATCAACTGCATGTAAAGGGTGTTATTACACATACCTATTGATGAGGTATTCGGCTAAGGTTTTTATTATCAGTAGGCAATGATTCAAAAAATTACATTTCAGTCATATTTACTATATTCTGATAAGTACAATTGTTTCAAAATTGTTAAATTTAACCCGTCGGCAGGGACAGCGAATAGGAATACAATTTGCAGCTTCATACAATCAAAGGTTATATCCAAGACATGTATCTCGTAGAGTACCCAGACAGGCTGCTGTTACTTGATGGCGCGTGCCGAGCGGATATTCCCCATCTTAAAGCTTTCATTGAAGATGAGCTTGGTCGTGAATTTAACGACCTGCATACAGTGGTCGTGACACACATGCATCCAGATCACGCGGGTGCAGCACATAAGCTTAGAAAGCTGACCAACTGTAATTTGGTGGCAGCGAACCGAGATAGGGATTGGTATCAAGGAGTCGATGGTATATTGATGCACCTAACCGATCTTGCCCTTGCAAGGTGGATGGCAAATAGGCTTGGTAAGCCTAGAGCAAACCTTTGGTATTCAAGGAAGCTCAAACCTGACTACAAACTCTCGGACGGTGATACGATTCCTGGCTTTGATGATTGGCTTGTATTGGAAACGCCAGGGCATACCGACAGAGACCTGTCCGTTTATTGTCCTTCGCATAGCGTCGCTTATGTGGCTGATTTAATGGTGGAGGTTAAAAAGAAATTGATTCCGCCGTTTCCCATCTTTCATCCGAATCAATATCGAGAGTCGGTATCTCGCATTTATGACATGCAGGTTGATACTTTGCTGGTGGCGCATGGAGGGCAGGTGGATTTTAGTCAGACAGCTTTTGAACATTTGCTAATGAGTGCTCCAAGAAAACCTGTGACTCATTGGCGTGTAACGAAAATTAAAATGAAGAATTTACTGTTATCAATTTGGCGATTTGGTTTTCAGTATCATGGTAAGTCTTAGAAATAAGTGGAAAACCGCAACACCGAAAGTACTGACTGTAGAAAGGTAGGACATAAATAGGTAAACAAAAATGCCCGTTACGAGACGGGCCTTATTTTGTTATAACCTGTGATTAGGTTACGGTGATTTGGATTAGCGAGTCAGTAGGAATTCACCTGCTGGATCTACAATCACTTTGTCGCTCATTCCTTGACGACCAAGAAGCATCATGTAGGTCATGTCTTGACGGTTGCTCAGCGTGATATCGATAAGCCACTGTTGATCACCTATTTTAAGCATAGTTTCAATGACACAGCGAGTTTCTACTTCACCGTTTGATGACTTGATTCGCTTACTTGCTTTTAATTTAGTTTTGCAGCGAACTATTTCTTCAAGGTGATAGATGTCTGGGTGTAAATCAAATTCAACGTAGCTTTCACCGTCAGTTTCACTGCAGATCAGGTTATCCACATGTAGCGAAGAGGTTTTAGCCCCTGTATCTACACGCGTATGTAATCCAGTTATCCCTAACTCCGGTAAGCAAATTGCTTCAGTATTCCCTATGATCATTTTCTGATTCATGTTTTTTCCAATCATTGGTTTACGGCTCATTTAGTTATTATCGCGGTTAAAGCGATTTTTTAATAGTTTACCTTTCAATTAGCCTTTGCCGCGAGTGCGGTTTGCATTGGGCTTAGCATTTTTTTCGACAAAGTCGAAAATCATGTCAGCAACATCTTTTCCAGTCGCTTTCTCAATACCTTCTAAACCTGGGGAGGAGTTAACTTCCATTACTACAGGGCCATTTTTAGATTGTAGAATATCGACACCACATAGGTTTAATCCCATGATTTTAGCTGCATTAATTGCTGTAGCACGCTCTTCTTTGGTGAGTTTTACCAGTTGAGCCGTACCACCACGGTGCAGGTTAGAGCGGAATTCCCCCTTACCAGCTTGACGTTTCATTGCTGCAATTACTTTGTTACCAACAACAAAACAACGGATGTCTGCGCCGTTTGCTTCTTCTATGAACTCTTGAACCAAGATGTTCGCTTTTAAGCCCATGAATGCTTCGATGACGCTTTCAGCTGCTTTGTTTGTTTCGGCTAGAACCACGCCGATACCTTGAGTTCCTTCAAGAAGCTTGATAACAAGTGGCGCGCCACCTACGTTTTTGATCAAGTCTTGAATCTTGTCTGGGCGACTCGCGAACCCTGTTTTTGGTAAGCCAATGCCTTTACGAGACAGCAGTTGCAGTGAGCGTAGTTTGTCGCGAGAACGGCTAATAGCGACTGACTCATTGATACAAAAAGTGCCCATCATTTCGAATTGGCGCACAACAGCAGTGCCGTAAAAGGTAATGGAAGCGCCAATACGTGGAATAACAGCATCATATTGAGGTAGCTCTTCACCCATGTAGCGAATCTTCGGATTGTTACTCGCGATATCTATATCACAGTGCAGCGTGTCGATAACATCAACATGGTGACCACGAGCTTCTCCTGCCGCTTTTAAGCGAGAAGTAGAGTATAGGTTTTCATTGCGAGAAAGAATTGCGATACGCATGGCGTTTCCTTAGTTAATACCTGATTGGTAACTGCAAATAAATGAGTTGTTCTCTGAGCTTTCAGTTTTTCTGAGGCTCCTTGCTTGCTTTGGAGCGAACCTTAAGGCTTTTCGTTTAACTAAGAAAATGAATTAAATTTGTCGAGTCGACAACGTAAGTTTATCGAACGAATGAGTTACTGGTACGGCGGGGTTGAAAAGGTATTTGGAAGGAAAAAGCGAGTTGAGACCTAACTCATGTTGGGGGGTGGAGCATATTAAGTGGTACTCAACTCGCGTAAACTCGGTGCTAAATGTGTACTAATAACGCCAGTTACATAGCTCTATAAGTGTTCTCAGTGCTTCTCTCTCGAGCTTGCTAGACGTATTTTTTAGCTTATTAAGATAGTATTTTCTCATGGGGATTACTTCTCTTGTATTAGGCTTTGGCGGTAATGCGGGGTTCCTTGCTGACTCATTAAGTATGGTTATTTAATAGGAACTAATAAACAGATAGACTTTTAACAATCTGTTCCTGTTTTGTTCCTTTATCACTACTTTTGGTCTGATGTGTTTTATAATGGGCTTAATCAGGAAGGGTTGTTTATAAAAAGGTTCATTATTTGTCTGATCTAAACATGATGCGCTACTACACAAGGTTGAATTCGTTCGAGCCTAATATCTCACATTCGTTGACTTTAACTGAGGTTGCAGACAAATTGTTTACTAGTTTGCGCCATGCTCGAACCTTGCTAGGTAAAATGCATCACGCTGAATGGGTGGTGTGGGAGCCAAAAGTCGGCAGGAATCAACGATCTAACCTGACCTTGTGTTTTAGCAATCAAGAGTTGACTCAACATGTTGCCAGTAAACTGATAGAGCAAGGCAAATACGAAAAAGCACTTTCTATTTTGGAAAATGACCGTGCAATATTTGGGTCTCTACTCCAAAAAACATCTGGTGCAACGATGCGCGAAGGGCTACTGCATGTTCAATTGACTTACAAACGTAAGTTTGAGGCTTTGTTCCCACATCATATTCATCGCAGTAGTGAACGATTTTTGATCAGGCAAGTATTTAGCTGCCTCGTCACTTGTAATGGTAAAGGCGAGTTAAAGCCTGAGTTGGCTCATCATTGGGTGTATGATTCTGAAAAATTAACTTGGACCTTTTATTTACGCCCTGGCCTTAGCTTTCACGATGGACACCCAGTCGATGCGAAGCAACTTGTGTCTTTGTTTTCTGCCCTACAAACCTTACCTTTTTATCAGACAGAGTTAGCTCATGTGGCTTCTGTATACAGCGATCAACCATTGAGAATCAGCTTTCAGTTAACTAAAGCAGACACTGGGTTTGCAGGTTTGCTTGCTGGCGTTAAGTATTCGATTCAACCAGCAGCTCAAGTCGCCCGTAAACCGACGCCATTAGGATCTATGTCTCATGCCGTGATTGGAACTGGCCCTTTCAAAGTGGTGGAAAGTAATAACGAGCGTCTAAAACTAGCTGCATTCGAACATTACTATGGCTGCCGATCGTTAACCGATGAGGTCACCATTTGGCAATTTGAAGAATCGATGACGGGGAGCGCTCGCTTTGATGATAGCCAAATGCAGGTTTCGCCTTATCAAGACTCGTCCTGTTTTCATCAATTGGGGAGAAGCGATACGGAACTGGTGTCTGCAGAGAGTGACGGCCTTCGTAGCCGAGTCGAGGACGGGTGTTTATTTATCCTATTTAATCAGAATTCAGCAGTTAAGCCACTCAATAATGAGCAGCGTAAGTACCTCTCAGGGATCGCCAACCCACAAGCTATTTTGTCTCAATTAGAACAGAATCAAGGGTTGTTTAGTGTCTCTTTGGCTCAAAATATACTGCCAAGTTGGCAAAGGTTATATCGAACGCCTTCAAAGGAAGCTCAACTTCCTCAAAAGATGACTATCGCGGTTTACGACTACTATGCGTTATACCGATGTGCTATTTGCGTATCAGACATCCTAAAACGATATGGCGTGGATGTTGAGGTGAATACCTACAGTTTTAGAGAATTGGCTCAGCTGTCCCAGAGTGGCGAGCTAAAGGAGGATTTGGTGTTGTGTAATCTGAACTTAGATGACAACACACCTTCTTCATTGTTCTCGTGGTTGATGAATGATCCCGTGTTGCATTCCGCACTAGGGGGGACGAACAGCGACTGGCTGAAACAGCGTTTGGATCATCACAAAGCCTCCGTTGAACTGCCTGACTACTTAGTAGAGTTGGAACCTATCGCGTCCACGTTGATTTCTGATTATTGGTTGGTGCCAATGTTTCATCACTTGCAAACTGTGCGTTTCCAAGGGATTTTGAAAAATGTCGCTATCACTAACTGGGGGTGGCCAGAATTCAAAAACGTATGGTCAGCCGATTAGTGACAGGTACTGATGGCAACATTTGAATTGAGAACTGAACTCGATAAGTGGTGGCTTTAGAACGTGAGTATTTAAAAATTAGCGTTTGAATACTTACTATTGTTTCGTTGTCTAGCGCTCTAGGCTATCTTACAACATTCGATACTGGCGAATACTAATGATGCTTAAGCGTAAGCGTTAAAGTTCACTGCATGATCTGTTTTTTGAGGCTGTCTACGGATCAGTCACCGCTTTTTATTATGTGATGTTCAATAATGTGCTTATTACTTTACATTAAATTAGACATTTAGACGTCTAGACGTTGACAAGATCTAAGTGTGACATTAGTCTGCTCCTCTTCTTGTTTTATTGCGTTGATGTTCCATGTCCAATTCAAAAAATTCTAATGCTGTAATTGCACCTTCTGCAGTTGCGCTTATCCCTCTGATTGTGTTCCTAGCGCTGTTTATTGGCGTAGGTACGTACTTGTCACTGCAAGGCGTCGATTTTGCTTTCTATCAGCTTCCAGCTCCGATTGCGGCTTTGCCTGCTGTGATGCTGGCGTTGTTGTTAAGCAAGGATAAATTGAACCGTGCTATCGAACAATTCTTAGGTGGAGTAGGTCACAAAGACATTATCGCAATGTGCATGATCTACCTATTGGCGGGGGCTTTTGCGGCCGTGGCTAAAGCCTCTGGTGGCGTCGATGCGACGGTAAACCTTGGTCTATCGGCTATTCCTACGAGCATGATTCTGCCTGGTATCTTCCTGATTTCAGCTTTCATCGCGACAGCAATGGGTACTTCAATGGGGACCATTGCTGCCGTTGCACCAGTGGCGTTAGGCATTGCAGATTCAGCAGGCATGAGCATTCCACTGACTGCCGGCGTTGTTTTGAGTGGCGCTATGTTTGGTGACAACCTGTCTATCATCTCTGATACCACAATTGCCGCGACACGTTCACAAGGTTGTGAGATGAGAGATAAGTTTAAAGAGAATATCCGTATTGCACTGCCTGCTGCTCTTATCGCGATTGTTATCTTTGCTTTCAATAGCACGGCAACTCAGGTTCCTGAAACAGGTCCAATCGAGTGGCTGAAAGTGTTGCCTTACATCACTATCTTAATTCTTGCGGTATCGGGCATGAATGTTTTTGTCGTGCTAACGATTGGTATCTTACTGGCGGGTGGCGTGAGCCTAGGTTCTGTTGAGAACTACGGTATGACGGATTACGCTCAAGATATCTATGCAGGCTTCGGCAATATGCAGGAGATCTTCTTACTGTCGATGCTGATTGGTGGTTTGAGTGAGCTAATGCGTCGCCAAGGTGGGTTGGCGTTCCTGACTAACTTAGTCAGTGGTGTGATTCGTGCGTTTGGTTCTTCACACTCTAAGCAAGCGAATGGCCGTGCAAGTGAGTTAGGTATTGCTGGTTTGGTATCTATGGTGAATCTATGTACTGCAAACAACACGGTAGCGATCATTGTTTCTGGTAGCGTCGCCCGCCAATTGGCAGAGGAGAACAATGTATCTCCGCGTCGCTCTGCAAGCTTATTGGATATCTTCTCCTGTGTGATTCAAGGTGTGTTGCCTTATGGTGCACAAGTGCTGTTGCTCGGTTCGGTGTTTAACTTATCGCCTTTAGATATTATCACGCACTCATACTACTGTTTTGCACTTGCAATCGTGGCTGTGGTTACTGTGTTTATTAAACACTCGGCTCGCCAAGTTGCTCAAGCATAGTCATTATTGATTTCGTTAAAAGGCTCCACAAGAGCCTTTTTGTCGATATATTATGTTTGTTGCCTGTCCGTACTGAAATCTTAATGAGAACTAATTGCAATAATACTTTACTTTATTTATGGTAGCGGGCTGATGTAGTTACGGATAGCCGGATAAAATGAACGACCCTATTTTCTTTGAACATCTTTTTGAACACGCCAAACAGGTGACTCCCTATTTAGATGGTCAAATCACTCCTCTGTCTGACGCTAACCTCGCTGATAAGCTTATCCATAAAGAGATACCTAGCTCAGATACTCTGCACGAGCTTTATGAAAACCTTAAGAATGAACACCCAGAAGCAGGGGCTGCATACTGGTTGACTCGAACCTGGACACTGCTTTGCTGGCAGCCTATTTACGTTGCATTTATCTCTATTTACTCTTGCCGCGGTTTACCTGAATTATCCTCAATGGCTCAGCAGGTACACCCTAATTTTATTGGTGGCTATCAATTCCCTTCAACCGCTTATGTCACGGGTTCAGAGGATGAGTTGGTTACACGTGCAGGCCAAGAGCTAGTGTCATTATTTGATTATTTTCGTGAGGAAATGAGTGAGTGGACGCGGATTCGCCCTGGGTTCACCAATCATCTGTTTGCTGATGGGATTCTTGGGTGTTTGGTGAAACTGAGTCAGTACGCTCCTGAACTGCCTGAGGCGTACTTACTTGAACAGGCTCGTTTGTGGCTAAATGCCTGTGCTTTGCCAGAAAAACTTATCCATTCGATTCGTTATCATGAACATGAGAAAAAGCTTGTTTTGGTTCGAACCAGCTGCTGCTTAGTTTATAAATGCCAAGGGCGTAAATTGTGTCGCGATTGTCCAAGGCATCCGGACAATAAACGCTAAGGTGATTCTACCGCCTCAGTGTTACGGTACCTCGATACAGAGTAAGCGATAATGAGTATCGTGGCCGAAAACAATATGCACAAATAGATCGGATAAGTGGGTGAAAGGGTTGCCATGAAGGCAAGTAATGATGCCACTCCATAGCCTATCGTGTGTGCCATTGAGAGGTAACCTGCAACCGCACCGGGAGCTTCATTTTGTTGTTCTGTTGCGGCAGAGGTATAAGCCGGAACCAATAAAGCGGCCCCGCTCGCGACTACTGCCATTGCAATCCAAAGTACCCAAATATTCGTCACGAGAAATAGAGTAAACCCCATCACCATAGCAAACGCGCCAAGTTGATACATGATACGTGGTGTGAGTTTTTTCTTTTTGATTACCAATAGCTGAGTACCGAACGTGCACGCAGCACTGATGGTCAGCAATGCTCCTATGCCGTCACTGATCTGGCTGGTGGACCAATCGGTTATTGAAGAAAGTAAAGGCGAGAAGCTATATTGCAGTAAAGCAATGGCAGCACACAAGAATAATCCACTCATTAGGTATGGATATAGCCTTGGATTGGGTAACCAGGGCTGTGGGCTTTTGTTGTTGGTTTCCTGTTGAGGTTGGTTTGGAATCGGGAGATTTAGAGCTCCCATCAGAGCGATACAAGGAAGCGTAACCATGATCATCAGTGGGGCAAAAGGGGATAACTTTAATGCCAATATTGAGATAAGTGGTCCGACTAAGCGGCCTGCGCTTAACCCTATGCTGACTGATGTGATG
The DNA here is from genome assembly GCF_024347535.1 of Vibrio kanaloae. Lineage (NCBI taxonomy): Bacteria > Pseudomonadati > Pseudomonadota > Gammaproteobacteria > Vibrionales > Vibrionaceae > Vibrio > Vibrio kanaloae. The sequence continues at coordinate 80,912 of NZ_AP025498.1, read as the reverse complement.
GCTTGAAGTCGATTTTCCTTGCCGCATAAGATAATAGCCCAATGTTGGCTTGCCGGCACCATTCCTGAAACAGTGCAGCCGTAGATAATGCGAGCCACTAGTAGCCCAGTGAAATAGAACGGTATGTAAGAATCCTTACCTTTACTCAAAATCGCAAATAAAGCCAGAAATGAGAAGCTAATTGCCATGCCAATCAGAGCCTGAATAACTACTTTTTTAGGCCCGTGTTTATCACTGTACCTCCCCCAGAAAGGAGCGGATGGCAAAAATAGAAAGCTACCAGTGGCTATCAAAATAGACCATGTTGACAGCCCAAATGCGGATTGTTCTACCAAGAAGGGTAGCGAGACCAACAATCCATTTTGCCCAATGCCCATGAGAGCTGCGGCCAAACCTATAGTGGCTAATTGAACGCGTTTGCTATTTGTTCCTGACATATCTTGAGGTACTTGTGGCGATGGTGAGGACGACAATGAATAGTATTGTTAATGATAAAACTGTTCATTGTGATAATAATTATCATTGTTATTTTGTTGTGATAAGATTAACGGCTTGTAGCTAATAACACAACTGCGTATTTAATTATGTACCGACTTGTCGATGCGTCGTTTGAAATCGACGGCAACCCTATTCTTTCCGCCACGAGCTTAACTTTTGAACCCGGTCAAATCACTACGCTGCTAGGGCACAATGGCTGTGGTAAGTCGACGCTGATGAAATTGTTGAGCCGCCAAAATGTTCCTACTCAAGGACAAGTTCTCTTGAGAGGTACACCAGTCTCTCGGTTCAATCATCTTGAATTTGCTCATCAAGTGGCTTACTTGCCTCAACATCCACCAATTACTGACGGCGTCACTGTTCGAGAATTAGTTTGTTTTGGCCGTTACCCGTGGAAAGGCGCCTTTGGTCGCTACAGCAAAAAAGACTATGCGATTGTGGATGATGCTATTGATAGAGTTGGATTAAATGCCTTCCGAGATCGATTTGTGGCGACTTTATCTGGTGGTGAAAGACAACGCGCTTGGATAGCGATGCTATTGGCTCAACAAAGCCAATGTATTTTGCTCGATGAGCCGACGTCTGCACTAGATATTGCCCACCAACATGAGTTGCTATCTCTTATCCGCGATCTCAACCGTACTATTGGCCTGACGGTTATCATGGTTTTACACGACGTCAACATGGCGGCTAAATTCAGTGACCACCTGATAGCGCTTTCTTCCGGTAAGGTTATAGCCTCTGGGGTTCCTCAAGAATTTATGACCCGCGAGACGTTAATGCAGATCTATGGAATTGATCTCGCCTTATTCCAGCACCCAGAAACGGGTCAACAAATCAGTTATATCCCTTAATTAAAATCAATAGGATTCAGTTGTGAAACAGTTTGTGATGATGTTTTCTATGTTTCTAGCGTTTGCGACTAACGCTATGGACCTTAAACATGAAATGGGTGTTGCCTCTTTTGATTCCGTCCCTGAAAAAGTGGTCGCTTTAGATTGGGCATTAACAGAGACCGTCTTGAGTTTGGGGGTTGAGCTTGAAGGCGTGGCGGATATTGATGGTTATAAGCAGTGGGTCGTGGAGCCAGTTCTGAACTCAAATGCCACCAACGTAGGTTCTCGGCGTGAGCCTAATTTAGAGCTGCTTACTACGTTAAAGCCCGATGTCATCTTGATCAGTAAACACATGGCGGCAGCTTACGAGCGGCTCAATCAAATTGCTCCTGTCGTGGTTTTCAGCGTTTATAGCGAAGATAAACAACCTCTTGAGTCGGCGGAATCCGTGACGGTGTCTTTAGGTAAGTTGTTCGGCAAAGAGCGACAAGCAAAGGATGTGATTCAACAGACTAAACGCGTATTGACAGAGAACGGAGCGAAAGTACGAGCCGCGAACAAGGGAAGTAAGCCTTTTATTTTTGCTCGATTTATTAACGACAAAACCCTGCGGGTTCATGGACAGGGTTCGCTTGCACAATCAACGCTTGATGCTATGGGGTTGCGTAATGACTGGCAAGCGCAAACGAATCTTTGGGGGTTCTCTACGGTAGGAACTGAGAAGTTAGCAGAGCACCAGCATACCAATGTCATGTTGCTTGGACCTCTTAAGAAACAAGAATTAATACAGCTCTCTCGCTCACCCCTTTGGCAAGTCATGGAGTTCACTCGCACCGACTCTGTTCATGAACTCCCTGCGATTTGGACGTTCGGCGGGCTTATTGCTGCGCAACGTTTTAGTTTCCATATTAGCGATAGCATGAATAAACAATGACAAATACCGCCATTAAGCTTCCTAATCGGTCTGTGGAGCGCGTTAATTGGAAAATGACGATATTGCTCCTTTCGGTAATCATAGTGATCGGTATGTTACTGCAAGTGACTGCACCATACTCTAAAGGTGTTGAACTGATTTGGGATACGTTATTCCACTTTGATGCGTCGAATTATCAGCACTTGATTACCCGGCTAACTTACCTGCCTAGACTAGTGGTCGCATTAGCATGTGGTTTTGGTCTTGCTGTTGCGGGCTCTGTGATGCAGTTTGTGCTGCGAAACCCTATCGCATCACCCACTACATTAGGGGTTGCGGCGGGAGCAGAATTGGGCATGGTTCTCGGAATACTGTTTCTGCCTGTTGGCTTAGCCATACCAGCATTTATTCCTGCCTTTATTGGTGGCTGTTTAGCGACGGCGCTGGTTTTTTCTCTTAGTGCTGCCAGAGGTTTCTCACCTTTACACTTAGTGCTGGCAGGTATGGTGGTTAGCTTGTTTTTGGGATCAGTGAATACCATGCTACTGATGCTAAACGAACAAAGACTTACCAGTATTTTTGTGTGGGGTTCAGGTGTACTTAATCAAAATGATTGGTCGAGTGCTCAGACACTGATTCCTTTGGTTTCCTTCCCAACCTTTTTGTTACTACTTCTTCATCGACCAATGTCTGCGCTACAGTTTGGCGATAATGTTGCGACCTCGCTTGGCATTAACATTAAACACGTCAAGCTGTTGTGTTTATCTTTGGCTATTTTTATCACCGCTGCGGTAGTCAGTGAAGTAGGGCTCATTGGGTTTGTTGGTATCGTTGCTCCCGCCATAGCGAGGATGCTTGGTGCGAGATCGTTAAGGCATCAGATTGTGGTGAGTGGGTGGGTCGGTAGCCTAATGCTATTGATTGTTGATTTAGTTATTCAGCCTTTTTCAGGCGTTGGGGGAGAGCTGCTTCCTACCGGTGCCATGACAGCATTGATTGGGGCGCCATTTTTGCTTTGGTTACTACAAAGGGCCAAGTTACCTTCAGAATTAAAAGCGCGTAGTGAGCAGACGGAACGCTATAAGCATGTAAATACGAAAAAGATCATTGTGATCATGTTTGGCGTGTTGTTAATCGCTGCTTTACTAGCTGTTGTTGTCGGGCGAGATCAGTTTGGTTGGACATTGAGTTTCAATCAATCCTTATTGCGACTGCGTGCGCCACGGGTATTGGTTGCGTTAATTGCAGGGATAGGACTCGCCGTTGCGGGCACTATTATTCAACGAATTTCAAACAATCCAATGGCAAGTCCCGAAGTATTGGGGATCAGCTCTGGTGCGGCTCTTGCTTTAGTACTCGGGACTTTAACGGGGGTAGCGATTGAACGAGAGCAACAAATGGCTCTTGGGACTCTAGGTGCTGTATCGGTGACAGTATTAGTGTGGTTGGTGGGACGAAAACACAACTTTGCTCCCGCGCGAACTTTACTCACTGGCATTGCATTGAGCGCAGGGCTTGATGCCTTGCTACGTATTGCAATGAGTTCCGGGAATGAAAATGCAACGGCACTCCTTACGTGGCTATCGGGTTCAACTTATCTGGTGGCTACTCAAGATATCGTCTTACTATTGAGTGGCGTTGGTTTAGTCGGAGCTTTTGCATTAGCACTCAATCGTTGGATAGAGATCATCAGTTTAGGGGAGGTAACGGCTAATAGCATTGGTGTGAGCGCCACCACGGTACGTTTAGTCTTACTTCTTCTGGTCGCGGCTTTAACGACGTTGTGTACCATCGTAATAGGGCCATTGAGCTTTATTGGCCTACTTGCACCGCATATGGCTCGCTCTCTGCACCAATATCGTGCCGTACCACAAATGTTGACCGCTGCATTATTGGGAGCAATTGTTATGGTCATTGCCGATTGGTTAGGTCGAACTTTGTGGTTCCCTTGGCAATTCCCTGCTGGTTTATTGGCTTCATTAATAGGTGGAGGTTACTTCCTGTATTTAATGAGACGTTAATAAGAGAACCCTTCAGTTTTAGCAGGAATTAATACGATATTTGCAGTCGATCTGTACGTCGTTATAGAGGCCAGAGTACCGAAAATTCGAGTGCTCTGGCCTTTTTATTTGTCGGTATGTTATTGATAGAATTAATATTTGTAGGTTTGTTATTTATTTTTGTTAATTATCAAAAAAATTGGTTGCTTATACAAATGATAATAATTAGCATTCTCTATATTGGTTTGGTAATAATAGTTCGAGAAATAATATGAATCGTAAAAACGATCGGCTCAATCTCGAGAGTTCAAACAAACAGGTCCGAGGTAATGACCCGTCCATTGCTTGTTTTCTCAACTCTCTCGCCCGCGAAAGTCAGTTCATTCAAATTCAACGTTCTGAAGGCCGGTACATTTTCCAGCTGTCCTTATCAGAAAATAGAGTGATTCAAATCCCTCTAAGCTATCACTCTGAACTTGGTAGTCATGAATATGACCTACCTGCATTGCTCCTTACAGAAGATGCGTATCACGCTTTATCTATCGAAGATCTGATCGACCACATTGTGTCTGAACCCGCGCTTGTCGGTATTCTTAGCGACGAACAGAAGCAGGTTTTTGTTACGCGAGTTTTGGAGAGTCACAACAATACGAAACAGGCGATAGAACATTCTCCTTATAGAGAGCAACTGTTCTCTGAAAAGCTGAACTTTAAAGTGGCAGAGCAGGGGTTGTTGATTGGTCACTCTTTCCACCCCGCCCCAAAGAGTCGCGAACAGTTTTCATTAAGTGACGCTAAACAATATTCTCCGGAGCTTGGTGGGAATTTTCAGCTTTATTGGCTAGTAGTTGATGAAGTGCTACTAGAGGTCGGAAGTTCTGCAGAGATACATTTTGCTCAACGTATGCATAATTTGATTGCTCATGATGAGCGGTTAACTAACTTATCTGTTGAGGCTAAAACTAAAGGTAAGTGCTTACTACCGGTTCATCCATGGCAATGGCAGGTGATGAGCGATAATTTGTCAGTACGAAACTATTTGGCATCAGGGCAAGTTGAAAACCTTGGTCAAATCGGTGTGACTTGGTATCCAACGTCATCGACGCGCTCTCTATACGCACCATCATTGCCTTATATGTTGAAGTTTTCATTGAGCGTGAAGTTAACCAACTCGATTCGTAATTTATCGCTGAAAGAAGTCATTCGTGGTACGCGACTAAATGAGCTGTTCCAACAACCGGAACTTTCTTGCGAAGTCGGCCATGTCAATGGTTTTCAAGTGATGCAAGAGCCTGCCTATATCGGTCTAAAGAACATTGATGGCAATGTTATTGATGAAAGCTTGGTCGCTTTTCGAGATAACCCATTAGTGAACACGCCCAACCAAGAAGCCGTAGTTCTCGCGACATTAACTCAGCAAAACCCTTATGATTCGGGTACAAGCTTGGTTTCTGAGCGTATTCGTCATTATGCCGGCCAACAAATAAAGTCTGACGTCGTGGTGGCGAAACAATGGTTTGAAGCTTATTGCGACCATGCGGTTGTACCTCTATTTCACCTACAAGCGAATTTGGGTGTTGTTTTTCTTGCTCACCAACAAAATATTGTTATGCAGCTCGAAGAGGGTTTTCCGGTAGGGATGTACTACCGTGATTGCCAAGGAACGGGTTATACCGACCTGGCATTCACCTTGTTTGGTGACAAGTTAGGGGATGAAAAAGAGGCGTTAGAAAATTATTGGAGCCAAGAGAAAGTAAGGCGTTATTTTGCTTACTATTTGATCATTAACTCAACCTTTAACCTTGTGTCTGCCATTTGCGCTAGCCTCGATGTTGAAGAGTCGCAATTAATTGAAATATTAAATCAAAAACTCGCGTTATTACTTCAATCTGGCGTGAAAGATGATCGATGTCTGCGGTATGTACTCACCAGCGAAACACTTTGCTGTAAGGGTAATTTCTTCTGCTATTTGCAAAATTTCAATGAAAACTCTATCCCAGATCCTGCTGTTATCTACTTCGATATGCCAAACCCCCTTGTACGAGTTAAAGAGGTAGCACATGCCTGATTTCAAAATGTTCGTTTATAACTCTCAGGAGTTACCTGAGGTTAATTTAACGGTTCAAGGTAATGACTTTGCGAATGCTGATACTTTGGCATTGTTAACCATAGAGTTGGATCAGTTATTTAGTGAACATAAAGCTATCGAAGATCTGCAGTTAAAAAGCGATGATCAAGTAGTTGTTGGCTTACTCGAGCGTGAATTACCAATTATCGACGGTGCGCTGTCCCGTCATGCATTCTATCAATCTCCAATGTCGTGGCACCGTCACAAAACTTCATCTTTGTTCCCAAAGCATTTAGTTCAGTCGGACAACCGTTATCGGTATCACCCTTCCAGGCCGCCAATGCCGGAAGGGGGCGTGTATCAAAGATATGACTTTGATGCGAATGTTGACGTTAGCTTTCGTGTAGTTGAGTTAGACAAAGATATAGCACGATTCACTCGCTGGATGAACGACCCACGAGTCGCGAATTTCTGGGAGCAAGCATGGAGCGAAGAGAAGTTAGCAGAATTTCTTACAGAACGATTGGCGGATCCTCATATTATTCCTCTGATTGGTGAGTTTAATGGCCAACCCTTTGGATACATTGAAGCATATTGGGTTTCTGAAGACAGACTCAGTGCTTATTACGAGGTACAAGATTTTGATCGCGGGATTCATCTACTCGTCGGTGAGCAAGCATACCGAGGCCCGACATTCTTTAATGCTTGGATGCGAGCGATCAGTCACTACTTGTTTATTGATGAAGTACGAACACAACGTATTGTTTTAGAACCAAGAGCAGACAATGAACGTCTGTTTAATCGAATTATACCTATGGGGTACGAAAAATGTTTCGAGTTCAATTTTCCTCATAAGCGTTCAGCCATGTTAATGCTGGATAGAGACCGTTTTTTTGCGGAGAAATGGTGATGGAACAGATCGCACTACACAAATATTGGTCCATCACCAATCACAAGCTTGTCGCCAAAATCTTGAGTGAATTCGCGTATGAGCAAGCATTTCGTTTTGATTTTGACTTAGGACGCTACTCACTTAGCTTGATAAATAACACCACTTATTTTTTTGAAGGGATAGAAAACATTTGGGGGCAGGTTGTTATTGATCCTACGTCTATTTGTCGATATTCAGATCAGGAGTCGTCTACCCCTTTGTCTGCTGCGTTATTGATGAGAGACCTCCAGCCTCTTTTAAATATGCCAGACGATGCGTTTGCTGAGCACTTAGAAGATCTTAATACAACCTTGTTAGGTGATTGCAAATTGATGCTACGTAAGGAGTCTATGACGGCTCGAGATTTGGCTTTTCTACCTTGTGAACAGCAGCAAACTTACTTTGATGGACACCCTAAATTTGCTTTTAACAAGGGTAGACGAGGTTGGGGAAGTGATGATCTTAATATCTATGCGCCAGAGGCTGAATGCACTTTTCAGTTGGGTTGGGTTGCTGTTCATGATTCGATTTTGCAGATCGCGACGAGTGATAGTGTCAATTGGCAGCAGCTGCTTACGGGGTCCGTTGAAGAACGTGATCTTAAAGAGATGGACAGCATTGTTTCAGCATTGAATGTGGATATTGATAATTATACTTATGTGCCTGTCCATCCGTGGCAATGGCGTAAGAAGTTATCCCTGTTGTTTGTTCAAGAGATGGCTAGTAAGGCTCTGATTTATATCGGCGAGTTTGGCGACCAATTCTTACCTCAACTCTCATTGCGCACGTTGAGTAATGCGACAAGACCAAATAGTTACGACATCAAGTTACCTCTGACCATTATGAACACCTCCTGTTATCGAGGTATTCCGGGGCGTTATATCCTAGCGGGCCCAACAGCTTCTGATTGGATGGATTCTGTTTTTAAATCCGATGATTTATTGAGCTACAAGCAGGCAGAGGTTTTACAAGAACCCGCTTCAGCTTATGCGGCCCAAGCCGACTATCGATGGTTGACCGATGCGCCCTATCGTTACCAAGAATTACTGGGTGTGATTTGGAGAGAATCTGCAGCGTCGAAACTCAACGATAACGAAAGTGCCATTTTGATGGCAGCGTTAATGGAAACCGATAATCAAGGAAAACCGCTGATCGCGGAGTACATTGAACGCTCAGGTGTATCACCTCAAGAATGGTTAGGAAAAATGTTTGATGCGGTGGTGATCCCGTACTACCACCTGTTGTGTAAATACGGCGTTTCATTGATTGCACATGGTCAGAACGTCACTTTGGTTTTAGAAAACGCATTGCCAAAACGCATTTTGCTTAAAGATTTTCAAGGGGACATGCGCTTAGTTGAGAGTGACTACCCTGAGCAAGCCTCATTGGCTGAAGGTGTAAAACAAGTCACCGTGCGCTTGCCGGAAGATCTGATCATTCATGATCTGCAAACGGGTCACTTTGTCACAACATTACGCTTTATTTCCCCTTTGGTTGCTCAGTTAGGCTACTCGGAAGCGCAATTTTATCAATTACTCGGCGATCGGCTTAAAGCTTATATGGCAGAGCATCCTGAGTATCAGCATCGGTTTACCAAATTCGATTTGTTTAAACCCCGAATACTAAGAATTGGACTCAATTTAGCGAAGTTCCGACACAGTACAGACTCTAGCGCGTCAAGAATGCTACCAGATATGGATGATATGTTGGATAACCCACTCGTGACGGCTCAATTAAGTAAATCGTAAACCTCACAACATTATAACTATAAATTTTGCGCTTAATTTAAGACGCATTAATCAACCCAAAAGGATGGTTCGAATGGAACACGTTAATAACGTCAGGCTTGACTTAGCAGGTGTTGGGGTTGGCCCATTTAACCTCAGCATTGCAGCACTATTAGCTGACAAACCTCAGATCAATGCACAATTTTTTGAAGGTAGAGATAGTTTTGTTTGGCACCCTGGATTGTTGCTAGACAATACCAATATGCAGACTATGTTCTTGAAAGATTTAGTCACTGCTGTTAACCCAGAAAGTCCATATTCATTTATGTCTTACTTAGTAAAGAACAAGAAGTTTTACCGCTTTCTTTCTGCAGAACTTCAGTGTATCAGTCGCCACGAATTTTCCGATTATTTAGCCTGGGCGGCGCATCAACTCAACAACGTTCAATTTGCAACGAAAGTGGAGCATGTGGAGTTCACGGGAAGCATCTTTGATGTACATACCAATCAGGGAATCTATCAGGCAAAGAATCTTTGCATAGGTACAGGCAAGGTACCTTACATTCCAGATTGCGCGAAACCACACATTGGTGAGCGCGTGTTTCATGCTGTTGAAATGGGCTTAAGAGAGCGAGATTTTACCAATAAACGTGTGATGATTATCGGTGGCGGACAAAGTGGGGCCGACATATTCCTCAATGCACTCCAGCACAAATGGGGTAAGCCTAAGTCACTTGATTGGGTGTCTCGACGTGCGAATTACCAACCTTTGGATGAAGCCTCTTTTACGAATGAGTTCTTTGCTCCTGATTATGTCGATGCTTTTGTTAACCTGTCTCCTAAGGTTAAGCAACAAGAAGTGGCGAACCAAAAGCTGACTTCTGATGGTATTACTCAGAAAGCGTTGCTAACTATTTATCAAGAATTGTATTACCGCTTTGATGTTCTAAAAGAAGACAAATGGGTAAAACTACTTCCTCACCGAACTCTTACTCACATCTCTGAGCACGATAAGGCATTCAAACTGATGGTGAGTAATGCCTTAGGTGAGTGTCTGGAAGCGCATCAAGCCGACATCGTGATTCTCGCGACAGGCTTTGAATCTCCTAACCCAAGTTGCCTTAGCTCGATCTTTCCGTTGTTGGACATGGACGAACAGAATCGTTACCAAATGACACCAGACTTTGAACTTAAGTGGGAAGGTCAAGCAACCAACAAGATTTTTGCGGTGAATGCTGGAATACATAGCCATGGTATTGCCGAGCCTCAATTAAGTTTGATGGCGTGGCGCAGTGCAAAGATTATTAATAGCTTAGCGGGTGAGCTTCTGTTTGATATTGATTCTGGCCCCGGGATGATTGAATGGCTGAGCTCTTCCACATTGTCCGAATTGAGCTCTATTAAATAGTGCATTTGATACGTAATGGCTTTGTTGTTTTGGACAATTGGTATTGTCTTGTCTGCTTAAGCCATGATTTAAGAATTTAAGCCATGTGTGAACCACCTGATGGGTGATGATGACATTGGTTTATTTAGCAAAGTAATAATGAAGGACATCACATAAGCCTTGATGGTTTTTGGAGCCTTCTCTCCATAAAAATAGAGAATAAAATGAACGTTAAAAAAGGAAGTTTTCCACTATCGACTGTTGCTTTAGCGGTTGCCGCTGCAAGCACAATATTCCCAGCCCAAGCTCAACAAACAACAACTGAAGAAAAAATGGTCGTTGTTTCAAGTCGCACTCCTAAAGCGATCAGTGATATCCCAGGCACTGTTTGGTATATCGATTCGGCGCAAATTGAGCAGGAGTTTCGTGGTGGTAAGTCACTTGGCGAGATTCTCTCGGCAACTATCCCGTCGTTAGACGTTAGCAGTGGTGCTCGTACTAACTATGGTCAGAACTTACGTGGACGTAAGATGCTCGTGATGATTGATGGTGTATCTTTACAATCTTCACGTCCAATCAGTCGTCACTTAGATTCGATCGACCCGTTTAACATTGATCGTATTGAAGTGTTGTCGGGTGCTACTTCGATCTATGGTGCGGGTGCGTCTGGTGGTGTAATCAACATCATTACCAAAAAAGCGGATGGTGAAGGGCTAGAGTTTGAATCGTATGTGGGAGGTTCATCAGGCTTTAATTCAGGTGAAGACTTTGATTACAAAGTGGGTCAATCAGTTTCTGGTGGTAACGATAAGGTTACTGCTCGTGCATCTGTGGTTTACACTGAAACCCAGGGTTTCTTTGATGCTGACGGCGACATCGTAACGCCTGATATTTCTCAGGGTTCGTTACAGTTTAACCAAACGGTTGATTTTTTGACGACAGTTGGTGTGAATATCTCTGAGACGAAGAAGCTGAACTTGTTAGCTCAATACTACGACAGCCAACAAGATTCACCTTATGGACTTTACATCGTTAACAATAAATTTGTGGATGTGAGAAAAGGTTTTTATTCTGACCGTGAACATGGCACCGAGCGTATGATGTTAAGTGCGTCTTACGTTGATGACCAGTTCTTAGGACATCAACTTATTGCTGAAGCGTCTTACCGTAAAGAAGATCAGACCTACACGCCTTATTATCAATCTTCAGGTCAACAAATAACGGATGTTTTCTCTTTAAAAACAGCCTTAGCGAAGAGTTTTAACAAGTTTAACATCGTTTATGGTATTGATGCTTATCAAGATACCTTAGAGAGCAACCAAGCACTTTATGATCCAACGATAGCCAATAATTCTGGTAATCTAGTTAACCAAACTTACGCTGAAATAGGTCGTTATCCTGGCGTTGAGGTTGGTTCTGTAGCGGGCTTTGTGCAAGCCGGGTACTCGATTACTGATGCTTGGAGTGTCGAAGGTGGTTTCCGTTATCAATATATGGTCAATAAGATTGACGATTTTGTTGGATATAAGCAACAGGGTCAGATAGCTAAAGGCAACGGAACATCAGCCGACTCAGTACCGGGTGGTGAAACGAATTACAGTGTTGGGTTGTTTAACTTGGGTACGATCTATCACCTCAATGATGAGTCTCAAATCTGGACTAACTTCTCTCAAGGTTTTGACCTTGCGGATCCTGCGAAATACTACGGCCAAGGTGACTACACGTTGGTTGGTGATAACTGGCAATTAAACGACAGTATTAATGTTAACAACTCAAAAATGTCGGGCATCAAAACCAATAGTGTTGAACTTGGTTATCGCTTAGATAACGGTGATTTGAATCTTCAAACTGCAGCGTATTACTCTCACTCGGATAAAGCGGTTAAATACAACAAGCAGACACTGCTTATTGAAGAGTTGGATGATAAAAAGCGTGTTTACGGTTTAGAAGCGATGGCGTCTTACTGGGTACATGACAACGTTCAACTGGGGGCTTCAGGTCACTACGTTGTTTCAGAAGTGAAAGGCGACGATGGTTGGAAAGATATGACCGCTGGAGAAGCGAGCACGTCAAAAGCAACAGCATGGGCTGGTTGGTATGATTCAGAGCTCGCGCTTAAACTTCAAAGCCAAACTATGTTTGATTACGAAGATGACTCTCAAAACAAACTGGATGGTTACACTGTGTTTGATCTTGTGGGCTCTTACCAATTACCTGTCGGTAGCTTAGGTTTTGGTATCCAAAACTTACTTAACGAAGACTACACAACGATCTGGGGTCAGCGCGCACAAATTGTATACTCGTCTCACTACGATGCTGCAGCTTACGATTACAAAGGCCGTGGTCGTACTTATACTTTGAATTACCAAGTTAAGTACTGATCTCTTTTAGGTAACTGATGTAGAGCTAAATATAGCTTAGCAAAGGCAAAGCCATTCATAGCGATATGAGTGGCTTTTTGTATGACTCTCAATATAGCCTTGCTGGATAACCTCCAACGAGAACGCTGTTATTTACCTCTCGGACGCTTTTCTACCAAGCCATTGCGTTCTAAGCCGCGTCTTACGCTGCTGCATAGTTTACCAAAACGACGCAGTTCTTCGAAGTTTGGCCCTTGTCCGATTGAAATACTGTGTTCCCAGTACATCAACTCACTGTCGACCATCTCCAATAATTTCTTAGAGCAACCGGAGCAATTTCCTTTTGGCCCACAAATGAACGTCTCTGACTCGTAAAGAGGGAGTTCGTTTTTCACTTCTTCAATGAGATTCAACATCGCCGAGTTTAAGTCTGGCTTCTTGTTGGTGAGTGGTTTCAAGCTTAGTGCTTGAGGCGCGGTCACTGAAGGGGTTTGTGTGTTGGATTGTAAATTCAAAGCAGTTGATGACATACCAAAAGGAAAGAAGAAGAGGAGCATCCTACTCTTCACGAAAAAGTGAACCTTGATGTAGTGCAATAAGCGTGGCGATATATCCGAAAGAGGTAGGAGAAATAAGGGAGTGAGAATAGTGGAGAGCGTGAGAAGGAGAGCCACAAACGGCGTGGCCCCCCTAATTAAAGTTTGGTATTAACAAGAACTCTTAGAATTCAGCGTCGAACTGGAACTCCATCCACTCTTTGGTGACTGGGTGATGCAGCGCAAGCCTTTCAGCGTGTAAGTGCAATCGGTCAGCTTTGTTGCCATACAAGCCGTCACCAACGATAGGCATGTTAAGCCCTTCTTCGTGTGAACAGTGAACGCGCAATTGGTGCGTACGGCCAGTTTTCGGGTGCAGATAAACCTTGGTGGTTTCTTGGTTTCGCTCAATCACTTCCCACTTGGTTTCAGCAGGTTTGCCGTGTTCGAAGCAGACAATTTGACGAGGACGATCGTACAAATCGCCGCGCAATGGCAAGCGAACATAACCTTCATCTTCTGCCAGAACGCCTTCAATCATTGCTACATATCGCTTCTCGACTTCACGAGTAATGAACTGCTTCTGCAAGCTTTTGTTCGCACGTCGTGTGAGGGCAAATATCAGAATACCAGAGGTCGCCATGTCTAAACGGTGAATAACAAATGGCCCTTCAACATCGGGGTGCATTTCTTGAACACGAGTGTAGGCCGAATCTTTGATCGTTTTGCCCGGTACAGATAGGAAACCGGCTGGCTTGTGTACCACAACGATGTGATCGTCTTGGAACAAGATATCGAGGTCTTTGCCTTCAGCAGGGTTTTCTAGCAATGGGTTGGGATCGACTTCTAGACCTTTCATCATGTGGCCTAAAATTGGAACACATTTGCTTTGGCAAGAGGCGTAGTATTTTTTGTGTTTGCGGATTTCTGATTTTGGTGAGCGACCCCACCAGAATTCAGCCAGTGCCAGTGGCGTATAGCCATTCAGATATGCATATTGCAGAAGTTTTGGCGCGGCACATTCGCCAGACCCGGCAGGTGGAATCTTATTCGGCATGTTTTCAAAAATTTGGTTTAGATCTTCGACATTGCCTTCCGCATTTTGGAAAGCGTATTGTGAAAATAGTTTGTGTTGAAGCTGATGAGAAAGGTGTGCTCTTTGCTCTTTGAGTTCTGCTAATTGAGTCGTAAACACGTCAACTTTGCCTTGAAGCTCATTCAGAGTTTGTTCCCAGTTGAGCTTAAGATACTTCTGCTGATTCTTGCCGGCAACACTGGCTTTGTTTAGCTCGTTATTTAGCTGTTCGAAAGCTTGCTCATCAAGGTTTTCTTTGCCTTGTTCACGTTGCTCTTTACGTGTTTTGCGGCCTTCAATAATCAGCAAGCGTTGCGCTTCGATCTCTTGTTCTGCCTGTGCTTTCTGTTGTGCTAACAGCTCACACAATTCGAGATATTCAGTGTTGACTTGCAGCGCTTTAAATTTCGCATTCACAGCCATCATGTCGGCCGTGTCTTGATGGAAAAAGCTGTCGCTGCTCAACATGTCGAATACAGGCGGTACAAAATAGGGCAGTAGGTTTTGGTCGGCGACTTTACCAGAAAATGCAGAGAAATAACCAAGCTCATCTTCTGGGCTTTTCACCAACAATACACCAAACATTTTACCGCGACCCACGTCAGAATCTAGCCCGAAATCATGTTGCCAATCGGTTTGTGTTTCTAAATATTGTTGAAGTTGGTGAGAGGCGATTTCACACAGTGGGTGTGGTTCGTAATAGAATGGGAACGTGAAACGCTCAGGCAACGAATATGACTCGATCGGCTGTTGAAAGCGAGTGAAGCAATGCTCAGGGTTGTGGCTTTTTTCTGAGGCGTGCGTTGGTTTTGGTGAGTGCATATTGTCGTCTTAATACTTATATCGTCGTGTAATGGGTAGTGAGTCTACCGTGTATTACTAGAAAGCCTTCAACACGGTACAAGGCGGCGATTCTACTCTTTATCGAAAAGCGCCACAAATAAGAAATGGTTCAATTATTGGATACCACTGTTGTGAGGCGTCACTCCAAGTTTTCGAGTGACGGTTTGAGCTTCATAAATGGATGAGTGACTTCTCGTTTTTTATTATAGAAGACAACTTAATAAACGAAGGGTGGTAGCCTTACCGATGTCTTGTGTAACTAAGGTAACGTTATGATCCCACTAAATACTTCCATCGTGGCAGGTGTCGCTCTTTCTGAAATCAACGGCCAAACGAAAATGCTATTAATGAAGCGTGTGAAGGGCGGTTTTTGGTGCCATGTTGCTGGTTCAATCGAAGTGGGTGAGACTGGCTGTCAGGCCATTGTTCGTGAGTTTGAAGAAGAAACCAAAATCGCAGTGGAAGCTCTGTATAATGCGCAGTTCCTAGAACAGTTCTACGAGGCGGACGTCAATGTGATTCAACTAATCCCAGTGTTTGCCGTGTTATGCCCGCCCAATCAGGCGGTTGAACTGAACCATGAGCATACCGAGTACCGCTGGTGTAGTTTAGAGGAAGCTAAAGTGCTAGCGCCGTTTCCTAATCAGCATGCAGTTTATGATCATATCTGGTCGTATTTTGTTGATAAGTCCGTAAATCCGCTTTACCGAGTGAAAGTGAAGTAGCGCGGTGTCCCTTGATGAGATGTGCAGAACTTAACGTTTAGGCTTACAAAAAAGGGGTAAGAAGACGCTTACTGGTACTTGGCGCCAATTTTACTTATTGTGTTTCTCTTTGCTTTTCCGGTATTCACTTGGTGTCATTCCAGTCATTGTTGAAAACTCCCGATTAAAATTGGATTTAGTCTGAAAACCAGAATTCATGAATACTTGAGTAATAGTGCCTTGAGACGTAATCAAAGCATGTTTGGCATGGTCTATACGATACTTATTGATGAGTTTAGAAATATTCTTTTTATGAACTTGATTGACTGCGATAGAAATTTGCTTTGCTGGTATACCTAACTTTCGTGTCAATTTCGAAAGAGTGAGTTCAGGGTCTAGGTAAAGAGAGTCTTGGCGAATCTTGCTATCTAACATAGAAGTGATTTCTTCAGCCCGTTCACTGGTCATTAATGCAGAACTTAGTGGCTCATCATTAGCGCCATTCATTTCTTTGGACTTTTCCCCATTCGTTATAGGAGTATTAATACCTGTCACGACGACAGCTATCGATAGCACGGGCAAAAGAACTAAATGTGCAGCAGTAAGTATATAGAGTGACAGTTCGCCTTGGTTAAAAGTTAAATCCAACGACATGAATGTATCTACAAATGCAGAAAATATCAGTACCCACCCCGCAATACTCTCTGCTTTTTTTACTCCTTCCCAATTTCCTAACGAGACATTAATCAGTGCGGCTTCTGTTGACGAAAAGCGGAGAAGTGCAATTCCATAAATGATGTAAGTTAAAGTAAGTATTTCATCCAATGGAAGTGCTAACCAGGGTTGAGTTATAGAGCTCACAACAACGAGTAATGGTGCAACAAAGTGTTTAATAGGTAAGAAGCCGAGGTCTCGATTTGCATGCGCAAACGCATACCACGCTGCAACAGGAATTGTGGAAGCCAGAATAGGTTGTGCGATGCTGAAAATTTCAAGTCCAAATGTCCAGCGTAATCCAACCATCGCGGTAGTGGCAGAGCACAGCCCTAAAAACATGCTTGCGACCTTAGTTTGTTGAGAGAGTCGGGCATAAAGTATTATCGCCAATAACCCTAGCAACATAGAAACAATGAATGGAACGGGAATCGCAAGCATAGCTGGACCTAGATTAATAAATGGGTATTTGAATGGGATTGCACCAAGGATAACTCGATGAAATATAATTAAAAATGTAAAATAGACAAAAACTTGTTTAAGGACGACCTAAAACCTGTTTTGAGACGTATACTCCCCTTATTTCGAGGCAAAATGTCATCATCAATTCGTTATTGAGGTGACATTTATGAAGTTTTATTTTCTAGCTTGGAAACGAAGTTTAGATTTTGTTGGCCGCTCGTCGCGTGAAGAATACTGGATGTTTATACTCGTGCATATATTGGTGAGTGTCGGGTGTATTGTGGCTGATATGGCTATGGGTATGACGACTTGGTTTGACACCATTTATGGCATTTTAAGTTTTATTCCTATGCTTTCCGCAATAGCTCGTAGACTGCACGATATTAACAAATCTGGATATTGGGGACTGGTCTTTTTTATACCAGCAGTAGGACCTTTTTGGTTAATATATTTGTTAGTGAAATCGACCAATGTTCAGAACGATCAGGAGACATTAGCATGAAAAAAGCAATCATTTTGAATGTGTTTTTGTCTGTTTTTATCTCAACATTTAGTGGCGCCATCACACTATCGTCGGCGGATACGTTTGGTATTTTAACAATCGACACTATGACCCAAGGACAGCTCTTGTGGCTTAACGGCCGAGTCGGGGAAGCGAACTATATATTTACTCGTCAAGACGAAAAGATATGTACTGTTCAGGTGCCTGTTGCCGTGGGGAGTATTGCTGAACCTGATTTGGGGATCAGTAAAACGAAAGGTCTAACTATTGTCGTTGTAAGTCAACGGCTCAATGATGCACTTATTGAAGGGAAACGGGTAAATAGTAAAGATTGGCGCTTCACAACAAAAGAATATAATGGAAACGTTGACGGACTGATAGTTAATGGAATTAACCTTGAAGAAGGCTTCATCTTAAACTCCAAAAGAAAGTGGGTTTCTTGGTTTTTAGGAGATAAACCAAGCGTCGTTTGTCACTAATTTATAGTTCCTTTCAAACAATGCTACTCATACCAATCGTAGTACGTAATTGGCCACCATAGCTTGTTACAGCGCTCGACAACTTCGTTAGAAACTGTGTGGGTGGTTGGTATTACATGCATAGAAGCTCATTCTGCAAATGAATGGGCTTCATCTTAAGGCGGCCTGCCTAACCACATCATTTTTTACATGTAGGGGTTGGTATGCCCGATTACGAAGCGTCTTTGGGGGACAAATCCATCCATTAAAATATACTTGCACCTTGGATAGTTCAGGAAAACGAAAGTTAACTAAAATTGCCAGTTTACATTCAGGTTGTAGACATAGTCGTTATTGTATTCTCTTTCTTTTAAGGGTTTAGCATAGTCAATAGCAACATATAAATTTGCTTCAAAGCCAATTTCAACACCAAGTGCTGCTGATGAGATCCGGTCTGTTCTGGCGGTAGAAAGCTCTCTCTCGGTATAAGCGAAGTCATAAGTGATATAGGGGTTAAAAAAATAATTCCCATGTTTGTTTCGTTGTAACAGCTTTACTTCGGTGCCATATCCTCTATCACCTTCTATGGTGTTTTCCGGGTAACCACGGCCATAGTTGAGACCACCGTAATTTAAACGCTGCGATGGCACTATCCTCTCATCGGCAAACATACCGTTTGCCCGCAAAGATACAACGTAATCCTTAATAAATTCATATGAAGTAGATAAATTAAGGTCGTAAAAAGTAAAATCGCTGTTGTAGATATTTTCAGTTTCTAAATCACTCCTATATCTAAATGCACTACTGATACTTTGGTTGACTCCTAAGCCGGCTGAGAAGTTGAAATTGTCAAATCGTTTAATCACATCTATTGAAATCTGGCCAATAACATAATCTAGGTGATCGTCTAAGTTGCCTAAAGATGTGCCATTGAAGGAAACATCATAATTGCGTTCCTCTTTTTCATAGAGCACCCCCAGAGACACACTGAAGTCGGTCGTTTGATTTAATGTTATCGGGTAAGAGATAACGTAATCCAAGCTGTGTCGTTCAAAAGTATTGTCAACCGCTAACTTCACACCTCCTATATCAAGGATGCTTTCTTCGTTATCGGTATAATAGCTAGCGCTCAATCTACCTAAAGTTCCGTTGTGGAAAATGTCGTGTTCAAGCCTCATTGAGTAATATCCTTCATCACTATTATTATCACGTGGGAGTAAACCAATGAGGGTTAGACGATTAATCGACATCCGATTAATATTACTACGTAGTCCCAAAGAGAAGTTACGCTCAGAATCTTGCTGCATTGAATAACCGATAAAAGGTTTAAATACGGTCTTATCTCGGGTAACGATACGAATAGATGTCGCGCCAGATATAGTTTTTGGTCTGGGGAGTGTAATATCAAATTGGTAACCAGGAATTCTATTGATTAGCAGGATAGCGCGTTCTAGAGAGGCCTGAGTTGCGGGATTCTCATTCAATAGCGGTTGTAAAATAGAGCGCACTTTGTGTTTAACTGTATCATTAGGGATCTCAAGTTCACTTCTGATCACAAATCCTTCCACAATAGTGATAGTCAATCGACCATCCCGAAAGTCATTTTGTTTAACAGTAGCAAAAGCGAGAGGGTAGCCGGCGATATGAAAACGCTGGGTGATTTTTTCGATCGCTTGCCCGATCAATTCGACCGAATAAGGTTGATTCAACAGCACTTGAACATCTTGTGCTAGCTGCTCAAGCTCCAACGATGTACCACCAGAAAAGTGTATTGACTGAATAACCTCTGAGCTGAGTACCTCCACTTCTCCTTTCATCTGCTCAACGTCAACATTGGAAGCAGACTCGGTTTGGTTCTTCGGTTCAGGTTGTACTAATAAAGGGGGCTCCGCGGCGTGACACTGGATGGTTGAAAGTAAACCAACAACAAAAAAAAAGGACTTTTTCTTTCTCAACATAGATACCCTTATAGAATAAAGAGCCATGATCTCTGGCTCTTTATTTATCAGACTCAATCATATTACTGACCCAAAATCGGTTTCAGAGTGCTAGTCGTGAGATGTGTGAGTGTCCCTCTATCCTCACTTGAAGAAGACAGCCCTAATTTATCTTCTCCCGCTAGGTTATCTGTTATATCTAACGAAAGTACATCTAATGAATTACCCTTTAATCCACCAACAACATCTTGAAGGCTTTGGGCTGTTGATCCTAATAAACTAGACAGAGGTGTTGATGCATCATCCAATTGATTAAAGTTAAGTAGAGTTGTACTCAAATCTAGTGAGTTGACCAAGCCTGTTTCTAAATTCAATACATCACCTAAATTCTGGGAAACTAGGATTAGATTTCCGTCTACACTCGAAAGCAGCGCTGTTTCAGAAAGTAAGTTGTTATCATTTAAACCAGAGAGCGGATCAGTATCCAAACGGTTGGCTAATGCTGACTCCAAATTGAGCAGTAAAGTTTCATCCTGCTGCAACTCACTGGTGAGTAATGCAGTTAGGCCTTTTTCTCCAACAAATAATTGGCCAGTATCTTCAACCATCCCTTGAGTGTCCATCAGTAACGCAGTGGTACCCTTAGTTAACGTCGAAGTGGATAAGTAAACAAAGTTAGGCAAAGTGGTCTTAACGTCTTGTACATCGTTAAATATGACTAGCGCATTACCTTTCAGGTCGATCATACCATCGGCTTGGACCAAAATAGGCGCTGTCATCGTACCAAGCTGTTCAGATAATCCATATAAATTACCTTCTTCTGACGTTTGGTACTGAAGCCACCCACCAATATTTTCGACTGTTCCACCTAGATCGGACACAGTCACCCCGGTATAAGTTAATAATCCGGTACGGTCATTAAGCTGAACGAACACAGGTAGCGCATCTAACTGCGCAACGGTATCGCCAGCGGAGACAACTGTTGTCCCTAATTTTTCAGTGGAACTAGCAGTGCCTTGCAAAGTGCGGCTGACATAAGCATCATCGATTTCCAAAGCCGTAGATCCCAGCGGTAACCCATCCCCCAAAGCAGTCACAACTTCCCCCAGGTTTACTAATACCTCTCCTGATCCCGTTGTTATTGAATCTAACGAGTTACTTAACTCACTTTGCGACACATTATTACCAGCTTCTGACAAGAGGTTGCTATCAGATTGTGGACTAACGGACTGCGGACCAACGACGTCCTCTTCTGTCGTTTCCGGGCCGCTACCACCAGAGGCAATTGTCCCAGAACCGTTGCCACTACATGCAGTTATCATCAATAAAGACGCTAACGAAACAAGAAAATTTCGATATAAAATAGTCATGGTATCCTCCTTTATTCAGATACTTTCCTTATGGTTGATAACTAAGAGGGAACGGATTATTTTAGCTCAAGGACTCGTTGGTACTACGTACTCATAAACCTTACGATGAACATTTGTTATTGTGCTCAAACTTAAAATAGCTTCAGAGCTACAAAATATAGTGTAAATAACACATTATACGCCATGATAAATCTAGGGTTCCCAGCGTTCCTCTATATCATCAACTTAATTTAATATACATTTTTTAGAGAAATAAATTACTTACCTTACTGTTTGGTATCATCAATGTTATAAAATCTAGCTTTTCCGTATTTATTCTTCTCTAACCATATTGCTATCTCATATCCACCTGAAAAGCTAGGTTTCGATCTCAGTGAGATACTAATAATCATGATTGAAATTTGATAAAAATCCAGAATAAAAATCGTAATTTTCCCATAAAATAAATAATACTTATCAGTTGTGAATTTGATTTCTATTAATATCTTTATCATCAACTGTTTATGATTAATTCATAAAAACTGATGGAAAATTTCATATTATAGGGAAAACAACATTAAGACTCACATATGAGACTTGAGTCACATAAAACATTCACATCATTTTGATTCTCTAACTATGATTAGTAACAAGGTAGCAATGCAACACTGTTTGCCCTTTAACAAGGATTGGATATTCTCCATGACAAATTACATCATCTAAGTACGTAATTATCAGGTAGGTAGCTATGTTTTTATTGAAAAGATTAACCATCAAGACGTGGTGTAAATTTATCTCTTTTTTACACTGTAACAAGGGCGCATCAGGTATCGAGTACGCCATTATTGCCACCATCGCGGCAATTGCCATTGCGCTTTTCTCTACGGGTGACGACAACATCGGCGCACGTATTGAAAGCGTATTAACCGCTGTTAGAGACGCTCTGCCAACAACCGTTGAAGAAGGCTAAGATGGCTGAGGCTAAATTATGGTGATTCAATGAGTCCATTTGCCATTTACTGCGGTCTGTTGTTTATTGCGAGTGTTTATGACATAAAAAGTAGGCAAGTACCTGCGCTATTAATTTTCATTTTAATGCTAGCCCCTCTCTTAGCTCTTTATGGAGTTGGAAACCTTAATTTCAGTCCTCAGATAATGTGGTCTGTGATATTTACGTCTTTTTGGGTTTTTATTGGTTATTCTGTATTTGGTTTTGGCGGTGCGGATGGAAAAATACTGCTGGGGTTATCATTTATATTACCCATTGATGTTATGGCAATATTTACTGGTATTGCATTATCTATTTTCATCATTTATTTCATCATTTTTTTTAGAAAAAAAAACGAAGCACCATTTATACCGGCCATTGCAATCACTGCTACTGGATTAATATTTTCGACTAGTATGTAGGAAAGGATATGCCTCAATCAATAACGAATTTAAAAAAACAATCTGGTTCGGTGGCTATAGAAACTATTTTTTTACTCCCGATCATAGTGATCTTACTTTTTGCTGTGATTCATTATTGCATGATTTTTTTTGCGGCCAGTATGTTCGATCATGTAGCCAAAGAGAGCATCCGCCAGTCTATGGCCTTCGTCAATGAGGAATGTTATTTCAGTTATAAAAACTGCTCCGGTGCTGAAGTGCTTACTGAAGTAACCCCCACAATCCGCACTCACGCAAAAATAATCATTCAGGGGTTCACCCAGGGTCAAGGAGAAAGTCTTGGTTCTTTGTTTGGAGTGACATTGCCAGACCCCGAGGAATTAATCCGAATCTCAACAATCACTGATCCGACAGACGGCTCTGACATATGTTGCCAAGTTACGATTGTTTTGGACGAATATCGAACGACCCCTTTTCTTCCGACCAACATCATTGACGGCTTACTACCTAAAGAAGTCTCCGTATTTCCGGACCAAATTGTTGGTACCGCTGTTCTTAAACTGAATTAGGAGCCAGAAATGAACATGACTCTGAACAAAGTCGCAGTGTTAAAATTGGCGTCTGTTGCCTTTCTAGCCTTAGCTATTATTCTCGTTTTTGTCGGCATGTTTTCTATACAAGAGCCGGCCCCCCAACAGCCCAAAGCTGCACCGACTCTATACAGTGTTTGGGCCTTCGATGAACCTCAGAACCATGGAACGATGATTTCAGCGGATATGTTTAAGCAGGTCACCACAACACAACTCGACCAGAGATACGTATTAAAAAAACGGTTAGCGGTTGGTCGACGCCTGAGTAAATCTGTCGAAAAAGGTGACTATTTGACCGATGATCTTTTTGCCACAATCCGACCAATGATCGATGACTTAGAGCTTAACCAAAGAGCAGTTGCTATAAGAGCAGATGAAGTGTTAACCGTTGGGGGCTACATACAGCCCGGTGACCATGTTGATGTGATGTTGTTACTAAAGCCCAACAGGGAATCTGGTACTACGACTACAGCCAGAAAAATAGCATCTAACTTAAAAGTGTTGGCGGTGGGTGACCTACAATTTGGTACAGAAAGTGAGGACCGGGAAAATCATGCTAAATCCGTAGTACTGTCTGTCTATATGGATTTAGCGCCGACCATTTTATTGGCGGACAGCAGTGGTGAATTAAGGTTAGCTGCTGTGGGTAGTAAAGAGCTAACCAATGAAAAAACGAATGATTTTCAGCCTAGGTCACTGCTACATACTGTTTCTTTAAGAAGCCAACCTAGTGAGGGAACTAAAACAACATCTGTAGCTGAACTTCGACAATTTCTGCCTCCTCGAAAAAAGGTTGAAAAAGCTTCCAAACCAAAACCACCCCGTCAGCATGCACCTCAACGCGTTCGATATGTCGAACTGATTCAAGGCGATGAGCGCTCTGTCGTTAAAGTGCCTCAACAATAAGGAACGTTGTCTATGAGCCTGAGAAGACTATTTTTGACATTCTTAATCCCATTATCGTTTCTATCTCAAGCGGCAGAAACCGTTATTCTCAAGAAAGACTCTCAACGCAGTATCAACATTCTAAGAGGTGAGTTAAAACGAGCCGCTATAGCCACTCCTGACGTAGTATCACTAATGGTACTTAACGACACCACACTACTGGTCACAGGTAAGAAAGTTGGTTCTACTACCTTGAGTGTTTGGACTACGGCTCAGGACACACCTAAAGAATACCAACTCAAAGTGCAACCAACGGCTGTCAGTTATAATAATATTCAGGTTCAAACCGATATTAAAGTGGTCGAAATTAGTAAGAGTGCTCTTAAACAGGCGGGTTTTTTTCTTGGGCGACAAACTGGAAATACAACCTTTGGCATTGGTAACAGCTCTGCTCTAAATGGCGCTTCCTTTGCTGGAGAGTTATCGTCAGGAAATAATTTTTTGGCCTTGAGTGATGCGTTTAATGTCGTGATTGGGGATGTATCGAAAGGAATATTAGGCACCATCAGTGCGCTTAATGCTAACGGGTTTGCGTACACTTTGGCGGAACCCAGCTTAGTGACCATGTCTGGACACACTGCAACTTTCTTAGCTGGTGGTGAGTTTCCTTATCCTAGATCATCCAATGATGGTGATATATCTATTGATTTCAAAGAGTTTGGAGTAAGGCTTAATCTTTCACCTACCGTTATGGAAAACAACCGTATCATGCTAAAAGTCGCGCCGGAAGTAAGCGAACTAAATTACAGCAACTCGGTCAGTACCGGCGGTGTCCAGGTGCCAGGAATTAGCGTGCGTCGTACTGATACTACTGTTCAACTCGGTGATGGTGAAACCTTTATCATCAGTGGCTTGATTAGCAGCAGTACCATGAAAAATTCTGACCGCTTCCCAGGGTTAGGTGATATTCCAATATTAGGTGCTTTTTTCAGCTCCAGTCGGTTAGAAAGTAATGATAAAGAGTTGATGATGGTTGTTACACCCCACTTAGTACGTCCGATAGCGAAAGGGGCAACTTTGCCGCCTCTGCCAGGAGAAATTTACCGAAACTACGACCCCGATTTTTTCGAGATGGTGTTCATGCATGCGGAACCGGAAGACCTTCCAAGCAATATTGGGTTTTCCAACTGATTTTGGCCATTTAAGGCTGATTCCTAGCGTAAGCCAACAAATATCAGGAACTGTTTATGACGACGAACAACTGGTTGAATACCTTTAAAACCGCTTCCTACCAACCCTTAAGTTTGGAATTAAAAGCTGACTTACATAAGTACGTTATAGAGCAAATGGAAGATGATGGTGTCTTGTTTAGTCTTGCATCCGACAATCGCAATGACCTGATGTTGTCTGTCACTACATATATCCAACAATATCTAATCAAGGATCATATAGATCAATCAACGCCAATAGACACGCTAGCTGAAGAATTAGTCGATGAGATGTTAGGTTACGGTCCTATTGAAAACTTGCTTAAGGATCCATCCATCAATGACATATTGATCAATGGTCCTAAATTGGTTTTTGTCGAGCGGGAAGGAAGGTTAGAGCAGGTGAATCATCACTTCTTGAACGACGAGCATGTCGTAAGAGTGATTAGAAAAATGCTATCTCCTCTCGGTCGACGTATTGATGAATCGAATCCAATGGTTGATGCTCGCTTACCCGATGGAAGCCGTATCAACGCAATTATTCCTCCTTTAGCATTAGATGGCCCCTGCCTATCAGTACGAAAATTTAAGCAAGATAGCTTAACGGAGCACTACCTCTTAGCTAATGAGACCCTGTCTTCAGATATGCTTGAATTTTTGAAACACTGCGTCGCTTCACGCCTCAATATTTTAATTAGTGGTGCCACTGGTTCAGGGAAAACAACGCTACTTAATATTCTCAGTCAGTACATTTCGACACATGAAAGGGTTGTTACCATTGAAGATGCTGCTGAACTGCAACTACGTAACACCCACGTTGTCCGCCTTGAAACCCGGCCTCCCAACTCTGAGGGAAATGGTGAAGTGACGGCACGTGAGCTGGTGAAAAACTCCCTTAGGATGCGGCCCGACCGTATCATTTTAGGAGAAAGTCGAGGAGGGGAGGTCTTAGATATGTTGCAAGCGATGAATACCGGGCATCTGGGGTCCATGAGCACATTGCATGCAAACTCACCTTGTGATGCCTTACTAAGATTAGAAATGATGGTCACACTGACCGGCTTTAATTCCAGTGAGAACTTCATTCGTAAAGTTGTTTCATCCGCTGTTGATATCGTCATACAGATCCGTCGACTCCCCAATGGAAAACGCGTCGTCTCTGAGGTGGTTGAAGTTGGCAACGTAGAAAATGGGCACATCAATACACATAAGCTCTATGAATATACTCAGAAAACATTTCAACCCAGTGGTACTCCGAGCGATGAACTTCAAATTAAGCTTGAGGAGCAGTTATGGTAAATCTATATTTGTTACTGAGCGTTGCTGTAGCTGTTACCTCTGTTCTTTGTTACGCGCTCGCTGTTAAATACAAAAGAAAACAGGCCACTGAAGAAGATGTATCCCCCGAGCTTACAGTACGTACACAGAGTGACAGTTTAAAAGACTTACTAATCGAGAAAGCGCAAGCACTAGGGTTTAGTCAATCATGGTTGAAAAATGGTGTTCTAATCTTACTTATTACTACCTTCAATGCCGGCGTAGCATGGCGGTTCGGTCACCTTAGTTTTGCCGTTAGTCTGATTGTATCGTTTTTACTTATAGTACTCATTGCACGACTGCGTAAAGCGAAAACAAGAATGCGGCTAACACAACAGCTGCCTTCATTTATTGACCAAGTGCATCGTCGAATAAAAGTTGGACTAACAGTCCCGCAAGCCGTTGATCAGTCGGCAAAGATAACTTCTTACCCACTAAGCGATGTATTACAACGCATCAATGACCGACGGGCGCTCGGTATTGAACTACAAAATGCTTTTATTACAGAAAGTCAGATTACCGGGGTGCCCGCTTTTCGTCTTCTGGGTTCCATTTTTAGTGTTAATACTCGTTATGGCGGTAGTATAACCTCTTCACTCGAAAGCTTAGTGAAACTGCTTAGACAGCAGGATCTGAGTCGTCGTGAACTAAAATCGATTACCGGCGAAACACGAATGACTGCCTGGGTAATTGGCTCTGCTCCGGTATTAGTTAGTGCCTATATGCTGACACAAAATCCTGAGCTGCTTATCAATATGTGGTACTCCGATACTGGGCGCCAAGCCTTGCTGTTTGGCATTGTCCTTCAGCTATTAGGTATTGTAGTTATCTGGCGTATGTTTCGTAGTTTATAACTAGCTTGAATATTACAAGGAGGTGGACATGGCTCAAGTATATTTTCTACTTTCAGTAGTATTAGCTCTTTGTGCTGGAGGGTGTCGTTACCTAGCAATTCGCCAAGAGAAATTGATGCGCTCGTCAGGTCAAAAACTTAACGTCTCTGCAAAACCGAAACCGGTGCAAGAGCCCCTAATGCTGAGCTCTATGAAATGGTGGCGAAAATCAAAAAAAGACCATGAAAAGTCGTTATCCGGTATCGTACTTGCGATGCGTCAAGCGGGTTATATCAGTGGGCGACAACAAGTTTTATGCTTAATTAAAATGTTTCTAGTCTGGTCTGGGCTGTTTTTGATCTTTACTGGTCAGCAATACCTGTTTTCATCCACGATGGAACGCACCTTTCTTTTCTACGCCTTATTCATGGCAGTAGGTGCATTACTATCGCTTCACTGGTTTCGTATCCAGGCTCGTAAACGCGCCCGACGCATAAACGAAGAGATGTTGACGACCGTGCACATGATGTCAATTTTATGGCAAGTTGGTCTCTCTCTAGAAGGATTACTAAAAGCTTACCTTTTGGAGGCGAAAGAGCTAACTCCTGAAGTTAATAAAGATATTAAACTTATCGTGGCACGTATCGACGCGGGACAAAACCGGGAAGTCGTGTTTAATGACATGGCACAAATAACTTTGTCGAGCGGGTTTCAAGATTTTCTGATTATGTTATCTCAGGCCGCGGCAACAGGTGGAGGGTTGAAAGAGTCATTCCAATCACTGTCCGAATTAATTTACCAACACAAGCGCGTAGAGCTGCAGGAAAAGGTGACTAAGTTGTCTGGTAAAATTTCAATCGCCATGATGGCGTTAATGTTTCCCGCTTTATTTATTGTTCTCGGTGGTCCGGCAGCGCTGGCTTTGATGGCTGCCTTTGGAGGTTAAATGAAATTTTTATTCGTGGTTATTATTTTTATCCTAGCGGGCTGCTCATCCAGCCAGCAACCAAGTGACTATACTCAGTCTCCAGGTATGTGTAATGAGAAATTGTCTCAGTCTCAAGGTATGAAACTATCTTTTGCACAACAAGCCTTTAATAACCAGCAATATTATTCCACTCTGGCGATGTTACAAAAAATAAATACAACATCAGTAACTAGATCATCTCTAGAGGCTAAAGCACTATTAAAAACCCGTCAGTGGGATGATGCGAGCAAAGTGTATAACCAACTAATGGACACGTGCCTCAGAGGCAAAGCTGCACACGGGTTAGGTTTGATTTCAGCGTATCAGAAAAACTACCAACAGGCTGGAAAGTGGTTACGTTTGGCTGTTGACTTAGAGCCTGATGATTCAGCTATTCGTAACGACTACGGATTTTTCCTACTGCTAAACAATGATACGGATGCCGCGAAAAAAGAGTTTCTCACCGCGCTAGAACTTAATCCCGATAATCACCATTCTGCCAAAAATCTATGGCTAGCACTATCACGAGATAATGATCGTAAAGCAGCACAAAGTCTCACTAAGCGATACGGCTGGGGATATAAAGAAAACCTAGAACTGACTACTGCATTGCGTAGCTTTAGTCCATTGAGCATCAAGGAGTCGGAACAATGAAAGCACTTTTTCTTTTAGGTATTACCATTGGTTACTCATGCATCAGTTTAGCGCAGCAGTTACCCTCTAAACACCAAAAAGGTGAGGAAATAACGGTTCAATACACCCGTATCTGGTTGGAAATTCAACGTGAGAATATGCTCGCAACCAGTCATAAAGACGCCCTAACACCAGAAGTGAGCAAAGCAGTGCAAGAACGTGTCGAAGCGTCCTTTTCCCACGCTATTCCGGAAAAATTTATTAAGAACGATTTCGGGGAGTAATACTCATGCGACGCTATCAGTCAGGCGCTTTAACTTTATGGCTCGCAACTGCTCTGCTCAGTTTGGTTATCTTTACTTCTGTCGCTATTGATACTGCACGACTTGCTTTCCAGCGTCAGCAATTACAATCAATCGCCGATCTTTCTGCTTCAGAAATTGGTCTGAACAATCCCTATTTCATCCAACCTGAAGCAGTTGAAAACTGGGAGGCTATATTGACTGATAAGTATCAGCAACAAGTCGATGATATTGTTATTCAAAATGGTTATGCCTTGATTCAGGATAACCGTTGGATTTTTAATCCGAGCCCCAGCGCGGCTACAGATGGTTACCCGGCCACTAAAGTTGTGGCCACAAAAACCGTCCCACAAAGTATGATTGCTGGTGGCCTTTTCAACGACAATCAAATTACCTTGATGGCAGAATCTGCCATACAAAAAGCAGGAATCATCAGTTTTGGGATTGGTAGTAAAACTCTCGAAACAACAGAAAGTAGCATTTTAAATGGTTTGCTCAGTGGGTTACTAGGCATCGATATCAACTTAACTGCGGCCAGTTATCAAGGGTTAGCCAACACCTCATTAAAACTTGGTTCAGTGTTAGATACACTGGCACTAGACTTAGGTTTGGGATCACCTCAGGAAGTGCTAGAAAGTGATATTTCACTCTTAACCGTACTTGATACTTACCTCAATATACTTGACAGAGGGGATTCATCCACAGATGGCCTGAACGTCATAATAGACCAACTTGTTCTTGCTACTGCCATTCCAGATATCGTTCTTGGTGACATCTTAAAACTCACTGAAACTAGTACTCAAGGAGCAGCGCTTGAGACTTCTCTTAACGCACTTAAATTAATTAAAGCCACGATATTCGCTTCTAATAAAGAGCATTTCGTCGATATCCCCGATCTTTCGGTTGTTATCCCTAGTGTTACCAGTATCGAACTCAGGACGCAAATTATCGAGGCACCACAATACACCATTGCAACGTTACCGATAAGTGAAAACGCTCCGCCCAGTGTTAGCAACTCACAAATCGAATTACAGCTCGCGGCAGATCTTGATTTGGTCGATGATATTACAGGCGCTTTATCTACTCTCACCCCTACAGGTATTAATATTTCTCCGCTTGTTATTAATGTTAGCGCAACTAAAGCTACGGCGACTTTAACTCATCTGGATCTTAATCAAGATAACCCAGAAGCAGAATTTATTATCCAAGATTCGTTATTAACTATGGATGCAGATCCAATTGAAATTAGTATCGATTTGCCTCTATTTTCTGCAATAGAAATAACAATAAACATAGACATAGAAGATAATAGAGACTGGTCAGCTACTCATATTGCTTTGGATGAGCTACCTTACTCTTCAGAAGAGAGCGACAATATTTTAGCCGATTCAGGGCGTGCATTTACCACAGCTATCAATCTAGATATTGACGCTCCACTTGGTTTAGGCTATCTACTCACGCCTATTAGCAACGCGTTAAGCCCAGCGATCTCGAGTTTACTCACTGCTATTTTAGGGCAAGCATTGTTGCCAACCCTACAAGCTTTAGGTGTTCCTTTAGGCGGTGCGGATTTATGGGTTGATTCAGTTCAAGCATCATCACATGGTTTGATTCTTTGACGGTTTTTATAATTTGCACTAGCAATTTTGACTACCGAGTTCAGTGGACATTCCGCACATTTAAAACCTACGTTCGTTAGGGAGCTTATTTAATCAGTGTGATGATGCTGTTGACTAGTGGGCGCGTCATTATGGTGCCGGGGCATCGGTGATTTGATAATGACGTGTCACGTTCTTGGAGATTTCACCCCATTCCGATCTTTTAACTCGACGCTGGTGTATGTCGAATGCTTCTCGGTTAGTGAACTCTTCATACACTTCAAAGCGATTAGGTTGAAGCGTACTTTGACTGACTCGAAACACTATACAGCCAGGCTCCGCCAGTGTGAGTTCTTTATGCGTAGCTAAGGCTTGGGTGACTGCTTCTAGGGCGTTGTCTGGCACTAGAATATGACCTTGTAGAATTACTTTACTCATTATTACGTCCATTTAACTTTATCTATTACGAGCATTATCTATTAGATAGAAGCTTTATCCATTGCCAATATAATCACATTTTGATGTTGTGACGTACAGATCAATGTGGGGTATAAAACGATCATCTTCAACATATCGGTTGTTACGTCGTAACTTTATTGGGTGAAATAAAGTAAATATTTGGAACTAAATCCGTGCTGGTCCGGTCTATTGATACGTATCATGGAACTGTATTGATACTGAAATGAATATGTCATTTGAGAGAGCTAACCTTAAATTCGAATAACGGCTCATGGTATGAAACTGAACCATAGTTGATATCTAGGTCTAACTTTGATGCAAATGGTACTAAGAATTCCATATATTTCGTGACCTGTATCATTGATCTAGCCATCAAACACCGTTAGATTCGAATAGTTGGCAATAAAAATAGCTCAAGAAGAGCAGTTAAATGAAAAGGAAAGATCCCATATGAAAAAAATGAGAAGAGCACAACTTCATCGCGTTCGTATCCAATATTGGAAAGACACGTCAAAAGAAGCGGCAAAGAAATAAGCTTTAAATCGTAAAGCTATCAAGTCAAAAAGCTGAAAAGCTTAAGTATAATGAAAAATGCAACAAACCGGTTTCATTAGTTCTCCCAAGGACCTTCATCTGGTTGGTGACTAAAGAAATCATTCTCCAAAGAGCTGACAGGCATTAAGTACAATGCATCCAGTGTCAGCTCATTAATACCGCTCTTAACTCATCTTTACTCCACTTTAGTTCTTCTTAGTTAAAACGACCCTCTAGCTCTTTTTATGATCTAAACGGTAAGGCTAATAAACTGGATGTATTGCTAATACCCATCGTCGTAGGTACTTGGTCACCCTCGCTTGTTGAAAGGCTTGATAACTTCGTTAGAAATTGTGGTTGTAGGATAATAATTAACCGAAAATGTCTGACTGGCCCTAAAGCATTTGCCTGCACTAATTATGATCACTTATTTACTGTGATTGGGAAAACAAAAAAACTCCTGATTTCTCAGAAGCTTTGATTTTGATTTGGATATCTGACGTGGTGATTTACTCAGGAGTGATATCGTTAACGTCAGGAGAGCTCTCTCTAACGTTGGAACAGCCCCTTCAAACTCACATCATCCGTTCTGTTTAGCTTTAGGCTCAGTAGATAACCGCTAACACCAATCAATACATAAATACCTAAAGATAAAACTGGAGCTTCTGCAATTGCGCTGAACGGATTACTCGCCATCAGCACGTTGATTGGTAGCGAAGCGATGAGAGACAGGAAGTCATTGATGCCATAAAATCCAAACACGGCAACAGAGAGAAACTTAATCGCATAGCTTGAGATAAAAATCACAAGCAATGGTGAATTAACCAACTGTGAAATAGTCAGAGTAACCGTTGCCAATGGTAATAGAACCAGTGCAACTAACATCATTCTTCCAAAGAACACGAGCCAGTTGCTTAACACATAAAACAGAGACTGCTGCTCGACGAGCAGCGCTAATTGCTGTTGGCTTGAAATGTTCAGTATCCAAAGCAGGAAATCGGCGAATAGCACTAATAGCGCACAGAGAGCCGGAATAACCACTAAACCGAAGCCTAGCTTCACTCCGTGAGTCATTGCATTGGATACTGGCATACTTCTCCAAAACATCGAACTGCCTTCTTGACGCTCTTTACGCAGCGTTTTAGGGATGTAAAGCGTCGATAGGATCAGAGAAATAAGGCCCGCGCCAAAGTAGATCACTGAGTTGAGGTCTTGTGCGAACTCTCTGTGGATGTCACTAACGTCGCCATTGACTTCCATTTGAAAGAAAAAATCGTGTTGCGCCTGGCCGCTAAAGAACAGGCTAACGAACAGCAACAAACCACATAATGCGACAAACAGAGGTAAACGAGTGTTAATCTTGTGCTCGATAAGCTCTTTTTCTAGCATGTAAAAACTTGGATGCATTATGCCTTCTCCGTCTGTGTTGCAAGGAATAGGTCAGCGAGACCCACGTTGTAGATGTTTCCCAATGATTCAACCTGTGCTTTGTATTGGCCTTCCAACAACCACTTAGTGGTGCCTAGGCCGGATTGTGAGGTCAGTGGGTTGAGTTTCTGTATCTCACTTGAATGGTTGTTGGCGACTTCGATAATGAAATAGTCGTTTTCGATGTCTTCCATGCTCTTTTGCAGCACACAATGGCCTTGCTTCAAAATCAGCACATCCGTTAATAGGTGTTCAATTTCTGAAACCTCATGGCTAGCAATGATCATGGCGCGATCGCCATCGTGGAACCACTCTAAAAGGTGGCGATAAAAAGTATCGCGGTACAGCAAATCTAGGCCAAGTGTAGGCTCATCTAAGATCAACACTTGAGTGTCAGTCGCGATGATGATCGCAAGGTGAAGTTGTACTTTCATTCCCTTAGAAAGCTGCTTGATAGTCGAAGAGAGCTTGATGTTGGTGCTGCTTAATGTCTGCTCTGCTTTTTGTTTATTGAAGCTAGGGTGTACACCTTGGGTATATCGAAGTAGTTGCTTAACGGTCATCCACTCGGGTAACACGTTAACGTCTGAGATGTACGACAAGTGCTGCATGAGTTCTGCATGCTGGTGGATAGGGTGATAGCCGTTAACCTCTATCTCACCTTGATAGCTGTGTCCGCCAAGCAGTGATTTGATCAGAGTTGATTTACCCGCGCCATTGTGGCCCAGCAAACCAAGCACTTGCCCCGGTTTTAACTCAAAGCTGATGTTCTCGACACCCACTTGATTTGAATAGGTTTTGGTTACGTTTTTCACGGAAAGTAAAGTGCTCATGACTTGTCCTTTATATGTTGTGCTAGCTGTTTCACGAGTTCTTCGACACTCATATCAATGATGCCTAGCGTCTCAGCGATGGCTGGGATCTGTGTGTTGATAAATGACTGATGTGCAGACTCTTTCAATTTTTGAACTGCCCCCTCGGCTACATACATGCCTTGGCCGCGTTTTTTCTCTACTAACCCTTCATCAACCAGTAACTGGTAGCTTTTCATGACGGTGAGGTGGTTGATCTTTAGATCAGCGGCAACCGTACGCACAGAGGGCAATGCTTGTTGCTCTAACCAAACACCTTGAAGAATTTGGTCACTGATCTTTGTCGCAAGCTGCCTAAAGATCGGTTGGTCGTCTTTCCATTTGGTCATAATTAACACTACATGGTGATATACATGAGTATAACACTAAACTATTTGTTCAAATTGGCAATGTTTTTATGAAAATGGACAGAGTATTTTAATGGTTGGATAAAACGTTTTGCGGAAAGGTGGGACTTGAAGCCTACATCCTTGTGGGCTCTAAATCGGTCTTATGAGCGATAACTATTTTAATAGAAAAGGGGCGGCATCAATACTCAAATAGGGTCAGAGGTTATCTCCTTTGAATTATTGGGTCTGCTATACAGGTAGCCTTGATGTAAGTTGTAGCCGAGTTGACATAAGATGTATTGTTGTCTGCGGGTTTCTACACCTTCATAAATCATAGTGATGTTTGATAAGCGACCTATTTCCGAGATGTTTAGCAATACACCTTGATGATGCTCACCTGATTCGATGTCTTTAACAAAACAACGGTCCAGTTTTAGGTAGCGAGGAGAGATAATACTAATGATTTCGATATTGTTATTGCCAGTGCCAAAGTCGTCCAACGCAATGGTTATACCAAGTTCTTTAACTTCTTTGATGTTGTCGATGACCTCACAGCCATAACCAATGTTCGAGTACTCAGTAATTTCTACGACAAACTCATTTGCTTCTAATGCTAATAAATGTTTTCTGAGTTTTTCAAAATTAGATCCTACCAAAGCACTCGGACATACATTGACACCATAGATCTCATGGTTGTTATTTAACTTAGCGTTTTTGACCGTTTCAATGATTAAAATAGTATGAAAAGTCAATAAATTGGTACGTCTCATAGTGTTGATGAAGCTCAGGACGCCAACGTTATGAACTCTCGACAACAACTCGTAGTATAAAACGGTGTTGTCTTTTGTGTTGATTATTGGCTCTTCCTCAAAGGAGATATGTCTCCAACGATACATGTAAGTGATAAAGCCTAAAATGTAAGAGCGATACAGTAGTGTGGCGAGCATCAGAGCAAGTGCAGCCCACAATTCAACAACATTGTCACTGTAGAACGTGATGGATGCGCCAGTTGAAAGTGAGGTTTGATAAATAGGCTGATTGCTTTCGCCAAGGTTCAAGATATCGTTATCATTTTTTTGGATAGAGACTGAATCGACGAGCAGCGGTAACAATGAATTTTTGTACCGAGCTTCAATAGGACGTTTAGAAATCCGCACAGTAAGGTCAATATTATGTTCGTGATCGGCGAAATGTGAGTACGAGAAATCTGCACTGTTGTAAAAATCGTCAATTTGATCGAGCTTTACCATTTCCGAGCGTGTTTTAGAGATATAACAGGAACGATAAGGTGTTGTCAGGAGCACCGAATCAATGTTGAGAGAGTGCCTTAACGCGTGCACCGACACTTGGCTACCACAGCCGTAGTTCATGACTTCTTCCGCTATCAGCTTTGTGTTCTCGCTATATTCGCTTGCAATCTTCGTCGTATAAAGGATCTGGAAAAAGTAGATAGCAAATAGAAAAAATGAAGAAATAGTGACGACGGTTATCAACGCTTTGATCAAATCCTTCTGATAGGTGTTGATCATCAGCTTTAATAGTTCGATATGGTTGGGTTTGAATGGGGTGATGTTGTGCTTTGGTGCTATGCAGTTTTCTGAGCTTTTATCTAAATCTATAAAGTAGCCTACCTTGTATAGATTTGAGATAAGTTCGCTATTACTATTTATTTTTGCTTTATTACACAGGTTTCGATACTTTTTTCTAATCGAAGCAATAATATTTTTTAAGGCGTATAAGCTGAACTCTTCATCAAAGTGTAATTTAAAGGATTCTTCAACATCTCGTGCAGACTGAGGGTTTGATATTGATGAATTTTCGATAAGGTACTTAAAAACAAAACTCTCTTTACTATTGAGTCTTTCCTCTGATATTTTCTTGCTGTTTATTTTTATATAGATTTTCTCTTCGTTATAAATTAGTTGCAAGCTCTCATCGTTTTTATTTATGTTGAAAGAACAGTGCATAACTCAACTCCTAAGTAATACTTACTATTTATATGATTGATATTTAATAACTAGGACTTTTATTCACACCAAGACTTTTTAAATAACACAACTAAAATGTCACTATTTTTCTTAAAATGTTGATACTAATCTCAGAATTTTTACCTTAATGAAAATCTGTGAAGATGCCCACTCAAAGCTTGAATTTATAAATGAAAGTCCATGATTTACAAGAGGTAAAGAGGATTTATCCGTCTATTTTGGTATTTATCCATTTCCAAGGCTGTATCTTATGGCTTCCATATCGAAATTCAGAGTGTTCTAATTAATTTTTTGTCTTTGTTTTTTCTATTGATATGTAATAACGGTAATATTTTTATAAATAAAATAGGATAGTTGATTTTTATATATAGTTAATACAACTCATCTGTTTATTTAAATACAATGTCGAATCGGTGATAAATATTAATTTTTTATTGTGTGGTCGTTATTGGATTTAGGTCATGGTTTTTTGCTAATTAAATCTATTGGATGATTGTTGACGTTGTATACTTATTATCGTCTAAAGTGATTTTTAGTTACTTTAGACTTTTTTCTAATTATTAATTAAATAGGAAAGTTAACAATTGAGT
This sequence comes from Vibrio kanaloae, assembly GCF_024347535.1. NCBI lineage: Bacteria > Pseudomonadati > Pseudomonadota > Gammaproteobacteria > Vibrionales > Vibrionaceae > Vibrio > Vibrio kanaloae. Next base: position 43,690 of record NZ_AP025498.1, on the reverse strand, counting down.
TGATTGCTAAACGAGCGATATCGTTTTAGGTATATGAATCTTGTCAGTTTATCTAATCAATTAATACTTTTGATATTAATTATTGGTAAATTTAAAAACGTTAGTATGTGTATCCTGTTATTCGTTGACGTTTGGGGTATTAAGGATAAATTAAACTTAAGTGTTATGACCGCTTGGAACGATGAAGGCCATAAATAGCGTGGTCAACGATGCGACCATTCAAGTTTTCGTCACGAGTTATGATGCCTTCTAATGTGAAATGTAAGCGCTCACAAACCTTGCGACTACTGTGGTTACCTGTTGCCGCTGATATCTCGACCTTTTCCATATCTAACTTATTGAAAGCAATATCAATCAGCTTCTCGACCACACGAGTAACAATCCCTTTTCCTTGATAAGGTTCAGACAGCCAATAGCCTATCGTGACTTTCTGCTTATTGTGGTCAATGGTGTTGAAGCTACAGTTACCGACGATATTATCTTTATACACAATCGCACAGGTCATGCTCTGGCCTTCTGCGTAATCGTGCAGCGAACGTTGGATGAAGATCCTAAAATCTTGCTCGGTTTTACAATGTGGCGGCCACGCAAGCCATTGGCTTAGGTACTCATTCTGGCTTTGTGAGATGTCCGCGTAATGAGAAGCGAAGCTCTCTTCAACCAATGCGATGGATAGCTCGTTATCGATAACTGTTTTAAACATGTCTTTCCTTTTCTTATGATTGCTGATTTTTGTCAACCTAGGTCGGTAGGATATAGTGCTGCATGATTTTTAATATGCAATACATTGTGGCACGAATTTTTCGTTATACGTTAAATCTATCACGAAACTCATTAAACCTTACAATAGTTGTGTATATAATCATTAACTATGCATTAGTATTGACAGATTAAATATATAAAAACTATAAAAATCTTAGGCTTAATTAATGAATCAACATTGCCAGGACGTAACCGTAGACTTAAGGAAGGCTCTATTTGGTATTGCTAAGGCGCTTGATAACGTCGGTTTTGAAAGCAAAAATCATGGACAAAGAGTCGGTTATATAGCGTATCGATGTGCTCTGAGTGTCGGGTGGGAAGAGGAGCAGGCGCAACTTGCATTCTCGTTGGGGTTAATTCACGACTGCGGCGTATCGCAAATTGATGAACACCTCAGTTTGACCTCTGGTTTCGTGCCAGACTCAAGTTACCACCATTGCCAAAAGGGCTATCAAATTCTAAAAGAGTGCCCGGTTCTTTCTATATTCGCTAAGCCGGTGCTTTATCATCATACTCCTTGGATTGAGCTTAAGGCGATGCCGATCAGTGAGTTAGAAAAGGAATTGGCCGCTATCGTGATGTTGGCTGATAGGGTGGATTACCTTTACGGCATCACCTCTTCTGATCGTTATGGGAACCTAACCCCAGATGGTAAGGCAATCATCATTGAGCGTTTGACCGAGCAAGCTGATGAGATGTTCGAGACCAACCTTGTACAACACATGTGTGAGTTGGTCGATCTGGATGATTTCTGGTTTTCGATGGAGATCCCTTACATTGAAAACATGAGAGATAACTTTGAGCCCGTGCCATTCTTCTCCCAGAAAATGTCATTGAATGAGACGGTTGCCTTTGCTGAGTTTATTGCCAATGTCGTTGATACCAAGAGTTCATTTACCTTTAGGCACTCTTTGAAAGTCGGACAGCTTTCTGAGTATCTAGCAAAACAACTGGGTTACTCACACACAACTCAGCGAAAACTTTATCTGGCAGGTTTGGTTCACGATATAGGTAAACTGCAAACACCAAATGAGATTCTTCATAAATATGATTTGCTGACAGACGAAGAGTATTGTTGTATCAAGCGACATGCAACGGACACTCGGTTTGCGTTACAGGAATTATTTAGCTCGCCCCAGATCTGTCAGTGGGCATCAAACCATCATGAAAGATTGGATGGTTCTGGTTATCCGATGGGGAAAACAGCTGAACAATTGGATCAACCCAGTCGGATTATTGCGGTAGTGGATGTGTTCCAAGCGCTAACTCAGTCTCGTCCTTACCGACAGGGCATGACATTAGAAGAGTCTTTAAACATGTTGGCTGACCTTGTTGAAAACCATAAATTGGATCGAGAAGTGTTTGAGTGCCTAAAAAAACATTCGGAATACTGCTTTGAATTATCAACAGATAAAAGAATGTACGCGTTTTAGCGTTAGCGAGTATTTCAGGGGAAATGCCTTAAATAATTCTCGATGGGAAATGACTCAGCACCATTAACAGAAAAGCGATAGCCGAGGCTATCGCTTTTTTAATAGGGGCTTATTAGACAAAGGAACAGGATGTATAGTGCAAGATTAGTATTGCTTTAAGATCTCGATGATCGCTTGCGCTGTTTCCGCGGCGATAATGGCATCTATGTCATCATCATTTTGGAACAACTCTGATAGCGCCATAATAGTATGGATATGGCTGTCTGAATCCATTGCCGCCAGAGTAATTGGAAGGTAAACGTCTCCGTTGTCTTCCGATTCTAAATCAACACCGTGTTTAAACACCGTCACTTGCAGTGATGCTTCGTTCACACCATCTTCAGGACGAGCATGAGGCATTGCAATCTTTGGGGCTAGAACATAATACGCGCCAATATCTTTGTGCTTTTGCTTGGTAGCTTCAACATAGCTAGCTTCGATTTTATTACGTGCGAGTTGTGTTGACATATTGAATTTGTTTAATAAATTTATTTTGCAACTGACCATCGTTTTAAATTTATAAGTAATTTTATCAATAATAACCCTACCAATATGTGAGTTGGTTTATGTAATGAGAGTTATGTAATTTATTGATTTAGCGAATGTTTGATGATTAATTAGATTTTTGTTAGAACACTACCTTCAAATAATAAAATAGGTAAACCTAATGAAAAAACTCGTCAGTTTGTTCTTCGCTGCAGTAGCGCTAGGGCTTTCAGGTTGTGCAACGGTACTGACTCCAGAAGAGAGCGCACCACTGTTAAGCATGGTCCCACAAGAAAAAGCGCTGACTATTGCTGTCATTGATAAACGTCCATACGTTTTAGAACAAGATAAAGAACCAAAGTTTGAGGGAATCATTCGCAGTTCATTGGGGATACCTTATTCATACAATACGGCGACTCAGCAACCAATGTCTCAGTTTTTGACGGATAGGCTCGTTGCAGGCTTAAAGAAGCAGCAAGTGACAGTGGACTCAGTCGAGACGACACCAAACGAAGACATAACTAAAGTCGTTGAGCAGATGAAAGCGTTCGACAATAAGTCTATGATGTTCGTCTTGAATGAATGGAAGTATGATTTCCACGCGTTCACAGACAACTCTTGGTACAATGTCAATGTGATTATTTATGATGAAGCCGGTAAGAAGTTACTGAGTAAAAACTTTCAAGGTGAGAATGATGTTCCGGATGGCGGCGCGATTATCAATGAGATGCAGCTTATCTACAAACAGCGTTTTGAAGAAATCTTCCAAGATGTTGAAGTAAAAAGTGCTTTACTAAACTAGTTACTGGTGCTCCTATTCTAGAAAAGCCACGTCCTGTGGCTTTTTAGCTAAATCATAGATCTAGTTAACTTATTTTTAACTGTCCCGCCCGGTAGATCTCTCCGATAAGCACTCCGTTTTGCACGATTCTTAACCGCGCGAACGTTTGCGTTAAAAAATGTGATGAAAGTCTCACTTAACTGTTTATACTTCTCTTCCGGTTTTAAGCCGGTGCTTAGCCAATACAAGCCGTCACATGGATATGTGAATGACCCCACGGACCGGACCAGCTGCGTTCCACTGCTTGTATAAGGTGATTCTTACATGAACAACTCGTTGTTACATTCGCTAACTCTGTTAGCTCCTTCATCGCGTAGCGTGTTGCTTGCGGTTCTTTGTCCTGCTCCTTTGATGTCATTTGCTTGGCTCATGCTCTCTCTATAAGGATTACTAGGACACATTATGAATATTCTATTTGGTTTTGTCGGTGTTATTGCACTGATTGCTTGCGCGTACCTGCTATCTGAAAGTCGCTCTTCGATTAACTGGAAAACAGTGTCTCGTGCATTGTTACTTCAAATCGGTTTCGCTGCCTTAGTATTGTATTTTCCGTGGGGACAGTTGGCGCTAACAAGCCTAAGTAATGGCGTTTCAAGCCTACTTGGTTTTGCAGACGCTGGTATTGCTTTCCTTTTCGGTGACCTTGCTACTGATGGCTTCATTTTCGCAGTTCGCGTACTTCCAATCATCATTTTCTTTAGTGCTTTAATCTCTGCACTTTATTACTTAGGCGTCATGCAAAAAGTGATTCAAATCTTGGGCGGAGCGGTGCAAAAACTGTTGGGTACAAGTAAAGCTGAATCTCTTGTTGCAACCGGTAATATCTTCCTTTCTCAGGGTGAGTCTCCTCTTCTTATTCGTCCTTTTTTAAAATCTATGACTCGTTCCGAGCTGTTTGCTGTTATGGCGGGCGGTATGGCGTCGGTAGCGGGTAGTGTTCTCGGTGGTTACGCTGGCCTTGGCGTTGAACTTAAGTACCTTATCGCAGCAAGCTTTATGGCGGCTCCAGGCAGTTTGTTAATGGCGAAGATCATTGTACCTGAACGCGACATTCCCAGTGACTACGAGCATATTGAGCTAGATAAAGCTGACCAAAGCAACGTGATTGATGCATTGGCAAGCGGCGCGATGAATGGTATGAAAGTCGCAGTGGCTGTTGGTACTATGTTGATTGCATTCGTTAGTGTGATTGCCATGGTAAACACAGGATTAGAAAGCTTGGGTGAAACGTTTGGTTTTGCGGGTATTACGCTGCAAGCTATCTTCGGTTACCTGTTCTCGCCTTTAGCATGGCTCATTGGTATCCCGAGTGATGAAGTGTTGATGGCGGGCTCTTACATCGGTCAGAAGATCGTAATGAACGAGTTTGTTGCTTTCATCGACTTCATTGAGAACAAAGCGCTGTTATCTGAACACAGCCAAGTGATTGTGACATTTGCTCTGTGTGGCTTCGCTAACATTGGCTCTATCGCGATTCAGCTGGGTTCTATCGGTGTGATGGCGCCAGAGCGTCGTGCTGAAGTAGCTAATCTAGGTTTGAAAGCGGTAGTTGCTGGTACGCTAGCAAACCTGATGAGTGCATGTTTAGCGGGTATTTTCATCCTGCTTTAAGCTAGATTCAGTAAAAGCGGATACCTTGCTAACGGAGTTAACGTAAGAAGGGTGTCCGCTTTTTTGTGCCTGCTCGTTAAGTTGATTCAGATTCAAACTACCACTTTCATTGCTCTGCAGTGTATAAGGTTCACTCGGAAGAGTAATAGAGCAAGTCTCTCTTATCCTATATACTTGAATATCATTCGGTTTCGACTAAGCAGATCCGCTTTCGACGAAGAATAATGGCAACCAGGTTCAATAAATCAAAGGTCTTCCCATGAACATGCGCGTTCTCATTGGTCTTATCACCGCCTTTATCGGCTTGTTTGCGATGGTTTATCTTATTGCCGGTGGTACTCAGTTTCCTATTTCTCAGTGGCCGCAAGAGGCTTATCTCGGTTTGGTGTTTAGCGTCGTGTGGGGCACTGGCGTTGCGGCGTCGGTGGCGTATTTTTTCTCGGCATTGGTGTTTGTGACTATTGCCGTGGTTTGCTATGCAATTGGTTATAAAATCGGTGGACTCTTCTTTTCAAGTTCTGAAGCTTAATATCATTAAGGTATGCGGATGTTCACTGACGTGGGACTGATTTGAATGCACTGGCGCGACCGTTTTAAGGTGTACTGGTATCACCGAAAGCAAACCAATCGTTGGCAAGGGGATAAGGCAAAGTCTTTAGGCTGGACGAGTGAAGAGAGCCAATTATGTCGCTTCGAAGTCATCGCACGCTCGGCCGACTTTGATAAGAAGAGTGTTTTGGATATGGGTTGTGGTTATGGGGAGTTGTTTGAACTGCTCAACAATATCTATCGTATCCAATCGTACACAGGCGTTGACCAACACGCCGATTTTCTTAAAAAGGCCAAGCAAAATTACACCGAAGCTTGCTGCCAGTTCATCGCGGGTGACATGAGTAAGATGAATCTAGAAGCGCACGATGTGGTTATCGCCAGTGGCTCATTGAATTATATCTCTCGCGATTCCGACTATCTGACGAATATGATTACTCGTATGTTTGGGCTAGCGAATCAGACCGTGATTTTTAATCTGCTCAATTCAAGCCAATATCCTTCGCGCAATACCCTGATGAGTTATCACCCTCAAGGTGTCTATCGCTTCTGTAAAACGCTGTGTGATGATGTTTCCTTGATAGAAGGCTATGCCGAAGGGGATTTCACGATAGTGATGAACAAAGTCGCCTCTGAAGCCCGATGAACGGTTATTCTTGGTTTTTATTCTATGTTGATGCAACAGACACAAATAAGCCGCAGGCCTCGAAAGGTATGCGGCTTTTTAGATTCTGTAGATAAACCTTGGGGTTTCTATTTACTTAATGGCTGCTTTCTACTAACCCATACGGAATCGTAGTAAACACCTTAGGGTTGCCTTTTAGCGTCGGTGCTTCATTCACTTGTTGCCAATCGAGCAGCATGATCGCCAGCACGTTGCGGTGCTCACCGTACTCAAGGTCAAAGTCACCAGTGATAGAAGGGATCATCCCATGCTTCTTGTTGATAGAGGCTTGGATCGCGAGTCGAGTTTTTTCTACAACCGGGTCACCTTCTAAGTCCGCAAGCAAAAAGGTCAATCCAACCTCTGCAATTACATCTTCTTTTGCACGCAGCAGAATCGTATCGATGTTCTCTCTGAAGTAATCGTAGATCCATTGATGCTCTTGCTCGCTAACTTTGTGTTGGTAGTATTCCGAATCACCGAAGATCACATGTGTCATACCATAGATCTTATTACCGTATTGCTGGCTTGAAAGCTTCTTGTCTTTGTCGTCTGGGTACGCTTTTTTGAACGTGTCGACGAATTTATCAACGACATCCTGCTCTCCCAGTTGGCGCAGCCAGTAAACCTGATTAGCCAGTTGAGCAGCCCACGCTTTCACCATGTCTTCATTGGTCACGTATCGTGAGAAGTCATAGCGACGAATGATTTCGCGTAGCTTGGCATCGTTCTTGTGTTCTAAACCGTACTCATTTGCACGTGCCATAGAGCCGAGAAGGTCCACACCAAGATATAGGTACTCGGGCATGTGTTGGGTGACGTTGTAGCGCCGGGCACTGCGCTCATCGTTGTCGTCAATATAAGAGGCAACACGCTTCTTTGAGTAAAGTACAATCTGTTCCATGGTGTGAACGTCATTAGACAAGCGGTTTAGTTTACTCGCAACACGCGCCATATCACTCCAAACGGCGGCAGCATATCTATCGTCTAATGTTTGTCGATACATCCGTAACCCATAGTGGCCTTCCTTGAAGGCGGGCAGAGTATAAAGTTGGCTTTCGTAGGTGGTACGAATGAGGTCTGCGGATTGTTTGAAAAGTGGTTCATGAGAGCGAAGCTCATTGGCTTGTGATTGAATACTCGGTACGTTTTCTTTTTGAGAATTGTCCTCTGCATAAATAGTAAAAGCAACTGATAGCAATGTGCATAGTAGTATAATTTTTAGCTTCATACGTAAGGTACCAAGTAATTAATGGTGTATATAAAATAACAGTGATGAATTTTTTCATGTGAAATTTTGGTCAGTACAATGTAAGCTTTATTAAGATTGTTTCATTGGATAATCAGCGTTGTTGACGGGAATGTCAGTGATGAATGACTCAATAATTAATGGAGTCTATGCATTAAGTGTGGATTTTTAATGACTTGGCGGCATAATGATGGATTAGCCAGAAATGAGCCGATTTAAGGCAGTAAACAGAACAAAAGTGTTAGAGGTTCGTGAATGCCCAATCGTTCTAGCAAGCAATGGCCTGCCAAATTATTATCTTTGTTATTTTTTGTAGTGATAGTGAGTGCTATCGAGGCGTTTCATACCAAGCAGTTAACCTTTTTGAAAAATGAATCTTATTCTGAGGCAAAGAGACAGCTGGCTATCATTCGATCGAGCATAGAAGCTAGGATCGTCTCGGATATGTATATTCTCAACAGTTTCTCGACTATTGTGACCCTCAACCCCGATGGCGGCCAAAAAGATTGGGAGCGGATTGCGCAAAATATTATTCGAGACGCTTCCCATATTCGATTGATTGCCCTAGCTAAAGATGATGTGCTTAATTTTGTTTATCCCATGGAAGGTAATGCGCAGGTCCTTGGTATTGATTATCGCGACCACCCAGTTCAATGGGAATCGATTGAGATCGCTCGTAATATAGGTCATACATTTATCGCAGGCCCGTTTGAGCTGTTTCAAGGTGGGCAAGCACTCATTACACGAACACCTATCTTTAGAGATCCTCCCTTCTATCAAAATTACTGGGGTGTTTCCAGTGCCATTATTGACTTAGATGAATTATTTGAAGACGTCGGTATTGATAAGATCGAGAACAAATATGAGCTCGCAATTCGTGGCGAAAACAGTTCAGGTAAGAATGGCGATGTCTTTTATGGCGAACAAGACGTATTTGATAGTGCGTTTGCTACAGAGCAAGTGAACTTCCCTTATGGTGGTTGGTACCTTGCTCTCTCTGGAAATGAAAATGTATTGATGGGCGTACCTTGGTATCGAACTCAAGCCGTAAGGTTGGTGAGTTACACTATAACGCTCGTGTTAGTGATCGCCTTTTTTACCATCTATCGCTTGTATCGTATTGCAGATAGCCGTTCAATGCATGACGAGTTGACGATGCTGCCGAATCGTAGATACTTCATGTACAGCCTAAAACAGGTCTTTAAGGGTACTCAAAAACAGGGGACAAGGACCTTTGCCGTTGTCAATATTGATCTAGATGGATTTAAAGCGATCAACGACACTTATGGTCATCTGGTAGGTGACCAAGTATTAGTCGAGTGTGCTAAGCGTATCAAAAGTGAATTACGTGTCTCAGACATTGTCGCAAGGATCGGCGGGGATGAGTTCTTAGTTTTGCTACCGCGTATTATCGATGATGAACACGTTTCGTCGATTGTTACAAAGCTTCGAAGGGCAATTTGTACGCCTCCTGTCATCTATGAGACGCACTCTATTTATCTTCGGATCAGCGTAGGTTGGGTTATTCATAATAGTAACTACAATGATGTCGATGCTCTTTTGAAAGCGGCTGATGAAAAAATGTATGAGCAGAAGCGACAAGTTATCTAGGTTGAATCTGAGCTGTTATTAGAATTTAGTTGCTGAATGTGGGGAAAAGCCTCAGAATACCGCGTTTTGCTTCTATCAATCTAATTGATAAGCAAAAGCTGTAGCAACGATTTCTTTCTATTACGTTGCTCATATTAAATGTTATTCAACTGAGAAAATAATCTATGAGTTTTACCTCCCTTGGCCTTTCTGAACCGATTCTTAAAGCAATTGAAGCACAAGGTTACGATAAGCCATCACCAATCCAAGAGAAAGCGATACCAGCTGTCCTAAAGGGCAAAGATGTAATGGCCGCTGCTCAAACAGGTACAGGTAAAACTGCTGGCTTCACGCTACCTATTCTTGAAATTCTATCAAAAGGTCAACGCGTTCGTCAGAACCAAGTTCGTGCGCTCGTGCTAACGCCAACTCGTGAACTTGCCGCACAAGTGAATGGCAGTGTAGTTAAGTATGGTATTAACTTACCTCTTACTTCTACCGTTGTATTTGGTGGCGTAAAAATCAACCCTCAGATGCAAAAACTGCGTAAAGGCAGTGATGTGCTGGTGGCAACACCGGGGCGTCTGCTTGATTTATATAACCAAAATGCAGTGCGCTTTGATCAGTTAGAGATTCTTGTGTTAGATGAAGCTGACCGCATGCTAGACATGGGTTTCATTCGAGATATCCGTAAGATCTTAGCTTTCTTGCCTAAGAAACGTCAGAACCTACTGTTCTCAGCAACGTTCTCTGACGATATTCGTGGCTTGGCTAAAGGCTTAGTAAATAACCCAGTTGAAATTTCGGTAAGCCCTGCGAACTCAACCGCGAAAACCGTTGAGCAAAGTATTTACCCAGTAGATAAAAAGAAGAAAGGCCCAATGCTAGCGAAGCTAATCAAGGATAATGATTGGCGCCAAGTGTTGGTATTTAGCAAAACTAAGCACGGTGCCAACAAACTGGCTCGCTTTTTAGAAGAACAGGACATTACAGCGGCTCCTATCCATGGTAATAAGAGCCAGGGTGCTCGTACTAAAGCCTTAGAAAACTTTAAAACTGGCAAGGTACGGGTTTTAGTCGCGACTGATATCGCGGCGCGAGGTATTGATATCCCGCAACTTCCTCAAGTCGTTAACTTCGATCTTCCACATGTATCTGAAGACTATGTACACCGTATCGGTCGTACTGGCCGTGCTGGTGAAGTAGGTAAAGCTATTTCACTCGTTTGTGCAGATGAAGTGGGCGAACTGTTCGGTATTGAGCGTCTTATTCAGCAAGTGCTAGAGCGTCGTGAACTTGAAGGCTTCTCGCCTGTAAACAAGTTACCTGAATCTCGATTAGATGCGCGCCCTATCAAGCCTAAGAAACCGAAGAAGCCTCGTGAACACTCTGATGGTCAACGTTCTGGTGAGAATGCTCGTGGACATAAGCCAGCGAGCAAAAACAAGCGCCACGTGCCGGGTTCTGGATCTGCGCCAAAGCGTAAGCCAAACACCGCTAAGAAAGCGCTAGATAGTAACTCAGCGACTGCAACTGATGATAAATCAGTAAGAAACAATGGCAATAACTTTAAGCGTGGTAATGCTGGCAGAAGCTCTGAGAAAAATACTAACTCAAGTACTCAAAACGGTGCTGTTAAACCTAAGAAATCAGGTGATGGTGCGAGCTATGGTTCTGGACGTTCATCAAATAAACCAACTTCTAAGTCGTCAGTGAATAAACCGTCTGGTAGCAAGCCATCTATAAATCGCTCTAAGCCATCGGCTCAAAAATAGATTCGAGTTGAGCTGAATACAGGAAGAGTGTTTTAAGAACGCCACTTTTTTGATATAGCAAGCTTGTAACCAACCTAATGAAGCGCGAATATTGACTTTCAATATTCGCGTTTTTTGTGGGCGTCATATGGCTATATTCAAGGATTACTAGATTAAAAACATATTTAATCTGAAATCGAAAGTATTAATATCATGTTAATTTTTGTCTATTAATAACGAAGTCACTAGCGTTTTGTTGTTATTTGCAATTTGCAATCCCAGCTTGCAAAACGAACAGTGAATTACGGTTAATACGTGTTCAGATGCGTAGAAAATGCATGGTTTTAAAGTTGGCACACATACTGCATTAATCTTAGTGACCCTTCTTAAGCCGAGGGTCACCTAGCCAACTGACGTTGTTAGTGAACCTTTATTGTTCACACAAAATATATGACCAATCACCCTTTTGTGATTGGTTTTTTTTTGCCTGAATTTTAGGTTCGGCTTGGGGCCTTAGTTTTATTCATCGTCGCTACTAAGCTAAGTTAATCTACTTTAAGCAGAGCAAGACAAATTACCTATAGTTCTCGTACTGCTATCACTCACCACATTTCGAATAACAACTTGGTTGGCGAGGGCACTCTCCACCTCGGGAACAAATAAGCCTAGCCTCCGCCTCGATCCCGCGTTCAATCCAATTTATATTTAGAATCTTGGCTATTGTCGTGAGATCTTTTTTGATGTTACGTGGGATAGTCACAGAGCCGCCATTGTTGACGCATGAAGTTTTAAGTTGCTCTGCTATCTCTCTTGAATTACCGCCTTGAGCATCAATCGCAGGGTTGAGGTCAATGCCTGCACACAACACACGATTGTTACCCGCAGGATCCGTCATATTGATGGATTCACAGCAGTAGATTCTTGGTTCATCGCCTACGTTTAAAATAGAGATTTGAGCCGAACTCCCTGCTCGAGGCTCTGATAATCTACGGAACACGGCCCAATGTTGACATGGATCTGCGACCGTTCTCATATTTCCCCAAGGCAGTGGAATCCCGTTCCCGCGGTATACCGCTTTGAGTTTCCCCGGCCCATAAGCATCAAAGTAGTGCCAGTGAGGGTAGGGCGATACTACCGTCATTCGGCGCATCGCCACAGAGGGGGAAACCCCTGCTCTTTTGTGAACGTCGATTTCGTAACCCATGCGGTCGAGTAACTGTCTAAACGGGACTTTCGGACACAGCAGCGCGCCAGCAAAGAAGCTGGATTCAAAGTCTCGCCATGCTTGAAGAATATCTTGGGAGTTGAGCTGTGAAGATCCTGATACCTGATTGTCGTCCCATGTGTTGTTGTTACCAACCGACAACACACTCTTAAGACCTTCCTTGCTATGCAGAATGCAATGGCCGATATATACCGAGAGGTCGTATTTCAGTCGAGTTGGATACTCTTTAAGAATCTCGTTTAAGAAGATAGTACCTGGAGGTTCAAAAAAAGAGGTGACCAGCTGTTTGGCATTTATGCCGAGCTCATCGACTACGTCTTGCGGTGTGCGCGTAACCCAGCGGATGTTGATTCCAAGGCTTCTTGCGATGTCTATCAAGTCTTCTACGCTCAGGTTAAGGCGCTTTAAGCCAACTTCCTCTGCCGCACGCTCAAGGTCTGGGAAATGATTCTGGTTGCTTTCTTGGTGTGCTCGAATCAATAGGTGTGCAAACTGGCGTCCTGAGATCCCTGTTTGTGACAGCATCTCAGGTATTGCAATTTGTAGAATGTCGTTGGAAAAAAGGAAACTAGGCTCAAGCGCCATACCACTTATCCCACCACGATTCCCCTTATCTGGTGCTATGGCTTGTTGCTCTGATTCGTCGTCGAGAAACCACGTAGGGTTCTTCTGGAAGACCTGAGCGATCACTTCCAGCATGTCGATACTTGGAACCCGCTTTCCACGTTCAATCATTGACAGATAAGAAACGGAAGGGGCGTATTCTGGGTTGATTCTAATACAACGCGCAGACAGGTCTTCCATCGTTAAATGGTTACGTTTTCTTAGGTTACGTATTTTTGTACCTAGGAAATGTGACTGACGAACTAAACTTTTTGACAAGGCCATATTTGTAAAATTCACATTGTAAAATTTTTGTTGTGAAATTGTATGTAAAAAAGCGCTAGTCTACAAACTAAGCAATTCACAAAATGACAAATAAATTAAACGTTAGTTTTGAATAATTGCTCTAGGACACATTTTTGCGTTAGGAATCGGTGGTTATCACCGGACTGGTCAAGAGGGAAAGACTATGAATATGCTTACATTCGATAAAACAGAAATCCAAAAACAATCAAAGCCATTTATCGCTGAAGCTGTCTTTGCCGTGGAGACAATCAGTGCAAACCAGCAAACTGAGAAGCAAGTGAGAGCAAAGCAGCTGCTTGATCGACTATTCCCACTAGAGAAGGGCTCACATCAAGACGTAACCAGCTATGTAGTCGACTACCGTCATATCATGGCTTACTTTAAAGACGGTCAGCACAGCGGCCTAAAGCACCCTAAACAATTTGTAGCGTATATGGGTGAGAAGAATGACCCGGACTCTATTTTGTTCCGAGATGGCAGTGGAAGCCACCTAGAGGTAATGTTTGGATGTCATAAAGGAACAGGTTGTATTGAATTGGTGGAAATCGATGATATTCAGTTGGAATCATGTACCACGTTCGGTCACTCGTCAATGGAAGCAACGACCACAATGTGCGAAGAGACCATTGCAGCAATGCGCCATTGGATCAGTTTGATTCAAGGTGATGCAAAAGGTAAGCCAAAGGCATGCAGCGAAGATAAAGAGTTCAGAGCAAAGAGTGGTGAAGATTACTGCCTGAATTACTGCTTTCAAATCTAATGGTACACTCTAAACATAGATAACAATACATATAGTCGAAGAAAAAGCCTCAAAGAATTAACGTGTTATATAGTCTTTGAGGCTTTTTCGAATGCATTTTGCTTAATGCTCGCTTGCTCTAGTTTGCGTAGAGCAAATGAAACCTTACACTGGCATGACTCGGTTACGGCCAAGTGATTTCGCTTCGTAAAGTAGCTTATCAGTACGCTCGATCAGTGACTGAGAGGATTCACCAAGTTCAAGTTCAGCAACACCAAATGACGCGGTGATATTACCGACTTGCTCACCACTGCGACGATCTTTAATATACATCTTTTCTAGAGAGCGACGGATAGTATCAGCAAGTTGACGAGTAATACGTAAAGATTTATTTGGCACAATGAGTGCAAACTCTTCACCACCAAAACGATAGGCAGAAATGCCCTCTCGACAGCTTAACTTCAGTTTACGAGCAATCCCTTTTAAAACCATATCACCAAACAAGTGGCCATAGGTATCGTTGAAGTTTTTAAAGTGGTCGATGTCGAGAAGAATCAAACACAGGGATTGGTTGGCTTCACACAAGGTTTCCATATCACGGTCGAAAGACCGGCGGTTATACAGAGTCGTTGTGCTATCAAAGAGTGCGTCTTTTTGTACTTCTACCAGTTGGGTTTTTAGCTTGGTAATCTCTGACGTTGCAGAATTCAGCTGAGAGTTTAGAAACTGGGTAGAGTGACGAATATGACGAGACTCAGAAACAAGCTGGCGAACCAAAGACATGACTTCATCAATAGATAAGCTTTCATTATCAACGCGAGCCAAATCTTCGAAGCTTTTATCAATCATGTCGGAGAACGCAGAGGTATCAGTTAAAGTATCGTTCATCGAGTTCGAAACTTCAGAAACTAGCAGTTCTAAGTTAGCTCGAAGGTCACTGATATTAGTTTCGGATTTGCTCGCAACATAACTGTTGTAAAGCTGCTCACCAACAGCTGGAGGACAAATACCGTAGTGTTCTAAAATACCGTCCATATCTTGAGTTAACTGCGGGATCGCGTTGTCGACATAGGTGTACCAAAGTGCGTAATTTGCAGGTGTTGTGGACACCCTATTCTTCATCATAAGAGGCACCGCTTTTTTTAGATTAGCGGTGGATTTCTGAAATTCATCTTTTTTCATTATTTTTACTGCAGATACCAAACCAACTAAAGCCACTTGTGGACAAGGTTAGCGGATTTCGAAGATTTTTGCTTCAAAAATTATATGATTAATAGATGAGGGTTGGATAAATCACTACTTTTTATTATGAGTATCGGTTGAGTATTGATAAAGGTCATCTAATGGATTGTTCTTTAACCATATTTTTGGTTAGTTATTTTGTAACAAAGATTGGTTTTGGTGTGAAGTTTCTAAGTAAAAATGAATGGCGTTGAAACTGGAGCAACAGAATAGATTTACGTACTAGTAAGGGGAAATTGAAATTAGATCTGTGATTGGTTTACTCTGACTTAAGTGCAAGGTCTAGAGTGGGGTAGGAAAATGCTTTTGGGTAGATAGTAAAAAGCGCCGATAAAAATCAGCGCTTTAGAATTCTTTTAAGCTAAAAGCTTATTATTGAGCAACAACGTTTGCTGCTTGTAGGCCTTTTTGACCGTTTTCAACTTCGAAAGAAACCTTTTGGCCTTCTTTCAGAGTTTTGAAGCCTTCAGAAACGATAGCACGGAAGTGTACGAATACGTCAGCGCCGCCGTTGTCTTGAGAAATGAAGCCGAAACCTTTCTCTTCGTTAAACCATTTTACAGTGCCAGTATTTGTGTTAGACATAATTTGTCCCTTATTCATAAATTTTCTAAATTGTTGATTGCATTACTGCAATGCGCTGATAATTGAATTATTTAATGTTGCTAAGAAATAAGGAAAAACTACTTACAAAAACGGGTGACGATTTTACTTGTTAATTTTACTTTCATCTAACTTAAATAACTCCGGATAACAGGGCGAGTGCATGTTAACACAGTCTTTCGAGATGTACACTCATTGATTGAAAAATCCGTGTTTTTTGTCATATCGTGCGCAGTCGAAAGTATACACTAATTTAGTGATGTCTTTGTCAATTCGCTTAACATAACAGAAGGAAGGATCTCAGCCTCCTTTCATAATTTATTATAGACGATGTTAGCGCTTAAAGTTTATATCTTCCGTTTGAGATAAGTTAATTTTTGTTTTAGCTAGTTGATTCTCTGCGATCGCTTTGCCATGCCGCACTGAGTCTTGGGCTGGCGCTTGGCGATGCACAGCATCAAAACCATTATCAGCGGGAAGAATCAGTAGCTTACCTTCTTCGATACTGAAGTAGTCATGAATGTTGATTATTATGCGATTGAATGGGTGTCTGTATCGAGAGGTGTGTGGCTAGCCAAAAGACAGGCAAAAAAATAGCCAATCGCAATAACCGCGATTGGCTTATATATTTTGTGAACAAGAATAGGTTCACTAACAACGTCAGTTGGCTAGGTGACCCTCGGCTTAAGAAGGGTCAATAAATACTTTGCAGGTAGCGTGCCAACTTTTAAAACCTCGAATATAGGTTGTTTAATAGCAATTCGGTGCGTATTTAGGCGTTTCATTCGCGTTTTAGGATATTGTATTTGTATTTTGCAATTGCGATTTGCGAGTTTATAGTAGTTTGATGATTAGGAAGAGTGAAAAAGGGAAGTTATATAAAGTGTTTGAGTGATCTGGCTTGTGTTGACTTTTCCTGAGGCTAAAATAATAGAGTCAGGCCTGAGAAGTCGTGAAGCTAAGAAGTTCAATAGCTACATACGACAAAGCCCGGGTGAATTGATATCACACACGAGCTTTGTTTCGTTTGATAAATTGTGTGAGTCGTCGAATGTTCAAAAAGCATCGTGGCCTAACACCTAAGCAATCTGTCGAGCGCTTAAAAATTGGCCTGTAAAGCAACTAATTTTCAGTCATGTTATATGTCTGCACAACCCATTGTATGACATTAACTATATGTCATGTTGTTAAGTTCACTATCGTGAGGAGCATCCTGATACCAACGTTCACCATAGGCTTGTTGGTAATCTGGCTTTTTAATGAGTCCTTCCTGTTCTGGTACTGTTTCTAGTGGGCCGACAACGGTTCGGTAGGGCAATACACCCGCCCAAACGGGGATATTCATATCGGTGCTGTCATCATTCACACCGTGCTTACCAATTTTTACCGATGCTTCGGTTAACGGTATCGCCAACAACTCGGTTGCTGTGAGTTCTTTTTCATTACTCAGCCTAACTTCATTGGTTCTACCTGGTGCAATCTGCTCAATGAAGATGTTCAACAAGCGATCTTTTTCTTGGTTGTCATCGATGACTGAAAACGACCCCAATACCACTGCAGAACGATAATGTGCACTGTGATGAAATGCCGAACGAGCCAACACCCAACCATCAAATAAAGTGAACGTTAAGCAGGTTGGTTCTCTTTTCTTTAACCCTTTTAGTAGGCGGCTGTTTTTAGCCCCATGAATGTAGACCATGTCATCCACTCGCCATGCGAGCATCGGGATAACCATTGGGCCTTGTTCGCCTTGCAATGCAATGTGTGCGATTAAGCTCTCATCAATAATTTGGTGCAGCTTCTCTTGTTCAAATACGGCTTTGTGAGCCCCTTTTTTAATCGTGGTTCTTTTCGTGTTAGATAACATAATCGCTCCTTAATCATTGCTTTTTGATTAATGTAGCGATTAACTGGTCTATTAAATAGAGCCACTTTTAAACACTATTTGGATCCAGTTATGCAGCCTATCGATGTTGGTGATCTACAGTTAGACGAGCAACACGACACGCGTCAAACCGCCTTGTTCCACGCGATAAGAGAGAAGATCGTTCACGATTTATGGAGCAAGGGTTGTAAGTTACCTTCAACACGTAAGTTGGCCTTCGAGTTATCGGTGAGTCGAAATACTGTGATCTATTCGTATGAACAACTGGTCACTGAAGGCTATATCGAGAGTAAGCAAGGCTCAGGGTTTTATGTCTCGGTTGAACAACCAGAACACTTTCTAAGTTTGTCTAAGTCAAACAGTGTTCAGGATCCGAAGGTCAAACAAACAGTCAGTCAACCGAGTACAAACATAGCGACACCTAACGACATTAACCGCAGCTTTGCCCCCGGAGTTCCTGACTTAGATGCGTTCCCTTTTGCGAAATGGCAGAGGTTGCTGCAACGCCACTCTACACGTCAGAACATTGCGGGCAATCAAGAGGTTCAGGGAAGGTTAGCCTTGAGGGAAGCGTTGAGCGGGTATCTTGCAAGCAGTCGCTCGGTTAAATGTAGTGCAGACAGAATCATCATTACCGCAGGTGCGCAGCAAGCCATCTCAATCGGATTAATGGCGACGTTAGCGATGGGCGACAAAATCCTTGTGGAAGAACCCGGTTATCGACAAGTGCATAAAATTATCGATCTGTTGAGACTAGAGCTGGATGGTGTGAGTGTGCGTGAAAAGGTTGGGCTAGATATTGAAAAAGTATTGTCCAGTAATGCTAAGGCTCTGTATGTCACGCCGAGTAACCAATACCCAATGGGCACGACTTTAAATACTGAGCAACGCCTTAAACTGATCGATTGGGCCAATCAACATCAGTCATGGATTATTGAAGATGACTACGACAGTGAGTTTCAGTTTGCTCATCGCCCTTATACCAGCATGCAAGGTTTAGCGGGTAAGTTGGGGTTCGATGATCGTATCATCTATGTCGGTTCCCTGAGTAAGGTGATGTTCAATGGCCTTCGATTAGGTTATTTAGTGGTGCCAGAAAGTCTGGTGGCGCAGTGTCTTGAAATTAAAGACGCGCTCACTGGAGACACGGCGTCCCATACACAAGAAGCACTGGCTGACTTTGTCCAAGAGGGGGACTTACTGCGTCATATCAGAAAGATGCGTCGGTCATACAAACTTAAGTATGAAGAGATGATAGAAGCGATTGAAAGTGAATTTCATGGCGATCTTGAAGTGATCAGTCAAGCAGCGGGGTTACATGTGACCGTGAAGTGGTATCAAGGTATATCTGAACATGAGTGGAGTCGCAGAGCAGAGCTTGAAAATATCATCATTCGCCCGTTTGATTTTTATGAATATGGATCAAGTGATGCTCGTGATTGGAGTGGGGCGGTGCTGGGGTTTGGAAATATACGTTTGGCTGACATAAAGCCGAAGATCAAAGTGATCGCTCGGCATTTTTATCAATAGTCTCTGGTTTTGAGCATTAGTGCTGTGAATTTGATGGGTGGTAGCTCCGCTTTACCAAGAGTTGTTGCGGGCTTTATCTTACAACTTGTCGATAGAAACCGTTGGTTTGCCTGACCATTTGCGCCATGGGAGTGACAGTGTCACTAAAATAATAATCGCATAGAGCATTGACCAACCTAAGCAGATAAAAACCAGGGTGCAAATAACGAGAGCAACCATGGCCGTGTATCTCGATGTTCCGGTTAATAAGCGACAAGCCGCTAACATCGCGAGCATATAAACCAGAACAAAAATACTATTGGCGAGTTTGAGAAAGAATTCGAGATCCAAGCTAGACAGCTCACCAATTACACACGAAACAAGCGCGATGAAGCCAATCGCTAAAGTTGGGTAGAGTGGTACACCACGGTTGTTGAGCTGGGCCATTTTACGGGTTGGGCTATGTTGGCGGGCTTGGGCCCAGATCATGCGAGACAAGCTTTGGGTATAAAGGTTTAGGCTCGCAAAACAAGCAAAGAAACCAAGCACGCTGATGACCGTTTTGAAGCCATTGCCAAACAGTTGTTCAGTTACCCAAGGGATAGAAACGGCATCAAATTCAGAAGAACCATACGCCCCAAGCTTGAGAATAACCACTGAACAAGCCCAATACACCAAGCCTGCGACGAAACACCCTGCAATGATGGCGATTGGAAAGTCGCGCTGTGGATTCTTAAACTCCTCTCCCATGTGAGCAAAAGCTTCTATCCCCACAAAACACCAAAACATAACCGCTAATGCAGCCCCAATAGACCACATAGAATCGTATGAGATAGCGGGAATCGTGACATCTGCAATTGTGATATCAGCTTTCCAAACAAAAGCGCTAACTAACGCAAAGATCGACAAGGCAATAACCGTTTGCAGACGACCAGAAGACTTACTGCCCATCAAGTTGACGGCAATAAGCAGAGCTACAGTTAAGGACTGAGCACCAAGCGGTGTGTCGAAAGGTACGGGTAACAGCTGTTGAGCGAAGCCTCCCGCTAATGCTATCGCTGCTGGAATACCGACGGGAATAACACTGACAAACAACCATGCCACGCTTGTTTCTAATCGCTCACTGAACGCTTGGCGTACAAAGTAGGCGGTGCCTCCTGCATTAGGGTAGCGTTTTCCCAATGCGGCGAAGGTTAGGGCGACCGGGCAAATGGCGATAAACAGCACTAACCATGCTAGTAGTGATAACTGACCCGCGATACCTGCAGCAATAGCGGGGATCATGAATAGCCCTGTGCCTAGTAATGTCGTCGAGAGTTGCCCGATTCCTGAAGTGAGCGTGATTTCTTGTTTGAGTTGCGCCATTAGCTTTCCTTGCTGATGCTACATTTCTTTTGCTAAGAGAGGGTTATGCAAAAAAGGTGCGTTCAGTGCTTATTCCTAATTGTGATTGAAAGCATACAGTGTCGCTACTAATAATGCAGCTAGCAAAACGTCTTAAATACTGCCATTTTAACGGTATTTATCCAGTTAAGCGTTAAAGTGTCTGCTGTTCTATCGAGGGAAATTGTGTCAAATTAGTCGGGATAAATAGAACGACAATGGAAGTCACCACAAGCATGGAACGTTTGAATCAAATTCGCGATCAGCAGCAAGGCTACTCAGACCTTCGTCACTTGATGACTCATACGGTTTTAACTGAGTTTTTTAATAAGCAAAATTTGTCTTTTAATCTATCGAAAGTCAACGTTAAGTCGTGCGTTAAGGTTGTCCATGTTAGGTAATATCAATCTAAATTTGTTGCGCTCGCTGCATGTGCTTCTTGAAGAGTGCCATGTAAGCCGAGCCGCCCAGCGCCTGCACATTACACAGTCAGCTGTGAGTCGCCAACTTGCGCAGCTGAGAGATTTGTGTGGTGACCCTTTGCTCGTTCGTGATGGTAATAAGCTAGTTCCTACCAACCGAGCTCTGTTGCTTAAAGGCAAGCTCGATGATCTTCTGAGTGAGTTTGATCACCTATTAGATGATAAACCCTTCGAGCCGCAAGACTGGCAGGGTGAATTGGTGTTGTCTTCAAGCGATTATGTTGCTCAGTATATTCTTCCTGTCATTGTTTCTGAAGTATCGGCTGAAGCGCCGAAGATTAAGTTGGCTTACCGTTTGTGGCAACCAACCTACCTAGAAACACTGAGCGAATCAGGTATTCACTTGGCATCAAGTATGTTTCCTCAAAAACCGGATCATGTATCAAGTATCAAGCTTGGTGAAGATAAGTCGGTGTGCTTGATGAGAGCTTCCCATCCGTTGGCTAAGCAATTGGCCATAAGCTCAGCAGATATCGTTAAGTATTCGCACATAAAGGTTACCGGTGGCGGAGACAAAGACAGCTACGCGGACATAGCATTGAAGAAGCAAGGACTGAAGCGAAAAATAGCACTTCAGGTTCCTTTCTTTTCATCGGCTGGAACGGTATTGATGCAAGATGACTATCTGATGATTGTTCCGGAACATATAGCCTACAACCTAGGTAGGCACCTCGACACGACTTACTTTTCTTTGCCGTTTGATACGGAAATGCACACTTATTGGTTAATGTGGCACCCTAAGTATGACAACGATTCTGCTCATAAATGGGCGCGAGAAAAGGCATTCCAAGCCATGCAGAAGTCGAGCTACAATATCAGTATGATTTAAAATCATAAGTATGATGATTATCTTTGATTTCAAATAATACCTTCTGCGAATTATGGTAAGTATCAAGTATCAAGTATAGAGTGTTCAGTTGGAGCGCCTTGTTTTACTAGGAATGGAATGATGACAGTAACAATTTGGTTTTCTTTATTAGCTATCTGCTTGTTGGGTGCAATGTCTCCGGGCCCAAGCTTGGCGATGATCGCTAAGCACAGTTTGGCTGGTGGCCGTATTAATGGCCTGATTGCCGCTTGGTCACACGCGGCTGGCATAGGTATTTACGCATTCGCAACCATTGTCGGCTTGGCGGTGTTACTTGAACAATCGCCAATACTGTTTAAAGGGATCAGTTTGGCGGGGGCAGCGTACCTGCTTTATTTAGGTGTGAATGCGTTACGTTCAAAAGGTGGCGTTGCAGCGAAATTGGAAGCAGGCGAACAGATGAGCTACAGGCAGTCTGCGCGTGAGGCTTTCTTAATTTCTATCTTGAGCCCAAAGATCGCGCTGTTCTTTATTGCTCTATTTAGCCAATTCGTGGCGTTAGGTAATGAACTCAGCAATCAAGTTATCATTGTCTCAACACCGCTGATTGTTGATGGCCTTTGGTACACTTTCATTACTTTGGTGTTATCTAGCCCGCTTATCGTAGAGCGCATTCGAGCAAAAGCACAGTTGATCGATCGATTGTCAGGAGTCGTTTTAGTCTTGCTGGCAGCTCGTGTGGTGTGGACTATATAGCGCTAAGGTATATGTTGGAAAGAAAACGATACCCATTAAAAAGGCTCACTAGATGTTATCTAGTGAGCCTTTCGTATTCCTTGTC
Organism: Vibrio kanaloae; assembly: GCF_024347535.1. Classification (NCBI taxonomy): domain Bacteria; kingdom Pseudomonadati; phylum Pseudomonadota; class Gammaproteobacteria; order Vibrionales; family Vibrionaceae; genus Vibrio; species Vibrio kanaloae. The sequence continues at coordinate 21,086 of NZ_AP025498.1, read as the reverse complement.
GAGGGGGCTTTTTAGCCTTCAGAATCTAACACTGTATCAAGCTTATCCATTGAATCCGCAAAGTAAGGATTGTAGGTTAGGCGAGCATGGTTTTTTCCATCCTCAATATATCCCCACGCTGAATACCAGACTTCACTATTGTCGATACACTGCTGTTCAAAGCCCTCAGCTTGCCCGTTAGAACAAATCTTCTCACTACCATTGATTCCGTAGTACGGGTTATTGGGTGAGAACAGTAACCCCATGTGGGAACCATTGGAAATACGCTGCTCTGGGATCTTCATGCTGTATTGAATAGCGCGAGGATCTTCAAGTGTGGTTTCCCCTAGCCAAATTAGCACATTGTTTGGATTTGGCATCGACTGAATAAACGCCTGCTGGACAAAGTTGGTGTCAATCACACTGTCGCCTTCACTCATCATAATAAACACAGGCTTGTCGAAGTGCTTCTTTTGTAGAGCTTCGCGAACCGCTTCTGAGGTCTCGTAGTAAACGGCGGCACCGTTCATGGGTAATGAGTTATAACGCAGTATGTTGTCTTCAGGATCTTGATCCGCCCAAGTAATAAAATAACTTGCTAGACTTGCGTATTGCACGGCTGATGAGCTCGGTTGAAACGCAGGAGAGAACAGCAGTAACCCTGAAATTTTGGGATCATTCATCGCCTGTGAAGTCACTAGATTCGCGCCTGTTGAATAACCGCCAAGCCAAACGGAATCATATTCTTGTTCAAGTAACTTAGTATGGTGAGCGACGACACCTTGCCAATCTTCTAAGCTTGGCTGCATTAAGTCGCCTACGCGACTACCGTGGCCCGGAAGTAATACCGTTCTCACTAGGTAACCTTGTTCTGATAAATGCGTAGCAATGTCATTAAATGAATAAGGGGAGTCACCTAGTCCATGAACTAATAACACCGCCTTTCCATTTGGAGAAGCCGGTTTATATTCTGTTGGAGAATTGAGTTGAATCTCAAGCTGCTTGTTTTCTGTCATGAAGACACGGTTCTTTAGCAACCAATTTTGAGTGTCACTGATGTATGCGTGAAAAGTATCTTGCTGATATTCGGGTAAGTTTGGTGAGGCTTCGTAAGCGGGTTTAATGGCCTCGTTGGAGCAACCAATAAGGCCTAAAATCGTTAAAGTAAGTAGTGTAACAATGGTCTTTCTATGCATTGTGTGATGTTGTCTTTAGAATTTTTACGATGATAATACAAAAGATCAAATTACTTTTTTCTCGAAAGATCTTCGTATTCACCTTCAATAATACCAGCATCATTATTTGATGACTGACGAGTGTTCATATGAGCTGCGAAACCTTGTTTCTTCATTTGGTTCTGAATGCGCTTGCCAGTAATTAAAGCTGCAATAGCCAAAGGAATAGCAAGAATCAAGCTTGTGAATAGCGCCAAAAGGCCAGTAAACAGTGCAGCAATCGTAACTAATATATTTTTCATATTCATTCCTCTTTTCTCTATGTTGTTACTATATCGCTTCTATTCTGAACGAAACATGAACACCGTTAATTAATCTCAGAGAGTCACTATGACACAGGTGTGTGTAGATTTAGGGTTTATATGTAGTCATAATCACGCATTAAAAATATGAAATTCGTTTTAGTTCTTTAAAATCAATCACTTAAAAGTTGGCACGCTTGATGCTCTATAGAGTTTGGAATAAGTCACTGTAAGCAAAGTACTTACAGCTAATAAAAAATTACTGGAGCCCTTATATGTTCTGTATTCAATGTGAACAAACCATTCAAACCCCAACCGTAAAAGGCTGTTCTTTCGCACAAGGTATGTGTGGTAAAACTTCGGAAGTATCCGACCTTCAAGACGTGTTGGTGCATTCTCTTCAAGGTGTTTCTTTTTGGGCCAATTTAGGCCGTGCTTGTGATGTTATTGATACTGAAATCGACGAGTGGGCGCCAAAAGCGTTTTTCGCAACATTAACCAACGTTAACTTCGATCCTGCTCGTATCATTGAATTTGCACAGCAATCTCATGAGTTTAAGCAGCGTTTAGAACAACAGGTTCGCGCTGCAGCGACATTGATTGGTTTTGAGATCCCAGCGCTTTCCGCTGCTGCTCAATTCGACCTTCCAACGGACTCTTCAGAGTTATTGGCACTAGCCCCTCAAGCGGCGGTAAACCGTGGTCACGACTCTCAACACGAAGATGTGATTGGTCTTCGCCTTCTTTGTCTTTACGGGCTAAAAGGTGCGGCTGCCTACATGGAGCACGCACGTGTTCTTGGTCAAACTGACAATGCTATCTTTGCTGAATACCATGAAATCATGGCTTTCTTGGGTACGGATCCATCAGACCTAAAACAACTGTTAGATACGTCTATGCAGATTGGCTTGATGAACTACAAAGTCATGGAAATGCTGGATAAAGGCGAGACAGATACCTTCGGTCACCCTCAACCTACAACTGTGAATGTGAAGACGAAGAAAGGTCACTGCATCCTTGTTTCTGGTCATGACCTGCATGATCTAGAAAAGATCCTTCAACAAACGGAAGGCAAGGGCATTAACGTTTACACCAATGGTGAGATGCTACCTGCACACGGTTACCCTGCACTAAACAAATATCCACACCTTGCGGGTAACTACGGTAGTGCTTGGCAGAACCAGCAAAAAGAATTTGCGAACTTCCCAGGTGCGATCGTAATGACATCTAACTGCTTGCTTAACCCAGATGTGGGCTCGTACGCTGACCGCCTATTTACGCGTAGCATCGTAGGCTGGCCGGGTGTTGCTCATCTTGAAGGTGACGATTTCAGTGCAGTGATCGATTGTGCTCTTGCGCAAGAAGGCTTTAAGCATGACGAGATCGAGCAAATGATCACTGTCGGATTTGGTCGTAACGCACTGATGGAAGCAGCACCTGCGGTTGTTGAGCAAGTGAAAGAAGGCAACATCAAACACTTCTTCCTTGTGGGTGGTTGTGATGGTGATAAATCTGAGCGTAGCTACTACACAGATTTCACCGCTCAAGCACCAGAAGATTCAGTAATCCTGACATTGGCGTGTGGTAAATTCCGTTTCAACAAAAACCAATTCGGCGACATTAACGGTATTCCACGTCTGCTCGATGTTGGTCAATGTAACGATGCTTACTCAGCGATTCAGCTGGCACTAGCACTGTCTAAAGAGTTTGATTGTGGCATTAACGAACTTCCGTTAACGCTGGTTTTATCTTGGTTCGAGCAAAAAGCGATCGTTATCTTGCTAACTCTGTTCGCTCTGGGTGTGAAAGGTATTTACACAGGTCCAACAGCGCCTGCATTTCTAACTGAAAACTTACTAAAGATTATTCAAGACGAGTTCGATATGCGTTCAATCTCAACGCCAGAGCAAGATCTTAAAACAATCTTAGCGGCTTAATGTAAGCCCACTCCCAAGCCCTGTTGTTGCTGTTTTCTTTGAACGTGCAGCTGCGGGGCTTTTTAGATTTAATTCTTTAGTATCAGTAAGGTGTGTGAACTATGTATGCATGGTCGGATAGCGATTCAATCAATTTAGTGTGTTTAAAGAAATGGCACGAGACGCCAGATACGGTCAGCGTCGAGCTTGGCAGTATTCCACAAGACCTACATTTCAATTTTAAGCCGGGCCAGTTCATTACTTTGGGCTTGGATATGCCGACAAAAACCGATTATCGCGCTTACTCGGTGGCTTCTTGTCCTAAAGATAATCGTTTAAAGCTGACAGTTAAGCGTGTTGAAGGTGGCTTGGTGTCTAACTTTATTGTCGACGAGCTTGATGAAGGCGATGAGGTTTCCGTTTTAAAACCTGCTGGTGGCTTTAACTGTATTGATTGCATGCCTACTGCGGCTAAGAAGGTAACGCTAGTCAGCGCAGGTTGTGGTATTACACCTGTCATGGCAATGGTGAAATATTGGTTGTCTCAAGATAGTGAGATGGAGATAGATTTCGTCCATATGGCGCGCAACAAGCTTGAGACTATCTATTTTGAAGAGCTCCACCAGCTCGATAAAGCCTATGCTAATTTCAACCTAAAACTACTGTTGAAAGATAATCAAGGAACAACCGCGCCTCAAGGCCGATTAGATAAGAACTGGTTGGTGAAACTGAGCCCAGACATCCTAGACAGAACCGTCTACCTTTGTGGCCCAGTTGGTTTTATGCAAGACATAGAAAACTACCTGAAAGAGCTTGAATTCAATATGGATAATTTCTATCAAGAAAGCTTCACGCCAGCGATCCAGAACAACACTTCATCAGAAGAATTACAGGCAGAAGCGTCTACGGATTCAAATGGTGCTGTTAAGGTGTTTGCTCCTGCATTTGATAAAGAAGTGGAAGCCGACGTGGGCACACCATTGGCGGATTCATTAGAAAAAGCAGGCGTTCCAATTATTATCGCTTGTCGCAGCGGGATTTGTGGTTCGTGTAAATGCAAAGTGACCAAAGGATCTGTGGAATCAAGCAGCCAAGAAACATTGACGCCAGAGCAGATAGAGCAGGGGTATGTATTGGCGTGTTCCAGCAAGATTCAATCCGATGTTGAGGTTGAGTTGTAGCTATCTCATGCTGGCAATAATGAAACACGATTGGAACGAAGTTTTGTCCGTGTGGCAAATATAACGTGTGACAGATATAAAAAGGCCACTTAGATCGTTAGAGAGACCAGATCTAAGTGGCAACCCTCTTGTTTATACGGGGGAGTAAAACAAAAGGGGTTGCGAAGCCCATAATAAGCCTCGCAGATATAGTTATTATGTTGTGGAGCTGGTTGCGCAGAATTAGTTACAAGCTCGAAGTTGTTTAAACTTCAGGGTAAGTCTTGTAGCGAACTCCCATCATTTGTTCCATACAGTGAACAACTTGGCAGCTGTAGCCAAATTCGTTGTCGTACCAAATGTACAGAACTGCGCGGTTGTCTTGCGCGATAGTTGCCACACCGTCAACCACACCTGGGTGACGAGAACCAACCAAGTCGGTAGATACAATCTCAGTCGAATCTGTGTAATCAATTTGTGCAGACAAAACAGAAGATAGCGCCATTTCACGCAAGTATTCGTTCAACTCTTCTTTGTTTGTGCCTTTCTCAAGGTTTAGGTTTGCGACTGCCATTGAAACGTTTGGTGTCGGTACGCGAATCGCATTACCTGTTAACTTACCTTCCATTTCTGGCATCGCTTTTGATACTGCTTTTGCTGCACCTGTTGATGTCAGTACCATGTTCAATGAAGCAGCACGACCACGACGATCACCTGAGTGGAAATTGTCGATTAGGTTTTGATCATTGGTAAATGAGTGCACCGTTTCGATGTGACCCGATAGAACACCAAACTTATCGTGAACCGCTTTCAATACTGGAGTGATTGCGTTGGTGGTACAGCTTGCTGCAGAGATAATCGTATCTTCTGGTTGAATAACATTTTCATTCACACCAAATACGACGTTCTTGATGTCGCCTTTACCTGGCGCAGTCAGTAGAACCTTCTTAGCACCGTTACATGCTACATGTTGGCTTAGGCCTTCAGCGTCACGCCATACACCTGTGTTATCAACAACAAGTGCATTCTCGATACCGTAAGCGGTGTAATCCACTTCTTCAGGCTTGTTTGCATAGATAACTTGGATGAAGTTACCGTTAACGATGATCGCTTTGCGTTCTTGGTCAACTACGATACTGCCATTGAACTGGCCATGAACAGAGTCACGACGTAACAGGCTTGCGCGTTTTTCTAGGTCACCATCTTTACCGCCACGAACAACAATAGCACGTAAACGTAGTGGGTAGCCCGGGCCGCTTTTCTCGATCAATAGGCGAGTCAGTAGGCGACCGATACGACCAAAACCATAAAGTACAACGTCGCGAGGTTCTGTCATCGCATCGCCTTCAAGCGATTCTAAAAGGGCAGTTTGTAGGAAATCATTCAATCCCTGTGTGTCTTCGCGATCTTGCCAGAATGAATGTGCAAGGCGACCAACATCAATACGACATGGAGACAGGTCCATAGAGAGAAGGTGTTGAATGATTGGTTGAGTTTGTTCTGCTGTAAGAGGAGAACCAGTGTAACGTTTTGCGATGCGGTGAGCTTTGATGATGTCGATAGTTGTCGCGTTAACTAGTGTCTTACCAAAGAGGATAACTTCTACGCCTTTTTGACGGTATAACTGACCTAAAGTTGGAGCGATGGATTCAGCAATGGTTTGACTAGTTTGCCAATCTAGGAGGTGCTTTTCGGGACTCATCTTTACTCGGGACCTTTCACGTTAAGTTTCTGCATTCATGGCGGTTGTAGGGAGGCCAATCAGCATAGGGGATTGAGGCATCAGGCTGTGGTCTTTTAATGCCACTTAAATATGCTTGATATACCTTGTCTGTATTTGTAATTTTTATGTGGCAGGATTGTAAGTCACGACGGGTTATTCTGCTAGGAAAAATAAATGCAGATAGATTGGCTGTAAATTCATATAAATGTAGCTATAAACATGGCTTTTGCGAGAGGACGTACTATTGACTTTAACAATCTGTAGCACTTATTTTTCGACAAAAAATACTCAAATCAAAATTATTTATGTAATACAGGTTATCTTGTTCACTAAACATGTGATCATTAACTCAAGTTACACGCAAATAGTAAACGATAAATAAGGTCATTAACGAGTTTTCTTGTTCTACCTTTGAATAAGCTGACGTTGAATATGAAAAGTACATAATACGAACTATTAGATGTCACAAATTTAACCTAATCATCGGCTTTGTTGGTGTATAGAGTCATAACTTACAGCCTAGTTGAGCTGAGAAGCTAGTTTGCTCACTTGTTATTCGGGTGATAATAACTTGATAAGCCTCCCTTGTTTAAACCTCATTTTTGTAGCTCTTTCGTGCCTAGGCCTCATTTATTTCAACCGTTTTGGTTTTTAGACCTCTTTATTTAACGTAAAACCTTCTACTTTAAAGCCCTATTATGGGGGCTAGGTGACTATAATTTGCCATTATGGAGTCAGAGTATCGTTTGTTTGTATCCAATTTGATCAATAACTCCTATTAATGTCCTACTCTTAACTTGGGTCCGGTAAATTACTTTCGGGAAGGGAGTAGTTATATAAATGATAAACATGTCAATTAGATGGCGTCTTATTTTTCTTTCTACGGTTTCTGTATTCATCATGTTTGGGTTTGCAGTTAATGAGCTGTTAAAGAGCGACAAGACGGTGGCTCATCTTGAAGCAACACGTGTGAGAGTAGAGGCGCTCCGATCTTTTAACGCTATTTCAGGTGATGCTTATCAATGGATAGTTTTGTCTAATGAGACTCCTGAAAAAGGCCAGTTGCTCGACAAGCTCAACACTGAACTGGATCAGCTAGCTGAGTACGAAAAGCAACTTCAACGGTTTGATACCAATTGGAGTGCCGAACCTCAGTTGATTGAACTTAAGAGTGCGTTAGGTAACCTTGTAGGAGTAGGAGTAGGAGTAGGAGTAGGAGTAGGAGCAAAGCAAAGTGATGAAGAAAGGTTACTACTGACAGAGCGTGTCTTTAGCTTGCTGCAAGGCGTGTTAATGGATCTCTCTAAATATCGTATCGCTTTAATGGATGAAAAGATCAGTGATACTGATGCGATGTTTGTCAATTTTACTAACTACGTGTTTTGGATTCAGAAAGAAACATGGTTAAGTTATCGCTTATATCGATCCCCAAATCAGAAAAGCCAATATTTTCTGAGCTATGTTGGTACTTTGGAAAGGCAGCAGCAGTTATTAGACACACTTTTTCGATCAGGGAGTCATGCAACGGAAACTGAGAAATTGTTGAACGCTTTCTACAAAGAGAACGTTCAGGACAATTTCACCGCACGGATCCTGGAAGGAACCTTCTCCTCGCCGGAAATATATGATCATATCAAAAGTTTAGAGTTAAAGGAGCAGACCATTTCAAAAGCGGTTGGTGCTTTTACTGAACAACTTCAATCTGAACTAACAAAAAATATTACTCTGCAGCAAAGGCAAACGCTGATCATGACATCCTTGATTCTCGTCGTTTCAGGTGTTTTGTTATGGTTGGGTATAGCGACGTCTATACGTTTAAATAAAAACCTATCGCTTATCCTAAAAGGGGGAGCTGAGTGTGCTGATAGCTATGGTAAGCCCAAGGTTATTCAAATTGAAGGGAATGATGAATTAGCTCAGTTCACTGAAACCTTAAATCGAGTGATGGAACGCAATTATCAACACAACAAGGAATTGATAGAAGCAAAAGAAGATGCTATTTCAGCAAATAAAGCGAAAAGCGCATTCTTAGCGAACATGTCCCATGAAATACGTACACCGCTCAACGGGATTATCGGTATGACTGAGATTTTATCTCAAAGTCAGTTGAATGCGAATCAGCAAGAAGTGTTAGGAGATATCGAGTCGTCTTCACATTCACTATTGGTGCTACTTAATGAGATTCTCGATCTATCTAAAATAGAGTCGGGCAACTTAATGTTGTCGCCACATAATGCAGATCTACGAGAATCGGTTTATGACTCCGTGAGTGTGGTTTTGTCGAAAGCGATAAGTAAAGATATTGAACTCGACATCAATATTGATTCTCACATTCCATCAAAACTGTTTTTTGATGAATACCGTGTTAAGCAAGTACTGACCAATTTGTTGTCTAACGCCATCAAGTTTACTTCAAAGGGAACGATCACCACGAACATCGTTTATACACAGGTGTCTTTGGATAGAGGAAAGGTTGAATGCAGTGTGACTGATACAGGGGTCGGGATTGAGTCGGAGAAGCTGGAGTCCATTTTTGAACCGTTCACCCAAGAAGATGGCAGTATTACTCGACAATTCGGTGGCACAGGTCTGGGCCTTGCTATTTGTCGACAGCTTGTTGATTTGATGGACGGATACATTACTGCGCGTTCGGTTAAAGGAGAAGGGGCGACGTTCACTTTTTGTCTGTATGTCGATATTGTCGATACTCACGTTCAGACCTTCGATAATTTAAGCTGCGCGACTATTATCTCGAACTCTTTCAATTACCTAGATCAACTTGTCAAAGAGTGTGAACGATTAAATATTCGCCCAAATGTAGTTTCATCCATGTCGGCCCTTGATGACAGCCTCAAAGAAAGCGACTTTATCCTTTATTGTCATACGTTGTATCACTCTATGGAGAATGATCTTGCAGAGTTGAAAGCGTTATACCCTCTTACTCGCGTCATTGTATGTCAGCACCATCTATTTAAAACGAACCTAATAACAGAGTCGGTTCACTCAACTCACACATTACCATTCTTGGGTCAGCGATTCTTAAACAGTTTACGATCTATTGATATCGGTGGAGAACAAGTACGGCAAGTTGAACCAAACGATAAAGAAGTTCGTTCTTTGAATAGACGCATTTTGATTGTGGAAGACAACTTGATGAATCAGAAAATAGCGAGCTTCTTCCTTGAGCAAGCGGGCTATGAATACTTGATTGCCAGCAATGGGCAAGAAGCGTTGGATGTGATAACTCAAGGTGCCCAGTTTGATGCAATTCTAATGGATTGCATGATGCCCGTCATGGATGGGATAACAGCGACCAAGGCGATTAGAGAGTGGGAAGTCGACCAAGAAGCGATACCTTTACCAATTATTGCCTTAACTGCTAGCGTATTAGAAGAGGACATTAAAGACTGCTTTGAAGCCGGTATGAATGCTTATCTGGCGAAGCCTTATAAATCTCATCAACTGTACGACCTTTTCAGTAGCTTAGATATCGTCTAGCGATGTCATATTTTGTGCTTTACGTACAAAAAACCCACTTATACGGAGTATTAAGTGGGTTACTGACATTATTGCAAATCCATTAACTAGGTTAAATTACTTTTTACCTTGAGTTTGCTTATCTTCTTCTGTTAGTTCGCGGATACGGCGACTGATGTCACGACGAGCTTTAGAAATTTCTGCGCTCTTAATGATGTGGTCATCAACGCGGTCTTCGTAGTCAGCTTTCATGTTTTTGATAATGCCTAGGATTTCGTCATGAGTCATCTCTGGCTTGATGTAATCAAGTAGGTTATCAAGAAGGTCGACACGCTTGCGGTTGTCACGAACTTTCTTTTCGTTGTCTAAAAGTTCACGCTTAAGTTTGTTCTTACGTCGTGCTTGGTTAACAATTTCAAATACGCTGCTCATAGATTCCTTTTCCTAATCGTCAAATACATTGTCTGGTTCTGATTAAAGCATATCAATTGATGTTGTAACAGTCTTTAGATCAAAGCAAAAGTAAGGTTGTATAATTATTCGACACTCTCGCTGATGTGTGATTGTTTTTATCTCACCGTTCAAGTTAGTATCCCTGTAGACACTGCATTGATACGAAATGTGAAATGAATCAACAACAATTGGAAAACGAAGATTTGGATGACAATGTCACTGAATTTTCAGCAGAGCAAAACAAGCTTCGTGATGCGTACGTACAAGAGCGTACTTACTTGGAAGTCGTGGAAATAGAGTTAAACCGTTCTAAAATCATATTGATTGATGAGCAAGGTAGAAAGAAAAGAGTACCTATTCTGTCTGAGCACTAATCTTCAGTGACTGAATGGTTAGGCGTAGAGATGGAATTATCAAAAATAATAAAAAGGAAAAACGATGAACACAGTACTTTCCCCAATTGAAGCAAGAATCATTGGGTGTTTGATCGAGAAAGAAGTCACGACTCCTGATCACTATCCACTCACGTTGAATAGCTTAACTACGGCTTGTAATCAAAAGAGTAACCGTGATCCGGTTCTTTCGATGTCAGAATCAGACGTTTTGGATGCGGTTGATGGTTTGATCTCGCGTCGTATGGTGAGTGATGAAAGCAGCTTCAATAGTCGTGTAAACAAGTATCAACATCGCTTCTGCAATACCGAATTTGGTGATTTGCAATTCACAGAGCAAGAACGTGCGATCATTTGTTGTATGCTGCTTCGTGGCGCGCAGACACCGGGTGAGCTTCGCACTCGAACTGGTCGCCTAGCGAATTTCGTTGACGTGAAAGAGGTGGAAGCGACTCTAGAGAAGCTAGCTGCACGAGAAACGGGTGCGTTAGTCGTTAAGCTACCTCGTGAAGCTGGTAAGCGTGAATCACGCTATCAACATTTGTTAAGCGGTGAAGTGGATGTTGATGCGTTTGCGACGGCACCAGTGGGCACGGCTACTCCACCGGCGACTAACGAAAAGCTTGAAGAACTCGAGTTAGAGGTTGCAAGCCTGCGCGCAGAAGTTGCAGAGTTAAAAGAGTTAATTGAATCACTGTTATAGATGTCAGTTTTTAATAAAGATGCGGGTTGGGTAGTCTACCTGATCCGTAACAGACACAATGCGCTCTATTGTGGTGTTACTAATAATTTGGAACGTCGCTTTGAGCTGCATCAACAAGGTAAAGGGGCAAAAGCGCTGAAAGGAAAAGGGCCACTGTCACTAGTGTGGAGTTTTAATGTCGACTCAAAAAGCCAGGCATTAAAAACCGAATACGCAATCAAACAACTCCCCAAATCCCACAAAGAAAAGTTGGTATCACTCGAGCTAATCATTGAGTGGGAAGAAGAGAAAATTCAATATATCAAAATTTCATAATTAATAGCTTAAATGTCCACTCGTAATCAGCTTTCATGATCGATAACTGTTGATGAAACCAACTTAACATATTGAATATAAAGGTTAACCATTATAGGTTCTATGATCCTTTTATGGGCAATAAATTGTCAATATCAATGTTATTTCAAGATTAATGAATTGCTCATTTAGAATATCGTTCTAATTAGGCTTGGACGCTATCATTTCTTACCGCTGTACTACATAATATATTCTATCCATACAAAGATATGGTGTCATGCTAGGTTAAAAATGAGCCAAAGTAGCTCATAGAAAACGAGAAATATATGAAACGTTTACTTATGTTGTTTGGAATTACCGTATTTTCTACGTCCGCTCTTTCCCACGCTCTCAATGGATATTGGGAATATCAAGATTACCTCTCTAAGTTTCCAAAGCAAAAAATATTGACCGATAAAATGGTCGAAGCTGTTCAAAACCACCCCGTGCCATTGAGGTTAGTTCAAGATAGGCCTATTACTATTTCAGTCGTGTACCCTGGTCAACAGATTTCTGACTACTGGGTGCGTAATATTCAAGCGTTTGAAAAGCGCCTCGATAAATTGAGAATCAACTACCAGATCAATCAGGTTTTTACACGTGTTAATGCTGATATCAATCAACAGAGTATTTCTCTACAAGAAGCGGTTGAAAATAAAACTGATTATTTAATTTTTACGTTAGATACGACGCGACACCGTAAATTTATTGAACATGTGCTGAGTTATACGGATACCAAACTGATCTTGCAAAATATTACCACTCCTGTGCGTGCGTGGGCTGATAGACAGCCGTTTATGTATGTAGGTTTTGATCATGCGACAGGGAGTTTGAAATTGGCGGACTATTTTAAAGAAGTGAGTCAACCAGACAGTCAGTACTCTGTTCTTTATCGTTCAGAAGGTTATATAAGTGATGCTCGTGGAGATACCTTTATTCGTGAAGTGAACTCCGATACAAATTTTGCACTTAAGTCTTCGTTTTACACCAAGTCTGATAAAGAGAGCAGTTACCAAGCGGCTAAAATCAGCATAGAGAACGATAAAAACCTAGACTTTATCTATGCATGTTCAACAGATGTTGCTTTGGGAGCCGCTGAAGCGATTCGTGAGTCTGGTAGGGATATCTTAGTCAATGGTTGGGGAGGCGGATCGGCAGAACTCGAAGCAATCGAAAGTGGGGACCTAGATGTGACAGTTATGCGTATGAATGACGATACTGGGATTGCGATGGCAGAGGCAATCAAATGGGATCTCAGTGGCTTGAAAGTTCCTACCGTTTACTCCGGTGAGTTTGAAGTGGTGACCAGCGAAGATTCCCCAGAACGTATTTCTGAGCTTAAGAAGCGCGCATTTAGGTACTCAGGTCAATAATGAAGAAAAGCTACGCTTGTACACCAAGGAACACCTTAGCCAAATTAATTACCCGTATTATTATTTTAGTCATAGGGGTGATGGCACTTGGTGTGCTGATTCACAACTATGAAAGTAGCAGTAGTATCGTAAAACAAGAGACGAACCGAACTGTTCAGCAGACCTCAAGCCTGATCCAAAACATGTTTGATTATCGTTTATCGGTGCTGCAAATCCATCAAGACAATAATTCACACAGCGAAAACTTAAGAGAGTATTTTGATACTCATAATGATAAAGCGCTGAGTTACTTTTTTTTTGGTATTGATCAACGTGAGCCGAACCATGCCCCTGATTTACGTTTTCTCTCTACTCATGATGGTTTGGCTTGGGAGGATGGTAATGGTCAATTTTATGGTTTGGATGCAACCAGCTTAGAACATATTTCTGATAAAGTTGCGTTCAGTAGTAATTGGCACTTTTTAAAGCTTATGACGGATATTGGTAACCGTCACTTGTTGGCTCGTCGAACACCTATTGTCGACGATAAGACAGGAGAAGTTCTTGGCCAGTTGTATATCGCGATTGTACTAGATAATAACTTCTCTCTTGCGGAATCCATCCAGAGAGGCAGTAATTGCGAGAATATCGTTATTGAAGCGCATGGCACGCCTGTCGCTTCTACATTCAAGGGTGATGAAAGCTATACGATAGCAAGTATCCTTAATTATAAAATGTACGATCAACTACCTCGCCATTTCGTTACCATCGCGACGATTAAGATAAATGCCGTGGAAACTCCCCTCACTATTCGTGCGGTACAAAAGAACACAAATTTTATCGCGTTGGAAGAAAACTATGAGCGAGCCACCATTGTTGTGATGGTGTTGATTATACTTATGTCTTTCTTTGCCCGCGCTTGGATTCAAAAAAGAGTGGCTGCAGAATTAGACAAGTTGATGGACTTCACTCGTTCAGCAAGCGGTGGCGAAGAATACAGTAAGTTTGATGGTTCTAATATTTTCGAGTTCCACCATATTGGCTGCACACTAGAAGACACCTTCGACCGCTTATCTGAACAGAACCAAAAATTTCAAGATCTCTTCAATTTTGCCCATTCTCCTATTTTGGTTTGGTCTGAAAAAGGTGACCTGATTCAGATGAACCCAGCAGCTCGTATGGCATTATTTGATGATGATGACAACTATGGCGCGATGGCTGATGAGTTTGAGCAACGAATGTTGCCTAATATTCAAATGGTGGTTCAAGGGTCAAAGCTGACGGGCATTAACGTTCCAATTGGGGATAAAGTGTTTCGCTGGAACATGTCTGCAATTAGTGTTGAGCACGGTATTACGGGTGTTGTCGTACAAGGGCAAGATATCACCAAGCTCATTGAAGCGGAGAGACAGGCAGATCGAGCTAGAGAAGAAGCTGAGCAGCTTGCAAACCTTCGTGCAGACTTTTTAGCTAAAATGAGCCATGAGATTCGTACGCCGTTAAACGGTATTTTAGGTGTATCTCAGCTGCTCAAACGGTCTATCCAGAATGAAGACAACCGAGATCGGGTAGATGTACTTTGTAACAGTGCCGAACATTTACTGGCAGTACTTAACGATATCTTGGATTTCTCTAAAATAGAACAAGGTCAGTTTAATATACAAAAGAAAAATTTCCGCTTGGGTGAGTTGGTCAATACTGTGGATAGTATCTATCGTCCGCTTTGTGAAAATAAATCGGTCGCTTTTAGTATTGTGAATCACTTGGTAGATGATATTGAGATCTACACTGACCAAGTTCGACTGAACCAGATTATGTTTAATCTATTGAGCAATGCCCTTAAGTTTACTCATCAAGGTGGCATTTCTGTCAGTTTTGAGATCGATAGTATTTTTAACTCCGATAAAGCCAGCTTAATTGTTCGAGTGAAAGATAGCGGCATTGGTATTGATGACAGTAAAATTGAGGCTGTTTTTGAACCGTTTGTTCAAGCTGAAGAAACGACGACTCGTGAATATGGTGGTACAGGCTTGGGATTAACGATTGTAAAAAACCTTGTCGATATGCTTGAAGGAGATATTCACGTCCGTAGTATCAAAGGACAAGGGTCAGAATTCATAATAGAGATCCCTATTGAGTTGCATTCAGAACCCTCGTTGGATTCAAAACAACATACAAAGATGGAGCCTCAGACACTATTTAATCGGTCTTTGGAAGTTTTACTCGTGGAAGACAATCATACCAACGCGTTTATCGCTCAAGCTTTTTGTAAAAAGTATGGAATGGTAGTTACTTGGGCAAAAGATGGTTTAGAAGCTTTGGATATGGCAAAGGCGAATAAGTTTGACCTCATTTTAATGGACAACCAACTTCCAAACTTAGGTGGGGTTGAAACGACTCAACAATTGAGAAGTGAGATTGGTATACGGACTCCTATTTATGCGTGCACCGCTGATGCTCAAAAGTCGACCCGAGACCGTTTTTTTGGCGCGGGGGCAAATTACGTGATTGTAAAGCCGATCAAGGAAGATACACTACACCAAGCTTTTGTTCATTTTAAACACTCTTACTGGAATGAGATTAATCATTAGTTTTAGCGGCTTAGTACTGCTCAATCAGTATCGATGAACCGGTATTCGGTGGTCAAAGAACGGTTTGGCTCACCATTTTTTTGCTATAAAGCTCTTGGTTTAATCGCTCTTTATTACTGTATCTCACAATTTCAATATTAGAAAATTATGAAGAACCGGCCACAAAAGCTTGCTCTAAAAGCCGTGTTTTCAATTCATCACTAATATTTAGGTGATCTGGGAATTGAATTCCTAGTAACCAACCTTGGCCTTGTCTTTTCTTACTCACTACTTTATGGATAAGTTCGTCATCCAAATATTCACTTAGGATTGAGTTTACTTTGATTTTCCAGCCAATATCTATATCTGTTGGTTGCGCGATATAGACACCACAACCAGAGGCAGAAAAATCCACTAGTGTTGCATCAAGCGACAGAGTATCAAAGTTGACTTCACAATCGAGGCATACTTTGTATCTTTCATGTTCGCGGATCGGTTTGGTAGCAAAATTGGAAGGTGGGCGAAGAAAGAGAAGATGTGCTGGTGAGGTTATATGAGCGAGTACATTGGTTTTAAACGCAATAATATGCCCTAACTCGGTATCAGTAATCGCACGAACAATAATATCAACGTTGATAAGCTTTCTAAGTGTTAGTGCTTCAGTCGCTTTTTGTGAGAGATCTAAGATCAGATACTGATCTTCTTTGTGCCCTATATAGAGTGTACTAATTTGGATTGAGTCATCAGGGCCAAATTCCAACACACCCGCTGTTTTTGTACCTGGCTTAAGGTATCTAAACAGTTCTACGTTTTTATCTTTATGCATATTCGTTATTGAACAATGTTAATCATTTAATGAAATAATATAACGTCATGATAATACTATGTCATTAGTTTCATTAAGGTGATTGCAGGTGTTGAGTGAAAAGATGAATCACTTTTCAGAGTAAACTGTAGGGCTTACTCTTACCGTAAAACAATATAAACTATTGTCTGTTATGTACTTAATGGAGAATAAGTAAATGGAACTGGAAACTTTCTTAGACATATTGCAACAAGCACCTGAAAGCGTTCAATTTGAAGATACAATGCAAGTGATAGACAGGTATTATGACTTATCTGTAACTGAATTCAGTAATGGCGATGTGGTCAATGCGGCAGGGCAGAACAATGGTTCATGTAAGATTTTTGCCTTTGGTCTAGCGTTAGGACTTTCAGCAGAGCAAACATTGGCTTGTTTTGGGCAGTTTTATCGAAATGATGTGCTAGGTTTTCCTGATAATACCGACCATCAAAATATTCGAAACTTCATGATTTATGGTTGGAGTGGAGTAGAGTTCTCTCAGCCAGCACTGGTTGTAAAAGCTAAGTAATCACTCATTTAGTTAATTGTGTCTTGAAGCGAGGTAATGGTATCTCGCTTCTCTTCGCGTTCTAGTGGAAGTTCATAGGAACAAAAACTACTGAATAGGTAAGGCAGATAGACACTTACGGCACATGCAAGCTCCAGCCTTTGGGATATTGCCGGTATCACGTTTTTCTAGCTCAAAGCACCAACAGGTTTCTTTACCTGCGCTGATATCGCATTGTGCTGGTTCATTGCATGCTGGGCATTGGTGAGTAGAGTTAATGCCACTCAGATTATTCATCACCAACTCTCTTTCGCCTTCAGATAACCCTTTCCAGCCTATAATCTCATCCATTGTTCGATGGCACCCACTGCATATACCGCCATTATTTTTACAAGCCGCTCGGCAAGGTGTTTTCATTTATTTGACCCGTGATTCATTTGTGCTGAAATGTAGCATATTTGTTTTCCTTTGCAGAGCCTTATAAACCAAGAAGTGACCTAGTAAAATCAACAAATGACCTCGTAATTTTGAGGATTTTCATGTAGCATCTCGTCCCTTTTGTCGAGTGGGGGATATTATGTTTATCGGATTTGATTATGGGACTGCGAACTGTTCTGTTGCGGCAATGGTAAATGGGGAGCCAAGTCTATTACCGCTAGAAGGTAAAAAACACTATATTCCCTCAACCGTGTTTGCTCCAACTCGTGAAAGTGTTTCCGAGCATCTCTTTCGCCATTTAAATATTAAGCCTAGCGATGCCGTTGGTGAGCAGGTGTTACGACGCGCTATTGCATTTAACCGAGAAGAAAGTATCGATTTGGTGCCGGAAGACATGGCTTTTGGTCAGGCTGCATTAGATCTATATTTGGAAGACCCTCGTGATGTTTACTACGTTAAATCTCCTAAGTCTTTCCTTGGAGCGAGTGGATTGCATGATGTGCAAGTGAGTTTTTTCGAAGATTTAGTGTGCGCCATGATGGCGAATATTAAAAATCAAGCCGAGCTCACGACTCAAGAACAGATTAAACAAGCCGTTATCGGCAGACCGATTAACTTTCATGGTCGAGGTGGCGAAGAGGCAAATAGACAAGCCGAAAGTATACTAGCTCGTGCCGCTAAGCGTGCAGGTTTTCATGATATCGCTTTCCAATTTGAGCCTGTGGCGGCGGGCCTTGATTACGAAAGTACCTTGACTGAAAATCAAACCGTATTGGTTGTCGATATTGGTGGTGGTACTACGGATTGCTCATTGCTGGAAATGGGACCAAGTTGGTCTAATAAAGCGGATCGTACTCAAAGTTTATTAGCTCACAGTGGACAAAGGGTAGGTGGTAATGACCTTGATATTTACCTTGCGTTTAAACAGTTAATGTCACCTTTTGGGATAGGTAGTAAAGGTACAACGGGCATTGATATGCCTTTGACTCAATTCTGGAACCCTATTGCGATTAATAATGTCGAAGCTCAAAAGAACTTTTATTCTCGCGAAAATCTGGCGGCCTTGAAGTTACTTCGTAAAGAAGCTTCAGAGCCTCAAAAGCTAGACCGTTTGATGAAGGTTTATCACGATACTTTAGGTTACGGCATTGTACGCAGAGCTGAAGAAGCCAAAATTGCACTAGCAGAATCTTCTCAATATCGAGCAGCGATTAATGTAGCGTCTGAACTGGTTGAAGTGGATATCTCTGTTGCACAGATGATTGCTGCCATTGAAACACCAAAATCAAAAATGATTGAGTTGGTGACAGAGGCGATACAACAAGGTCAGAAGAAGCCCGATGTAATTTACATGACAGGTGGTTCAGCGCGTTCACCGATACTTCGCGAAGCAGTACAACAAGCAGTGCCTAATGTGCCTATTGTGAGTGGAAACTACTTCGGTTCTGTAACTGCAGGTTTGGCTCGTTGGGCTGAAGTTTGTTTTAAATAGTAGATTAAGCCGTTTAGCTATGAAAGGGCTGAAGTAACAATGTAGCTGACAGATAGGGTAATTGGTCTTCGACTGGTTGCCCTTTTTTATGTCTAACGCTTTTGTCAATAAACAGCGGTATATCGATGTATTGCTTGCTTCGGGTTCTGTGATTTTGCCTTCGATTAAAAGATTCTAAATGTTACAGAATGTTTCCTAGAAAGAGCCTCTCTATTCATGGCAGATTTGTTTTTATTTTATATATTTTAATGCAACTTCTTGTCATTCATCGATTAGTGTTTGCCTACTTGTTAAATGTAGTTAACAACTTCTCTTATCAATGTGAGGTTGTTAGTGAATAATTCACCCAGTTACAAATGGATATGACAATGAATAAGAAACTTTTGGCGCTAGCGATTTCTGGTGCGGTATTTGGTACACAGGCAGTTGCAGTAGAACTTTACAATGAAGATGGCACAACATTCTCAGTTGGCGGCCATGTTTCAGTTGCAGTTGGTGATGTAAATAGCGATGACCGTATCAGCGAAGACGATATTGGCGTAGAAGCTGTTTCTCCACGTATTAACTTCAATGCTACTCATGAGCTTGGCAATGGCTTCACAGCAGATGCCAAAGGTGAGTGGGCGCTAAATATGTTAGACGGTGGTGATTAATCATTCGCAACACGTTTAGGTTACTTAGGTCTAACTCATGAAGACTTCGGTCGTGGTGTTGTGGGTACTCAATGGGCACCATACTATAACGTTGCTGGTGTTGCAGATATGCCAATCGCATTCGCGAATGATTTCATCTACGACGATCACGGTAACCTAGGTACTGGTCGTGGTGAAGAGATGGTTAGCTACGGTAACGCTATCGATTTTGGTAACGCTGGTTCTCTAAACGTAGGGGTTGCATGGCAAGGTCGTAAAGTCGCTGATTCGAATAAATATGGCAACCGTGCTCAAATCGCATTGAACTACGCTATCTCTGATTTCACAGCAAACTACGCATACAACACTGGTGATGTTACGTTTGGTAACATCGGCGGCGGTTCTAAAACTGCTGATTCAAATGTAGTAAGTGCTACTTACGGTTCTTATGGTTCAGAAGGTCTATTCTTAGCTGGTGTTTACGCTATGAACAACTACATGAACTCAAGCGCTGGTGTTGCTCTTGAAGAAACGGTAGCTGTGGAATTACTGGCATCTTACGCGCTATCTAACAGTCTTAACCTAAGTGTCAACTACGAAGCAGTAGAAGACGACAAGATGAGCGAAACTATGTTTGCTACTACTGCTCTACAAGCTGAATACAACTTTACGTCTCAGTTCGTAGGCTTTGCTGGCTACCAATTCGACCTACAAGGTTCTGGCGTTTACAAAGAAAAAGCTGACGACCAATGGCTTCTTGGTGCTCGTTACTACCTATAAGTCGCAGACTTATTTAGCATAGTGTTTACTCCTTAGGTTTACCTTTTAGGATACTGTCCTAGACACCATGCTAAGCCCTCTCAGCCTTCTGGTTCGAGAGGGCTTTTTTCGTTTTGAACTTTTGTTTTGGGTTTCTGTTTTGAACTGTTATTTCGCATTGCTGCGATCTCCGCATAAAAGATTTCAAATCATTGAATTGAGTTAAAGATCAGAATTTAGAGACTGGTAACCATCTTGTCGAAGATTCTCTTCTTCTGATACGGTAAACTTTGTATCCCAAGAATAGTTCAGGGATAAACTATGAGCAGCGTTATAAATCAGGAGCAATTGATGAACTCGAAACGAACAGCAATACCCACTAAAGTCTTGTGTGTAGGGCGTAACTATGTCGATCACATTGAAGAGCTCAACAATACTATCCCTGACGCAATGGTGGTTTTTAACAAGCCGAGTACCAGCGTGACTTCTTCTTTATGTTCTTTTCATCAAGAAGCGTTGCATTACGAAGCTGAAATCTGCTTTATTGTTGAAAATGGTCAGTATTCTGCTGTAGGACTTGGATTAGACTTAACTAAACGAGAGTTACAAAGTAACTTAAAAGCGAAAGGCTTACCGTGGGAACGAGCCAAAGCCTTCGATGGCTCTGCTGTGTTGAGTCGTTTTGTGCCAACTGAACATTTAGATTTGTCTGACTTAAATCTAGAGCTGTTTATTAATTGTGTCCGCGTGCAAAAAGGACATGTGGAGCAAATGCTTTACTCCCCACAGACCATTCTTGAAGAGTTATCTTCTTATACAACTTTGCTAGATGGTGATGTTGTGATGACAGGAACACCGAAAGGTGTCGGAGAAGTGCA